>JAVBNL010000018.1:0-86524 GCA_031551515.1 Desulfovibrionaceae bacterium
CGGGAAACCCTTTTTTATAAAAAAGGGTTTCCCGCCCCCGGTTCATCACGCCACTCCCAGCGCCAACCTATGCGCCAGCCAGGTGTGGCGTTTGAGCATTTTGTTGTTGGCCACGGCCATATGCACGGCGCGGGCGGACCCCACAAGCACCACCAGGCGGCGGCCCCGGGTGACGCCGGTATAGAGCAGGTTGCGCTGAAGAAGCATGTAATGCTGCGTCAAAATGGGCAGCACCACGGCCGGGTATTCCGACCCCTGCGATTTGTGCACGGATATGGCGTATGCGGGCACGATCTCGTCCAACTCGTCCCAGGCGTAGATGACGTTGCGGTCGTCAAAGCGCACGGTTATTTCGCGGTCTTCCATATCCAGGTGGGCGATGCGGCCGATATCGCCGTTGAACACATCTTTGTCGTAGTTGTTGCGTATCTGCATGACCTTGTCCCCGGCCCTGAACTGGCGGTCGCCGCGTTGCAGCTTGCGCGTTTCAAGGTTCAGGGCGGCTTGCAGTTTCGCGTTCAGATTGGCGGACCCGGCGGACCCTTTGTGCATGGGGGTCAGCACCTGGATGTCGTCCAGCGGGTGCAGGCCGAAGCGGCGGGGGATATGGTCGCGCACCAGGCCCACGATAAGGTCGGCCACTTTTTCCGGGTCTTCCTGGCGGATGAAGTACAAATCGGAAAGCCGCCCCTCCGGGTTGGCCATGCTGGGGGCTTCGCCGTGGTTGATGCGGTGGGCGTTGATGATGATTTCGCTTTCCGCCGCCTGGCGGAAGACTTCGGTCAGCTCCACCACGGGCACGGCGTTGGAGGCGATGATGTCGCGCAAGACGTTGCCCGGCCCCACGGAAGGCAGCTGGTTCACGTCGCCCACAAAAACGACGGTCGCGCCCAGGGGCACGGCCTTCATCAGGTGGTACATGAGCAGCGTATCCATCATGGAGGCTTCGTCAATGACCAGCAGCGTGCAGGCGAGAGGGTTGTCTTCGTTCCTGGCGAAGCCGTCTTCGCGGGGGCTGTATTCAAGCAGGCGGTGGATGGTTTTGGCTTCCACCCCGCTGGTTTCGGCCAGGCGCTTGGCCGCGCGGCCCGTGGGCGCTGCCAGCAGAATGCGGGCCTTTTTCGCGGCGAACACGCGAATGACCGCGTTGATGACCGTGGTTTTGCCCGTGCCCGGCCCGCCGGTGATGACCAGAGCCTTGCGCACGATGGCCGCGCGCACGGCTTCTTCCTGCTCCGGCGCGAGAGTTATGGGCAGCGAAGCTATGGCTTTGGCCACGGCCTCTTCGCCGTCGTCAAAGCGCACGGCTTTGGGCGAACGCAAAATGCGCCGCAAATAATAGGCGATGCCCGCTTCGCAGTGGTGGTAACGGCCCAGGTACACGCCGGTGTGCACGGTGATGGTGTCGTCTTCCGGGTCGATGTCCGCGGGGGTTGTGCCGGGCTCTCCGTGCAGATCTTCCAGCACGATGCGCTCTTCCGCCTCAAGCCGGGCCAGAGAACGCTCCGCCAGGGCGGGTTCTATGTTCAGGGCGTCCGCCGTGGCCGCCACCAGCGCGTCTTTGGGGTAATAAACGTGGCCTTCGTCCGCCATGCGGGTGAGGGTGTAGAGCACCCCGGCCTCGGCCCGCAGTTCCGAATCAGGCGCGAAACCCAGCTTCATGGCCACGGCGTCCGCGGTCAGAAAGCCGATGCCGTGAATGTCCATGGCCAGGCGGTAGGGATTTTCGCGCACCACCTCAAGCGAATCCGCCCCGTATTGGCGATAGATGCGCACCGCGTACGAAGTGGAAACCCCGTGCGGCTGCAAAAACATGATCAGGTCGCGTATGCCTTTGTGTTCCGCCCAGGCCTGTTTGATGGCTTCAAGGGTTTTTACGCCGATGCCGGGCACGGAAAGCAGCCGGTCAGGGGTTTCATCCAGCACGCTGAAGGTGGCTTCGCCGAACGTTTCCACAATGCGGCCGGCCATGGAATAGCGCACTCCCTTGATCAGCCCGGACCCGAGATAATGGCGTATGCCCTCGGCGCTGGCGGGCAGCAGGCACTGGTATTCTTCCATCTGGAACTGGTCGCCGAATTTCGGGTGGCTGGTCCAGCGGCCTTTGACCAGCAGGGCTTCGCCGGGCCGAGGGTCGGCCATGGCGCCGACCACGGTGACCTGGTCCGCCTTGCCCGCCACTTTCAACCGCAGCACGGTATAGCCGTTTTCGGCGTTGTGAAAAACCACGCGGTCGAGCGAGCCGCGCAGTTCCTGCTGCGGCGTCAGCAAAGACAGGGGCGTGGTTTTTCCGGGCGCGGATGTGGGGCGGCGTTTGTGCATATGGTTCGGGGCGGCAATGCCGGGTTCAGCGTGAAGGCAACAAGGTAGCGGAGAACAGTCTGAAACGCAAATGGAGCCACTACCAAAGTGGGCCGTGTCCGTGCTATGCCAAAAGCGGAACTGAAGAACGGCGCGTAGCGCCTCAGAACCGGGAGTTGCCAATGGAAGAACGCGAGGCCTCTGACGGCTATGTGACGAAAGATCAGAGCTTCATCCGCGAGCTGCTGCATCCGGATTTCGTGCCGGGGCTGGGCATGAGCCTGGCGGAGGCGGTGGTGGAGCAAGGAAGGGAGACGGCGGAGCACGGCCATCCCCATTTCGACGAGATCTATTACGGCCTGGAAGGCGAAGGGATTTTGCACATCAACGGCATGCCCCATGAATTCGGTCCCGGCCGTTTTTACCTGCTGCCCAAAGGTTCGCGCCATTATCTGCAAGCGGCGACGCGCCTGCGTTTGCTGTGCATGTGTTGTCCTGGCTACACCCACGAGGGAACGCAATTGACGTCCAAATAAATATTTATTTGGAAACAGCGCCCGCGTCTAACAATGCGTCCGCGTTGGTCAGTAATTGCTCCATTTCCGCGTCCGAAAGCCCCAGGCGCCGTTGCTGCGCGGGGACCTCTTCCGCCGGGTCATACAGCGGGTAGTCGCTGCCGAACAACACGCGCTCTCTGGGGTGTTTCCGCAAAATGGCGCGCAGTTCGGGTTGGGGCAGGTTGCGGGTGTTGGAGGTATCCAGCCAGATATCTTTTCCGGCCAGCGCTTCAAGCGCCGCCTTGCCGTTCGCGTAGCCGCCCATGTGCGCCGCGATGAAGCGAATTTTGGGAAAACGATCGATAAGCGTGCGCAGTTTATACGGGCTGGCGGGGTTTTTCTCCAGCGGCGGCTCGCACCCCACATGGCACATGACGGTAAAGCGCGCGCCAATCGCTTCCATAATGGGAAACAGCCTGGGATCGTCAAAGGCCAGACTTTGGAAGTTGGGGTGCAGTTTGATGCCGCGTATGCCCGCCTTTTCCAGGCGGTCCAGTTCTTCCGGCCAGCGGGGGCAGCCCGGGTGCACCGTGCCGAAGGGGATGAGGCGCGGCGATGATGCGGATTGACCGCGCAGCAGCGCGACGGCGAAATTGTTGGCCGCGATGACCTGGTCGCCGGAAATGGCCGCGATGTGCGCGGCGGCGCGTTCTATGCCCGCCTTCGCCAGACGGGGCAAAAGGTCTTCAAGAACGCCCGTGCCGACGGGGGCGAAGCCCACGGCCGCGATGCGGGCCAGGGCTTTGGCCGCAACTTTCGGGTGAAAGATGTGGGTGTGGATGTCGGTACGCACTACGACAACAAGGCTTTGAGCCAATCCGGTATGGAAACCGGCTTGCCCGTTGCGTTTACGCAGGCGTGCTGGGTCATGCCCTCGGCCAGTTTTTTCGTCTTGGTCTCGTCGTACAGGGTGTAGCTGAAAGTCACGGAAGCGCGGCCCCACTCGGAAATGCTCACCCGCACGTACAACAGGTCGTCATAGCGGGCCGGGCTGCGGTACCGGCAGGAAGCTTCGCGCACGGGCAGGAAGTAGCCGCGCTTTTCCACTTCGCTGTACGACACCCCGCGCGAACGGATCAGCTCGCTCCGGGCGCGTTCAAACAGATGCAGGTATTCGGCGTAATATAAAACGCCCATGGTGTCGGTCTCGCCATACGACACTCGGTGGGCCAGCCAAACTTCGGCGGGGGGTGCGGTATCGGTGTTCATGTGCTCTCCGTTGTTGCCAAAAAAGTCCGGGCAGGGTAGGCAAACCCTGCGAACCGCCGCAAGACGGCCGGTTTTTTAGCTACTCCAACTCTGAGCAAAAGCCAAGGCGTGAAGCTATGATACGGATACAGTACAGATCGTTGGCGGCATTCGCCGCGCTGGGGGCGCTTTTGCTCCTGGCCGGTTGCGGCAAGCAGGTGTTGTCCGGCGGAAAAGGCCCTGACGGCGGATCTAACGGTCAGTCGGGGCGCATACCGCCCATAGCGCTGTTCGTGCCGCTGGGCGAGGTTTGTTCTTTGCCCGTCGCGCAGGATGAGGCGGTAAAACTGGCCCGGCAGCTGGCCCCTGCCCGGCAAGGGCTTTCTTCGTGGCGGGATATGGATTTCGCCGTCAGCCAAAGCCTGGCCTATGCGGGCGGCAAAAACCCCGCCACAGCGGCCATAACCCGTCCCGGCCTGACCGTGACCTGGGGCCAGATGGCCCAGTCGCTCACCCTTCTCCGCTCGCTTTTGCCGCAGCTGGATGGCGACCCGGCGCTGCTGGCCCGGCATTTTCGCTGGCTGCGGCTGGGGCCTGACTTTTCGTTCACCGGCTATTACGAACCCACCCTCAAAGCCAGCCGCACCCCCACCCGCCATTTGAGCTACGCATTGTATCGCATGCCGCCGGATCTGCGTTCCGGCGTGCCCTATCACAGCAGAAACGCCATTGACCGCCGGGGCGCGTTGCGCGGCAAGGGGCTGGAAATAGCCTATGTGGATGAGACGGACGCTTTTTTTCTGCACGTGCAGGGTTCCGGCCGCCTGCAATTTCCTGACGGCTCGGTCACGCACGTGCTGTACGCGGGCAAGAACAACCAGAAATACGTGTCTTTGGGCCGGGTGATGAAAGAACGCGGCCTTTTGCCCGAAGACGGCGTGAACATGCGGGCCATACGCGAATATCTGGCCGCCCACCCCGGCGAGCGCGCGGAACTGTTTGACGAAAACCCCAGCTACGTCTTTTTTCGCGAGGCATCCGCCGGACCCATCGGCAGCATGGGCCGCCCGCTGACCCCCTGGGTCAGCCTGGCGGTTGATAGAAATACCGTGCCGCAAGGCGCGCTGACCATGATCCTTGCACCTTTGCCGGGCCCTGACGGGCAGCATACCAGGCCCTTTCCGGCCCTGACCCTGCCGCAAGACGCGGGCGGGGCCATCAAGGGCTATCGCATGGATCTTTTCTGCGGAGCGGGGGACGAGGCCGCGCACGTGGCCGGGCACCTGGATACAAAAGGCGCGGTATATTTGCTGCTGCCCAAATAAAAGATTTCACCCCAAATGCGCCGCCAAAAAATAAGGCCAGCGATGCATATCACCAGCCTTATAATAAGCGTGCTTTACCTATAAACTACATGGTTTTTTCAGCGGGAGCTTTTTTGCCCTTCGCTTTCTTGGCGGGGGCTTTCTTTTCTTTTTTCACGGCTTGATCGCCGTTGTCCGCCTTGGCTTTTTTAGCGGATTTTTTACGTTCCACTTTCTTTTCCGTTTTGGCCGGGGAACCGGCTTCGGCGGCGAAAGAAGCGACAGGGAAAGCTAAAGCGCACGCCAGAACCAGGGACAGCCAAAAAGAAGCTTTCATACAGGTAACTCCATACCTTTGTTAAAGTTGCACCGGCACATTGCCGATGCTGAATCAGCATTTACGCCTGTGATTACCGGAAAGCAAGAGGGCCGGGCTTGTTTTGGAAAATATTTTTATATTGTAAATTCATCTAGATACGTATTTTCGAAAAAAACGCGAAATCATGTCAACTATGCTGAGCCTATGCTGAGCCTCTGCTAAGCCTATGCCCAGCCTGAACACCCCAAAAAACCGGGTCTATACTGCTTCCAAACCACAATGGAGGACGACAGTATGGACGAACGGCTTCTTTTGCAACTCAAGCGGCACGAAGGCCGCAAGCGCGACGGCGCGGGAAATCACCGCGCCTACAGGTGTTCCGCCGGCGCGCTGACCATCGGCTATGGGCACAACCTGGATGTGAACCCGGTGCCCGGCATTTCAGCGGAATCAAAACTGACGGAAAATGAGGCGGAAGCCCTGCTGGCGGCGGATGCCGCCGTGGCGGCCGATGCGGTGGACCGCCTGCTGCCCTGGACGGAGGCCCTAACACCGCCGCGCCGCGCGGTGCTGGTGAACATGGCTTTCAACCTGGGCATCAACGGGCTGCTGGGTTTCGCGGGCACTTTGGGCAGCGTGAAACGGGGCGACTTCAAAGACGCCGCCCGGCGCATGCTGACCAGCAAATGGGCCTCGCAGGTGGGCTATCGCGCCAAGGAGCTTTCGAAACAAATGGAAACGGGGGAATGGCAATGAAGGCGACACACTATACCTCCGGAGGAGGCTGGCGGGCGCAGCCCGGCCAGCCGCGCGGCAGTGCTTCGAGCGACAAGGCGGGCGCGACCCGGCTTTGCCGGGCGCGCATCTGTAACGCCGCAGGAGCGGAAGCAATCACGGGGGAATGGCAATGAGTCTCAACCCCGTCAGCGCAATCGCGGATCTTATCGGCAAGGCTTTTGACCGCATCTTTCCCGACCGCTCGAAAATCAACGAAGCCCAAAGCCGCATCAACGAGGCGGAGGTGGCCGGTTCCGGCCCCTCCGTGCTCAAGAACTGGCGCGGTTTTCTGGGCTGGGTGCTTTCCCTGGTCTTCGCCTTTGAGGTGGTGGGCCGGGCGATCATCGTCACTTACTGGCCGCAAGTGAAGCTGCCGCCTTCCATGCTGAAGGAAGTGCTGACCCTGCTTTTGGGCATGCTGGGCCTTTCGTGACCTTTTTTCATGGCATCAGGAGGAAACCATGACGGATAACGACTTTCAGTGCGTGGTGCTGCGGCGCTTCGACCGCCTGGACAAGCGCATGTCGCACATAGAGCAGGTCAACGCGGCCATGCGCGCCGCGCTGACCGAGCGCTGCCGCGCGCGGGGCGAAAGCCTGGCCGCGCATGAAGAGCGCTTGCAGGGCTTGGAAGAGGCGGAACACCGCCGCCGGGGCGGCCTGGCGGTTATGGCGGGCCTTGGCGCGTTGGCCGGGGCGTTGGGGGCGGTGCTTTCGAAGCTGCTGCCGCTGGGGAGGTATCATGGCTAAAAAGTGCGTGAATTTTGAGGATGTGTCCGCAAAGAATTCGGATTCGGCCCAGGACACGGGGCCGAATCTGAGTCAGGTGGAAACAACCACTAATATGGGGGCAAGGGGGCTAAGCCCCCTTGCGGGGTGTGGGGCAGCGCCCCATTCTCTTCCTGATCCGCCCAGCCCGGAAAACCTGGCCGCGCTGGCCCGGCTGCACGGCCCGCTGTGCCTGGACGCCCTTGCGGATGAAGCGCGCAGCGGTTCCGGCGCGTCACGGGTTTCCGCCGCCAAGGTCATTCTGGAACACGGTTTCGGCAAAGCGGGCAAGGTCACAACGGTTGCGGATGACGGCGCATTACCCGGCCTGCCGCCCCTGCCCGACACCCTGCGCGGCCTGTTGGAAACACTGTACGGCCCGGCGGAAACGGCTCCGGAAGCCGCGCCTTTGGCGGAGGATGCCCAGAAAAGCCCGGCCGAGGCGGAAAATGTGAAAAGTGAGGAGGATGGCAATGCTTAGCAAAAAAAAGAGCAGCCCGCGCGGCGGGAGAGCCGGCGCCTTTTCCGCGCCTGCCGCGTCCAGGCTCCTGCCCTTTGCCACCCGCGCGGCGGCCCACGCGGCTTACGGCGACTTGTGCCGGGCCGCGCGGGTCTATGCGGAAGCGGGCGAACCGCTGGTCATGGCCGCGCTGCTCGCGTACCTGGGCCGCCGCGATCTCTTTTTTCTGCTGGTCTATCTTTTGAACCGGCCTGACGCGGATAACGACTGGTGCTTCGTCCGTTGCGCCGAAGTTTCCGCCGCGCCGGACGGGTATCTGGACCTGTGGGCGCGGGAACACTTCAAAAGCAGCATCATCACCTTCGCCCTGACCATTCAGGATATTCTGCGCGACCCGGAAATCACGGCGGGCATCTTCTCCCACAGCCGCCCCGTGGCAAAAGGATTCTTGCGCCAGATCAAACGGGAATTTGAGGATAACGAACTGTTGAAAACCTGCTTTCCCGACGTGCTCTATGCAAGTCCGGCCAAAGAGGCCCCCCAGTGGTCTGAAGAAGCGGGCATCATCGTGCGCCGCAAGACGAACCCCAAAGAGGCCACGGTGGAAGCCTGGGGCCTGGTGGACGGCGCTCCTACCGGCAAGCATTTTTCCCTGCTGGTTTACGACGACGTGGTTACGCGCGAATCCGTCGCCACGCCGGAGATGATCAAAAAAACGACCGACGCCTGGGCCCTTTCGCTGAACCTGGGCGCGCGTCCGCAAAAGGGGCGGAAGGCCGCCCGGCGGCATATCGGCACGCGCTATCATTTCGCCGACACCTATCAGGCCATTCTGGACCGGGGCGCGGCACAGGCGCGCATCCACCCGGCAACGATCGACGGCAAAGAAGAGGGCAGGCCCGTGCTGCTCAGCCCGGAAGAGCTGATCGAAAAACGCCGCAGCATGGGGCCGTATATCTTTGGCTGCCAGATGCTGCAAAACCCCAAGGCGGATACGGTTATGGGATTCAAACAGGAATGGCTGCGCAGCTATACCCTGGGCCGCCACCCGGCCGAGAGTAATTTTTACCTGCTGTGCGACCCGGCCGGGGCCAAAAAGACGGGGTCGGATTATTCGGTGTTCTGGGTGCTGGCGCTGGGCTGCGACGGCAACATCTATCTTGTGGACGGGGTGCGCGACCGGCTGAACCTGACGGAGCGGGCCCAGGCGTTGTTCCGCCTGCACCGCAAATGGCGGCCGCTGGCGGTGGGCTATGAGCGTTACGGCATGCAGGCGGATATCGAGCATATCCGCTACGTGCAGAACCAGGAGGGTTACCGCTTTTCCATCATCGAGCTGGGCGGCGCCATGCCCAAGAACGACCGCATACGCCGTCTGGTGCCGGTTTTTGAGCAGGGGCGATTCTATCTGCCGGAAACGCTGCCCTATCGCGATTTGACCGGGGCCCTGCGCGACCTGGCCGGGGAGTTTACGGATGAAGAGTACCTGGCCTTTCCCGTGTGCGGGCACGACGACATGCTTGATTGCGCATCTCGCGTGCTGGATGCCGCCTTTCCCGCGCGTTTTCCCCGCAGGGCCGGGACCGGCGTGGAAGGCAAACCCGTCATGTGCCTGACCGGGTACGCGCCCGGCCAGGCGCCGTGGGAGCAGGGGGCCTGGGCTTCGCCAGGCGCGCGGGACGGGGGCACTCTGCCCTGGGGAGGCGGCCTATGATCACGCTGCACGGCTGGCACGGACAAGGCGGAGGAGATAGCGGCAACGGCCTGAACATGGCGGATCTGGCCGTGCTGTGGGGCATACTGCGGGCGGAAAACCTGGTGGAGGTCTTTTTTCACGACGGCTGCGTGCGCGATCTGGCGGGTTTTTTGCGCTTCGCCACAGACAGAGGCAACTGGTTTTACGCGGCCAGGCAACACGGCGTCTGGCTGGGGTTGGGAGTCGTTAATCCCTTCTCGAGCAGCGGCAACACGGCATACGGCCACCTGGTCAGTTTCGAAGCCGGGCGGAAAAGCCCTGCGGATGGCGGCCGCGCGGCGGAAGAAGGCGCGGGAGAATCGCACGCTGGCGATAGTGAATATATAGCCGGACGCGGCTTCAGGCCGTCTCTGAACGGTCCTTTCGCCGAAGCGGGCAAGCTGTGGTTCGAACTGCTGCGCGGCAAGGGCGGCCTTGAAACGCTCATCGCGGTCATACCCGGCTGCTACCGGGGCGTGCGGCAGTGGGCGGAAGCTTTTGGCTTCATGCAGCAAATGCGCCTGCCCGGCGCGCTGCGCCTCTGCCGCCCCGGCGGCAAAACCCGGCAGGCCGACGCCTGCGTGTATCAACTGACATTATAATTTTTTACAATACAGGAGCTTTTTCATGCGTACTACCGTCTATCTCACGCAGCACAGCCTGCCCGTGCGGCCGACAAAGCTTTTTCAGCGCAGCTACATTTTGAACGTGCAGTGCGAAGTGGATGCCGCCACCAACCGCATCAAGGGCAAGCTGGAAAACAGCGGACCGGACAGGAACGGGTACGCCTATCGCCACGACGGCAGCGGCCACCTGACCCATGTCTGGCGGGACGGCGCTTTGAACGAAGAATACAGCTACAACGCGCGGGGCCAGCGCACACGCCAGGTTTCCCGCTCCGCCGGGCTGGGCCGCCAGTATGTGTACGACCGGGAAGGGCGGCTGATCCGCACCGGGTATTTTGAGTTCACGTATGACGACAAGGGCGCTCTGAGCAGCCGGACCGAGCGCCGCTACAACCGCACCCCCCGCAAGACCCGCTATTTTTACAACGGCGATACCTTGCTGGACAAAGTCATTTTGCCCGAACGGCTGCATTTAGCGCGCAGACCCATGCTCTTTAAACCCGGTATTGAAGACCCCTGGGGGCTGCCGGGTGGCGGGACTATCAGGTATGTCTACGGCGGCAAAGGTTCCCCAAACCCCGTGGGGCCGGTGCAAAAATACCGCGATAACAACCTGATCGTGGAATATACCTGGCAGGACATGTTCCGGCTGAAGCGCTGCGTGGATTACGAACTGGGCGTGGATTACCAGTTCTCCTACGGCCCTGACGGCCGCCTCTCCCGCGTCTTCCTGACCGGCATACCCCAGCACAAGGCCGGGCCGCTGCTGGACCCCTTGAAACTGCCGCGCTCCATCTTCTGGAACGAAGGCTATGATGAAGAGCCGGAACAGTTCGACACGGGCCTGGAACTGCTTTGCGGCCGGGGCACCAAGTATTTGACTCTGCACTGCGGCTGCGACCAGGTGGGCACCCCCAAACTGTTCACCCTGGACAGCGGCGCGCTGATCCGCAAGGTGACGTATGACAGCTTCGGCGTGCCCCTGCGCGACAGCCGCCCGGAACTGTTCATTCCCATAGGCTTCGCCAACGGCCTCTTGGACCGCGACACCGGCCTTGCGCGCTTTGGATATCGGGACTATGATCCTGAAATAGGGCGCTTTTTGTGCCCGGACCCGGCAAAAGACATGCGCGGCGACGGCGATCTGTACGATTACTGCGCGGATGACCCGGTAAGCATGGTTGACCCCAACGGCTTGTGGACCCGCGCGACCTTTGACGAATCAAAGGTCAGCAGGGACGATGCCGGACGCTTCGGCTCCGGCGGGAGCGCGGGCGAAGCCAAGAGTGACGCAGACAAGAAAGGAGCAATCATGGGCATGGGTGCTGCGCCTCCATACCCCCCGGAAAAATATGAAGATCTGCCCATAAACGATAAACTGTGCGCTCAGGCCGACGCCTTTAAAAAAGATCCGGGATTGATGAAGCAGATGGAAGAGATACACCAGAAAAGCAGGCAAACAGGGCTTGAGCATGGTGGCTGGATCGTGCGGGATCCTTCCGGCGGATATAGTATACACACAATCAAGATCGGAGACGACAAAGAGATCGATCTGGGGTCTCCTCCCCCGAATGCCGTTGGCAGCGTGCATACGCATCCGCACAGGGTAAGGCCCACTCCAAGTCGTGATGATCAATATCATGCGGCCAGAAAGGACAGGAAGGTGGACATAAACATCACGCTTGGCGGTGTGGGGGATGCAGCGTATCTTGATGAGAAGGGTGCGCAGTTCAGATGCCCCGGACCCTATAACTGGTTCAGCAAACCATAGGAGAACGTATGCTCCGTGCGCGGTGCGTGTGCCTATTCCTTTTTGTTGCTGTTATCCTTTCGCTCCAGGCATGTGCGGGATCTTGCCGGATGCAGCACCATATCTCCAAAGACATGTATATGCGCTGCGCTGAAGCCATTGCGGCCTATGTAAAAAAAACTCGCAACTGGGACCAAGGGACTTATGGAATCAGATTTTGCGATATTGATCTGTTTACCAACTCGGCGGCGTTCTCCGTCACCAGCAACGCCGTTATGGAAGATCTTGAGAGAAGAAAAGACACGCCCGAGGGTGGCATTTTACGCCATCATCCTGATGATTTCAGCGTTCTGGTGGACATCGTCGACTATGTAGTTTTAAGCGAGAATACACTGGATACCTCTTTTCCCAACGCCAAGCCGGGATACGAACGAGTCGTGCCGTATACGCCACAAAAATAAGGTTTGGTAACGATTCCCTTACTATTCAGTGAACCCGGCCGGATGCCACGCGCATCCGGCCGGTCGTGTTTTTTGTCTGGCAGGACATGTTCCGGCTGAAGCGCTGCGTGGATTACGAACTGGGCGTGGACTACCGGTTCTCCTACGGCCCTGACGGCCGCCTCTCCCGCGTCTTCCTGACCGGCATACCCCAGCACAAGGCCGGGCCGCTGCTGGATCCTTTGAAACTGCCGCGCTCCATCTTCTGGAACGAAGGCTACGACGAAGAGCCGGAACCTTTTGGCACGGGCCTGGAACTGCTCTGCGGCCGGGGCACCAAATACCTGACTCTGCATTGCGGCTGCGACCAGGTGGGCACCCCGAAACTGTTCACCCTGGATAGCGGCGCGCTGGTCCGGAAAGTGACCTATGACAGCTTCGGCGTGCCCCTGCGCGACAGCCGTCCGGAACTGTTCATTCCCATAGGCTTCGCCAACGGCCTCTTGGACCGCGACACCGGCCTTGTGCGCTTCGGCTACCGGGATTATGATCCTGAAATAAGACGCTTTTTGTGCCCGGATCCGGCCAGGGACATTCAAGCGGAAAAGGGTTATTCCGAAGGCGAAGATACGTATGGTCCGCAGTGACGTGGTCTTTTGAAAACACCGGACTGGCAGTATGGATGATCTACTGAAAATACTCCTGTTCTTCGTGAACCTGGTTTTTATGTATTACCTTGCCAAATATTCGCCCCTGACGCAGGCCATAACCGCCATCAATAAAAACGCGACGAGCACGTTTTTGCGGAAAACCGCCGTTTACAGCGCGGGCGTAGTCGTGACCTTCGTCATGCTGTACGCCGTTTCTTTGCTGTGCTGACACCCGTTTGACCAAAATCCCTTTTATCCACCGGGCGCCTTTGCGGGCATCCGGCTTGCTTCATGCCCTTTCAGGGATTATCTTTTCTGTATACCAGTCACAGGAGAGTATCATGCGTGTTGCTGCCAGCGATTATGACGGCACCCTTCATCTGCGGGGCGAGGTTCCCGCCGAAACCGTCGCGGCCATCCGCGCCTGGCGTGATGCGGGCAACGTGTTCGGCGTCGCCACGGGCCGCGACCTTTCCATGTTGCTGCCGGAAATAGAACGCTGGGGTTTTGACTTCGACTTTCTGGTCTGCGCCACCGGGGCCATCGTCTATGACGGCAACCTTTCCGTGCTGCACAGCACGGATATCGCAGATGCCGTTGTGCCCGATCTTTTGGCGCACCCCGCAACCCATGCTTCGCAGCATTGCGCGGTATTTTCGCTGGGCACGGCCTATCTGCACCTGAATGGCCCTGATTCATGGTACCCCAGGCTGGGCGTGCCCTATACCGAAGTCACGCTGGAAGAGGCCGCCAAGGTGCGCCGCGTGCAGCAGGTCAGCCTGACCTACCCGAATGCGGATGAAGCGGCCGCGCACACCCGCAGTTTGAACCAGGCTTTTGACGGCAGTTTGTACGCCTATCAGAACAAATGGTGCATCGATATCGCGCGGGTCGGAATCAGCAAGGCCACGGGCCTTGAGGCGCTTTTGGCGGCCAAAGGCTGGCCGGAAGAGGGACTTTTGGCCGTGGGCGACGGGCAGAACGATCTTCCCATGATCCGCCGTTTTGACGGGGTCACGGTAAGCGGCGCGGCGGATGCCGTGCGGCGCGAAGCCAGAGCCGAGTACACGTCAGTCGGCCACATGCTCCGCACGGCTTTGTCATAAACGGCGTTTCGCGGGCAATAACTTTGTCAAAGCCGTTTTTTGCGTCGGCAAGTACCGCAAGAGTACACGCCTTCCGCAAAAAACGGCTTTTCCTCGTTCTTGCCTCGCGCTCCGCCGCTTCTGACAGTGGCGTCTTATGGTTGGCGATGCTCTTGAGGAGTTACCTCATTATTCCGGTGATAATTCCGCAGCCCGGCGGCAACGGCGCGTCAAGGCGCCGTATGTCCGTCGCCCCGGCCGCTTGCAGCATGGCGGTGATTTCAGACTGGGTGTAGCTTTGCCCGCCGTCCGTGCCCACCAGCATGTTCAGTGAAAAGAGCGCGGAATGGGCCGGGCCGGACCTGTCGTCATCGATGATAAACTCCTGCACGCACAACAGCCCGCCCTTGTTCAGGGTTTTTCCCGCGCGTTTTACCAACGTTGCGGCGTCTTCGGGCGTCTCTCCGTGCAGAATCTGCGAAAGCCAGGCCGCGTCATAGCCCGTGGGCAGCTCGCTGTGTAAAAAGTCGCCGCCTTTAAAATCGATACGATTTTCCAGGCCGAAGCGTTTGACCACGCCTTTGGCGAAGGTTTCGCTGGTGGGCAGATCAAAGATGGTGGCGGTCAGGTCCGGGTTGTGGCGGCAAAAATACACGGCATAGGTGCCGGGGCCGCCGCCCAGGTCCAGCAGGCGTTTTCTGCCGGAAAGGTCAAGGTGGGCTGCCACCGCGTCCGCCTGGTTCACGGCCACGTTGAACATGCCCATGAGAAAGGCTTCGCGCTCTTCAAGGCTGTCGGTGTCGGAAGAGGATGTCCGCATGCGCCCGCCGCTGCGCAGGGCGTCGGCCAGCCTTGTCCAGGCGGGCATGATGTGGCTGTGGTGGCGGATGATAAAGCCGAGATAATCCGGCGAATCGGCCGAGAGGTAGCGGCGCGCTTCTTCCGGCAGGCATAAATTTTCGCCGTGGCGTTCCAGAAAGCCCAGAGCCACAAGGGCGGTGACGAACATGCCTGTGGCGCGAATGTCGCAGCCCAGGCGTTTGGCCAGATTTTCGACGTTCAGGCTTTCACCCTTGGCGGCGGCCCGGTCGATGGCGGTGAAAAGGCCAAGCGTGACGGCTGTTTGCAACGCGCAACTGGGCCAATAGGCGGACGAAAGTTTGAGAATTTCTGGTGCCGTCCATTTCGCGCCGCTCATGCCGCCTCCTTTTTGTTACATTGCCTTGCCGTAATTCTTTTGAAGTTTTTTGAAAAAGAGGATGGGGTGCGGGGGAAGGAGGAAAAACTTTTTTACAAAAAAGTTTTTCCTCCTTCCCCCGCGAAAGCTCAACCCGCAGCGCCGCCGGCCGCCTGGGTGGCGACGAAGCCTTTGGTGGTGCCGCCGGTGGAGGCGCTGGTTCCGGCGATTTTCGACAGATAGGTGTCGCCCAGGGTTTTGATGTGGGTGGCGATGTTGTCGAAATAGGTCTGGTGGGCCTGTTCTTCGTCAATGATGGTTTCAAACAGCTTCATGGTGACGGAGTCACCGCATTCGCGACAGACGGCGTGAAACTGGTTGTAGGCGTCGATGGTGTCGAGTTCCGTATTGGAGTCGAACGGATAGATCTTGCGCACATCCTGGCCCTTCACGATCTTGCCGTCGCGTTCGGTGACGGCGTCGCCGCCCAGCTCTTTGACGCGCTCGGCGAACATTTCGGCGTGGCGCATTTCGTCAATGCCGATGCGTTTCATGTTGGCGGCCAGCTCGCCATAGTCCGCGTCGTCCAGGGTATAGTGCTGGTGCATATACTGAGTGATGGCGAAAAGTTCCATCGCCCGGGCCTTGTTGAGAACCTCTATGACTTTTTTCTTGCGGGTTTCGCGGTCGGCTTTCGGTGCTGCCATGGGTCGTCTCCTTGTGCGGCGAGTTGCGCCGGTTTTGTGTTTGTGCAACCAAAACAACGAGATGCATGAACATAAGAAAAGAGAAACCGAACCCAATATACCCGAGTGGAAAATATACGCAATTGTAATACGCAACGGCAACGGCTCAGTTTGCTGCCAGGCGAGACCGCGAAGCGAGACGGGGGAGCAAGCGACCCCGCCCGCAGGGCGAGGGCCGGAACCGCCCGAGTCAAAGCAAGTTTTTTGCGCAGGGAGCATACCCTTACGGTATTCGACTGGAGCAAAAAACGCCGCCTGACAAAGCCCGGCGACAAACCGGGCCGTTGCCTATTCCCGTGAAATTTTCCCTTTCGCGTCGCGGTACAGTTCCGCCGGGCGCGCAAAGCCCGCGAAAGCGAAGGGGCTCAAGGTTGCGGCGTAGGCTCCGGCGTTGCTGATAACCAGGGTGTCGTCCACTTTCGGTTCGGGCAGGAGCGCGTCTTTGGCGATACAGTCAAGGGCCGTGCACAGGTTGCCGGTGACGGTCACGGTTTGCAGCGGCCTGCCCGCCCCGTCGGGTATGGAGACGGCATGGGCGGAAGCGTTGCTGTATATGGGCTCCAGCGGGCCGGGCACGCTGAAGGGCAGATTCATGACCGCCGGGCGCAAAAAACCGTTGAGCCCGCCCGGCACGATAACATAGCGGGTGCCGCGCGACTCTTTCACGTCGAGAACGCGAGTGACGAAGCTGCCCGCTTCCGCCGTCAGAAAGCGCCCGCTTTCGGCCAGCAGCCGGATGCCGCAAGGCAGGGCGCCCTTTTGTTCCACAACCAGGGCGCGCAGTTCGCTGTGCAGCTTGCCGAGGTCAAGGCCTTCTTTCCATTCGCCGCAAGCGATGCCGACACCGCCGCCGAAGTTGGCGAACTCCGGGGCAACGCCGAAAATACCCGCCCAGGAACGGGCCAGGGCGAACACGTGGCGGCAATAGGCCAGCAGCGCGGCATGGCTGAGCACCTGGCTGCGCAAGTACACGTGCAGGCCGCAAACGCGGATGTTTTTCAGTTTGGCGATGGATGCGGCATGCGCGGCGAGGCTTTCTTCATCAACGCCGAATTTGGCGGCCGCTCCCGGCAGAATTTCAGGCGCGGGGCCGGGCCCGAAAGCGATGGCGGGGTTGACGCGCAGCCCCACCTTTTCCACCCGGTCCGCCTTGGCGGCCAGCGCGTTGATGCGTTCAAGCTCGCCGTACGAGTCGGCTATCAGCACGCAAGAGCCGAGGCTGGCGGCGAGTTCCCTCTCCGACTTGCCCGGCGCGGAATAGAAAATGTCGCCGGGGTCAAACCCGGTTGCCAGGGCTTTTTGCACTTCCGCGCCGGAAGCGACATCCGCGCCCGCCTTGTTGCGGCTCATAAAGCGGCAGATGGCGGGGTGCGGGTTGGTTTTGAGGGAATAGAGAATGCCGAAATCGGGCAGGGCCGCACGCAAACGCTCAAGCTGCGCCGCGATGCGCTCTTCGTCATAGAAGTAAAAGGGGAAGCCGTGCTCCGCGCCCAATGCCGCCAGGTTGATCATGGCGTTCTCCTGTAGGGTATTGCGTGTTCGCCTGCCAGTTCGCCGAAAGACGCGCCGCTCAGTAGCCGAATTTGGATTCAGGCCCGCCGGTGGCGGTCATGGTCTCGCGAGAGGCGGGCAGGGCCTTGCCGAAGCGGACCAGAATCATGCCGGCAAAGGCGTCGCCCTTGTATATTTCCACCCGGAAAGTGGTGCCGCCCTTGTCCACGGAAAAACGGGGCATGAAGTCTTGCTTGCGCAATACGATGCCGCATTCGCTGCCGTCTTCTTTTTCTTTGGTGGCGCCGATGGCGTTGACGCGATAACCGGGCATGCTCTTGATCGAAAAGCTGCCGTCCACGGCCACCACTTCGCCGATGGGCACGGCGACGTTTTTGCCGTCGCGCACAATTTCCAGCCGCGTAAGGGAATCGTCATAATCCATGTACTGCGGGGTCAGGCGGGTCAGGGTGCGGTTGCCGTAAGCTATTTTCCAGCTGTCTTTGTCTTTGAGCACGGCCAGCAGGGGTTTGGTGTATTTGGCCGCCACGGCGGCGTCTTTTTTAAGGGGCACATAGCCCAAAGAGGGCCGGGCGTTATCCAGCGGCAGCACCAGGCGGTCGTCATAGAGCGCGATGCCCAGGTCGCTGTTGATGGCCGTTTGCACGCCCTTGGGCGTGAGGGGGAAATTGCGCTTGAAGGCAATGCCCATCTGGCGCATGAACGATTCAAGCACCTGAATGTGGTAATAGCTGCGGTATTCGGTGGTGAAATCTTTGCTGGCCTCAACGCCGAAAGCGGGTTTGCCGCTGTTGATGGCGAAATAGGTCAGGGTTTTTTCCATTTCCACGTCGCCCTTGCGGGTTTCGGTGTTTTTCAGGTGATAGCAGTGCTCGGGCTTGAGCAGCCTTTTGTTGGCGTCTTGCACGGCGATGCGGGCCATTTTGCCCAACTGGCCGAAACTGGGCGCGTCAATATTTTCCTGGTCGATGATCACGCACTGGCCCCAGCGTTTGGGGTTGCGCATGGCGTTTTCCCAGGTGGGCCGGTAAAAGCCGGAACCGTCGTGCAGATTGAGAATAACCCCCACGCCGGGGTCGCGAATGATATCCTGTATGCGCCGCACGGCGGAATAATCGGGGTCTTTGGCGTCCACATGCGCGAACTTGCGGTTCATGTCGCCGCCGGCGCCCCGGTTGCGCTCGATAATGCTGGGAAAATTGAGGTTGGGGACCACCCAGACCTGGCCGGAAGTGATGGTGTAGCTGGTGACTAGAAGAGACGCGGCGGAAAAGCCGCCCGGTTCGTCGCCCTGAATGCCGCCCACGACCAGCAGCACGGGGCCGCCGCCCGGTCCCAGGCGATGCAAGGTGAAATCGAGACCCGTGCGCGCGTCGCCCAGGGCGGAGGCCAGGCGGGCTATTTTGGGCACGGGCTTGGCATCCGGCGCGGGCGGCGCGGCGGATGCGGCGGAATGCGCCGTCAGGGCGAAAACGCAGGCGAAGAGAAGCAAGACCGGAAAAAGATGGCGAATCGGCATCATGCGGCACGTACCCCGGGCCATAACGTTAGTGTTTCGCGGCACCGGTTTCCTCATAGCGCACTTTGCATAAGAAACCAACCTTGACCTCGCCCCGTCCTTTTCGTAGCGTACCCGATACCCAATGCCTGAGGTTTTTTGTTATGAGCCACGCCAACCTTACCGCCCGTTACCGCCCGCAGACCTTCGCCGATCTGGCGGGGCAGGATACCGTGCGGGCCATTCTTTCCCGCGCCGCCGCTGAAGATAAAGTCGCCCCTGCCTATCTTTTCAGCGGCACCAGGGGCGTGGGCAAAACCACGCTGGCCCGCGTTTTCGCCAAAGCGCTGAACTGTGTGCACGCCCCGGCCGCCGAACCTTGCAACGAATGCGAGCGCTGCCGCCAGATTACGCTGGGAACGGCCGTGGACGTGGTGGAAATCGACGGCGCTTCCAACCGGGGCATCGACGACGTGCGCCGCCTGAAAGAGGTCGTGGGCTATGCCCCCATGGACGGGCGTTATAAAGTTTTTATCATCGACGAAGCGCACATGCTGTCGCGCGACGCCTTCAACGCGCTTTTGAAAACCCTGGAAGAACCCCCGGCCCGGGTGACCTTCATCATGGCCACCACGGAATCGCACAAGTTCCCCCCCACCATTCTCAGCCGCTGTCAGCACTATGTGTTCAAGCGCCTGTCGGAACAGGGGCTGGAAGCGCATTTGCGCAAGATCCTGACCGCCGAAAGCGTGCCATTCGACGCTTCCGCCGTGCGCCTTTTGACCCGCCGCGCCGCGGGTAGCGTGCGCGACGCCATGTCCCTTTTGGGCCAGGTGCTGGCGCTGGGGGGCGAAAAGCTGACGGAAGACGACACCCGCCGCGTGCTGGGCCTGGCCGGGCAAGAGCTGCTCTTCACCCTGCTGGGGCTTCTGCGCGAAGGCAATACCCCGGCTATCGTCAACCTGGTGCGCGAAATGCTCGATTCCGGCCTGGATCTGGGCTTTTTTCTGCGGGAACTGGCGCTGTGCTGGCGCACGCTGTTCGTGCTGCGCCAGGCGGATGGCGCGGCCGGCGCGACCGGTGCGACCGGCGCGAGGGGTTCGGCCGCTGCCGCGCTGGAGCTGTCCGAAGCCGACGCCGTGCGCTGGCAGGCGGAAGCCGCCCAGTTCAGCCTGGCCCATATCCACGCGGCCTGGCAAATGACCCTTGACGGGCAGCGCCGGGTCATGACCAGCCTGGAACCGGCGCTGGCCCTGGAACTTTTGTTGCTGAACATCGCCATGCTGCCCCGGCTGCTGCCGCTGGAAGACCTTTCGCGCCTCAGCCGGGCGGGGGGGGCGCCCGCTCCTTCTTCCGCGCCGCCTTCCACGCCGGGAGGCGCTGCGGGAGCAGGGAGCATGCCGGGCGGGCAAGGCGGGCGCGGCCCAGCGGCCTCGCCAGCGCAAGGGCAAAATTTCGCTGCGTCCGCGGGCACTGCAAGCGCTGCGCATGCCGCCGCTCCGGTTCAGGAAGCCGCACCCCGGAAGGATGTTCCGGCGGGTGTTCCCGTTCGCATAGAAGAGGGTTCTGCCGGCCCGGCCGAAGAATGCTTGCCCGTGGCGGAGGCCATGCCGCCAGACGACTTTGCCCCTGCTGATGAAGACGCGCAGACCTTTTTTGAGGAAGCCCCGGCCGCTGCCGCTGGGCTGGATGCCTTCGGGCCTGATTTCGCGGCCTCCCCGAGCGCTCAGGGTGCCCCGGGTGATCCGGGCGCAGCAACCACCCAGCGGCGGCCCGAAGACCTCTCGTGGTCGGCTTTTCTGCGCTTCTGTGGGCAGCGGCAAAACCTGCCCGCCAACGTCATGGGCATGTTCCGCACTCTCAAGGGCGTGTTTGAAGAGCCGGCCCTGTGCGTAACGCCCGCGGGCAGTTTCGCGCAAGAGCAACTGAACCAGCCGGAAACCAAAGCGCGTTTTCTTGCCCTGGCGCGGGAATATTACGGCGCCGACGCGGCCCTTCGCGTGCTGCCGCCGCCTCCGGTCAAAAGCCCGGCCGAGATCAAGGAAGAGGTGCGCGCCCACCCGGCCGTGCAACTGCTGGAAAAGGAAATGGGCGCCCGCCTGATCGACTACGGCATCAGCTTCGGGCAAGACGCCGGGCCCTTACAGTAACTTTTTTGCGAGGATAAACGACATGCAAGGCATGGACGGAATTTTGCGCCAGGCGCAGGAAATGCAAAGCAAGCTGGCGAAAATACAGGAAGAGCTGGGGAACAAAACCGTTGCCGCCAGCAGCGGCGGGGGCATGGTCACCGTGCTCTGCACCGGCAAGCAGGAGATACGCTCCATTCGCATCGAAAAGAGCATCGTCAACCCAGACGACGTGGAAATGCTGGAAGATCTGGTGCTGACCGCCGTGAACGAGGCCATCCGCCAGTCGCATGAAATGGCCGCGCGGGAGATGAGCGCGTTGACGGGCGGGCTGCGCATTCCCGGCCTGATGTAAGGGCGGCCCCGCTATGTCAAACCGTTTGCCCGAACCCTTGCAGGACGTGGTCGGCCAGATCGGACGGCTGCCCGGCCTGGGCCCCAAATCGGCCCTGCGCGTAGCCATGACCTTTCTCAAATGGCCGGAAGCTGAAACCCGCCGCCTGGGCAAGGCTATTCACGATTTGCGCGACAATTTGCACCTGTGCTCGCTGTGCGGGGCGCTGACGGACAAAGACCCCTGTGCCGTGTGTTCCGACCCCGCCCGCTCAGGCGAAACGCTGTGCCTGGTTTCAGAGTGGGACAGCATGCTGACCCTGGAAGACGGCGGCTTTTACAAAGGCATGTACCTGATCCTGGGCGGCCTTCTGGCCCCGCTGGACAACATAACCCCGGAAACGCTGGAACTGGAAAAACTGGAAGAGCGCCTTCGCCAGGGAACGGTACAAGAGCTGATCCTGGCGCTGGGCACCCGGCTGGAAGCGGAAAGCACATCCGTGTTCATCAGAAACCGTATTGCCGCGCGCTTTCCGCATATCCGCATCACCCGGTTGGCCCAGGGCATACCGCTGGGCGCGGAAGTGCGGTTCATGGACCGGGAAACCTTGCGGCAATCATTGAATTACCGCCAACAACTGTAACATGCCGCCTCCGTTTTTTGTATTTTCGGCAAGGGGTTCGGCCTGAATGCGCACCGTCATAGCCATACCTCCTCTGCCGCGCATGAGCGGCGGCGTTTCCGTGCTCTATCAGATAGCGGCCCGGCTGCAGGCGCTGAATCTGCCCGTGGCCCTGACCTCGGTGAAGCCGGATGCGTCGGGTCTTGCCGCGCACGAACAGGCCGGGTTTACCGTGCTGCCCTGGGGCAGCGGCGGCAAAGGCCTGGGCTTGACCGCCGATGACTGTTTCCTTGTGCCCGAAGGCTGGCCCAACATGCTGGCGCCGGGCCTTGCGGCCAGCGCGCGCAACCTGGTCTATGTGCAGAACTGGGCCTATCTTTTCTCCGCTCTGCCGTCGGGGGTGCGCTGGCAAGATCTGCCGGTTTCTTTTCTGGCGGTTTCCCACCCCGTGGCCTGGTTCATGGAAACCCTGGCCGGGCTGACGCCGGCGGGCATTTTGCGGCCCATGATCGATACCCAGCTTTTTCATCCCGGCAGCAAGCCGGAAGATAGGGTGCGCATTGCCTGGATGCCCCGCAAAAACAAAGCCCTGGCCGAGCAGATACGCCAGATTGTAACCGCGGCCCTGCAAACAGCAAAAGACAATCCCCCAAAGCTGGAATGGGTGGAAATACGCAATCTGCCGCCTGCGGGCGTTGCCGAAGAACTCTCCACCTGCCACATCTTTCTTGCCACGGGCTTTCCCGAAGGGCTCGGCCTGCCGCCGCTGGAAGCCATGGCCAGCGGCTGCCTGACCGTGGGGTTCAGCGGTTTCGGCGGCTGGGATTACATGCGCACGGCGCAGATGAGCGGGCACACGCCCTCGTTTGATCTCAGGCCCGTGCCCTGGTCGGGCAACGGCTATTTCGTGTCCGACGGCGAAGTGATAGACGCCTCCCGCGCGCTGCTTGAGGCCGTTCACCTGGCACACTGCAAGGCGCCGGTTCTGGATATGATTTTGAACCAGGGCCGGATAACGGCGGAAAGCTATTCGCGCGAAGAACAGCTCAAAGCCGTGCAGGCGCTGTGGACCTCGTTTCCGCTGACTCTGGTGCCCGCGAAATCGTAACAACAAAATTACCCCCCTTTTTTTCAAAGCGACTTATATTTCGGCCATGAGCAAACATAACCACCTCTCGGCCCCATCGCCGCAATCGCTGGGCCTGCCCCTGACCGGGGTTGATTCCCACGCCCACCTGGATATGAAGCACTTCGGCGCGGACCTCGCCGCCGTGCTGGACCGCGCCCGTGAATCGGGCGTTTCGCGCATCGGCAACGTGTTCCTCGACCTGGAAGCCTGGGAAAAAGGCCAAGAGCTGTTTCGTGACCGGCCGGAAGTTTTTTTCCTGCTGGGCATTCACCCGACCGATGCCATGCATTATAATGACAAGACGCGGGAAGGCTTTGCCGCCGCGTTTGCCGCCGACCCCCGGCTGCGGGCGCTGGGTGAGATCGGCCTTGATTTTTACTGGAAAGACTGCCCGCCGGAGGTGCAGCGCGCGGCATTCATCGACCAGCTCCACTTGGCGCGAGAGCTTGCGCGGCCCGTGGTAATCCACTGCCGCGACGCGTACGCCGAAACCGTGACCATTTTGCGGGACGAGGGTTTTCACGGCCGTCCCCTGTTGTGGCATTGTTTCGGCGGCGACGCGGACCAGGCGCAATACCTTGTGGATGCGGGCTGGCATATTTCCATACCCGGTCCGGTGACTTTTCCCGCGAACCATGCTCTGCGCGCGGCCTTGCGGGTTATTCCCGCCGACCGGCTGCTGCTGGAGACCGACTGCCCCTATCTTGCGCCCATGCCTTACCGGGGCAGGCGCAACGAGCCCGCCTACACGGTGTTTACCGCCGCGGCCGTGGCCGAAGCGTTAGGGGAAAAGCCGGAAGATGTCTGGACGCGCTGCGGCGAGAACGCGAAACGGTTTTTTGGATTGGAGGCATAGTCATGCATGTTGTCGTTATCGGGGCCGTGGCCCTTGGGCCCAAGGCCGCCTGCCGTTTTAGAAGGCTGATGCCCGAAGGCAAAGTCACTCTCATCGACCGCTCCGGCCGTATTTCTTACGGCGGCTGCGGCATACCGTACTTCATTTCCGGCGAGATCAGCCGGGTGGAAGAGTTGCAATCAACCCCCTACGGCACGCTGCGCGATGCGGACTTTTTCAAGCGGGCCAAAGGCGTGGACGTTCTGACCCGCACAGAGGCCCTCTCCATCGACCGCGCGGCCAAACGCGTGCGTGTGCGCGACTTGGCAAGCGGCAAAGAGCAAGAGATAGATTATGACCGCCTGGTGCTGGCCACGGGCAGCCGCCCGAAGTTTCCGCCCATTCCCGGCGTGGACCTGGCGGGCGTGAGCGCGGCGACCAACCTGGATGAAGCGGACCACATCAAGGCGGAGATCGCCGCGGGCCGCGTCAATAACGCCGTGATCGTGGGCGGCGGTTTCATCGGCTTGGAAATGGCCGTGGCCCTGGCCGACCTCTGGGGTCTGCCCGTCAGCGTGGTGGAATATGAGCCGCATTTGCTGCCCGGCGTGCTTTCGCCGCTGCTGGCGAAAATGGCTGCCAAAGACCTGCGCGATCATGGCGTGGCCGTGTATTGCGGCGAGAAAGTGTTGCGTTTTGAAGAGGAAAACGGGCAGGTGGCCCGGGTGGTTACCGATAAGCGCACGCTGGATGCGGACCTGGTCATCATGGCCACGGGCCTTGCGCCCAATACGGAACTGGCCGCCTCAGCCGGTTTGGAACTGACGAAAAACGGGCTGCTTGTGGTGGATGAGCATTTGCGAACGTCCGACCCGGATATTTACTGCGGCGGCGACTGCGCGGCCATTCACAACCAGGTCACGGGCAAGCCGTTCTGGCTGCCGTTGGGTTCGCAAGCCAACCGGCAGGGCCGGGTCATCGGCACGAACCTGGCCGCCCCTTCGGGCGCGGCTGCGTGTTTTTCCGGCGCTGTGGGGGCCTGGGGCGTGAAGCTGTTCGAGCTTTCGGCCTCCGGGTCCGGCCTGACGCTGGATGCCGCGCGCAAGGCGGGTTTTGACGCCCTGGCCGTGCATGTGGAGCAGATGGATAAAGCCCATTTCTACCCCGACCACGCCATGACAGCGCTTGAGCTGGTGGTGGAAAAAGAAAGCCGCCGCCTGCTGGGCATTCAGGGCGCAAGCCCTTCCGGCGACGCGCTGACCAGCCGCATCAACGCGGCCACGCCCTATATCGCGGCAAAGGGCACGGTGGAAGACCTCTCGAACCTGGAACTGGTCTATTCGCCGCCGTTCGCTTCCGCCATGGACATCATCAACGTGCTGGGCAACGTTGCGGAAAACGTGCTGGAAGGCCGCTGCCGCCCCGTGGGTGCCGAGGAGTTCGCGGAACTGTGGAAAAACCGCGAGCAAAGCGACGTGTGTTTTCTGGACGCCCGCGACCCTGTCAGCGCGGAAAGTTTCGTGGCCGCGCACCCAAAAGGCTGGAAAAACATACCGCAAGACGAGCTGCGCGCCCGCCTGGCGGAGGTGCCCAAAGACACGGCCTTGGTGCTGGTCTGCAACACGGGGCTGCGGTCTTTTGAGGCGCAACGGGTGCTTGATTCTTGCGGCTATACAAACTCGCGCACCGTTGCGGGCGGCATGATCGCCGTGCGCCGGGCCGGGCTGGGGGTGGAATGATGGCTGTGCCTTTTGCGGAGATTTTTTTTGATCTGGACGGCACCATACTCGATTCCCAACCGGGCATCATCGCCGGAGTGCGCCACGCGCTGGCCCATTTCGGCATCGAGGCGGACCCGGAATCGCTTTTCTGCTTCATCGGGCCGCCCTTGCGGCCCACCTTTCGTGAACGCTTCGGCTTTTCCGCGGAAGAGGCGGAAGTGGCGACGGCCAAATACCGTGAATATTACAGCGTGACCGGCCTGTTTGAAAGCGCGCCCTATGCGGGTGTTGGCGACCTTTTGTCTGACCTGGCGCGGGCGGGCAAGCATATCAGCCTTGCCACTTCAAAACCGGAGAGCTTCGCGCGCACGGTCTTGCGGCATTTCGGGCTGGACGGGCACTTTGCGGTTATCGCCGGGGCGACCATGGACGGCAGCCGCGATTCGAAAGAGCTGGTGCTGCGCTACGCCTGCGCGCAGAGGGGCCTTTCCGGTCGCGAGAACTGCCTGATGGTGGGCGACAAGCGCCATGACGTGGAAGGGGCGCACGGCGTGGGCATGCCCTGCGCCGGGGTGCTGTACGGCTACGGCGACGAAGAGGAATTGCGCCGCGCCGGGGCTGACCATATTTTCGCCAGCGTAGCTGACCTCAGAACTTGGTTGTTGGATGGCTGACGCTTCAGTTTGTCGCGATGCTTCGTCAAACTTCGGTTTCGGCTTCGGTCAAGCACCATAAGAGTGCATTTCCATCGCCGAAACCTTTTGCTTTCCTTGCCTGGCAGCAAATTGAAGCACCAGCATTTTTTTATCACAGAGGCGGTTATTCTGATCCGCTGAACAGGGGCGCGGCCTCCGCCACACTGTCGGCGTCGGCGAACACATAGGCCACGTCTCCGGCTTCCAGCCGGAAATCGCCGCCGGGGTTGGCTATGCTTTCATCGCCCCGCCGCACGGCAACGATGGTGATGCTCATGGTTCCGCGCAAGTTCGTCTCGCCGAGCGTGCGTCCGGCAAGGGATGACTCGTGCGCCACGCGCAGCGCCGTGATGTTCAGGTCGGGCATGTGCTTTTGCAGCGCGCCGAAAGATGTGCCCGGCAGATCCAACTTACGGATCATGTCGTAGTTTTCCGAGCGCACCTCGTTCACAAAATGCTCGATATCCTCGCGCGGCACCAGATAGCGCGAAAGCACGCGGGTGAATATTTCCACGGCGGTTTCCAGCTCTTCGGGTATCACGTCGCTGGCCCCCAGGTCTTTCAGCGCCGCGACTTCCCCCAGAAAACGGGTGCGCACCAGAATATGCAGGCCGGGCGCCATGTGCCGGGCAGTTTCCGTTATGCCCCGCACCGCCGTGGGGTCGGAAATGACGATGGCCAGCACTCGCGCCCGCAACAACCCCAAAGAGCGCAGCACCGCCGGGTGCGTGGCGTCGCCGTGGTCGATGGGTTCGCCCTTGGCTGCATAGTTGCGCACGGTGTCGGGGTTCATTTCCAGAATGGTGTAGGGTATGCCCGCCATTTTCGCCGTGCGGGCAAGGTATTTACCGCCTATGCCGAACCCTATGATGATAAGATGGTCGGAAAGCTCGTCATGTTCCGGGGGGGCTTCTGCGGATATTTCGGCCTTCTTGCCCAGCAGGCGGGTCGCAAGGCGGGAGCAGGATATGCGCTCCGCCACGCGTTGCGACGCGGACAGCAAAAAGGGCGCGGCGGCCATGGTCATGATGCTGGCGGCCAGAAAGCGCTGGTAGCTGTCGGGCGACATCAGCCCTGCGGAAAGGCCCACCTTGGCCAGCACGAATGAAAATTCCCCGATCTGGCACAGCGCCAGGCCCGTGATGATGGCGGGCCGCAAGGGGTAGCCCAGTATCAGGGTCACCCCGGCCACCACGACGGCTTTTACGCCGAGCAGCATGAAAACCATCACGCCTATCTGGCCGAGGTTGTGGATGAAAAAGTTCAGGTTCAGCAGCATGCCCACCGAGGTGAAAAACAAGCTGGTGAAAACGTCGCGAAAGGGCAAAACCCCTTCCAGGGCGCTGTGGCTGTATTCCGATTCGGACATGATCAGCCCGGCCATGAACGCGCCGAGCGAAAGCGAAAGCCCCAGCATGGACGTTATCCAGGCGATGGACAAGCACACGCCCAGGGTGGCGATCAGAAAAAGTTCACGGCTGCGGGTGCGCACCACCATGGCCAGCGCCAGGGGCACCAGTTTCCGGGCCAGCAGAAAAACGGCGCTGATGATGCCCAGGGTTTTCCCCCCGGCCAGCAGCATGGGCAGCGTGCCGCCCTGGCTTTCAAGGCCGCCGGCGCCGGCCATCAGCGGCACGGCCAGCATCATGGGCACGATGATCAGGTCCTGAAAGATGAGAATGGACAAGGTGATGCGGCCGTGGGGGCTTTCCATCTGGCCGGACTGCTGCAGCAGCTTCAAAATGATGGCGGTTGACGAAAGGGCCGCAAGGCATCCGTAAAAAATGCCCTGGCCCAGGCGCGCGCCGGTGAACGCGGCAATGGCGGTGACGGCCAGAATGGTCAGGCCGACCTGTAAGGAGCCGCCCAGAAACACGGGTTTGCGCAGCCGGATAAGTTCGCTGATCGACAATTCCATGCCGATGGAAAACATCAGCATGACCACGCCGATTTCCGCCAGGATTTCAACCTCGTGCGCCGCGCTGACAAGGCCCAGGCCATAGGGGCCGCAGGCCATGCCGGTCAGCAGAAAGCCGACGATGACGGGTATTTTGATGCGGGTGCAGGCGTAAATAACGGCGATGGACAGGCAGAAGATGATGACCAGTTCTTTCAGCAGAGGCATATCCATTGAATTTCCTAGGGATATTGCGTTGCGGGCCGGGTGAAGCCTCCCGCGGTGACTATGGAATGTATTTGCATAGAGGCATTTTTATCGAAACGCAACTGCCGGCAGCGCCCTGGTTTGCCGTGATGCTTCGTCAGGCACCGTTTTTTGCTTTGGTCGAATACCAGAGGAGTATACTCCCGCAGCAAAAAACTCGCCTTCCTCGCCTGACGGCAAACCAGGGCGCTGCCACAATTGATTGTTGTTCTTGACCGTTGCTGCTGAGGCGGTTTATGCGCAAAGGAACAATCCGAGCGGGGGGAAATCCATGCACCTGAAAAAACGCTATCTTGTTACCGGCGGGGCCGGTTTTCTGGGCCGCGAGCTGTGCAAACGCCTGCTGGAACGCGATGCCGACGTTTTGTGCGTGGACAATTTTTTCACCGGCTGCCGCGACAACATCGCGGAATTTCTGGGCCAGACGAATTTTGAGTTTTTGCGTCACGACATCACTTTTCCTCTGGTGGTTGAAGTGGACGCCATCTTCAACCTGGCCTGCCCGGCATCGCCCATCCATTACCAGGTGGACCCGGTGCAGACCATCAAGACCTGCGTGCACGGGGCCATCAACATGCTGGGCCTGGCCAAACGCCTGCGCATCCCCATCTTTCAGGCATCCACCTCTGAAGTGTACGGCGACCCCGAAGTGCACCCCCAGGTCGAAAGCTATTGGGGCAAGGTCAACCCCATCGGCAGCCGATCTTGCTACGACGAAGGCAAACGCTGCGCCGAAGCGCTGATGTTCGCCTATCACCGCCAGTCGGAGCTGCAAGTCAAAGTGGGCCGCATCTTCAACACGTACGGCCCCTACATGCACCCCAACGACGGCCGGGTGGTCTCCAATTTCATCGTGCAGGCCCTGCGCGGCGGCGCCATCACCATTTACGGCGACGGGCAGCAGACCCGCTCGTTTTGCTACGTGGACGATCTGGTGGAGTTGATGCTGCGTTTCATGGATGACGAAACCGGTTTCCCCGGCCCCATGAACATGGGCAACCCCGGCGAATTCACCATGCTGGAGCTGGCCAAAGAGGTGCTGGAGATTACGGGTTCCAAATCCGCCCTCGTTCACGAGCCGCTGCCCGCGGACGACCCCCGCCAGCGCAGGCCGGATATCAGTCTTGCCCGCGAACGCTATGATTGGGAACCCAAAACCTCGCTGCGCGTGGGCCTGACCCGGACCATCGCCTACTTTGAGGGCTTATTCCGTCGAGGGATCATTCGGTAGCGCCCCTTTCGGCGTCATACCGCGTCAGGCCGATTCCGTACGAAGCTCGTGTATGCTAGAATACACGTCGCTCCGCCCGGAACCGGCCTTTCTTGTCTGACGCCGAAATGAACCGCTACCGGGCGCGGCCGGAGGAATGCAATGAAGGATCAGGACCTGGCGGCAAGCATCAAAAGCGCGGCGCGAAACTGCGGTTTTGAGGCCTGCGGCATCATCAGGACAGGAGAAATAGCTGAATACGCGGCCGCCGTGGCGGCGCGGGTCAAACAGTTTCCCGAATCGTCGGCGCTGTACGCCCGCATGGCGGAGCCTGACCCGGCTTTCGCCTGGGCCAAATCTGTGATCGTATGCACGCGCTGGTACGGCAAATACCGCATTCCCGCGCACCTGGAAGGCGTCGTGGCCAAGTCGTTCTGCGTCAACCCGCGAAAAGACCCGCATTCTCAAGAGTATCAGGACAGAGCGCGCTTTGTGGCGGCGCTGGATAATCTCGGCCTGCGTCATTCCGGCGGCGAGGTGGGCAAAACGCCCGTGCGCTGGGCCGCGGTCAAGGCGGGCATAGGCGTTATCCGCAAAAACAACTTTTTTTATACGGAGCAAGGCTCCTGGTGCATTCTAGACGCCTACCTCATCGATCGCGAACTTGAGCTGAAAGCCCGCCCCGTCGCGAAAGAGTGCCCGGAACAGTGCGATCTTTGCCTGCGGGCTTGCCCCACGGGCGCTCTCTCCGCGCCTTTTCAGACCAACGGCGTGGCCTGCATCGCCTATTTGCTGGGCTATGGCGAGTGCGGGCCGGACAAGCCCCTGTACGACAAGTGCGGCGGCTGGATATTCGGCTGCGACGCCTGTCAGGACGCTTGCCCCTGCAACAAGGGAGCCTGGTCCGGCAATGATGCATATCCGGGCCTGGAGGAATTCGCGGAACATATATCATACGAGCGGATTCTGGACATGGATTACGAAACCATGCGCGGCCTGTTTTCGCAAAAACTCACGTACCTGCAAAGCGACACGGTGTGGAAGCTTAAGTGCAACGTGCTGAACGCCATGCGCAATGCGTATGAAGAGAAATACCTGCCGCACATCCGGCGCGCCCTGCGCGACCCGCAGCCGGAGGTGCGCGCAATGGCGGCCTGGGTGCTTGAAAAGGTGACGGAAGCGCTATAGCCCGTGTCGCACAGGACGTGTGACCGGGCGTTATCCTTCTGGCAATGTCGGAACCGGGCAGGCCCCTTCGGCGCAGCGCCGCACATCATCCAGCACCATCTCGGTCAGGCTTTTGGCCACCTCTTCCTCTTCAAAGGCCACGGCCGTCACCCCGGCCTTGCGCAGCAGTTTGTTCTCTTCCAGAAAACGCGCCCGCACCAGAATGCGGATTTCCGGGTTCAGGCTGCGGGCCATGGCCGCCGTTGCCGCCACGTCCGCGACAATAGGCAGGGTGATGATCAGGTAGCCCGCACGTTCTATCCCCGCGGCGATAAGAATGTTCCGCTTGGACGAATCGCCGAAAATGGCCCATTTGCCCTTGCCGGTCAGGCGGTTGACCGTGTCCACGTTCAAATCGATGACCACCGGGGTTACGCCCCTGTCAGACAGCGCTCTGGCCACGCTCTTGCCCGTGGGGCCATAGCCCACGACCACCGCGATGGGCACGTCCGGCGCAGGGGTGCCGCTGCCGTGCCTGTGCGGCGCATGGGCGGCGTTGCCCTTGAGGGCTCTCGCGTCCGCCCTGGCGTTGAGAACGCGCCAGAGCTTTTCGCGTTTTTTCAGCGCGGCTTCGATTTTGGGGATGGTGCTGAACAGGCCGGGGTTCAGGGTGATGGAAACCAGCGCGCAGACAACCAGCACGTTGTAGACCGATTCGGGTATGAGGCCCAGATGCTGCGCTTGCTGGGTCAGAATGAAGGAAAATTCGCCCACCTGGGCCAGGCCCACGGCAACCGTCAGGGCCGTGTGCACCGAATAGCCCAGCACGGTCACCACCAGGATGGCGGTCAGGGGTTTGAGCAGCAGCACGATGGCCAGACAGGCCGCGATAAGCAGGGGTTTTTCAAAAAGAAACGCGGGGTTGAACAACATGCCCACGGAGAGGAAGAAGAGCACGGCAAAAGCGTCGCGCAGGGGCAAAAGATCCGCCCCGGCCTGATGGCTGAGTTTGGTCTTGCCGATGACCATGCCGCCCAAAAACGCGCCCAAAGCCATAGATGCCTGAAAGAGCAGGGCAGCGCCCACGGCGGTTGCGAATGCGGCCACCAGCACGGTCAGGGTGAACAGTTCCTGCGAGCGGCTGCGCACGATGTGGGTCAGCAGCCAGGGCACCACCCGGCCGCCCACCACCAGCACCGTGACCCACAGGGCGGTCAGGCGCAACAGCGCGCCGCCCAAAGCGTCCAGCGCGGGCCAGACGACGGAACCTGACGCCGCGCCCGCCGGGGCAGCGCCGTTCATCAGGCTTGCCACGCTGGGCAAAAGCACCAAAATGAGCACGGTGAACAGATCTTCCACCACCAGCCAGCCTATGCCCACATGGCCGTGCACGGTATCGACCATGTTGTTGTCGCTCAGCACGCGCAAAAGCACCACGGTGCTGGCCACGGCCAGGCCCAGGCCCAGCATGATCCCGGCGGGCAGGGGCAGGCCCAGGGCCGTGGCCGCCCAGGCGCCGACGGCTGTTGCCGCCGCGCTTTGCAGCACGGCGCCGGGTATGGCCACGCCCTTGACGGCCAAAAGGTCGCCCAGGTTGAAGTGCAGGCCCACCCCGAACATCAGCAGAATGACCCCGGCCTCTGAAAGCTGGGAAGCCAGCCCCATATCCGCCACAAAGCCGGGGGACTGGGGACCGACCAGGAAACCGGCCAAAAGGTAACCCACGATGGGGGAAAGCTTCAGCCGCAAGGCCAGGTATCCGAAGACAAGCGCCAGGCCGAACCCGGCGGCCAGAATTTCAAGCAGTTTGTACTCGTGCATCGCGTTCTCGCATGGCTGCTATAGGAAAAGCCATTCTTACACGTAACAACCATAGAGGCCTTTGGCAACGCGCGTATAAAAAAAGAAACCCCACCAGGATGTCCCGGCGGGGCTGCTAGTGTACACCGGCTTTTAGTTTTAGATCAGCCGGTGATGTCCGTTACGGCGCCTTTGGCTCCGTATGCCGCGGACAGCACTGATTTCTGGAAGTCGTAGCTGGCGGCCATGTCGGAACTTGTTCCGCCGCACGAGCCGCCCTGCTGGTTCAGTGTATCCAGGGTCTTGGTGATGATCTCCGCGCCGATGGTGGCCGCTTGGGTCGTTGCGGTCAGGGCGGCGATATCCGCCGCGCTGCCCGTACTGCTGACGGTGCTCATGGTTTCCTCCTTCTCCCTGCGTTAGAACACGCCATGTACGGCTTATCGGCAAGCCTATGGAGAGCTTTAGGCCTAAAGCCAAATAACTCTTTTGCCCGAATACGGCGTCAAGCGGCCCTTTTTACTCCAGTCGAGTACCAGAAGAGTACACTTCCTTCGTAAAAAGGGCCGCTTTTCTTGTCTTTGGAGTAAAATCTTTTATTTGGCTCTGAGCAGAGAGTCTACCTGACGAAAGTCCCGTCCGCCAGATCGCGGCGGGCCTGCGTCAGTTCCTCTTTGGTGTTCATGACGATGGGGCCGCCCCAGGCGACCGGCTCACGCAGGGGCGGGCCGGAAACCACAATCAGCCGCGCGCCTTCCGCCTTCGCGCTCACGTTGAGAATGTCGCCGGACGAAAAAAGCACCGCCCGCCGCGCCCCGGCCGTGCCGCTGTGCGGCGGGAACGAGCAAGAACCCTGTAGAATATAGGCGAAAACCGTCACGCCCGGCGGCGTATCCAAAGCCCACAGGCCGTTGGGGGCAAGGGTCACGTCCAGAAAGAGCGCGTCCACATATTCGCCCCGCGCAGCCCCGCTCTGCCCTTTGTATTCGCCGCTCACAACGCGCACGGCGGCGGCGGTTTCCTGCACCACAGGCACGGAAGCCGCCGTGATGTCGCGGTATTTGGGCTCGGTCATTTTGTGCTTGGCGGGCAGGTTGATCCACAATTGCAGGCCCAGCATGCGGCCACGGCCGTCTTTCGGGGCTTTGGGCATTTCCTGGTGCAAAATGCCCCGGCCGGCGGTCATCCATTGACAGTCGCCGCCCCGAATGACGCCGGAGTTGCCCAAACTGTCCTGGTGGTCGATTTCTCCCTCAATCAGATAGGTGAAGGTCTCGATGCCCCTGTGCGGGTGCATGGGAAAGCCCCTGACGTAGTCGTCCGGGTTGGTGGAGTCAAAAGCGTCAAGCATCAGAAAAGGGTCAAAGTCATAGACCGTGCCCGTGCCGAGCACGCGCACCAGTTTCACCCCGGCCCCGTCGATGGTGGGGGAACCGGTGACGGTTTTGATGATCGTCCGTTGCGTCATATGAGCCTCCGCATGCAAAGCTGAATAGGGGAACTTCGCGTATGTTATGAAGAAGAAAACCGGCGTTGTCAAAGGCCGGAGATTGACTTTGCGTATGCGCCGCCATACACTCTATCAATGAACGCAATACCAAACGATATCATCAACTATGTCAGCGGGATACGAGCAGGGTCCAACCTGGATCTTCTGCGCGGCGAACGGCCGGAAGCGAAAATAAACGCGCAGGAAAGCTATTGCGCTCTTTTCGCGCCGCAAGAAGCAAACGACGTGTCGCTTGCCGAACGTTTCGCCCTGGCCGTCTTTACGGCGGGCCTGCACGGAGACGCGGATCTTGCGGCCTTTTACGCCGAGGGATTGGCGGCGACGGGCGCATCCGGCGCGCTTTTGGAGGCGGCGCGCGCCCTGCCGGGCGATGCGGGGTCAGGGCCCTACGGCCGGTATCCGAGCGGGCCGCTCAGCGCCGAAGATGAAGCCGGGCCCGCGTGGCAGCCGCCGCAAGAACGGGGCGAGATTTTGGGGCCGCGCCTTGCGGCCGCCTTTGAACACGCGCACATGCTGACCTTTCACCCGCGCGACAGCTCGCAAGCGGCCCTGCAAAGCCTGCTGGACGCCGGGTGGTCTTCCGCCGGCGTGGTGACGGTTTCACAGCTCATCAGTTTTCTGGCTTACCAGGCGCGCCTGGTCCACGGGCTGCGCGTCATGGCGCGCGCCATGAACGCCGAAGGATAAAGGGAACGAACATGCGCGAGAAGACCATCGACCCGGGCGTCACGCAGCCGGTAAATACCTTTACCCAGGCGAACATCGTCTGGAAACCCTGGCTGGAGCCTTTGGCCGAAGAAGAGCTGACCGAGCGCCACATGGCCGCTTTTAAAGCGGCGGCGCACGCGAAATCGACGTATTTCCGCCTGCTGGCGCGGGATGTGGATATTTTGCGGGCCAGATCCCGCTCGGACCAGGATATTTTTTACAACTGCAAAAACGGCTTGCCGCGAGGCGAGCGCGAGTTTACGGCCGCGGCTGTTTCGCGGTGTAACGGCTGCATTTATTGCGCATCCGTGCATGCGCGGTTCGCAACGACGTTCGCCAAACGCGGCGATGATGTGAACGCCTTTCTTGAGAAGGGCTTCAGCGTGGATCTTGGGGCGCGCTGGAACGCCATCGCCAAGGCGGCGGCCGCGTTGACCGCGACCCCTGCCGCTTTCGGCGCGGAACATATGGCGGAGTTGCGTGAAGCGGGTCTGAGTGAACTGGAGATTATGGACGTTATTAACTGCGCGGCTTTTTTCGCTTGGGCCAACAGGTTGATGTTGTCGCTGGGGGAACCGGATCAGCCGGGGACATAAGAACTATGCTCTCGATTTTTTGACAAAACGGGTTTCGGTGTAGGCTGGCCCTCGCCGGGAAGGCGGACCAACTAAGAAAAATAAATGTGGTCCCTTCCCACAGGAGAGCACTCTGTCAAAGAGATGGGAGCAAGGTTCTTTATAAAAACAGGAAAACGGGTTCCGGCTTTCACCGGAACCCGTTTTTACATAGCGCAACCGACCTCACACCAGCCGCGCGATATGCTCCATTCTGTCGCCGGGCAAGAGCGCCACCGGCGGCACGTCAATAAGCGTGTAGCACCCCGCGTTCATGCGGGTCACCGCACGCGCGCACGAAACAAGCACCTGCGCGGTCAGCGCGGGGTTGTCGATGCGCATGTCGAAGGTCAAATGCTGGTTCGAAATGCTGCCGGATGCGCCGACGCGCTCCATCAGCACGCCGTGGGAGTTGTCGGCAACCGCAGCCATCTCTTCCGGGCTTTTCACTTCGCGCACGTCCAGGGGGTCATGACTGAAATAGGGGTCGGCGGCCAGGTCCTTTTTGATGGTTTCAAAGGCATGCCCCGCCTGCGGCAGAATGTAGACCAGCCGCGAATGCCGCCCCCCGCCGATGGGAATGGTGATGGAAGTGGCGTCCGCCACGCCTTTGATGGCGCGGGCGGCGACGGAATGGCCCATGGAGCGGCCCCGGCCGAAATTGGTGAAGGTGGTGCCCACGGGGGTCATGGCTTCAAACAGGGCGCGCAAGACGGAATCGGTGCCCGGGTCCCACCCGGCGGCGGTGATGCAAACGCGCCCCGCCTTTTTGGCGGCTTCGTCCAGGTTCCGCACCAGCGCGGGTATTTCCGTGTGGATGTCAAAACTGTCCACCGTGTGCATGCCTTTGGCCAGGTAATGGCGGGCGTCTTCCGGCACGGCGCGCGAGGGCCCGGCCACGACCACCACATCGGGCTTGCCTTTTTGGGCGATCAAATCGTCGATGGAAGCGAAATCGGGGGCCCCTTTAAGGTCCTGAACCTGCGTGCCCAGCGATGCGGCGCGGCGAATCACACCCAGGCATTCCATGTCGCGGGCGCAACTGATGCTGTCGATGACGTGGCGCCCGATATTGCCCAGCCCGTGCACCGCAACCTTGATCATAGCCATACAGAGAACTCCTTTACCGGGCGGCATTGCCCGAAATTACCGTAAAGCTATACCGCGCGTATTCAGGGTGTGTCAAAATATACGGCGATCTGTTTGGGGTCGCGGGTTTCGCCCAGCGCCAGCATCAGTTTGATGCGGGCTTTGGGGCCGCTTATTTCCCCGCCGAGTATGACGCCCGCTTCCAGCAGCTTTTTCACGCCGCCTTCATAAGCGTAAATATCCAGCACCCGGCCGCCCAAGCAGCGGCTTGTCAGCACCACGGGAATGCCGTTTTCAATGGCAAGGCTCATTCCCGCGGCCGCGCCGGGCGACACGTTGCCCCGGCCGAACCCTTCAACCACGATACCTTTGGCCCCTTTTTCCACCAGACATTTGAAGAAAAAGTCGTCGGATCCGGCCGCCAGCTTGACCAGATACACGCTCTCTTCGATGTGCGCCGGCCTGATTTTTTGCAGACCGAGCGGGGAACGGCGAAAAATGACCCGGTCGGCGTCCGCGTAGCCCAGCGGCCCCCAAAAGGGAGACGCAAAGGTGCCGGGGTTGGCGGAGTGGGTTTTGGTCACTTCGCGCGCGGCGTGTATCTCTTCGTTCATCACCACCAGGGCGCCTTTGCCCCGGGCGTCGCGGCTGGCTGCGGTGCGCACGGCGCAGAGAATGTTTTTCGGCCCGTCCGGGCTGATCTCGGCGGCGCTGCGCATGGCCGCGGTCAGGCACACGGGTTTGTCGCTGCGCACATACAGATCCAGAAAATAGGCCGTTTCTTCCAGCGTATCCGTGCCGTGGGTGATGACCACGCCCGCCACGTTTTGGTCGGCAAGGGCGTCTTCAACCTGCAGCGCCAGGGCGTGCATGCGCGGTATGGTCATGTGCGGGCTGGGGATATTGGCAAACTCGCGCACCTCCACAGGGCAGACGTTCGCCAGCGGAGGCACGGCTTCGATCAGCTCCGGGCCGCTGACGGCCGGAACCGTGCCGCCGATAACAGGGTCGTAGCGCATGGCAATGGTGCCGCCGGTGGTGAAAACAATGACTTTGCCGCGCATATAGCCTCCTATATTAGCGGGTTATGCGCACCAGGGCGTCAAGATCGCCCCGCCAGGCATGCTGTTCCAGGTGCGCTTTCGCCGCGGGCAGTTCCGGGCGCAGAACGGCGACCGCTTTTTTGATTATGGCGACATAGCGCGCCAGGTCTTCTTCCGTCAAAAAGGGAAACACATATCTGTCACGGTATGCCTGCGGCATGACGTAGCTGAGCACCGCCCCCATGCCGGGCATAATGCCGGTGCCGCCAACGATTTCATGCAACCGGTCGGACATGAAGCTGACCCCGGCCCCGTCTTCGCTGACCAGGCGGGCCAGCTTCGCCAAGGCTGCGATTTTTTCCTGCGACCAGCGGGCGTTCTTCAATTCTTCACCGGCCGCGATAACGGCATCGCCGAGGGCTTTGGTGGTGTTTTCCAGCCCGTTCGGGGTGCGCTTCATCACATCGGTGCGGTAGCGAACGCTGTAGCCCAACTCTTCCGCCGCCCGCGTCACGGCTTGTCCCACAACAGGGTTGTCGTCAACCGGGTCGGCCCGCACCAGAAAATAGGGGTCCGTGGCCTCGGCGGAATAGGCCGGGGAATAAATTTTACCCTCCACAACAATGGTGGGAATATTCTCCATGCCCAAATCACGCATCACGGTTTTTTTGGAACCGGCGCAGACGTTGCCTTCCAGGTCTTCCACAGGGCCGCTGCCGTCAAGGGTGGCGTTGACCGTGCCCAGAACGGAAACGGGCACGCCGCCGATATCAAGCACCGCGCCGCTGATGCGGCCGCAGCAGTTTTCAAGGTTTTCCGTGGTATCTTTGAAGCGCGAAGGAAAGTTTTTGACGAAACTGTCCAGGGCCGCGTTGGCTATGGCCGTTTGCAGGGCTACGGGCGTTTCGTGAACGCCCTGGCCGTAAAAACGGCCGAACGCTTCAAGAACCAGCGTCTGGGTGCGCAGGGCGTCGCGGCCTTCCAGGCTTTTGGCCAGGCGCGCTTCGTGCATGGTCACGCCGCGCCGGGGGGCGCATGAAGCAACGCCGCCCGCGGTGGTTTCCACCGTGATGCGGCCGTGTATGCCGGTTTCGGCGCGCACTTCCCTGATGATCAGGGGCAGGTTCGTCGCTTCTTGAAACAAGGCCAGCACCGTGGCTAGGCCCACGGAATCGTCCTGCAAAAAGTGGTTGTGGCTGTGGCAGTGCCCGCTGCCCACATGCCCGGCAATACCGATGACGCCATGTTTGTGTTCACTCAGACGAACGCGCATGCAGGCCTCCGGAAAAGCGTTGGCGTATGCTCGGTTGTCAGCATACACCATAGACGAATTTTAAACAGCTATTTTTGACGAAATAATGACGGCCCGCCGCCGCGTATGCGGTGCGGCGGGCCGTCGGTCGTGGTGTAAAAACCTGTCAGCGCACCATGCCCATCACCAAGGTGATGACAAAGGCCACGCCGAAACCGAAGAGGATGGCAGGCCGCTGGAAACGGTTGGCCGCGCGCAGTTCGGAACCGGGAATGACCGGAATAACCGTGGCCAGGGCGGCAACGGGCCCGCCGGTCAGAAAGTACTGAATGGTGGAAGCGCCACCGGCGGCGGCAATGGCGGCGGTCAAAGGATCCGCGCCGGTTTTAAGCACCACTTGCAGCATGGGCAGAACCACGGCCACGGATGCGCCGTACGACTGGGTCAGAAGAGCGGTCAGGCCGGCCACCAGCAGCATGATCTGGATAGGAGCCGCATGCACCATGGGGCCGATGGCGTTCGATATGACGTCGGTCAGGCCCACGGCCCTGATGGTGCCGGACATGAACAAAAAGCCGATGGTGGCCACAATGGGGGTCGCGATCTTGGTCACCCCGTCCAGCATGGCGGCTTCACCGGCCTTGGGAGACAGTTTGGCCAGAATGGTGGTGAGCAGGGCGCAGACCACGCCCACCAGGAAGATGGGGAACCCGGCCACGAAACCCGCCACCAGGATGATGAAAGGCAAGTATGCGGTGAACGTGGGGGTGCCGTTGCCGTTGCTTTCGTATTCGGCGGCAATGCGTTCCGCTTCTTCCTGGGTCATGGAAAAGCCGCTGGCAGCCATTTCGCGGCGCAGGCGGATGTAGCTGAAGGCGAAGATGGAAAGCGCCACGATGGCGCCGCAAATGTTGATGGCGCCGAAGCCGATGGCGGCGGTGGCGATAATGGCCACCTGGGTCGGGTGGGTGAACCCGGCGAAGTTGCCGAAATGCCCCGCGTGCGCGGTGATGCCGGCCGCTTTGTTGGGGTCGACCCCCAGCCTGACTGCGGCCGGGCCGGTGATGGCGCCGGTGATGACCGGCTGGGTGAAGCCCGTCAGCGCGCCGATGATGCCCGCCGCGATACCGCCGGCAGCGGCGACGCCGGGGCCGCCGCCCATTTTGCGGCCCACGCGAATGATGCTTTTGATAATCACGTCAAGAAAGCCCGCCACCTGCATGACGCCGATGAAGAGCAGCACCCCGGACATATCCGCAAGCACGGGGTTGAGGCCGCCGTTGATGAGTTTGGCGACGGTGACGCTGGCGCCTCCGGCCAGGGGAATGCCCGCGGCTACGGCGGCAAGGCCCGAACCGAGAATGGCCGTGGTGTACAGGGGGGTCCAGCCGGTAATCATCAAGATCAGCGTGGCGCCCATCAGGATCTGCCCGAGAATCATCGAAGACATGTCCGCTCCTTTCGTTTGGCCGAGTTGTGTGGAGTAGGCAAAGTGGTACAACCAATATGGTACAACCAATCCCCTACTGACGGTCTACCGATTCGTCAATAAGAGAAACGCGAGAAAACGATTAATATTGAAAAAGGTGTTGGGGCGTCAGGGATTTTTTTTGCCGTGCCCCCGGCGGGTGAAAGGGGGCGCGGCCGGGCGCGGCTGTGTTGCCGGTTTTACGCCGCTTTGCGGGCTCTTCGGGCGGGCTCTTTTTTCGGCTTCGGGCCTGGCCGGAACTGTTTTTTTCACGGCGGGCGCAGGCAGCGTGACCGTCAGGGCGCCGGTTTTGAGGTCTCGCTCGTCCCGTTCCGGCCAGCGTATTTGCAAGGTCGCGCCGGAAGGGATGCGCAGCGCGTTCACGACCAGGGCCAGGCCCCGTTCCGTGCAGGCATAGCGGGCCACCCCCCGGTCGGGCAGGCGGATGGGGTCGGAAAGAATGCGCGCCACAGCGGTTTTGGGCCATCCGCCTTCGGGCGCGTGATAGAAATCCGCATCCGGCCCGTTCCAGTCGTCGCCATCTTCTCCGCCGTCATCCCAATCGCCTTCATCGTCGTACAGGTCCGGGGCGATGTCCGCGAAATCCCGCGCCGGGTTCGCCGCATGGGGCGTGTCTGGCGCCGCTTGCAGCAAAAGGCAGCTGAGGCTGAAGGCTTCTTTTTCCAGCTTCGCCTTGCGGGTCAGCTCCAGCAGGCTTTTGGGGGCTGCGTCCTCTCCGGCCGCTGCGACCGGGTGCGAGAAGTGGCACCAGCCCGTGGGCCGTTTACCCGGCATTGAGGGCGTCAGCATGGGGCAGGGACCCTGGTGCGGGCAGGGGCAAAGGGGCGAGAGCCCGGCCGCAAGCCCCCCCCGGCGGAGCAGTGCGATCAGCTTGCCGCCCAGGCGGTTGCCCGGCTCCACGGCCAGCAAACGCCCTTCAGGTGTAAGGCGGCCGGCGATCTGCCCGGCCAGATCCGCCAGGCGCTGTTCCAGTGAGCTTTCGCGCCCGGCCGGAATCTCATTGAGCACGTTGCCCGCCGTGATCAGGGCGGCTTTATTTTTCAAACCGCGCAGCGCCGCATCCAGCGGCCCGCGCCGCAATTCGATGCGCCAGGGGCTTTTTTCACCGGCCAGTTCGCGGAAAATGTCGCGCCCGACCTGCATGGGGTTGGGGGCCACGTCGTTGCAGATGACCGTCAGCGGCATGTCCCGCCATTGCGGATAGGCCAGCCATAAGGCCAGCGGCATGGTCAGGGGGCCGCTGCCCAGGTCCAGCAGCGTGTCGCCGGGGGTGAGCGAAAGCTTCAGGCCGGGCAGCAGATGGGCCATGCGCACCAAGTTCCAGGGCAGAAAATAGCGGCAATACGCGGTCAAAAAACGGGGACTTATCCAATAGGGCCGTTCCATGCGGTTCCGTTCCTGCGTCAGCAGGCGCGAGAGATCGCGAACCGCGTAAGGCAGCTCCCGCGCGTGGGCGGCGGAAAGGCGGGTCGCGGTTTCAATGGCGCGTGCGGCGTTTTGCAGGTCGCGGGCCAGATCCAAGGACGGGGGGTGAAAAAGGTTGCGCATGGGGGCTTCTTATCAGGGCTTGCGTTTCAAAGAAAGAGATTGCGGGTCAGCATATACGCGCCGGTTCCGGCGCAGAACAGCCCGGCGATTTTTTTCAGCGCGTCGGGCTTGAAATAGCGCAGGGAATAGACCCCCGCGCCCACGCCGCCCAATTGCAGCGCGGCCATGATCAGCCCCACGCCGTAGTCGATGTCGCCAAGAAAGGCGTTGCCCGCGCTGCCCGCCACCGTGACGACTATGGTCAGCGGCTGGGAAGCGGCAATGGCCGTAATGGGCGCGTAGCCCAGAATAAGCATGGCGGGTATGGAAAGCACGGGCCCGCCCGCGCCGGTCATGCATGAAAGAAAAGAAATGCCTGCGCCCACAAGAAAAAGAACGGCATCTTGCCTGCGCCGGGGCGCGGCGGGCAGCAGGCCCACGCCCGTGACGGGCCGCATGGCCGTGATGCCGGCCAGAACGATGATTGCCCCCAAAAGTGCGCCGAGCGTGGGTACGGAAACATATTCTTTGGCCACGGACCCCGCGACGCCGGTCAGCGCACAGCCCAGCCACAGGGGCAGGCCGCCGCGCCAGTCGATAAGCCGGGCGCGGTTATACAGGTACGAGCCCAGCAGGCCGGAAAAGATGAAGCTGAAAAGCAGCGTGGCCATGACTTTGCGCAAACCCAGATCAGAACAGGCGTTGAGCGCGGGGATCAGCAGCACGCCGCCGACCCCGGTGCAGCCGCACAAAAAACCCACGAACAGGGCGACGGCGATCAGGAAAAGCATCTGCATCGCGGCTCCTCAGGAAGTATAGGGGTTAAGGCCGCCAGGCATGAAGCGGCGCACGCGTTCGTTCCGCAGCGGGTTCATGCAACGTGATCGACAGATTTCTGCAACGTTCTGAGCAGGATAACGCCCTTATCCGTGATGCTGGTCCCCTGCTTTGTTCTGCCGGTCTCAACGTATCCCATGTCTTTCAAGGATTTAAGCCATTTTTTTATGTAGTATTCCGATACGCCCGGCGTATGGGCGCGTATTTTATGGTACAGGCGGGAATATCCCACCCCCTTGAACAGGGCCGAATGATGTGAAATCTCTGAAAGCAGCGCCAGGACCACCCGGCGCGTGTCCGGCTTTTGCATGTCGCCCAAAATGGCGGGCATCACTTTCGCGGCGTCGAATTCCTGCGGAACCTGCCGCGTTTCAACAGGCCGGGGGGCATTGAGCTTGCGCAGCAAGTACGGCGGCAGAGCTTCGATGGAAGCAGGGTTGCCCGGTTCGACGACACTGCAAAGATACTTGATGACGTTTTGCAGTTCCCGGATATTGCCCGGCCAGTCATAATGCAGGAACGTATCCGTGACTTCACGGGAAAACGTCATGGTATCCGAATATTTTCGGGTGAAATATTCGGCCAGCCCGATGATATCCTCGTGCCTGCTGCGCAGGGGGGGGATAAAGATGGGCAAGGTGCACAGCCTGTAATATAAATCGTTCCGGAACACTTTCCGGCTGACAAGTTCCTCCAGGTCGATGTTGGTCGCGGCGATGACGCGCACATCCACCGGCGTGTTCTTGCTGCTGCCCAGCCGCCGTATTTCCTGCTCTTCGAGCACGCGCAGCAGCCTGTTTTGCACGTCCGGCGTGGCGCTGCCTATTTCGTCGAGAAAGATGGTGCCCCGGTGGGCCTCTTCAAAAAGTCCGGGCTTGCCCCCTTTGCGGGCTCCGGTGAAAGCGCCTTCTTCGTATCCGAACAGCTCGCTTTCAATCAGGTTGTCCGGGATGGCGGCGAAGTTGATGGCCACAAAGGGGTTGTTGCGGCGCGGCGACTGGTTGTGGATGGCCTGTGCGAAAAGCTCTTTGCCCGTGCCGCTTTCCCCTTCCAGAAGTATGGTCAGTTCCGTTGCCGCAAATTTCCGGGCCAGGGATACCGCGCGTCTGAGTTCAAGTGACGAGCCGTGTATGTTTTTGAAAAAATATCGGGCAACGTTGGCTCTGTTTTTCAATTCCCGCCGCACCTGCGTGTCGAGTTCCTGGATTTCCCTGACCGGATGAAACGTTGCCACGACGCCTCTGGCAGTCTTTCCGCTTCCCACGATAACGTTTGTGTTCACCAGATAATGCTGGCCGTCGATATATTTGATGACCCGGCTGACGTTTTCCCCGCCCGCCATGCAGTCAACGAGAATGGAATCCGGTATGATATCCAGCCAGTCGCTGCCGATGGCCTTGGCCACGGGAACCGAAAAAATTTTCTCCGAAGCCTGGTTGTAGACGATCACCCTTCTGTTTTCATCCAAAGCCACAATGGCTTCCTGCAAGGTGTTGAGGATGGCTGCAAGCCGGTTATTGAGCGCCTCGTTCTGGATGCCGATGAGGTTCCGTTCGCGTGTCTGCGACAGCAGGGTTTTTATGTAAAAATTCGAGACGTTGTCCAGCACCGTCACCGGAATGTCCAGAAGCCGCATCATTTCGGCCAGCGTTGAAATGGCCACCTCTTTGGCCCCAATGTCAATGACGTTCATGATGTGCGGCGGCACGAGCTGGGTAAGGGAAGGCGTGATCGCCACGGTGATGTTCGTGTCTATCGGATCGGGCATGGCGATGTAGCAGGGAACGAATGTCTGCGTGAAGCCGAGGCCCTGCAGCAGGCTGATGGTGTTGGTCGTGGTCTCGTAGTTGGTGCCGCAAACATACGCCTTTGTGCTGTCGCCGAGGTTGAACAGTTTGTCCAGCCACTGCACGCTGATGACGCGCTCCGCCGGCAGAAGGGGCTTGCCTGGCGGACAGTGCGCACGGCACATTTCATAGACATGCCGCGTCACCGCCAGAGAAAGGTCCACCTTTTCGATGCCTGCCGGCGGTTCCGGCGAATCCCCTTGGCACCATGTGATCACCTCAACGTACTCGCTCAAAAAATTCAAAATCCAGGCTTTCATGCTGGTGCAGGTTATTTGCACATGGCTGGCGACAAGAACCAGTTTTTTTTTGTTTTTCTGCTTTTTCTTCATGCCTGCCCCGCGGATGCCGCGATAGTTTTATTGGAATATTTTACTGTAATAATTAGGCGATTAATAGATTTTTTTCATCTAAAAAATAAAACACATAAATCGAATCACAAGCAAAATTTTTGCGTTTACAGAAATAAATTTTTTAATATTAGCTAGTTATAATTACGGCTTGCATGCGCAATATTCTGGCCCGATTTTTGCCTTTATAACGCTGCCGGTGAATCCATCTGGATCGCCAACGTCGGGCAGTCCGCTTTCAGCACAACCCATCAGGAGGAATTCAATGCTTAAAAGCAGCAAACCAAGGCCCCTAACAGCGCATTGGGCGGCAATGAAAGAATTTGATGCGGGGATGTATGAAAAATGCACCGCCTGGCGCGACGCTCTGACGTACAACTCCGTTATTCCCCTGCGCGAAAAGGAAATGATGATGATCGCCATGACCTGCCTCATGCGTTTCGAGTCGGGAATCAGGATCCACGTGCGCTACGGGCTGGCCGAGGGGCTGACCAGAGATGAAATTATCGCCTGCGCCACCCTGCCCATGCTCATGGGCGGCGTTCCCGTGTTCAGCGAAGGCATCAAAACCGTTCTTGACGAACTGGAAAAAATAAAAAAAGAGGGAGGCTTGAACTGATGCACGCCAACGCTCTTTCCGGCATCAAGATTCTCGATCTCTCAACCATGATGGCCGGGCCGTTCGGCGCCATGATGCTCGCCGATCTCGGGGCCGAGGTTATCAAGATCGAAACCCTTGAAGGCGACGGCACCCGAGTTTTTCAGCCTCACTTCAAAGACGGCGACAGCCTGTATTTTCATTCGCTCAACAGGAACAAGAAAAGTCTGGCTGTCGACCTGAAAAGCGAAAAGGGCCTGAAAATTTTTTACGACCTGGTCAGGGAAGCGGATGTCGTCTGGGACAACTTCCGGGCCGGGGTCAAAGAAAAGCTCAAAATCGACTACGATAGCGTCGTCAAATACAATCCGAAAATCATCAGCTGCTCCATCACCGCTTTCGGCACGGCCAACCCTTATGATGACGATCAGCCGAGCTTTGACCTTTGCGTGCAGGCCATGAGCGGCGTTCTGGACATGACGGGCGAGCCTGACGGACCCCCGTCCAAAATGGGCGTTCCCATGGGCGATCTCGGCAGCGGCTGGTACGGCGTTGTCGGCGTTCTGGCGGCCCTGCTGGCCCGGGAAAAAACCGGCAAAGGGCAGAAGATTGATGTTGCCATGCTCGACGGTCTTGTCTCGCTTCATACGTATGAAGCGGCCTATTATCTGAATTCCGGCGTGGCCTCCACCCGCATCGGCACCGCCCATCGTTCCATAGTGCCCTATCAGATATTCCCCACCAGGAGCATCTATATCGCCATCGTGGCCCCGCTCGACAAATTCTGGGTGAACGTCTGCAACGTGCTGGGCATGCCTGAATGGGGCACGGACGAACGCTTCAGCACGCTGAAGGCCCGCTATGCCAACAGAGAGCTTGTGGTAAAAAGCATGACCGATCAGCTCATGAAAAAAGACTGCGAGGAGTGGGTAAAGGAACTGCAGAAAGTCAAGGTGCCCTGCGGCCCGGTCAACCCCCTGGACAAGGCTTTGAACGAGCCGCTGCTTCTGGCCCGGAACATGGTCATCTCTATGGAGCGCGGCGGGGAAACCATCAGGGCGCTGGGCAATCCCATAAAGATGTCCGGCAACAGGGACGTGTTCGCCGCGCCCCCGCGCCTTGGCGAAAATACGGCGGATATCCTTTCGGGCGTGCTGGGCATGGATGCGGCGGCGATAGAGGCTTTGCGCCGGGAAAAAGTAATCAAGTAAGGTCCAGGAGGACAAGCGCGATGAAACTTGCGGAAAATCAGCAGATTTTTAAAGAAGGGATAGTCGTGTTCCCGGCGGATGAATCGCAGAAACCGTATCTCGCGGCGAGCAAATGCCCGGAATGCGGCAAAGTCTACTTTCCGAAAAAAGATTTCTGCCCCGTATGCGTCAGGGACGGCATTGAAGAAATAGCCCTCAGCGACGAGGCGTTGCTCTACACCTTCACCATCGTGCATCTTGGCGTGAAGGGGTTCAAAACACCGTATGTGCTGGGCTGGGTTGAATACCCGAAAGAAGGCCTGCGCATCGCAGCGCAGATTCTGGCGGATCCCCAGACCGCCCCGCAGAACCTCAAGCCCGGACAAAAGCTGAAGCTGAATATCGGGCCGCTGCGGACAATGGAGGACGGTACGGAAATCATCGGCTACCGCTACGAACCTGTGGCCTAACACTCGATTGCAGAGGGAAGAACAATGCGTGAAGTAGCAGTTATTGGAGTCGGGATGATTCGTTTCGGAAAGTACCTTGATAAAACCCCAAAGGATCTCGGCAGGACTGTCTGCTGGGAAGCCGTCAAAAATGCGGGCATCAATCCTCGCGAGATCGAAGCCGGGTATATGGGCAACGCCGCGGGCGGCGCCCTGACCAGCCAAACGATGGTTTTGGGCCAGGTGGTGTTCCGGGAAGTGGGCGTCACCGGCGTGCCCGTTCTTAACCTGGAAAACGCCTGCGCCAGCGGGTCGGCCGGTATTTTTCAAGCATGGCACGACATCAAGGCCGGGTATTACGACACGGCCATTGTGGCCGGCGTTGAAAAGCTGTTCGCGGCCGACACCCAGAAAACCATGGCAGCGCTCGCCGGGGCCGGCGACTCGGAACTGGAGATGAGCGTCGGCGTCAACTTCCCGGCCCACTGGGCGCTTAGAGCCACCAAGCGGATGGAGCTTTTCGGCACCACGCGGCAGCATTTCGCCAAAATCACCATCAAGAACCACAAGAACGGATGCTACAATCCCCGTTCCCAGTACCAGAAAGAGTGCACCATGGAAGAGGTGCTGAACTCGAGAATGATCGCCACCCCCATGAGCCAGCTTGAATGCTCGCCCATCGGCGACGGCGCCGCCGCGGTCATTCTGTGCGAAGCCTCCAAGGCCAGGAAATACACAAACAAGCCCATAATCATCGCCGGTTGCGGCATGAGTTCCGGAGCGTACGAGGAAACGCGTGACATCACGTTCAACGACATTGAACAGCGCGCAGCCGTCAAGGCTTTTGAAGCTTCCGGCATAGGCCCGAAGGAGATCTCATTTGCCGAAGTGCACGACTGCTTCACCATTGCCGAGATGATGCGCGTGGAAGGCATGGGCCTTTGCGAGCATGGTGAATACGATTCCCTCCTTGACAAGGGCGAGGTGGAAATAAACGGCCGTCTGCCCATCAATCCCAGCGGGGGGCTGCTGGCCAAGGGGCACCCCGTGGCGGCCACGGGCGTGGCCCAGATTTGCGAGCTTTTTTGGCAGATGCGTGAAGAAGCCGGCCAACGGCAAGTTGCTGACACTAAAGTGGGTCTGGCGCATTGCTCCGGCGGCGGCATAGCGGGTGACGGGGCTGTTTCCGTTGTCACCATTGCTAAAAAGGGTTTTTAAAAAACAGGATGGGTACGAAGATGTCAAAAATCAGCACGAAACTGTTCAGCGTCATCTGCTTGTTGCTCACGGTTCTCATGTTTCCCGCTCAGGGTGCAGCCGCCCAAAAGCAAATCAAGCTCCGGCTGGGCCACGAAATGCCGGAAACACACGTGTATCATCTTGGCGCCCAGAAATTTGCCGACCTGTTGGCCCAGAAAACCAATAACGCCATTACCGTTCAGATTTTCCCCAACGGCACCCTCGGCAAGCAGGCCCAGCTTCTTGACGGCCTGGCCATGGGCACGATCGACCTTGCTCTGACCAACACGGTCACGCTGGAAAAATATAACCCGCAGGTAAGCGTTCTGGCGCTGCCGTATCTTTTCCGTGACTGGGGTCATGTTTACAAAGTGGCCGATGGCGAGATCGGCAAAGAGCTCAATGCGGGGCTTGAAAAGAAAGGCATCACTGTTCTGGCGTTCCACCAGATCGGCGTAATTATCTTCAGCTCCATCAAGCCCGTCAACGGCCCTGGCGACGTCAAGGGCCTGAAGCTTCGCGTACAGCCCGGCCCGAGCTGGGTGGAGGTCGGCAAGGTGCTCGATTCCGTCGTCACGCCCACGGCGTATGGGGAAGTGTACACCGCCCTGCAGCTCGGCACCATTGACGTGCAATCGCAGTCCATCAGCAATGTGCTGAACAGCAAACACTATGAAGTGGCCAAATATATTGTGCTCAACAACATATCGTATTTCCTCGAGCCTCTTTCCATGAGCATGATGGTCTACGACAGAATGAGCCCGGCTCACAAGAAAGCGCTGAAAGAAGCCGCTCACGAATCCGCTGTCTGGCAGCGCAAGGCTGCCGGCGAAATGGAAGACGCCGACCTCAAGACCCTGCAGGAAAAGTACGGCGTCGTCGTGACCAAGCCCAATCTGGATGAATGGCGGGCCGTGGTTTCGCCCATCCACCAGAAGCTCACCCATCTGGCCGGCACCATTCAACGTATTAACGAGGTGAAATAATACGGTTACGCAGTCGGGAACACCGGCAGCGAAAAGCGCTGTCAGCCGTCAGGAGCCCGCCTTCCTCGGAAGGGGGCGGGTTCCATAAGCATCCACTTCTTTTCAGGAGGTTCGGCATAGTGCTCCTAACATCCGTCAATGACAAAATTATCAAGTGCGTGAACGTGATCATCATACTTTCGATGATCTTGCTGGTCACTTGCATTTCCCTGCAGATATTGAACAGATTCGTCCTGAAAGTGCCCATGCCCTGGACGGAAGAGTTCGCCCGGTACTTTTTCGTTTGGCTGGCCATGTTCGGCAGCGCCAAAGCCTTACGCGAAAAAAGCCATATTTTCGTGGACATATTGGACGTGCTGGTCAAGGGCGTCTTCTCCAAGGCCTGCGCCATCCTTGCCGATATCGTCTGCCTTATCTTCTCCGCCACACTCCTTTATGTGAGCATTCCTTGGATAATCAAGAACTTTGATGTGGGAACGGAAAGCGTCCCCTCGCTCAGCATGGGGATGTTTTATCTTTGCATTCCCCTGTCGGCCGTGCTTTTGATCCTTTTTGGGGTTGAAGTATTCATCATGCGCGTCAAGACGCCTGTGAAAAAAGCGGAGGAGGATTAATCATGGCAATGCTGTTGCTCATATCCTTTGTGATTTTTGCAGGGATCGGCGTACCCATAGCCATCTCGCTGATCATGACCACGGTTGCCTATTTCATATCCCAGGATGAACTGTTCTACATCCAGGTCATCGCGCCCCGCCTGTTCGGGGGCATCAGTTCTTTTGAACTGCTGGCCATTCCCATGTTCATCCTTTCGGGCGACCTGCTCTTCGAAGGCAAGGTCTCCAAGTCCCTTGTGGATCTGGCCAACGCTCTTGTCGGGCACATCAGGGGGTCCATGGCCATCGTGACGACGCTTGCCTGCATGTTCTTCGGCGCGGTATCCGGCTCCGGCCCGGCCACGGCCGCGGCCGTCGGCTCCGTTGTGGCCCCGGAAATGGAAAAATCGGGTTATGACAAGGCGTTCACCGCGGCGGTCATCACGGCTTCCGGCCCTTTGGGCGTGTTGATCCCGCCGAGTATCCTGATGGTCGTGTACGGCGTTGTGACCAACACCTCCATCGGCGCCCTGTTGGTGGCCGGCATAGGTCCGGGCATCACCTACGGCGCTTTTCTGATCGTCTACGAATGGTATGTGTGCAAAAAACGCGGGTACGGCCTCGTGGGCACGAAATTTTCTCTCGCCAACGTCCTGGTTGCCATGAAGAATGCCGTCTGGGCGCTGCTTATTCCCGTGATCATCCTCGGGGGCATTTACAGCGGCATGTTCACCCCCACCGAAGCCGCGGGCGTTTCCGTTATTTACGCGTTGTTTGTCGGGGTTTGCGTCCTCCGCACGCTCAATTTGCGAAATTTGCCCGTTATTCTCCTCAACAGCAGTGTGACCACCGCCACGATCATGCTGATCGTGGGCGGCGTGGCCTGCCTCAGCTGGGTGCTGACCCGCGAACAGATTCCGGAAATGCTTACTGAAGCGGCTTTGCACAGCGTTTCCTCGCCGCTCATGTTCCTGCTCATTTGCAACGTGATTTTGCTGTTCGCCGGCATGATTGAAAACGGCTCGGCCTGCATCCTGCTGCTGGCGCCGCTCATGTTCCCCGTATCGCAGGAGTACGGCATCGACCCGGTATATTTCGGCGCCATCATGGTGGCCAACCTGGCCATAGGCATGATGACGCCGCCGGTGGCGACAACGCTTTATGTGGCGGCCAAAGTCTCGAACATATCTTTCAGCAGGCTGATACCGGAGGTCATACCCTTCTGCTTTGTCCTGCTGGCGGCCATGGCCGTGCTGATAGCCTTCCCGGCCATCACCATGACCCTTCCCCTGGCGGTTTTCGGCGGTAAATGGTGACGTTGCCGACTCGTCCTTTGACCGTCTTACGCAGGAGCCGTGCCATGCCTCAAGCCTTTTACCGGCAGATGGCCGAACAGTTGGAAACCATAAAATCCGAAGGGCTGTACAAGGAAGAACGCGTCATAGTCTCCGCGCAGCAGGCCGCCATCGTGGTGGCCGACGGTTCGCGGGTCATCAACTTCTGCGCCAACAACTATCTCGGTCTGGCCAACCACCCGGAGCTTGTCGCCGCCGCCATGCAAGGCATGGAAAGCCACGGGTTCGGCGTTGCTTCCGTGCGGTTTATCTGCGGCACCCAGGACATTCACAAGGAGCTGGAACGGCAGCTTGCCGCCTTTCTCGGCACGGAGGACGCCATCCTGTACTCCTCCTGCTTTGACGCCAACGGAGGGCTGTTCGAGACGCTTATGGACGAGGAGGACGCCATAATTTCCGATGCGCTGAATCATGCGTCCATCATTGACGGCATCCGCCTGAGCAAGGCGAAGCGCTACCGTTACGCCAACAACGACATGAATGAACTGAAGCTGCGGCTTGAAGAGGCAAGGGCGCGGGGCACCCGCCACATAATGATCGCGACGGACGGCGTTTTTTCCATGGACGGCGTCATCGCCGACCTCAAGGGCATTTGCGCCCTGGCGGACCAATATGATGCCCTGGTCATGGTTGATGATTCGCATGCCGTGGGCTTCGTGGGGGCCACGGGGCGCGGCACGCACGAATACTGCGGCGTCATGGACCGGGTGGACATTATCACCGGAACCCTGGGCAAGGCTCTGGGCGGTGCTTCAGGAGGCTATACGGCCGCTCGCGGGGAAATCGTCGGCTGGCTTCGCCAACGGTCGCGGCCGTATCTCTTTTCCAATTCTTTGGCCCCGGCCGTTGTCGCCGCATCCACCAAAGCTCTGGAAATGCTTCGCCAAAGCGATGGCCTGCGTGAACGGCTGTGGGAAAATACCCGTATTTTCCGAGAAAAAATGGCTGCCGCCGGGTTTACTCTGGCCGGAGCGGACCACGCCATTATCCCGGTCATGCTGGGAGACGCCGAACTTGCCGGGAATTTTGCCGCCCGTCTGCAAAAGGAGGGCATTTACGTTACCGGATTTTCGTATCCGGTTGTTCCCAAAGGACAGGCGCGCATCCGCGCGCAGATGTCGGCGGGACACACCGGGGAGCAGGTCGAACGCGCCGTTGCCGCGTTCATCCGCGTCGGGCGGGAACTGGGGGTCATTACATAATCCACCGCGGCAAGGAGTTTCAATGGAGTAGGCGGGTTCGGCCCCTCTTGTATACGCCATGCGGGTCAGCGCCAGGCAAAGACCATATGCTCCGCATACGCGGCCGTGAAAGCGGGGTCATTCGCCAATTCGAGGGTTCGTACGGTTTCGGCCCAGGCCAGGCTTTGTTCCCGCGTTTGCCGCCGGTCCAGAAAAAGCCGCGCCCCGGCCAGCGCGGTGTTGCCCGGCGCGCGGACTTTGGCGGCGAAGCCGGGCGGAATGAAACCGAGGTCTTCCAGCGCGTCCGCCGGCACGTGCGTGCCTAAAGCGCCCGCGAAATACAGGGCCGTCAGTTTCGAAGGGGCAAGGCCCGCTTCGGCCAGCAGCCTTGATACGGCCAGGCTGAAGGCCGCTTTGACTTTCAGGATTTCTTCCACGTCGGAAGCGGCCAGGTACATGCGGCCGGGCAGGCGCAGGCGGGCTTCGCCCGCGTCTTTGCGTTCCGCCGTGCCGATGCGGTCAGCCAGGCGGCCGTTGGCAGCGTTTCCGGCAAAAAAACCTTCCGGCGTCAGCAGCCCCGACTTGCGCAGGGCCTGCAGCAGCGACAAATACCCGGCTGCCGTAATGCCGCCGGGCGCGGTGTCGCCCAGCACGCGCGGCTGCAGGCCCAGGGGCGTGACGCTGTATGCCGTGACCGCGCCGAAGCGGGCCGCCGTGCCGAAAGTCAGGTTGATGCCTTCCAGGGCCGGGCCCAGGGGCACACTGGCGGCCAGCGTTTCTTCGGGCGAAAGCGCCAGCAGACACTCGCCGTTGGTGCCCATGTCGGCGAAAAGGAAGGGAAAGCGCGGCGCATCCTGTGCGGGATCAAAGAGCAGGGCCGCGTAGCCCGCGCTGATATCCCCGCCGATAAAGGGCGAAATTTGCGGCGGCACCCACAGGGGCGGCAGATTGGGCAGCGTTTCAGCGCGGCCGCCGGCATAGTCCAGGCGGTAGGGCGCACGGGCGAGACCCGCCGTGTCTTTGCCTAAAGTAATGGCGGTCATGGCCGGGTTGGCCGCCAGGCAGAGTTCCGTAACCGGCCCCAGCCCTTCGCAAATGCGGGCAAGCGCGTTTACGGTCAGGCCTTGCAGGGTTTGCGCGCCCGCGGATGTCGCGGCATAGGCCAGGCGCGACATTACGTCGCTGCCCGCGCCCATTTGGGGATTTATCATTACCCCGGCAGCGGAGGGGCTCTCTTCGCCCGCGTTCGCCGGGGAATTTTTTGCGCCGCCAGCGCTCGCGGCCAGCCAGTGCAGCGAAGTGGTGCCCAGGTCCACGGCCAGCTTCAGGCCAGCGAAAGAAGAGGTCGTTCCCTTTTCCGCCGCGCAAATGGATTGTGCCGAGCGGTCCGGGTCAGCGCGCCCCGTGCGGTCCGGGCGGGCAGTGTTTTCTTGATTCTCTTTTTCCCCGGCGTAGGGCGCGGGCGGCGGCAGCAGCACATGCATGCCCGGCGCCGGGGCATGGCGGCAGGACAGCCGCCAGCCGTCTTCAATGTCGTGGTGCGAGAGAACGTCATGCTCGATGGGCAGGGGCTCAGGCGTTTCGGAAAGAAACCGCACCCGGCAGCGGCCGCAGCGGCCCAGGCCGGAACACAGGGCGGGCGGCGAAACCAGGCCGGAAAGGTATATGACCTGGGCCAGGGTCGCGCCGGTCGCACTGGGCGGATCCGGCAAGGGAATGCGCTCGTCAACGAGCCCGGCAGCGCCAGTCGTGGCGCTCGCGCCGCTCGCGCCGCCTTGTCGGCGTATGGTCAGATACTGCATGGCGTCTCCAGGCCGGACCATGCCAGAAAAGACGCGCCTGCGAAAGGGGCGGCCGGTGAGACTGACGCGGCCAGCGCGACCGGCGCACGGAAATTCGCCAAGCTCCGCACGGCGTGTTGGCCTCCTTTTTGCATCATTTCTATTCACGCGATGGTATTGTAACGGCGCGGCCCCCCGCGATTGACCTGGCCGCCTGAACTGCCTATGGTACCAAGCAGAAAAGCGAATGAACGTGAAGGAAAGCGCATGAACAAAATTTTGGCGCAGGACGAGGTGGATGCCCTGCTCAGAGGGCTCTCCGGCGGAGAAATCGATTCGAGCGCGGACGTGCCGGCCGACGATTCCGGCATCGTGCCCTTTGACCTTGCCAATCAGGACCGCATTATCCGCGGGCGCATGCCCGTTCTGGAAATAGTCAACGACCGTTTTTCGCGGCTGTGCACCAGCGCGCTTTCGAACATCGTGCGCAAACGGGTGGAAGTGAACCCCATTTCCATCGACATGACGAAATTCGGCGATTTCATGCGTTCGCTTCCCGTGCCCACCAGCATCAACATATTCAAGATGGACCCCTTGCGCGGCAACGCCATCATGGTTGTGGACGCGCGCCTGGTCTTCGCCCTGGTTGAAAGCTTTTTCGGCGGCCAGGGCAGCCACCCCAAGATCGAAGGGCGGGAATTCACCCGCATAGAACAGGCCATTGTGGACCGGGTGATCAAAATCGCCCTGGCCAACATGGAAGATTCGTGGAAACCCGTGCACGACGTCAGCCTTGAGCTGGTGCGCTCGGAAATCAACCCCCAGTTCGCGGCCATCGTGCCGCCCAGCGACGTGGTGGTGGTCATCACCTTTGAGGTGGAACTTGAAACCGCCATCGGTTCGCTGACCATCTGCCTGCCTTATGCGACCATTGAACCCATCCGTTCCAAGTTGCACGCCAGTTTTCAGACCGAACGCCTTGAAGTGGACCACGCCTGGGTGGCCCGGCTGAAAGAGCGGCTGCTGGAAACCCCCGTGGAGGTCAAGGTGCGCTTCGGCGATACGAAAATCTCCAGTAACCAGTTGCTTGAACTGCAAATAGGCGACGTGATCCTGCTGGATACCGATACCGATGATCTTCTGGAAATCACCGTGGGCGGCATCAACAAGTTCTGGGGCATTTGCGGCACGGTGAAGGGCAACAAGGCCTTTCAGATCATCCGCGAAGAAGAGCCGAAAAGCGCCTGACGGGCCTTTGCCCCCGCCGCATATCAACGGCTAGGCAAACGCGTCGAAACAGCGTACAGTGCCCGGATAATACTTCATCTTGCCTTGCGACAGGAGCTGTATGAAACAGGCACTCAGAGTTTTTACCGATTATATTTTGTCCCACGGTCTGAAATTTACCCCCCAGCGCCGGCTCATCGCCGACGTCTTCTTGAAACAGGAAGGCCATTTGAGCACCGAAGAGCTGTATGACTTCGTGCGCAAGGCCGACCCGTCGGTGGGGCAGGCCACCGTGTACCGCACGCTGAAATTGTTTTGCGACTCGGGCCTGGCCAAAGAAATGCACTTCGGCGACGGCGTGGCCCGCTATGAAAAAACTTTCGGCGCGACCCACCACGACCACCTTATCTGCGTGGCCTGCGGCAAAAAACTGGAAGTTGTGGACGAGAAGATCGAGCGCCTGCAGGAAGAGTTGGCTGCCCGCAACGGGTTTTTGCTGACCTCGCACCACATGTACCTGTACGGCCTGTGCGGCAGCTGTCGTAAGAAATAGCCGCGGCTATGCACAATATAAAGCCGAAGAAGCGCTGCCGCGTTTCTTCGGTTTTTTTCATGGCGAGGTTACAGCGCCGCGTGGTCGGGCGTGCGGGCGATAACCGCCGCATCCACATTCGCCGCCCCGGCGGCCAGCAGGGTTTTGGCCGCCTCTTCCAACGTCGCGCCGGTGGTGGCCACATCGTCGATCAGCAAAATCCGTTTGTCCCGCACGGCGGCATCTGCCGCAAAAATGCCCCGCACGTTGCTGTGCCTGTCGTTGTAATGCAAGCTGGTTTGCGGGGCCGTGTGCGCCGTGCGGCGCAGAAAATCCGGCGCCACCGGGGCGGCAAGCCGTAACGCCAGCGGCCGGGCCAGTTCCAACGACTGGTTGAAGCCGCGCTCGCGCAGGCGTTTGGGGTGCAAGGGCAGGGGAACCAGGGCGTCGTATGTGTCGCCTTCCAGGCCGGGGTGCGCGGCCAGCAGCGAACCCAGCAGCGGGCCGAGCGGCAGCTCGTGCTTGTGTTTGAAACGCAGCAACAGATCGCGGAGTAAGCCTGCATACGCGCCGTGCATAAAAAAACGCCCCCAGGGCCTGGTTGCGGCAAGGCATTTGCCGCACGGCGCGGGCGGCGCATCGGGCCAGGCGGAAACAGCCCCGCAACGGTCGCAGTAGCCGCCCGCGCGGCGCGCCAGGGCGAGGGCGCAGGCGGGGCACAGGTCTGATGCCGGGCCGTTTTTAGCGGCCCCGGCCGAAGGGCTTACGGGGGTGCCGCAGGCCGGGCCGCGTTTTTCCAGCAGCAGGGCGGCGATATGGCCCGCCAGGGGGCGGATGCGTCGAAAAAAGGCGCGCATCATATGCCGGTCAGGGCGCGGATATAGTCCGCAACGGCCGTTTGAGCCGCCGGGTCGGAGCGAAAGGCGCCGGACTCGTCCAGACCCCGTAGAGTCAGGGGGTCGCGCATGGTCAGGCCCAAAAGGCCCAGCCAGAGACGCAAGGTGACGATGCTGCCCTCAAACAGCTTTTGTCCCACGGGCCGGGCGGCGATAAGAATGACCCCGGCCGTTCGTTCAGGCCCGGCTTCCTGCGGCCGCCCCGCCGCGCGCGCGGCCTCTCTGGCGGACCACAAGGGCTGGCTGCGGTCGATCAGAGCCTTGAACTGGGCGGGCAGGTGATAAAAATAGATGGGGGCCGCAAGAACCAGGGCGGGCTGGACCTGACGCTCCCGTGCCGTGGTCAGGGCGGCCAGCAGGGGGGCGCTGTTGTCGCGGGCCTGGCGGGGGCAGGTGGCGCCGGGGTTCCGCGCGCAGTGCCCGCACGAGATGCAAGGCAGCACGTCATAGTCGCGCAGGGCCATATTCTCGGACGCCCGGCCCGCATCGCACAGGGTTTGGGCCGCTGTTTCCACCGCGGCGTCGCAGTTGCCGCCCCGGCGGGGGCTGGCGGAAAGCAGCAGGGCCGCCGCGCCGTTCATGCTACAACATGCCCACGAAGGGGTTGCTGCGTTTTTCGTCGCCGATGGAGGTCGCGGGGCCGTGACCGGGGTAAGCCACGGTTTCCGGCGGCAGGGTGAACAGCTTGTTCACGATGGAGTTGCCCAGCGTGGCGCTGTCGCCGCCGGGCAGGTCGCTGCGGCCCACGGAACGGTAAAAGAGCACGTCTCCGGCGAAAAGCGCCCCTGCTTGCGGAAAATAATAGGAAAGGCTGCCCGGCGTATGCCCCGGCGTCGCGAATACGGAACAGGGCAGGCCCATCAGCGTGATTTTGCCTTCGTCCAGCGGGTCATAGGCAAAGGGCGGCACCGAAGGCATGACCAGCATGCCGAAGGCGTTTTTTTGCGGTTGCAGCAGGTATTCGTCTCTGGTGCAGGCATAGATGGGCGCGCCCGTTTCTTGGGCCAGCGCCGCGTTGCCCAGCACGTGGTCGTAGTGCATGTGGGTGGTCAGAATGCGCGTCAAGCGCAGCTTGTTCTTGTTCAGATACTGAATCACGGAAGAAGGATCGCCGCCGATGTCGACGGCCACGGCTTCGTCGCCCTGCACCAGCAAATAAGCGTTGGTTTCCAGCGGGCCCAGAGGGAAAGAGTAAATCTGCATCGCGGTCTCCAATGTACGAAAAGATTCTCGCTGTGTACCGCGTTTGCCAAGGGGAGACAAGGCGCTTGGCAGTGGCCCGGTTTGCCGTGATACAGCGTCAGGCCGCATTTTTTGCTCCGGTCATGTACCGAAAAAGTACATTCCCATCGCAAAAAACTTGTCTTCCTTGTCTGACGGCAAACCGGACCGCCGCCCTTCACCTTTCCTTTGTGACGGCGTTGGGATACAGTGCCGCCTCATGAAGCACAGCGAACCCTTCGCCGCCGTCGGGCAGCTCAGCCTGGAACGGCGCGACCTTATCGCCTTTGAGCAGCGTCTGCGCGGGCAAATAGCCCGTTTTTTGCCGCACACGGCCTACAGTCTGCATTTTCCCGGCTCCAGCGGGGCGCGGGTTCCGGAATACATTTCGGCGGAACGCAGACTCTTTTTGCCGCTCTTTTCGCCCTCCGGCCCGGATGAAGGCGCCCTGCTCGGCGTTTTCGTGGCCAGAGGGGTGAAAGCCGCCGCCTATAAAGCTCTGGCCCCGCGCCTGCCCGACATAGCGGCCCTGGTTATGGAAAACCTGCTGTTGTACAAGGCCTCGCTGTGCGACCCGGTGACCGGCCTTTTCACGCGTGGGTATTTTCTCGACCGGGTGGCCCGTGAAGTGGAAGGCGCGCGCGGCGGCGCGCCGGAAAACGGCCCGGAAACCGTTGAAACGCCACGCGCCGGTTTGCCGCACGCCTGCCCCGGCGTTTTGGTCATCCGCCTGCAGGCCTTGCGCCGGGTGGCCCGCGATCACGGCTATCTGTTCGCCGACCAGGTCATGGCCCTGTTGGGCGAAACCCTGCGCGGCCAGGGGCCGGAACAGGGCCTTGCCGCGCGCATCGGCGATTACGAGCTTGCCCTGCTGCTGCCCGCCGCCACGGCCAAAGCCTGCCGCCGCCTGGCCGCCAGCGTTTTGAACACGCTTTCTTCCGTCAGCCTCAGCCACGAGCTGACCCGCGCGCGCATCAGCGCGCACGCCTGCGCGGGCTACGCCCTGTACCCCCAGGATATGGAAGGCGGCGCGTTTTTACGGCCCGCATCCGAACAGGCCCGCATTCTGCTGCGTAAAGCCCGCCTGGCGGCGGCGCTTGCGGCGGAAAAGTTCGCCGCCGGGGAAGGCGACCCCATTTTGGGCTTCGGCCGCATTCTGGCCGAAGGCGGCCGCATTCAAGAGGTGCTGCCTCTGTCTCGGGTCACCGTCAGCCTGGGTTCCGGCGTGGGCGCCCGCGAAGGGCAGCGCTTTTCCGTCTGGGCCTCCAACCATGCGGGGCCGGGCGGACCGGGGGAATCAGGAGAACCCGGCGGCACGGCCCGTTACAAGGGCGAGATCGTGCTCATGGAAGTGGGGGAACATCATTCGCTGGCCGAGGTCATCCACCTGGGCGACCCGGCCTGGGGCATGGATGCGGGCGACATAACCACCCTGCTGCCCGAAGAGGTCTGGGGCGCATCGCGCACCTTGCGGCCGGCGCCGGAAGGGGAAGCCGCCCCCGACCCCCTGACCGGGCTGTTGCGCCACGGTGATTTTCTGGCCCGCTGGAGCGCGCGGCGCGAAGAATGCGCCGCCTTTTCCCTGGCCCTGGTACGCCTTGCTCCGCCCGCGGGCGGCCTTGCGGCGGAAGGGGAAGAGGGAGACGATGCGGCCCTGTCCGAAAGTCCGGCCGGCCAGGCCGAGCGCCTGATGGGCGAAGCGGTGCGCCTGGCCCGCGACGTGTTCGGCGCACAGATCACGGGCGGCCGCTACGGGTTGACCAGCCTGATCTTTTTTCATCCCGACAAGAGCCCTGAAGACCTCGCTGCAACCTATGCGGAACTGTGTACGCTGTTGACCGAGCGCCTGTTTCCCGGCCGCAGCCAAGAGGCATTCGCCGGCGGGTCGGTGCCGGTGGCCGCCGGCGTCGCCGGATACCCCTATCTTGATTTCCGCAAGGCGGACGTGCTTGAAAACAGCCGCAAGGCGCTGGAATACGGCATTTTGCTGCCCTATCCGCATGTGGGCGTCTTTGATTCTCTGGCTCTGACTATTGGCGCGGACAAGCGCTTCAGCCACGGCGACGTGCTGGGGGCCATGACCGAATACAAGCAGGCGCTTTTGGCCGACGAAGAAAACGCCCTGGCCTGGAACTCGCTGGGCGTCTGCCACGCCCGGCTGGGCCGCCACGCCGAGGCCAGAGCCTACTTCGACAAAGCCCTTGCAACGCGTCCCAAAGATAGTATGACACTGTATAATATGGGCTACAGCTGCCAGTGCCTTGGCGAGCCCAAAGAGGCCCGGCGCTGGTACACGCGCTGCCTGGATGAAAGCCCGGAGCATACCTACGCCCTGATCCGTCTGGGGCAGCTGGCGGAGGGGGAAAAAGCCCTGGCCAAAGCGCGGAAACTGTACGCCAAAGCCGGGGAAGCCCCCGGCGGCAAAGCCCTTTCCCGGCGCTATCTTGCCGGGCTGGCCCTGAAAACCGGCAAGGCCGATGAGGCGCGCGAACATCTGCACGAAGCGCTCAGCCTTGACCCGCAAAACGCCGTGGCCCTGCATATGCTGGCGGGCCTGTACCTGGACGGCGGCGACGACGTGGCCGTGGCCGAAACCCTGGCCCGGCAAAGCGTGGCCCTGCGGCCCGGCTTGAAAGCGGGCTGGCTGGTGCTGGCCCGGGCGCTGGAAACGGCCGGACGCCAGAGCGACGCGCGCGAAGCGTTCCTGCGCGCCGGGGAACTGTAACGGGCAAAGGGGCGCTGCCCCTTTGAAACCCCGCAAGGGGCCTGAGGTCCCTTGACCCCGCAATAGGGGGGATAACTTATGAATATACGCCGCATTTGCACGCTACTGACAGTCTGTCTGGCTGTTGTTTTCGCCCTGAGTTTTTCCGCCCAGGCCATGGGCTCGAAACCCGAAGGCGGCAAAAACGCCACCGTCGGAGCGGCCGGGGGCATGCCGCCTGCTGGAGGAGCGGGGGGTGGAGCGGGCCGCATGGCCATGCCGCCTACCCCGGTGCGCGCCCAGGCAGTCATCAAGGGCGATTTTCCCATTTACTTTTACGGTCTGGGCACGGTTACCGCCACCAATACCGTCACCGTGCGCAGCCGGGTTGACGGCCAGCTGATGCGCCTGGCCTTTGCCGAAGGGCAGACCGTCAAGGCGGGCGATCTTTTGGTCGAGATCGACCCCCGCCCCTATCAGGCCCAGCTTTCGCAGTACGAAGGCCAACTGATGCGCGACCAGGCGCTCTTGCGCAACGCAAAGCAGGATTTGGCCCGCTACAAGGTGCTGCTGCCGCAAGACTCCGCCACGCCCCAGCAGGTGGACGCGCAAGAATCGCTGGTACGCCAGTATGAAGGGGCCATCAAGGTGGATCAGGCCCAAATCGACGCCGTGCGTTTGAACCTGACCTATTGCCGCATCACCGCGCCCATTTCCGGCCGTTTGGGGCTGAAACAGGTGGATGTGGGCAACATGGTGCGCGCGTCAGACAGCATGGGCCTGGTGGTCATCACCCAGGTCAGGCCCATCATGGTGCTGTTCACGGTGACGGAAGCGCAGCTGCCCCGGGTGCTGGCCGGGGTGAAGGCGGGCAGAACCCTGACAGTGGAGGCGTGGGATAGAAGCCGCACCCAGCTTCTGGCCACGGGCAAGCTCTTGACCCTCGACAACCTGATTGACACCAGCACTGGCACCATCAAGCTGAAAGCGGAATTTTCCAACGAAGACGACTCGCTCTTTCCCAACCAGTTCGTCAACGCGCGCATTCTTGCGGATACGATCAAAGGCGCGGTTCTGGCCCCCACCCCCGCCGTGCAGCGCGGCAACCAGGGGTCATACGTGTATGCCGTGAAAGACGGCGTGGTGCGCCTGCGCGAAGTGCGCACCGGGGACGTGAGCGACGACTATACGGTCATTCTTGACGGCGCGCAGCCGGGCGACGTGCTGGTCATCGACGGCCTGGACCGCCTGCGCGACGGCGCGCCCGTGGTCATAACCCCGGCGGGCAAGCTGCCCGGCGTGGTGCCCGGCTCGGTGAAAGGCACGACGGAAGAAAATTCCGGCGCGGCAGCGAAGCCTGACGTTCCTGCGCGCAGCGGCTCACGAAACGGCCCGGCCCGGCCGCGCTGACGGGTGCAACGTGAACCCTTCACGCCTGTTCATACTCCGGCCCATCGCCACATCGCTGCTCATGGCGGCGCTGTTCCTTTCGGGCGTAGTGGCGTTCCGTTTCCTGCCTATTTCCGCCCTGCCGGAAATAGATTACCCCACCATGCAGGTGCTGACCCTGTACCCCGGCGGCAGCCCGGAGGTCATGGCTTCCGGCATCACCGCGCCGCTTGAGCGCCAGTTCGGCCAGATGCCGGGCCTGACCCAGATGAGCTCCATCAGTTCCAACGGCGCATCGGTCATCACCCTGCAATTTTCGCTGGAAATGTCGCTGGACGTGGCGGAACAGGAAGTACAGGCCGCCATCAACGCGGCCAACAATCTGCTGCCTTCCGACCTGCCCACATCCCCGGTTTACAGCAAGGTCAACCCGGCTGACCCGCCCATTCTGACCTTGGCCGTGACCAGCCCCACCCTGCCCATACCCAAGGTGGCGGATTTTGTGGATACCCGCCTGGCGCAGAAAATTTCGCAAATATCCGGCGTCGGCCTGGTCAGCCTTTCCGGCGGGCAGCGCCCGGCCGTGCGGGTGCGCCTTAACCCCAAAGCGCTGGCCGCTTACGGTTTCAGTATGGAAGACGCCCGCACCGCCATCGCCAACGCCAACGTGAACCTGCCCAAAGGCAGTTTTGATGGGCCGTTGCGCGCCTCGACCATTGACGCCAACGACCAGCTGCGCCACGCGGACGAGTATCTGGACCTGATTCTCGGCTACAAGAACGGTTCCGCCGTGCGCCTGCGCGACGTGGCCGCCGCCGTGGAAGGGGCGGAAAACGTGCGCCTGCGCGCCTGGGCCGGGGAACAGCAGGCCATCATCGTCAACATTCAACGCCAGCCGGGGGCCAACGTCATCGCCGTGGCCGACCGGGTCAAAGAACTGCTGCCGCAACTGCGCGCGTCGCTTCCCGGTTCCGTGGACGTGCGGGTTCTGACCGACAGAACGACCACCATCCGCGCATCCGTGCACGACGTGGAGATTGAGCTGGTGCTGGCCGTGCTCCTTGTGGCGTTCGTGACCTTCCTTTTTCTGCACAACCTGCCCGCTACCTTCATCCCTACGGTGGCCGTGCCGCTCTCTCTGGTGGGCACCTTCGGGGTCATGTACATGGCCGGGTTTTCGCTGAACAACCTGACCCTTATGGCGCTGGCCATCGCCACCGGTTTCGTGGTGGACGACGCCATCGTGGTCATCGAAAATATCAGCCGCTACCGCGAAATGGGCCAAAGCCCCCTTGAGGCCGCTCTGCACGGCGCGGGGCAGATCGGCTTTACCATTATCTCGCTGACCTTTTCGCTGGTAGCGGTGCTCATCCCGCTGCTGTTCATGGAAGACGTGGTGGGGCGGCTGTTCCGCGAATTCGCCGTGACCCTGGCGGTTTCCATTTTGCTTTCCGCCGTAATTTCGCTGACCCTCACGCCCATGATGTGCGCCTATATTTTGCGGCATAAAGCGGAAGACAAGCCCGGCAGGCTTGAAATAGCGTTGACCCGCTTTTTTGACGCGGTCATAGCCCGCTATGACAAAGCGCTGGTCGTGGTGCTGCGCCACCAGGGCCTGACCCTGGCCGTGACCGTGGCCACGCTGCTTTTATCCGCGACCTTGTATGTCGTGGTCCCCAAGGGCTTTATTCCGGTGCAGGATACAGGCGTCATTCAGGGCATCAGCGAAGCCTCGCAAAGCATTTCTTTCGAAGCCATGGCCAGGCGCCAGCAGGAAGCGGCCGCCATCGTGCTGCAAGACCCCGACGTGGCGGGGCTTTCATCGTTCATCGGCGTGGATGGGGTGAACACCACCCTGAACAGCGGCCGCATGCTGATCAACTTGAAACCGCTGGAAGAGCGTAAAGAAAAAGCCCCGGCCATCATCGCCCGGCTGCAACAGAAGCTGGCTGCCGTTTCGGGCATTACCGTGTATTTGCAGGCGGTACAGGATTTGACCATCGAAGATCGGGTCAGCCGCTCGCAATATCAGTTCACCATGGAAGCGGTGAATCAGGACGAGCTGGACGAGTGGACCCCGAAACTGCTGGCCCGTCTGGCAAGCGATCCGCTCATCAACGGCGCTGCCGGCGATTTGCAGAACAAGGGCCGCCAGGCCTTCATTCAGGTGGACCGCGACAGCGCGTCGCGCATGGGGGTGGCCATAGCGGACGTGGATAACGCCCTGTACAACGCTTTCGGCCAGCGCCAGATATCCACCATCTTCACCCAGTCCAACCAGTACCGGGTGGTGCTGGAGGTGGAAAAAGAATTCAGCTTCGGCCTGCAGGCGCTGGACGGCATCTATGTGCCGGGGGCGAACGGCGTGCAGATTCCGCTTTCAAGCATAGCCAAGGTCAGCGAACGGCCCGCGCTGCTGGCCATCAACCGCCAGGGCCAGTTCCCGGCGGTGACGGTATCGTTCAACGTCAGCCACGGGGCATCGCTGGGCACGGCGGTGGAATCCATCCGCAAGGCCGCGACGGAAATCGGCCTGCCCGCGTCCGTGCAGATCAGCTTCCAGGGCGCGGCCAGGGCTTTCGAAGCCTCGCTGGCCAACGAGCTGTGGCTGATCCTGGCCGCCATAGTGGCCGTGTATATCGTGCTGGGGGTTTTGTACGAAAGCTACATCCATCCCATCACCATCCTCTCCACCCTGCCTTCGGCCGGGGTGGGCGCGCTTCTTGCGCTGCTTATCTGCGATATGCCGCTGGACGTGGTCTCCATCATCGGGCTGATTTTGCTCATCGGCATCGTGAAAAAGAACGCCATCATGATGATCGACTTCGCCCTGGATGCCGAACGCAACGAAGGCAAAAGCCCGCAAGAGGCCATTCACCAGGCCTGTCTGCTGCGCTTCAGGCCCATCATCATGACCACGCTGGCCGCGCTTTTCGGCGCGCTGCCGCTGATGCTGGGCACGGGCATGGGGTCGGAGCTGCGCAACCCGCTGGGCATCACCATGGTCGGGGGGCTGCTCGTCAGCCAGGTGCTGACGCTGTTCACCACGCCCGTCATTTACCTCTATTTCGACCGTCTGGCCCTGTATCTGCGCGGCCGCCTGTCGCATTCGCACCCTGACGAAGCATAGAGTTTTTTCTTCTTCTTCGCCAACCAGTTGAATTTTAACCCTTTCTGCAAAGCCCTTCTTTTTCCCGAAAACCTGTCAATTATGCTGAGCCTATGCTGAAGCTATGCTGAGCCTATGCCCAGCCTGAGCGGGCCGAAAAAGCCGGTGTACGCTCTCCTGAAAGTGCCAAAACCCTTTCAACCGGAGACGTATCCATGAGTATGATCGTGCCTTTCAGCGACGACAACCCCAAGAACCCGGCCAACGCCGCATCCATCTGGGACAGCGCGGAACCGGAAAACCCCAAGCTGTACCCCCACCCGGTGCAGGAGTGCCGCGTCATGCGCGCGCCCTACACCAAAGAAAACCTGCCGCCGGAAGACACGCGCCCCATACTCGCGCGCACCCAGGACCCCATGGTCAGCGAAATGCAGGAGTTTCACCGCCGCATGCAGCGGGAGGAAGACGGAGCGGTTGCCCGCGAGGCCTACGCGAAACTGAGCGGGGAAGCTTCCGCCTTTCTTTTCGGCAACCAGGAGTCCGGCGGGGGCCTTTTAAACAGCAAGGGCAAGGATGCGTTGGAATCCGTCTCCCGCATGCGCGACTGGTTCGGTAAAACCACCGACCAATCAGGGGAATAAAAGACCGCCGTGCCTCTAGAATCGACGTCCGAAACGCTGGCCGGATCATGCCTCTTGCGAGGGTGCCCGACGGAGGCCAGATGCACAGCGGCTTATGAAGAAGATACCTTGCATCCGCTAAAAGTCAACAAGGGCAGGCGGTGTTCCCCCGCCTGCCTCTTTCTGAAGCCGTTCTCCACCTTTCCCCACGCCCCGCGCCGGATACCCTCCGGCCGGGACTTTCCTTTGCCGCGTTTAGATATGCATCGATTGACTTGTTGCTTTTTTGGGCTATCCTATATGCTCTGAAAAGTGTTTTACCCCGTGCCCCGGCGGCTTTCGGCACCCGGCGCGCGACAAAGGAGCGGAACATGCGGCAATTATTCCGGCAATGCATCGCGGCGGCTTTGGCCGTCGTGCTGACGCTTCCGCCGGGCCTCGTTTTCGCGGCGGAGCAAAACGCGGCAGCAGGCACTGCGGCGCCCAAACTCAGTGAAGCGCAACTGGAGCAGCTTGCCGCTCCTGTGGCTTTATACCCCGACGCCCTTCTGGCCCAGGTGTTGATGGCTTCCACCTATCCCCTGGAAGTGGTGGATGCCGCGCGCTGGCAAAAGGCCAACCCCAAGCTGACGGGCGCTAAACTGGATGCGGCGTTGAAAACGCAATCGTGGGATCCCAGCGTCAAATCGCTGGTGAAATTTCCGCAAACCTTGCAGATGATGGATGAAAAGCTGGATTGGACGGAAAAAATAGGCAACGCTTTTCTGGCGCAGCCGCAGGATGTGATGGATTCCGTCCAGCACTTGCGTTCAAAAGCCCTGGCCCAGGGGCATCTGCAGTCGAACAAGCAGCAGAAGGTCGAGGTCAAGAGCGGCTCCGGAACTGACACCAAGATCATCGTCATCGAGTCGGCCCAGCCCGATGTGGTTTATGTGCCCGCATACAACCCTACCGTGGTCTACGGCCCCTGGCCGTACCCGGCCTATCCGCCGTATGCGTATTACCCGCCCGGTTACGTGGCGGGCGTGACCGCTCTTTCTTTCGGCGTGGGCGTGGCCGTGGGCTACTCCATGTGGGGTTACCCCGACTGGTATCACGGCGACGTGGACATCAACGTGAACAACTATTCGCACTTTACGGGCGGGCCTCCTCCTCCTCCTCCTCCTCCTCCGCCGCCTCCTCCCGGCCCCGGTCCGCAGCCCGGACCAGGCCCACATCCGGGTCCAGGTCCGCAGCCCGGCCCTTCCGGCATGAAACCCGGCGGGGATATATGGAGCCACAACCCGGCGCACCGGGGCAACGTGCCGTATGACAACCCGGCCGTGGCCCAGCGCTTTCAGCGGCCAGGCCAAAGTGGTATATCCCCCTCTCAGCAACGGGTAGCCGCGCGTGAAGCGTTTCGCGGGCGTACCGGCATAACCCCCGGCGGTTCCGGTTCCGCCGGTTTGCCCGGGCATATGGGGGGGCAAGGCTTCCGTCCCGGCCAGGCCGGTGGCGGCGTGCAACGCATGCCCGGCGAAAGAACGGGACAAGGCTTACGGCCCGGCCAGGCCGGTGGCGGCGTACAACGCATGCCCGGCGAAAGAGCGGGGCAGGGCGCTTTGAGCCCTGGCGGCCGTCTCGGCGGCAGCGGCGGACACAGCCTCTTTCAGGGAGCTGGCGGCGCGGGAGCGCACCATGAGTTTCAGCGCGGTTTGCAGAGCAGGCAGATAATGCGCGGCAATCCCGAAGGCGGCGGGTTCCATCCCGGCTCCGGCGGCGGTTTTCGCGGCGGCGGTTTCCGGCGTTGATATAAGGAGAAAAGCATGAGCAGAGTGATACGGTACATGCGCGCGGCGTCCCTCTTGTTGTTTGTCTTGCTGCTGTTGCCGGGCGGGCGTGCCGAGGCCGCCGCCCGCCTGTATGATACGCCGCAGGCCGCCGTTGCCGCCCTTGCATCCGCGACCGCTGCGGGAAACCTTGCGGAGCTGCATGCCATTTTGGGGCCCGGCGCCAAAAGCATTGTGGAGTCGGGCGATGCAACGGCGGATGCCGCCGACCGCGCGGCTTTCACCGCCGCGTACGAGAAAAAGAACACCCTGACGCCTGACGGCGGCAAAGACCGCTATGTTCTTGAAGTCGGCCCGCACGGCTGGCCTTTTCCCGCGCCGCTGGTGCGGGATAAAAGCGGCCGTTGGCGTTTTGACGGCCGGGCCGGGGCGGGCGTGTTGCTTGACCGGCGCATAGGGCACAACGAGCTGTCGGCCATACAGACCTGCCTGGCTTTTGTGGATGCGCAGCGGGAATATTGGCGGCTCAACCCCGACAAGGCGGCGTCCCCGCATTACGCGGCGTTTATCGCCAGCAGCCCCGGCAAACGCGACGGCCTATACTGGCAGAGCGGGCCCGGGGAACCGCAAAGCCCGCTGGGCGAACTGGTCGCCGCGGCGGAAGTCAAAGGGTATGCCGCGCCCAAACAGGGCGAAGGCACGCCGTATTTCGGCTATCGCTACCGTATTCTGGACGGGCAGGGCAAAAACGCCCCCAGCGGCGCGTTGAGCTATACGCAAGACGGGCGCATGGCGCGCGGTTTTGCGCTGTTGGCCTGGCCGGACCGCTACGGGGTTTCCGGGGTGATGACCTTCATGGTCAACCAGGACGGGGCGGTTTATGAAAAGAATTTCGGGCGCGATACCGCCGCCAAGGTGGTGAAGATCAAACAGTTTGATCCGGGCGGCACCTGGCGGTGGGCGCTGCGCTGAAAACAAGATCGTAACCTGAAAACCCCCCGGCATGCTTGGGGGGGGCGGCAAAAAAACCGGGGGCCCGAAGGCCCCCGGCGAAGCGCACGCGAGCTGCGGCAATTAGAAAGAAGACTGGATGCCCAGCAGCGCGCCGAAGCTGTCGCTGGTGTCCTTCTGCTGCGGGCCCATATTCATGGTGATGTAGTTCAGGTCCAGACCGACTTCCAAGTTTTCGTTCACTTTGTAAACGTTGCGCAGGTTGAATTCCCAGGCGCTGTCAGAGGTCATCAGGAAGCCGTCGTGGGAGGTGCCGGTTTGCGAGCCGTTGTAGAAGATGGACTTCTGGCCGTTGACCTTGCCGGTAACCCAGCTGTCGCCTTCGTTGGTGCCGCGCATATACATGACGCGGGCCAGGTGGGTCAGGTTCTGCACGAAGCTCACGTCTTTGATCTGGAGGCCGATGCCCCACATGCCGAGGCCGTTGACGCTGATGGCGCCGTCAAGACCGCGGGAGTATTTGCCCTGCAGGCCGTAAGAGGTCATGAAGAAGCCGTTGTCGTCAGAGACGATGGGCATGGTGCGGCGCTTGTCGACGTCTTTGTCGCCGGAAGAATACCAACCGATGAAGCTCGGGGTACCCCAGGAGAACTTGTACCCGATGTCGGTCGACACGAAGTAGCCCCAGGTGTCGGAATCGCTGCTGCCGGTGTCCAGACCGCCGACCATGGCGTCAAGCTTGATGAAGAAGGGATCGATGAGAGGCAGTTCAAAGCTTGTGCCCGCCCACCAGCCGTAACCCTGCTGGTCGGCTTTGTCGTCAAGGAAAGCGCGGCCGCGGCCGGTGCCGTCGCCCACGTTGGTGTGCACCGCGTTGCGCGCATACACGTCAAGATCGGTGCCCCGATAGTAATAGCCGCTGTCACGGCCGATCATGGCGCCCATGGCCCAGGGGGTGATGCGCACGGCCTGGGTCTTGATGGGCAGCATGAAGCCGAACATGTCCATTTCGTCGTACAGGTTGCCCTGCGTGTCGGTTTCGCCGAAGTTGGTGTCGAACGGACGGGCCCAGAACACGGTCAGGCCCACTTCGGGAGTGAGCTGGCTGGACACGGTTATGCCGGCCACGTCAGCGTCCATGACCGGGTTGCCGGCCACTACCCAAGGCAGGCGCAGACCCTGGATACCCTGGCGGGTTTTGATCTGGGTGCCGGGGATGATCCAGTCCAGATAGGCGTGCTTCAGTTTGATGCTGTCACGGTCGTCGGCGTCAAGACCGCCGCCGCTACCGCCGCCGCTGCGGCCGAAGTAGTTGTCGCCCATTTCGAAGTTCAACATGGCGCTCAGGGTTTCAGAAGCGATGAACTGAACCTGGGTGCGCAGGCGGAAGCGGAACATCAGCGGGTCAACATGGTTGCCGCTGTTTTTGTTACTGTACATGCTGAAGTTGTTGTAATAGCCGTAAGCGAACTGCCACTGGCCGTTCACTTTCACGTCGATGGCGGATGCCGTGCCCAGGGACCCCAGGACAAAGCAACCGGCCATCACCAGCGCGATGAGTCTTTTCATGTGTACTTCCTTCGTTATGCAAAATGGTGATTATTGCCTGCGCGTGCGCTTCAGCCGCAAGCCGTCTACCCTTGCGTGTGGAAGGGAGCATAGAGTTCAAAACATTGAACGTCAATGTAAGGTGTAATTATTATACTTATATAGATTATATATTCTATAATATATCAACATATATTATACGTATCGTTACAGCGTATAGTAATGATTGTTTAATAAGATAACTTTAATTTTGGCAATTAGTTGTAAAAATATATTAATTTTTAGAAATATAATATCTATTATTTGGTATATAAAATAAGAATTAGTTGGAATAATTTTTTTTACAAATTTTTTTACAACCGGAAACAGAATATTAATAATCATAGGATAGGTACAGAAAAATTTTAATGAATAGATTGCCATATATGATTGGTAGCGCGATAGAGCCGGGGGCCAAGGCCCTGCGCCGCAAAAGAGGAGATCAGCGTAAAGGTATGTAGCCGACTTTGGCCAGAAGATTCTGCCCTTCGGGGCCGAGAATCCAGTCAAGCAGCGCCCGGCTTTGCGGGCTCAGCGATCTGGCCGTGACCGCCAGCAGCGGTACAGTGAAGGGGTACGAGCCGTTCCGGATATTCTCCGGGCTGGGGGCGATGCCGTCTATGGCCAGCAGACGTATGTCCGGGTTGGCGAAAAGCGTCGTAGCGTACCAGCGGAAGGAATAGCCCACGGCGTTCTTGCGGTTGCGATACGCGGCCACGCCCAGAACGATGTCGCCCATGCCGTGGCTTCGCTCTTCACGCAGCGGGCGGGCCATGCTTTCGCCTTCCATAATGCGCAGCATGGCGCTCTGGCTGCCGGACCCCTCCGGCCGCTGAAAAGCCAGAATGGCTTCATCGGGTCCGCCAAGCTCTTTCCAGTTGCGAATGCGCCCGCCGTACACAGCCTTGACCTGCGCCGTTGTCAGCGAGCGCACGGGGTTGTCTTTGTGCACGAAAAAGACGAAAGCCTCTTTGCCGATGGGCGTTTCCGTCAGGGCAAGACCCTTGGAGGCGGCATACTCCCGCTGCTCGCGTGAGGGGGCCGCGCCGAAAAAGATGTCATCCCGGCCGTCAACCAGCCGCCGGTAAGCATTCACGGTGTTGGTGCAGTCCACGTGCTTTCTGGCGGTTTCGGCGTCCAGGCCGGCATATACGGCCTGGGCAAAAGCCGCGTACACGGGAAAGGCGGCGATGGCGCCATCCAGCCGGGGCCAGTTCTCTTTTATGCGCAATGACGGCGGTGAAGCCGGTTTCACCAGTTTGTTGCCCTTGCTGAAAGGCCGGTAAAGCCAGATGTCGACGCCGTGGCCCACGGAAGCTTCGTTGTATCTGCGGGGCAAAATGTCCCGCAAGGCGGCTTTGTGGGCGATGGCGGCCGCGCCCGCGCAGACCAGAATGACGCACAGCAGATACGCCGCGCCCCGCATTTTCGCCACGCTGCGGCTTCGCCGTTCGGAAGCGAGCAGAAAAGCCAGATAAAAGCAGATGTAAATTCCACCCGCCAGCATGACGGCAAGGCCCCAAAACAGCCCGCCGACGATGGGTTCGTCAAAGAGAGTTTTGAAGACGTACGCGACCGGCAGCAAGAGCGGCGGCAAAAACAGGGGGAACAGGCGGGCGAAGAGCGTCTGCGGCAGGGGTGCTTTTGCGCCCCATACCCAGCCTGAAATCGTGGGAATGAGCGCGCCCAGAATAAGGGGCATCAGGGCCGCGCTGTGAGACCGCTCCGCAACGACCGCAGCAACGACGGGCGTCAGCGCCGCGACGACGAAGCCCGGCACGGAGTATGCGTTAAGCAGTTTCCGCATGGTGTATTTGTAGTTCAAAACGGGAATTTTTGCACGCTACTCCGCGACGACGAAATTGCCGGGATATTCGCCCTTGAACCCGTCGCCCGCCCGTTCAGCCGCGCTCAGACTGGGGTAGGGCCCGATCTGCACCCGCCAGAAGTTGATGTCCCTTGCGTGGTACACGCGGGCGGAACGCCCCTGCGACTGGATTTTTACAGCCAGGTTCTGCGCGTTGGCCTGGCGCGAGAACGCCCCGACCTGCACGTAGAACTTGCCGGTAAGATCGCCATCTTTCAGGCCCGGCACGGTGCCGATACTTTCGATGCTGACCCGCGCGGTTCCGGCGGCGATCATGCCCAGTTTTTCCGCGCCGGTGCGGGTCAGGTCGATAATGCGGTCGCCCACGAACGGCCCCCGGTCGTTGACCCGCACGTGAATGACGTTGCCGTTGGTGAGGTTCGTGACCTTCAGCTGGGTGCCGAAGGGCAGCAGCTTGTGGGCGGCGGTCATGCCGTACATGTCGTAGCGTTCGCCGTTGGCGGTCTGTTTGCCGTGAAAATCCTTGCCGTACCACGAAGCGATGCCCTCTTCGCGGTAGCCGTGGGCGGAAATGAGCGGGCGGTAGGTCTTGCCGCCGATGGTATAGGGCTTTGTGCCTCTGGGGGCTTTGCCGCCGGTGCCGGCAGTTCCGGTAGTGCCGCCGCCGGTGCGTTTGCCGGGACAGCCCGCGAGCAAGGCCAGGGTGAGGCAGGCGAGCAGAATAAACAGCAGGCGTGAGGGCGGCGGAAACATCAATCCTCCTCTTTCCAGGAGCGGAGTTTCAACTCCACGGTGGCTGCTCCGTTATAGCGGTCGATATGGGGCGTATAGGCCAGGCGCACGGTTTTGCCTTTCATGGCAAGCGGCAGGGCCGCATGCTCGTGCCAGGTTTTGGCGCGCAGGGTAAGGCCGCTTTCTTCGTGGGTAAGCTCTGAAAGATTGAGCCCGCCGTTGCGGCTCTGCACGGATTTGACCCGCACAGGGGGCGAAGAAAAGACCGGTTCCGGGTTGCCCGGCCCGAAGGGGTGCAAAAGTTCCAGCTCTTTAAGAAACGTGAAGTCGGAAGCCAGGTTGAAGGGCAGTTCCGCGTCAATGGTCACGGCCGGAGGAGCCGGGGTATTACCCAGAACGTCAAGCGCGGCCTGATTGAAACGTTCGGCGAAAGCGGCCAGGTTCTGCGGGGCCATGGTCACCCCGGCCGCCTGGCGGTGCCCGCCGAAGCCGATGAACAGATCGGCGCAGGAAGCGAGCGCCGCGTGCAGGTCAAAGGTGGCCACGCTCCGGCCGGACCCTTTGACCGCCGAGCGGTCGTCGCACAAGACCACGGTGGGGCGGTGCAGGTTTTCCACAATGCGCGAGGCCACAATGCCGATGATGCCGGGGTGCCAGTGCGGCGCGTGCAGCACAAGGCCCATGCGCCCTTCTTCGGCCTGCTCTCGGGCCTGTTCCAGGGCCTCGGCCATGATCAGCTTTTCTTCTTCGCGCCGGGCCAGGTTCAGGCTGTCCAGTTCGCTCGCCAGGCGCATGGCCTCGTCGCGGTCGTGGGTCAACAGCAGTTGCAGGGCGATCTCGCTTTTGCCCATGCGGCCCGCGGCGTTGATGCGCGGGGCCAGCATGTACACGACCTGGCCCGCTTCAAGGCTGGCCGTGGGCGCGTGATTGCACACGCTTTTCAGGGCGGCTATGCCGGGCCGCTCCCCTTTGGCCAGCACCAGCAGGCCGTTTTTGGCCAGAATTCTGTTCTGCCCGGTCAATTCGACCACGTCGGCCAGCGTGCCCAGCGCCACCAGGTCGAGATAGCGGCGCATGTCGGCTTTTTTGCCGTTTCGGGCGGCAAGCACGCCGTTCAGGGCTGCCATCAGCATGAAGGCCACGCCCACCCCGGCCAAGGAGGGGCAAGGGCAGCTTTCAAGGCGGGGGTTGCACACGGCGTTGGCGTCGGGCAGCGTTTCCGCGGGCAGATGGTGGTCGCTGATGACCACATCCATGCCCAGTTCCCGCGCGCGGGTCACGGCTTCCACGTCGGTGATGCCGCAGTCCACGGTCAAAAGCAGCCCGACGCCTTCGCTCGCGAAACGCTCAATGGCCGGTATGGACAGGCCGTAGCCGTCGGTCAGGCGGCTGGGTATGTGGTGGCGCGCCTCATACCCGTGAAAGGCCAGAAAATCTTTGACCAAAGCGGTGGAAGTTATGCCGTCCACATCATAATCGCCCCAGATCAGCAGCTGTTTTCCCGCGAGAAGCCCTTGGGCCAGCACCTGCGCGCTGTTTTCCAGCCCCGGCCACTGGTCCGGGGGGGCCAGATGCCGCAGGTTGGGTGAAAGAAAAAGCGACATTTCGGCCAGCGATTGAAACCCGCGCTGCCACAAGAGCGTCGCGAAAAAGGGCGAAACCTCCAGGCGGGCGGCGCAGTCCGCCATAAGGCCGGGCGCGGGGGCGGGGCCGGTGTAGCGTGAAAACCAGGTATTCTGTTCGCGCATCATCGTTCCGTTAACCAGGCTGTCTGGTCGCGTACCTTGTCCGAAGAGAAACAAGGCGCAACGGCGTCAAGCAGCGCGGAAGCATCAAGGTTGGGCGGCAGCAGGGCGGCCGCTTCGACGGGCAAACAAGAGACAATGCCTGCGCTGAAGTCATCCGCGCAGCAGGCGAGAAAGTTGGCCGCATATAAGAGGCGCGTGCCGTATTCATACTCTTTTTCCACCAGCAGCGGGGCATGGTGCCAGCCGACCAGTTCGGTCAGCCGGGCGGGCAGCTGCCAGAAAGAGAGAATACGCGCGCCGACCACCGAATGGTCCAGCCCCCAATAGGCTTCTTCAGCCACATGAAAGGGCAGTTTTTCACGCGCGGCGAGATCGGTTATGGCCTGCCAGTCTTCCGGGCAGCGCGAGGCGATGACCGCCTTGCCCAGGTCGTGCAGCAGCCCCGCGGCATACAGCTCGTCAGGGGGGGCGGGCGCAAAAGCGGGCCGCGCGGGCTGGCCTTGCGCGAACAGGGCCATGTCGTGGGCGATATGCGCGGTCAGCACCTGATGCGCCCAGATCTCGCGCAGGGGGAAGGAAGGGGGCAGCTTCAGGCGGTGGAAAAGGCCGGTCAGGCCCAGGCCGAGGATAAGGGCGCGCACTTCGTTCAGCCCCAGCACCTGCAGGGCGCGGGTCAGAGAAGAGATTTCAGAACGCAGGCCGTAATAAGCGGAATTGGCGCGCCGCAGTACCTGAGCGGCAAGGCCCTGGCTGCGGTTGACCAACGCGGCGATGGAATCAAGAGAGGCCGAAGAGTCTTTTGCCGTGCCGGCGAACAACTCCGGCAGCAAAGTCGGCTCGTAGGGCAACTGGGGCGAATCGTCCGCAAGCGACTCTAAAAAAGCCTGGGCTTTTTCATGCCTGCCCGTCACGAACCGCCTCCACCCGGCGGCGTATCGGCGCTTTCACTCGCCCGCGCGGCTTTGGCCCTTTGCAGGGCGGCGGCGACGGCAGGTTTTTCCGCGTCGGGCACAAGGCCTTTGGTCAGCAGCCAGGCGAGAAACTGCAGCAGAATGTCCTGAGTGGGGTTCAGGTCAAGACCTTTCAGCAGATACTCAAGGCAGGAATTGGCGTCTTTTTTTTCCAGATAGGCCCGGGCCATGTTGTAATAGAGGTTTTCGTCCTGGCTGGAGAGTTCCAGCGCGCGGTTGTAATACGAAATGCTCTGGTCAAGCAGGCCGTTCTTGCGCAGATTGATGCCGAAGTCGTTGAATAAATGTTTGTGTTCCGCTTCAAAGGCGCCGTCCAGCTTGACCAGCCGGGCCAGGATATCTTCGGCCTTGCTGTTTTCGCCGCGTTCCAGATAGGTAATGCCCAGGCCGAAGTTGGCGCGGATGTTTTCTTCGTCAATGCGCAGGGCATTGTTGTATTCCATTTCCGCGCTGAAATATTCTTTGTTGGCCCGGTGCCGGTCAGCGCGGGCCACGGTCTTGTTGATCTCTTTGATCTTGGGAAAAACGTTGCTGACGTAAAATTCCGGCTCAGGCGAGAATTTCTCCAGAAACTCGTCTTTGGAAATGCGTTTTTTGGGGCCCGAGGGAATATAGTTGGCGTTGAGGGGCTGGATCTCGATGTCGCCCTGAGGCATCTCGGCCGCGTTCCAGTATGATTTCTGGATGGTTTTGCGCGTGGTGGTGCCGGTGCCCACTTTGCGCACGTCCTGATTGGAAAAAATCCCTTGGATTCCTTGGTATTTTTGGTCGGCATTCTGGTCGGACATGTCGTTCGATTCCTTTGTGCGCAAGTACTATCACGATCCGCGCATATCCGCCAAGGCCGCTTTCGCAGCCAGTGCCGGATCGTCCGCCCGGGTGATGGGGCGGCCCATGACCAGAAAATCGGCTCCGGCGGCCACAGCCTGCCCCGGGGTCATGACCCGGCGCTGGTCGTCGCTGCTCGCAGGGGCCGCGCCTCCCGCTTCGCCTGCCAGGCGGATGCCGGGGCACAGGCACAAAAAGTCGCGTCCGGCGGCGGCTTTTACCGCGGCGGCCTCATGACCGGAACAGACAATGCCGGGCAACCCCCAAGCCTTGGCCTGCGCGGCTTTGGCCGCGACAGCCCCGGTCACGGCGGCGGCGTCGGCAAGGCCCGCTTCCGCCGGGGTGGTGCTGGTCAGAATGGTGATGGCGAAAATGAACATGTTCGACCCGCTTTCCGCCAGGCCCTGCAAGGCCGCCTGGGCCATGCGTTCGCCCCCGGCGTGATGCAGCGTCGTCATATCCGCGCCCAGTGCGGCGGCGCTGCGCACTGCCCCGCGCACGGTGTTGGGAATGTCGTAAAATTTCAGGTCCAGAAAAACCTTGAAACCCAGCTCTTTCAGCCCGGCGATAACGGGCGGGCCTTCGGCGGTGAAGAGTTCAAGCCCCACCTTGGCCCAGGGCACCACGCCGCGCAGCTTGGCGGCGAGCGTCAGCGCTTCGCGCCCGGTCTGAAAATCAAGAGCCACGGCCAGTTCGGCAGGGCGGTTATGTACGGTCATGGCCACTCCCGTAGCAAAGAGTTGACGAATTCGGGGCGGCGGTCCGGGGCGAGGCAGGCCGCCCGGTACGCGGCTTTAAGGTCGGCGTAGGCCTTCTCGATATCGTCGTTGATTATCCAAAGGTCGAACCAGTTGGCCTGGGCCATTTCCTGGCGGGCGGCGGCCATGCGTTTGATGATGCTCTCTTCGGTTTCGGTTTCGCGGCCGCGCAGGCGTTTTTCCAGCGCTTCGCGCGAAGGGGGCAGCAGAAACACGAACCAGGCCTGGGGCAGGGTGCGTTTGAGCTGGGCCGCGCCCTGCACGTCGATGTCGAACAGCACGTCGCGTCCGGAATCCAGCAAGCCGCGCGTGGCGTCCAGCGGGGTGCCGTAACAGTTGCCGTGCACCTCGGCCCATTCGGCGAAGTGGCCTTTTTCGCGCAGGGCGTGAAAATCTTCGGGGTTGACGAAGTGGTAGTCTTTGCCGTCGACTTCGCCGGGCCTGGGCTGTCTGGTGGTGGCGGAGATGGAAAAGGTGAAACAGGGAAATTCGGCTACCAGCCTGCGGGCCAGGGTTGTTTTGCCCGTGCCCGAAGGGGCGCAGAGCACCAGGGCGACCCCGGCGCGTTGTTCGGCAAGGCTCACTTGTTTTCCTCCTGCACCGCGCGTTGGGCTATGGTTTCCGCCTGCACGGCGGAGAGGATGACGTGGTTTGAATCGGTGACGATAATGGAGCGGGTTTTGCGGCCCTGGGTCGCGTCGATGAGGCGGCCCTCGTCTTTGGCCTCTTCACGCAGGCGGCGCATGGGGGCGGAAGACGGGTTGATGACCGCCACCACCCGCGAGGCCAGCACCAAGTTGCCGAACCCGATGTTTAGCAGTTTTTCCGGCCGGGACATGGTTTACTCCAGGTTCTGCACCTGTTCGCGGCACTTTTCGAGTTCGTTCTTGAAATCCACCACCAGGCGGGAGATCTGGGAACTCTGAATTTTATTGCCGCAGGTGTTTATCTCGCGAAACGCTTCCTGCATGGTGAAATCAAGGCGTCTGCCCGCATCGTCGCCGGAAGCGATGAGCTCGCGCAGCCGCTCAAGGTGCGAGGCAAGCCGGGTGATCTCTTCGCTGACGTCCAGCTTGTCGGCCAAGAGGACCATCTCTTGCAAAAAGCGGCTTTCCTCAAGGTTCTGGCCGTATTGTTCCAGCATTTCGTTCAGGCGTTCGCGCACTGTGGCGAAACGTTCTTCTTTGACCGCCGGGGCCGCGCCCGCGATAAGGTCAAGCCACTCTTCCATGCGCAAAATGCGGGTCAGAATGTCTTTTTCCAACGCCTTGGCCTCGGCGTGGCGCGACTCGTTCCAGTCGGCAAGAGCGGCGGCGAGGCCCCCTTCCAAACTGGCGGCGAGGTCTTCTTCCATTTCCTCCAGGCCCTCGTTCCACAGGGCGCTCATGCCCAGCAGGCGGTTGTAGTCCGGCAAGAATGCGTCGCCGCGTTCGCTCGCCAGCTCCCCCACCACGTCGAGCATGGCGGACGCCTGGTCGGCGTTGAACTGGGGCGCCGCGCCCCCGCCTGCGTGAAACTGCACGCTGAGCGTGATTTCCACCCGCCCGCGCGAGGCGTATTTTTTGACCACTTTTTCCAGCCGCCCTTCAAGGGCCCGGGCGAACAGGGGCAGCCGCCATTTGATGTCGAGAAAACGGTTGTTGACGCTGCGGATTTCCCAGGTCTGGGTCCACTCGTCCTCTTCCAGAAAGCAGCGGCCAAAGCCGGTCATGCTGTGCAACATACAAAATCCTCGTAAAGATGGCGTCGCCGGAAAAAGCGCATCTGCTCTAGTCCGCGACACGATATGCCAGATGACGGCGGAAGTCATCCTTCGGGCTTGACAAAAAATCGTGTTTTTGTAAATTGGTTGTACCAATTTGGTTCGACCAGTCCAACCACGAGGGGGCGCGATGGTCCAGAACGACGCACACGACATCCCCGAGCCTTCGGCTGAAAAGAAGAGCATTTTGCGCGATACGGTCGTGGAGCATATTTACGGCCTCATCACGCGCGGTGAATTTTCCTACGACAGCCGCCTGCCCGCAGAGCGTTTGCTGGCGGCCCGCTTTTCAGTTTCCCGGCACGTCATCCGCGAAGCGCTGCGCATTCTTGAGCAGCAGCAGATCGTCTATACCCGCCTGGGCAGCGGTACCTATGTGGTCAACCCCACCCAGGGCGCGGCCGGCCCGAACCAAACCGACGGCGAAGCCGACGGACAGGCGGCGGGCCGCGCCGCCCGCGAAGCGGACCGCGCCGGGCTGATGGAAATTTTTGAATTCCGCAGGCGCCTTGAGCCGCGCATCGCCTTTTTGGCCGCCATGCACGCGACCAAAGAAGACCACGCCTTGTTGCGCCGCAGTCTGGCCGCCTCAGAAAAGGCCATCGCGGCGCAGAACATTGAAAAATGGCATGAGGAAGACCGGCGTTTTCACGCAGCGTTAGCCACCATGACCGGCAACTCTTTGTATATGAAAACCGGACCCTTGCTGCATCAGGCCATGGTCACCTTCCGCGAGGGGGTGGGGCAAAGCCTGTCTTCGCAAATGGCTCCGGCCATGCGGGCGCACGAAGAAATCGTGCGGGCCGTCATTTCGGGCAAGGCCAAAGAAGCGGCCGCGTTCATGGAGCAGCACATCATTCTGGCCGTTCGCAACGCTTTCAGGGCTATCGGATAGCGCATCTTATACCGTCTATTAACATTTCAAGGAGATACCATGCGCCTGACTTATGAAAAACTGAAAGAACTGATGGCCCGCAAACTGCACCGCGCCGGGCTGAAGCAGGAACACGCCGACATGGTGGCGGACGTTTTGACCTATTCCGACGCGCGCGGCCTGCATTCGCACGGGGCCATGCGGGTCGAATATTACGCCGAGCGCATCAACAAGGGCGGCACCAACTGCGACCCCAAACTGACCTTCACCAAAACCGGGCCCTGCACCGGGGTTTATGACGGCGACAACGCCGCCGGCCACATGGTGGCCATCAAAGCCATGGACGAAGCCATCGCCATGGCCAAAGAAAACGGCGCGGCGGTGGTGGGCATCAAACGCCTGGGCCATAGCGGCGACCTTTCGTATTACGTGCGTATGGCTTCCAACGCCGGGCTCATAGGCATCTCCATGTGCCAGTCAGACCCCATGGTCGTGCCTTTCGGCGGCACCGAACGCTATTACGGCACCAACCCCATCGGCGTCGCCATGCCCGGGCAGGGCGACGACATCGTGATTTTTGACATGGGCACCACCGTGGGCGTTTGGGGCCGCATTCTGCACGCCCGTTCCAAAAACGAACCCATTCCCGACGGCTGGGCCGTGGACGCGGAAGGCCGCGAAACCACCGACCCCCACAAGGTCAACGCGCTTTTGCCCATCGCCGGCGCCAAGGGCTACGGCCTGGGCATGGTCATCGACATCCTGTCCGGCGTGCTGGTGGGCGTGCCCTACGGCAAGCACGTCAGCTCCATGTATCACGATCTTTCCGCCGGGCGTGAACTGGGTCAGCTGCACATCGTCATCGACCCCGCGCGCTTCCGGCCTTTTGCCGACTTCACCCGCGACATTTCCGACACCATCAAGGAAATCAACGCCATGCCCCCGGCCCCCGGCTTCGACAAAGTGCTGGTGCCCGGCCAGTCCAGCGCCCGCCGCGTCGCGGCCTACGCCAAAGACGGCATCGAGATCGTGGACCACATTTACGAGTACCTGATTTCCGACGTCATTCACAACAACAACTACGACGGCAAAGGCGCCTTCGCGAAATAAGGAGCAGCAACATGCCGTATCCCACAGGGCCCCTGGTCACGCGGGCGATAATCCAGCCGGGAACCTTTGCGCTCATTCCGCCGCAGGGGCTGGTCAACAACGTCATTCCCGGTTTTGAAAACTGCCGCATCAGCATCGTGGCGTCTCCCAAATACGGGGCCAGCTTCGTGCACTATACGGCGACCTTTTATCCCGGCGGCTTTTGCGAAGCGTTCGGCGGCAACGGGGTGGAAACCTTCCTCTACGTCGTGGACGGCAAGCTTGAGGCCAAAGCCGGAAAAGAAAAGTTCAGCCTGACTTCCGGCGGCTATCTGTACGCGCCGGCGGACACGGTCATGAGCTTCAAGAACGCGTCCAAAAAAGACGCCGAGGTCATTTTCTACAAACAGCGCTTCATCCCCCAACCCAAGAAGGGGGCCAAAAAGCCCTGGGTGGTTGCGGGCAACGTGAACAAGATCAAAGAACGCGAATACGACGGCATGGCCAACGTGTTCATTCAGGATCTTTTGCCCGTGGACATCGCCTTTGACATGAACATGCACATTCTGAGCTTCGAGCCCGCGGGCTGCCACCCCTTTGTGGAAACCCACGTGCAGGAGCACGGCGCGCACATCCTGTCGGGCGAAGGCATGTATAACCTGAACAACCAGTGGTACCCGGTGATGAAGGGCGACTATCTCTGGTTCGGGCCGTACGTGCCGCAGGCGGTATACGCCACGGGCCGGGAACGGCTGGCGTACATTTATTCGAAAGATTGCCACCGGGACGCGCCTATCTAAGCCCGCCCCGCCGAGTTTGACGGCCCGGAACGGACCAGCGTTCCGGGCCGTTGCCGGTTTTAACCGTCCGCCGGGCATTGTGGGCCAGGAAGGGATTGTGATAAAGCGCCTCATGGGGGTCGCGTTGCTTGCGGCCGTTCTTATGGGCCTTATCACTTTTGTGTTCGCGTAATTTCCTTTTCTGCCACGTGCGGACAGGAATGCGCGGAAGGAGGAGCTTCGTGCGGACAGATGCAATGTATTCTCTTTTCAAACAGCGGGCCGCCGCCATCAGCGCGGAAATCACCGAATGGCGCAGGCATCTGCACGCGCACCCCGAACGTTCGTATGAAGAAGTGCAGACCACGGCCTTTATCGCCGAAAAGATGCGTTCTTTCGGCTATGCGGACATCCGCACGGGTTTCGGCCCGCTGACTACCGGCCTGCGCGCGGACGCCGGGTCTTCAGGTTCCGGCGGTAAATGCGTCATGCTGCGGGCGGATATCGACGCCTTGCCCATAAGCACCACTGCGGACGTTCCCTGGCGTTCGCAAAACCCCGGCGTGATGCATGCCTGCGGCCACGAGGCGCATGCGGCCATGCTGCTTGGCGCGGCGAAACTGCTGAAAGAAATGGAGGCGGAACTGCCCGGCGCTGTGCGTTTTCTGTTTCAGCCCGGCGAAGAAGACCAGACCGTGATCAACGGCAAGGCCACGGACGCGTCCCGCCTGGTGGTTGAAGCGGGCGCGCTGGAAGGCGTGGGCGCGGCCTTTGCCTGCCATGTCTGGGGCGTGTTCCCCGCCGGGGTGGTGTTCGTCACCAACGGGCCGACCATGATGGGTTTTTCCGACTTTGCCGTCACGGTCAAAGGCCACGGCACCCACGGCGCGACCCCGCACCTGGGCCGTGACCCCATTCTGGCCTGCTGCGAGCTGGTGCCCGCCCTGCACACCATCACCGCCCGCGAGGTCAGCCCCATACGCCCGGCGGTCCTCAGCGTGGGCACCATCAAGGGCGGCACCGCAACCAACATCATGCCGGAAGAAACCAGCATCAGCGGCACCATACGCACCGCTTTCGACGACGACCGCGAATTTATCTGCAAGCGGGTCGGGGAAATGGCCGCCAAAACGGCGGAAGCGCACCGCTGCACGGCGACAACGCGCATCGACGTGGGTTGTTCCGCCCTGATCAACGATGCGGCCATGGCCGATATCGTGCGCGAGGCGGCAAGCCATATCGTGGGGCAGGACAAGCTGCGTGAGAACGAATTGATAACCGCTTCCGAAGATTTCGGCGTGTATGCGGAACGCGTTCCTTCCGCTTTCTTCTTCCTGGGCATGGCGGATAAAGCCAAAGGCACGGGCCAGTCGCAGCACGACCCCAGCTTTCAGGTCAACGACGACGTGCTGGCGGACGGCGCGGCCATGCTGGCCGCCTGCGCCTGGCGCTATTTGGAGGGGAAATGACCATGCCGCGCGCCGTTTTTGTCGACGCTTCCCCCACCCTGGCCGCGGTCATGCAGAGACTCCGGCGGCCGGACGATCTGCCCGTGCTGGTGAACGAACAGCCCGACGTCACCCCGCCCGAACTGCCCGCGCTGGTGGGCGACGCGGAAATCATGATCGTGGACCACACCGGTTTTCCCCTTGCAATGGCGCAGCGGTGCCCGGGTCTGACGGATGTGGTCTTCCTGGGCACCGGCGCGCGCAGCTATATGGACATCGAGGCCCTGGCGGATATGGGCGTAACGGTGCACCTCATCCGCAATTACGGCGATACGGCGGTTGCGGAATGCGCTTTCGGCCTGATGTGGGCTTCGGCCAAAGGCTTCGCCCGTATGGACCGCGAGATGCGCGCCGGCGTGTGGCGACGTACCGAAGGCGTGCAATTGACCGGCAAGACCGTGGGGCTGCTCGGTTTCGGCGGCATCGCGGCGGAAATGGCCCGGCTGTGCCAGGGCTGCGGCATGCAAGTGCTGGCCTGGAACCGCAGCCCCAAGGTTTGCGCGGACGTGTCATTCGTTTCGCTTGATGAGCTTCTGGCCGAGAGCCACGTGCTTTCGTTGCATCTTCTGTTTTGCGACGAAACCAAAGGGTTTTTGAACCGCGAGCGCATCGCGAAAATGCGGCCCGGCGCCATTGTGGTCAATACCGCCCGGGGCGGGCTGATCGACGAAGATGCGCTGGTGGAGGCGCTGCAAAGCGGGCATTTGAGTCACGCCGGGCTGGACGTGTTCACGGTGGAACCCATGCCCGCCGGGCATGTGCTGACCACCTTGCCCAACGTGACCCTGTCCGCGCATTCGGCCTTTCGAACGCCGGAAGCCAGCGACAACCTGATCGGCGCGGCCCTGGAACACTGCCGCCGGATTGTGAAGGAAAAACGGAATTCGTAGATTTGTGTGAGAGCGCGTAACGCTCAGATAGCAGCAAACGGGAGCCTTTTACGACTCCCGTTTGTTTTTGGAAAAACCTGTCAAGTATGCTGAGCCTATGCCTGACCTATGCTGAGCCTATGCCCAGCCTGAGCACCCCAAAAAAACCTGGTGTAGAGTTTTATGAAACTTTATCCATACTGGAGGATGCAATGGCACAAGTACAGCAAGCAATCGGCAATGGGCAGAGGGCGGTAACACTCAGGCGTAGTGGTTTGACCATGCAGTGCTTTTTCTCAGAGCATGGGCGGCTGCGAAGGAAAATCGAGCGCCGAAACGGGGCAACGGATGATTTCGTCTACCAATTCGATGAGAAGGAGCACCTTCTTACCGTGTTGCGCAACGGCTGCCTGGAAGAGCGATATCAGTACAATGAAGCGGGGCAACGTATTCAGCAATGGCGCAGAGAAGCTGGTGTGTGTGACTTTACGGCTGGTGGCTTGCATTACGATAAAGCAGGACGGCTCACTGGCGCTGGCAGCGTGTATTTTAGCTACGACCAGAAAGGCGCATTATCCGAACGCAGAGGCGGCAGGGAGGTTTTCCGGTTTTCCTACGGGGGGAATACCATGCTGGACAAGGTGGTTCTTCCGTCCGGAGAGGTTCTTCGCTATGAATATGATAAGGCAAACCCCATAGGCCCGGCCAGACGCTTCAGGAACAAAAATTTGGCTGCAGAGTATGTCTGGCGCGATCCCTTACGCCTCGCCGTTTACCGTGACTATGAAGACCAGTTGGAATACACCTTTTGGCATGACAAATCAGGGCTGCTGGACAGGGTTCGCATTCTTGCCGCCCCCGAACAATCCAAGCCGGTTAGCGGATCCCGAGACTATGCGGAAGAAAGCATGGATTGGCTTAACGCAAGGGGAGCGCGGAACAGGCGGGAAAGACTACAGGGGCTTTTTGCCGAATACAGAGGCAAACTTGATTTGTTTTGCGGTTGCGACCAAGTGGGCACCTTGAAAATTTTGACTACCTCGGGTGGCCGGGTCATCAAAGAGACTACTTACGATAGCTTTGGTGTTGTTCGCCATGACAGTTGCCCGGACCTTTTTTTGCCCATAGGTTTTGCAGGAGGGTTTCAGGATCGTGATACGGGACTGGTGCGTTTCGGATATCGGGACTATGAGCCGTCAATCGGGCGATTCACGGCTCCGGACCCGCTGGGTGATACCGGCGGAGACCATGATTTGTACGATTATTGCATAGATGATCCGGTCAGTATGAGCGACCCGACTGGGCTTATAGCTCCGATTGCTCTTTTCGCTGCGGGAAAGCTGGGGGCTTTGGCGCTTGCCGGGATGGGCGCATATGCGTCGGCCTGGATGGTCGATAAAATGAAAAATAGACAAGGTATAGAGGGCATGGATGCGGTGGACGCCTTAAATCAGGCTGCGCCTCACGTGGGAAAAGCGTGGTGGGATTCCACGTTTCCTGGGCGTCTGATTATGGGAAATCCGGCAACGCAATTGGGTACACAGATCATGACACACGGGCGGAGCGACTCAAGAGGGAGTGGCGAATAGCTTGGCTATGTGTGGGGATAGCCTTTCGTATTGAATAGGGGGCTGTGCCGCGCATTATCGCGGCACAGCCCCTAAAAATATTGCTTGAGGTATTAATGTTTACAATTTATCCAAAGATGAAATTTTTTATATCAGCTATAGAGGTTGCAGTATTATCTACAATATTACTATATATTGATTATATAATAATGGAAGGAAAAGAAAAATATTATTTGATTTTTGATTATATAGATGTATTCCCTGTGATTGGATTGAATACTCTGTTTTTTGCATTTTTATTTATTTTATATAAGTGTGTAAAAATACAAAAAATACTTGGATATATAACATATAATGAATCAATAATTATTCTTGATTGTAAACGAGATAAGAGAGGGATTAAAAAAATATACGGTGATGACGAAAAAGAAGGCATGAAGATAAAGATGGATTTACTTTCAGATGATAAACGAAAACATGTGTACAAATATATCGCGTATCTTGCTTGGATAATGAATAAAAATACCTGGATAGCGCTCCAATCCCTGGTCGGGGCAACGGCATTGGTTTGTGTGGTAATTTTAATCAATAGTTCACTGTACTTTATGCCGGTAATTCTCGGGCTTTTGTTCTGGGCGCTTCTTAAGGGTATTCACGGCATCATGGATGTTTTGTGAAAGGGTGCAATCTCGTGTGCTCATAACTGAAAAGGGAACCGCATTGCGGTTCCCTCAGACTGCTGACAAAGCCCGAATTTGGCACAGACCAAATTCGGGCTTTGTGTCTTTCGACAGAGTTCAGGCTTGTTGAGGATTTCGAGTTTGCCCGGAGTGCACAGGTGCAAAAATATTCAGTAAAATATGCCAGAT
>JAVBNL010000026.1:0-46291 GCA_031551515.1 Desulfovibrionaceae bacterium
TTGTGGTTCGCTGGTGGGGGTTGGTGGGTACCCCTGTTTTCAAACAAAGGGTACCCCTCCTCCCCCGGACCCCCTCCCCCCTTCCCCAAAAACTTTGCGTGGTGAAGGAAAAGGCTGTGCGTACGCGCTGGAACTGGACAACGTCGACGTGTACGTGGACCGGGTGAAAGTGCTGCACAAGCTGTGCTGGAAAGTGCTGCCCGGTGAAAACTGGCGCATATCCGGCCCTAACGGGTCGGGCAAAAGCACCCTGCTGCGCCTCATTGCGGGCCTGGAACACACGGCTCTGGGCGGCACCCTGCGCTGGTTCGGCATCGAACACCCCCCGCTGGAACAACGCCGCAGAGAAACAGGATACCTTTCCGACCTCTTGCACGCGACCTATACCTATGACCTGACCGGCCTTGAGCTGGCTGCCACCGGTTTTGAGGGCAGCGTCGGCATCTGGCGGCCCATCGGCAAGAAAGAATTCGCCAAGGCCAAAGAATGGATCAATTTTCTGGGCCTTACGGGCATGGCCCGCACCCCGGTCAGTCGCCTTTCCAGCGGCACGGCCCGGCGCTTCTTTCTGGCCCGCGCCCTTGCCGGTTCCCCCAGGCTGCTTTTGCTCGACGAGCCCTGCTCCGGCCTGGACGCCCCCTCGCGCGCCCAGCTTCTAGCCTCTCTTGATGCCGTCATGGCGGCCGGGGTGCAGTGCCTGTACATCAGCCACCACGACGGCGACGTGCCGGGCGGCATCAACCGCGAACTACGCCTTGAAGCAGGCCGCATCGTTTACGCCGGCCCCGGGTCTTGATTTTCACGCGAACGGATATATTCTTCAGATATCGACCCGGACGCATATTCTTATTTTGAGAAAAATATTGAGGACAATCAACATATTTATTGTAATTACAAACTATTTTTGCGTTTTCTGACATAAATTTTCATTTTGAGAAGGATATCCCATGACCAGCCAATTCAAGACCGCGCTTCTGCTGACCCTGCTTTCCGGCATCATCCTGCTGATGGGCCGGGCCATGGGCGGCAACACGGGCCTCGTGATCGCGCTTATGATCGCCCTTGTCATGAACCTGGGCAGCTCTTGGTTCTCTGATAAAATTGTGCTGGCCGCCTATCGCGCCAGGGAAGTGGCCCCGGAAGAGGCCCCCATGCTGCACCGCATGGTGGAAGAGCTGGCCGCCGCAGCGAACGTGCCCAAGCCCCGCGTGTGCGTCATTCCTGACCCTTCGCCCAACGCGTTCGCAACAGGCCGCGACCCCGCCCATGCCGTGGTGGCGGTGACCGACGGCATCATGCGCCTGCTCTCTCCTGAAGAGTTGCGCGGCGTTCTGGCGCACGAAATGGGCCATGTGGCCAACCGCGATATTTTGATCCAGACCGTGGCCGGGGTTATGGCCACCGTGATCATGTACCTGGGCAACATGCTGCAATTCGCCGCCATCTTCGGCCGCGGCCGCGACAACGAAGGCGGGGGCGGGAACGCGATCGCCGGAATCGTTCTGGCCATTCTCGCGCCCATTGCCGCATCGCTCATCCAATTCGCCATATCCCGCTCACGCGAGTATCTGGCCGACGCCACCGGCGCGCGCCTGTCCGGCACGCCGCTGGCGCTCGCTTCCGCCTTGGGCAAGCTTGACGCCTATTCCAAACAGGTTCCCCTGCATGCCAGCCCGGCGACAGCGCACATGTTCATCGTCAGCCCCTTTTCCGGCGGCGGCATGCAGTCGCTGTTCAGCACGCACCCGCCCATTCCTGAACGCATTGCCCGGCTGCGGCAGATGGCGCAAAGCCGGTCGTTCGCGGCCTGAGGCGCCTCTAAATCCTCATAGTAATTGAGGCTGACGGGCGCATTTGGCGTGTGTTTTTGGCGAGGCTTTGAACGCAACCCGGCCATGCCTGATGAACCCACTATCCAGGTCGCCATCAACCCTTTGTTCGATGCGTTTACTCGCGATTCTAACAAATTGGGCAGCGCGGCGTTCTCTCGCGCCTTTATTTTTTCAGATACGAATACACGGTTGAGCGCGCCACGCCCAATATGTCCGCAACCAAGCCGCACGAATTTTTCAGGTCCAGCAGGCCTTTTTCTGACAACATACCGGTGAGTTCACGGCGCTGTTTTACACTGAGCGCCCGAGGGGTTGTGCTGTGAGCGGCCGAGTACTGTTCGATTTCTTCGCGCAGAACGGCCAGCGTTGTCGGCGTGAAGTATTCCTTCTCGCTCACGGAGGGTTGTTCAACGCTCGCCAATTGGCCCAAAATGGCGGTGATTGAAGACAGAATGGAAATATCAATGTTTACGCACAGAGTGGCGACATACTCGCCCTTGCTGTTTCTGATACCGATGGAGGTGCTTTTGATGACACGTCCATCCGGAAACCGATTGGGATAGTTTTGCAAAACGTCGGGGAAATTCGGATTGGCGATGCGCGCCAGCCCGTAATTTGTCGCACCGTCCCCGATGTTCCGGCCGGACAGGTTGTTCACGATGGCCACTATGGAATTATCAGGCTGCGACAGATCATGCAGAACCACTTCGGCCAATGGCGACATGGATTTTCCCAGGGCTTCCACAATCTTGCGCGCTTCTCTGAGCAACAGTTCGTTTTCTGGCATGTCCATGGCGGCAACGCACCTCGTCCGTCTGTTTTTACGCCTCATCGGCGAGTATTTGCCGCGCCCTGCGGCGTCCCTGACGAAAACAGCAATATGGTAACAGAATCCGCAGAGTAGCGCAAAGGCAATCCCCCGCGGCGCGGTCGCATAACGGTCGCCGGAAATAAATTGACTAAATGTCAAAAAATGATATTTTGTCATAAAATGTATTTTGCAGAAACCATCGGGAGACGCCGCTATGCTTGACACAGCACTAATCGACCGGGAATTTGGATTTTTGCGGGACGTGGTGTTTTTGAACGCCTCATACGTGATAATGCCGCCGGTACGGACGCAAAAGGCGTATCACGGCTTTATGGATGATTACGTGAAAGCCTTTGGCGAGGATTGCGTGGGCAAAGGCTGGGACATGGTCAAAGAGGCCCGGCAGGAACTGGCCAGGCTTGTCAATTGTGAGCCGTCCGAAGTCGCTTTCATCAAAAACACGACGGAGGGCATAGGAATCATTGCCGATGGCTACCCGTTCAAAAAAGGGGAAAACGTCATCGTTGCGGACCTCGAGCATACCTCCAACCTGTATGCCTGGATAAAGCTGCAAAACAAGGGCGTTGAACTCAGAGTCGTCAAAAGTCATGACGGATCTTTCAACGTGGAAGAGATGATCGGCCTTATTGACGGCAATACCAGAGCGGTCGGCATTTCCTCCGTGCAGTTCTCGACCGGTTTCCGTGTGGATATCGACCGTCTGGGCGAAGCCTGCAGGCAGAAAAACGTTCTCCTTTGCGTGGACGGCATCCAGAGCCTTGGCAGGCTGCATATGGACGTGAAGAAACAGAACATCGCCTATCTGGCCGCGGGCGGCAACAAAGGTCTTCTGGGTACCCTCGGCGCAGGTTTTGTCTATTGCGACAAGGCTGTCGTTCAAAAGATCATACCGCCGTACGCCTCATATCAAAGCGTGGAAAACCGCGTCAAACCGCCTGCAGTGACCACGGATTTCAGCAAGCTGGACTGGTGCCCCGATTCCAGGCGTCTTGAGTCCGGCAATTTGAACTACGCCGGTATCGCCGCATTACGCGCGGGGGTTTCGCTGCTTAATGAAATAGGCGTGCCCGCTATCGAGAAGCATGTTCTGGCCCTGGACAAACACCTGCGCGAGAAGCTCAGCGGCATAGGCCTGAAAGTCGTCACCCCGGCGACCGAGGCCAATTGTTCGGGGGTGGTCTGCATCTATTACCCGGCAGAGCATGAACGGGAAGTTGTGGAGATTCTGCATAGACGGAAAATATACACCACCATGCGCGGCGGATACATCCGCATGGCTATGCATCTGTACAACACGGAAAAAGACATGGATTGCGCCGCGGAGGCGCTATGGGAGATAAACGATTTGCGCAAACGGTGATGCAACCGGCGAGTGCCGGTTTTCCTCTACCCGCAACCAACGGATATTGCCATGAAAGAACTCATAGTAGGCATACTGGGCGGCATGGGGCCTGATGCCACGGTTGATCTCTTTGCCAAGGTTCTCAAATGCGATCCAGCCGAGCGCGACCAGGATCATCTGCGCATTATCATTGACTGCAACTCCAAGATACCCGACCGCAACGACGCCATCCTGAACGGAGGGCCGGACCCCGGACAGGCTCTGGCAAGCTCCGCCAGGCTGCTCGAGTCCTCCGGCGCGAGTCTGATCCTCATACCCTGCAACGCCGCCCATCTGTGGCACGAAAAAGTGCAGGAGGCCGTATCCATCCCGGTGCTGCATATCATGCGGGCCTCGCACCGCCACGCCGTGAAAAAAATCCCCGGGCTGAAGCGCGTGGGGCTCATTGGCAGCATGGTTATGTACTCCTCGAAAATTTACAACAAGCCATATGAACACAGCGGCATTGAGGTCATTTTCCCCTCGCAGGCCGATTGTGATCTGGCCATGCGCCTTATTCGCGAAGTGAAAAAAGGCAATCTCGGGCCCTTGGTCCGGTCCGACATGGCCGCCATATCCGAAAGACTTGCCGCGCGGGGCGCCCAGGGCATTATTGCCGGGTGCACCGAGATTCCTCTGGTGTTGGACGACAGGGACATCAGCGTGCCTGTCGTCGATTCCACCCTGGCCCTGGCCCAGGAAGCCGTTGACGCGGCCAGGGGCAGGTTTTCCGGGCCGTATTGATTCACAGTGAAAACAGGGGTTGATCAACCGGACGCGTTGCCATTTGGGCGATCACTTTTGATGCACCGTTTATGCGGGAGGTTTTTATGCAAGCATGGAAAAACCTGAGCCTGGCCACCAAAATTTTGATCATGATGATCCTCGGCGTCATAGCGGGCATTGCTTTCGGCGCGCAGATGACGGTCTTAAAACCCTTGGGCGACATGTTTATTACCGCTGTGATGATGATGGTCATCATTCTGATCGCCCCTGCCCTGATCAGCGGCTTTACTTCAGTGGACAACCCCGCGGATCTCGGGAAAACCGGCGCCAAGATTTTGGTTATCTTCGCGATCATGACCTTGCTCGGCGGCAGCCTCGGGCTGATTCTGGCCAACGTCCTGCAACCCGGCGCGGGCCTTTCGATCATTCCGCCCGAAGGCTTCAAGCCCAGAGAATCCAACCAGGCCTTCATCGACGTGCTGATCAACATTGTTCCGCGCAACCCGGTCATGGCTTTCGCCCAGGGCAACCTGCTGCAAATTCTTTTTGTAGCCGTTCTTTTCGCCTGCGTCATGGCCGTTACCGCCAAAAAGACCTCTGTTCTCAAACGGTTCTTCGACGAGTGGACCGAGATCGCCATGGGCATGCTGAACCTGATCATGAAGACCGCGCCGTACGCGACCTTCTGCCTTATCGCCTGGGCCGTCGGCGTGAACGGGCCCAAGATCATCGGCGGTCTGGCGGTATTCGTGGCCGGCATCTGGGTCGGCGAATTCTGCCTTGTGGCGGTGAACGCGCTGCTGATCAGAAGCTTTGGCATGAGCATTACGGTCTTTTTCAAAAACATGAGCGAAGTCATGCTCGTGGCCTTCTCCACCTGTTCCTCCATGGCCTCTCTGGGCGTCAACCTGAAAGCGGTGCAGAAGCTTGGCGTTCCCAAGGGCATAGGCACCTTCGGCATAACCCTCGGCAACGTCGTGAACATGGGCGGCACCACCCTGTACCAGGTCTTTGCCGTAATTTTTCTGGCCCAGGTGTATGGCGTAAATCTGAGTATTACGACCCAGATCCAGGTGCTTATCACCGCCGCCATGGTGACGGTTTCCCTTGTGGGCGTTCCCGGCAGCGGGGCCATCACCATCGCGATGCTCCTGCCCGTCGCGGGTCTGCCTGTTGAAGGGCTCGGCTTCATCCTGGCCATCGACCGCATCGTGGACATGCCGCGGACCATGAACAACGTGCTCGGCGACGCCACGGCCACCATCGTGGCCGCCAAAATCGACGGGCACCTGCATCAGGATTCCGTCCTGTTGCCCGAAGGAAGCTCTTACAAGCAGCGTGTTGATGATCATGCGTCCGCCGAAGAGGCTGAAATCCTGGAAGGATAGTGCACAGCCGGGCGTCCGGCGATAAACGGCTTACGCCGGGCGCCCGGGCAGTTGCGAAAAGAAGGAATGATGTCATGGAATATTTCTGCAAGAGTTGCGCAAAAGTATACCCCGCTGAGGCTTCCGTGTGGCGTTGCGAGTGCGGCTCCTCCCTCTGGTGCGATTTCACGGCTTCCTTTTTCAGAAAAGACATCCGCCAGAACGACCTGACCATGTGGCGGTATGACAAGGCATACCCCATTCGCCGCAACGAGGTGACTGTGACATACAGCGAAGGGCTCACGCCGCTCGCGCGCGTGTCCTGGGGCTGTCTTGATCTTCTCGTGAAAATGGACAGCCTCATGCCCACCGGTTCCTTCAAGGACCGCGGCGTGGTCATGGTCATAAACGTTCTTCGCAAACAGGGCGTGCGCAGAATAACCGAGGATTCTTCGGGCAATGCCGGAGCTTCAACCGCCGCCTATGCCGCCCTGGCCGGCATGGAGTGCGATCTGTATGTGCCGGAAGGAGCTTCAGAGGGCAAACTGATGCAGGCCAGACTTCATGGCGCAACCGTGCGCGTCATCAGCGGCAGCCGCGATGCGGTGGCCCTTGCAGCCCAGCAAAGCGGGCACGGCGGCGTATACGCCGGACACAACTGGCATCCCATGTTCGTGCAGGGCACGAAATCGGCGGCCTATGAAATATGGGAACAGAACGGTTTTCGAGCGCCGGATGCGGCCGTGTGTTCCGTTGGCAACGGCAGCACGCTTGTGGGCCTGTATCTCGGGTTCAGCGAACTGCTCGCTTCCGGCGAAATAGCCAGACTTCCCCGTTTGTTCGGGGTGCAGGCCGAGAATTGCAACACCATACACAGAGCGTTTCACGGGCTTTCTCTCGATTACGAGGTCAAACCGACCATTGCAGAAGGCATTTCACTCTACAGGCCGAGCAAGGTAAGCGAAGTGGCTCGCATGGCGCGCGAAAGCGGTGGCGATATTCTCTCCGTTTCGGAAAGCGATATCAAGAAAGCGCTTCTGGAAGCCGGAAGAAAAGGGCTGTGCATTGAGCCCACGTCGGCTGCCGCTTTTGCCGGTCTGGAGCAGTTGCGCGCGGCCGGAAGAATTCTGCAACGGGAATCCGTGGCCGTGATGGTCTCCGGGAGCGGACTGAAGGCCCCTTCCGCCATCATGGCGATCATGAACGAATGATCAAGAGGCAAGCTTCTCCCCCGGTATGGCGCTGCCGCAAAACAGCAGCCATGAAATTCTACTATTTTGTCATATACATCAAAAACCATAACGGAAACGAGCCATGAGCGCATTTCACGGAGTTATTCCCTATCTTGTGTCGCCGGTCGACGCCGACGGCGAGGTCAAATCGGACGTATTGACCGCATTGTGCCGCGACCTGCTCGACAGCGGCGTGCACGGATTCGCCCCTTTGGGGTCGACGGGCGAATTCGCATACCTTTCCCGCGCGCAAAAGCGCGCGGTCGTTGATTGCGTGGTCAAGGCGGCGGCAAAGCGCGTGCCTGTCATCGCCGGCGTCGCGGCCACCACCGTCAGTGAGGCCGTCAGCATGGCGCGGGAATGGGAACAGATCGGCTGCGACGCAGTTCTCGCCACGGTGGAGTCGTATTTTCCCCTCGGAGACGAAGATGTTTTTTCCTATTTCTCGGCAATCGCCGCGTCCGTCTCTTTGCCGGTGATCCTGTATACCAATCCGAGTTTTCAACGGACGGATTTGTCCATCCCTCTCATCCAACGACTTGCCCGGATTGAGAATATTCGAGGCATTAAAGATGCTTCGGCCAATACGGGGCGTTTGCTTTCCATCAAAAATGCCTGCGGCGATTTACTGGAGATCTATTCCGCGTCTTCGCATATTCCGGCCTGCGTGATGCTGATTGGCGGAAAGGGGTGGATGGCCGGGCCCGCCTGCATCGCCCCCAAACAGAGCGTGCGCCTGTACGAGTGCTGCCGGGACGGCCGTTGGGATGAGGCCATGCGTATCCAGAAGGTGCTCTGGAAGCTCAACCAAGCTTTCAACCACCACAATCTTGCCGCCTGCATCAAGGGGGGGCTGGAACTGCGCGGGTATGCCGTGGGCGTTCCTTTGCCGCCTCAAGCGCCGCTTTCGGCCGAAGGCAAAGAGGCATTGCAAAAAGCCCTTGCCGAAGTCGACGCTTTATAGCGGCGCATGGGCAAGCTTCGCCGCCGTTACTGGTTTTGAGGAATTTTTCGTACTGGCATAACAAAGCGGTATCGAATACTATAAGAAAAAGCGGCCCGTCCCGTATACTTTGCGATGTAGTCTCATGTATTGCGGGAGATTCGACAAAAGAGGCAACATGGTCTCAATTACTGTGAGATTCCACAAGATGGCGCAAAGCGGATCGTTCACATCGTGACGCGGGATATCGCCGCGCAAGCCCAGGCGCTTGAACGCAACCTGCGCGGTCTGGGCGCGTTTGCCGTCGCTTTTTCCGGCGGGCTGGACAGCCGTTTTCTCATTCACATGGCGCTGCGAGCGGGGGCATCCGTGCGCGCCCTGCACGCCACCGGGCCGCACGTGCCTTCCGCGGAGCATGCGGAAGCCCTGGTCTGGGCGAAAAAACGCGGCGTGCCCCTGACCGTGCTGCCCCTTGACCCCCTGACCATGCCCGCGCTGCGAAACAACCCCAAAGACCGCTGTTATCATTGTAAGAAATCCATCTTCACGGCCATGAAAGAGGCCGCGAGCGGCCTGCCCCTGGCAGACGGCACCAACGCTTCCGACTTTGACGGGTACAGACCGGGGCTGAAAGCCCTGGCGGAACTGGGCATCCTTTCGCCCTTGGCGGAAGCGGGCCTGAGCAAGGCTGACATCCGCCGGATAGCAGCCGCCACAGGCATGGACGAGCCGGACCAGGCCGCGCGGCCCTGTTTGCTGACCCGTTTCGCTTACGGCCTGCCGTTGACTGCGGAAGGCCTGGCCGCCGTGGATGCGGCGGAAGGGGCCGTCACGGCCTGTTTGCGCAGTCTTGCCCCGTCCGCCCCGCCGGATTTTCGCCTGCGCTATACAGCGCCCGAAAGCCCCGTGCTGCACCTGGCCCTACCGGGCGCAAGCCTCGGCCCGGAGCTGCTTTTTGCGTTACGCGCGGCGCTCGCGCCACACGGCCTAAAAGACATCCCCATCGAAGCCGTGGCAACCCTGAGCGGCTATTTCGACCGCATATAAAAAAATCCCCCTGAACCCGAATGGATTCAGGGGGATTTCGTTCTGAATCAAAGAAAACTAGAAGCTGTACACGAACACCACTTCCGCTTTCCAGGCGTTGCTGGTGTCAGCCAGTTTGCCCCAGGTGCCGCGGTCCAGGTTCATGTAGATGAATCCGGTTTCCAGGTAGATGTTCAGGTTTTCATTAACTTCCAGCGTGCTGACGAAGTCCAGTTCCACAGCGTAGTCCTTCTTGGTCATATAGAAGAAGTCGCTCTGGATGTTGTACGGCTCGCCGTAACGGCCCGCGCCGCCTTTCTTGACCATGTCTTCGTCGTTGGTGCCGCGAATGTACACGGCGCGCAGGGTGTGGCTCAGCTTGTCGACAAAGGTGAAGTCGGCCAGTTGCAGGCCCGCGCCCCAAGAACCCACGCCGGAAGCGGAAATCAACGAGTCGGTCATGCAACCGTTGGAGCCGGGGTAGCCCAGGCTGGCGGGCACGAAACCGGCGTTGTCCGCGCCGATGATGGGCATGCGGCCGTATTTGCCGTATTTGCCGTCGTTATAGGCGCCGGATTTGTCGCCGCTGGCGTACCAGCCGATCAGGCCGGGTTTGCCCCAGGCTTCGCCGCTGACGTATTCGAACAGACCCGCCACCAGCCAGCCGGAGAATTCCGGCGCGTCGTCGCCCCTGGCCGCGCCGTACATGGCGTCCATCTTCATGATGAAGGGGTCGAGGAATTTCAGTTCAACAGCGGCGCCCACCCACCACAGGTTGCTGTAGCCTTTCAAATCGCCGGTGGTGTCGGTCAGGTTGAAGCCGCCGGTGTAGTCGGAACGATAGTCCCAATAGCCGGAAGCGTTGCCCGTGCGGGCATAGGCGGCCCACGGGGTCACGTTGAACCGGTCCCCGGTGATGGCCAGGGTCATGCCGAAAACGTCCATTTCGTCTTTCGCGTTCGTGCCGTTGCTTTCGCCCATATTGGCGTCGAAGGGGCGCAGCCAGAACGCGTTCAGGGTGAACATATCATTGAATTTATAGCCGGCGACAACGCCCGCTATGTCGGTATCCAGCACGGGGTTGCCGAAAGCGGCCGAGGGCAGGGCCACACCCTGAATGCCCATGCGCAGGGTCAGGTTATCCACGGGCGCCCACTCAAGATAGGCGCGGCGCAGTTTGATGGCGTCGCGGCTGTCCGCATCCAGCTGGCCGCCGGGGCTGTCGTCGTCATTGCGGCCCCAGACGGTGGTGCCGATTTCAAAGGCCAGCACCGAACGCAGGCTTTCGGACGCGATGAAATCAATTTGGGGCCGCACGCGTTGCGCGGCGATGAAAGGATCTCTCTTCTCGCCGCTGTGCTTTTTGTCATAAAATGAAATATTTTCCGCCCAGCCCATGCCTACTTCCCAGGTGCCGGTAGCGGTGACGTCAATAGCCGCGGCCGGCGCGAACGCGCCGAAGGTGAAAGCAGCCGCGAATGCCAAAGTCAACAATCGTTTCATCAGTATTTTCCTTCCTGTTGGGTAGTGATTAGAGTACAAGTATTTCCATCTGCGCTTACATGCAGAGAAGGCATACGTCACTTGAGAATGAAATTCAATAAAAAATATCCGCCCCATGGATAAACCTTGCAGCAAAGATCTGCCGACGTCCCCCGGCGTGTACCTGTTTATCGACGCAACAGGCCGCGTTCTTTATGTGGGCAAAGCGAAAAATTTACGCAGCCGCCTGCTTTCGTATTTTCGTAAAGAAGACAGCATCAGCGCCAAAACCCGGGCCATGCTGGCGCACGCCGCGACCCTTGAAACCCTGGTCACCGCCACGGAAAAAGAAGCCCTGCTGCTTGAAGCCGGGCTGATAAAAAAGCACAAGCCGCGTTACAACATCATTCTGCGCGACGATAAAGATTACGTCCTGTTCCGCATAAATACCGCCGCGCCCTTTCCCCGGCTGGAAGTCGTACGCCGCCTCAGGCCGGGCAAAGAACATTCCGGCACGCTGCTCTTCGGCCCCTATTCTTCCGCCGGCGACGCCCGCGAAACCTGGCGCGCCATTCACAAGCTTTTCCCCCTGCGCCGCTGTTCCGACAGGGCTTTCGCCAACAGAACCCGCCCCTGCCTGTACTACCACATGGGCCAGTGCCTGGGACCCTGCGTGCTGCCCGTCGCCTCTGAAACCTACGCCGCCATGGTGCGCCAGGTGGTTCTGCTGCTGCAAGGCCGTTCCGGCGAGCTTTTGGACCTTCTCCGCACAGACATGGCGGCCGCCTCCGACTCTCTCGATTTTGAACAGGCCGCCGCTTTGCGCGACCGCATCCGCGCCGTGCAAAATACCGTCGAACGCCAGGCCGTGGTGCTGGGCACCACGCAAGACATGGATGTGCTGGGCATCGCCGCTATCGACGAAGGTCTGGCGCTGGGCATCCTCTTTGTGCGCGGCGGCGTGCTGCTGGACAAACGCGCCTATTTCTGGCCGGAACTCACCCTGGATGACGCGCCCGAACTGCTCGAAACCTTCCTGGTCCAGTTCTACCAGACCGGCCTGCCCGGGCCCCCGCGCATCGTGGCCCCCTGGCTGGCCGCGCCGGACCTGACGCACGCGGGGCTCCGCCCCGCCCCCCGGCAGGGGGTGCGGCTCGCACAGGCCGTGCCTGCCCCTGCACCCGCGAATAGTGAAGAGCCGCAAAGCGGCTCTTCACTGTCACCGGGTCAAGGGGCTGGCCCCTTGCGGGGTGCAGGGGCAGCGCCCCTGCCCGCGTCGGATGCTCTAGCGGCCGTTTTAACGGAACTGCGCGGCGGGCCGGTGCATTTGGTGGAACCGAAAGACGCGGCGGAAAACGACCTGGTCAGCATGGCGGCGGCCAACGCCATCGCCGCGCGACAGCGGGCGGAAAACGCGGATCCGCTGGCTTCGCGCCTGGCTTCGGCTTTGGGCTCGGCGCGGCCGATTTCTCGCATTGAGGCCGTGGATATCTCGCACACCAGCGGGGATGCGGCCCGCGCGGGCATGGTGGTTTTTGAAGGCGGCCGTCCGCTTAAGGAAGCCTACCGGACCTATGCGCTGGATAAAGAGGGACCGGCCGTCACGGCGGGCGACGACTTTGCCGCGCTGTATCATTGGGCCACACGGCGCGCGGCCGCCGGGCCGCCCTGGCCCGACCTGGTTCTGGTTGACGGCGGGCGGGGCCAGGTGGCCGCCGTGGCCCGCGCCTTTCGCGAAGCGGGGGTTGCGAGCGAGTTCGCGCTGGCGGGCATAGCCAAAGCCAGAACCGTTGACGGCAAAGCGGACCGCCGGGCGGGCAACGATGCGGACCGCATTTTCCTGCCCGGCCGCAGCAACCCCGTGCCTTTGGCTCCCGGCTCGGCGGAACTGTTTTATCTGCAACACGTGCGCGACACCGTGCACGACTTCGCCCTTTCCCGGCACCGCCGGGCGCGCGAAGGCCGCGCCATGGCCGGAGAGCTGTTGCGCCTGCCCGGCGTGGGCCCCAAAACCGCCCGCATTCTGTGGGATCATTTCGGCTCGCTTGCCGCCATGGCCAAGGCCGAAGAAGCGGCGCTGGCCGCCATACCCGGCGTGGGAAAAACCCGGGCCGCAATTTTGATTCGTCATCTGCGACGCCTTCTCCCTTCTCACAGCTGACTTTCCGCCTTGCCGCGCCGTTGCCGCATCATGTGAGTAACACTTTTTTTTCATGTTATATCTTTACATATAGTTTATCCTATACTATGGAGTATACAGCTTTATACCCCCTTACATGCAGGCACGCTAATTATAAGGAGGCGCCATGCAAACGGGTCTGATCGCATTGGTCCACGAGATTGTTCTGGAAAACGAATTACCCGCGAAGGCCTTGGCGGAAGAGATCGGCAAGCCGTATTCCACGCTGCTGCGAGAAATCAACCCTTATGACCGCGGGGCCAAACTGGGCGTGGAAACCTTGCTGCATATCATGCTGCGTACCCGCAACGCGGCCCCTCTCGCCTATATGGCCGATATGCTCGGCTACAGCCTTGTCGCCAAAAGCGCCGCACGCTCCGCCACCGCACCGTCCGCCTCCGCCGGCAAACCCGCGCGGCGTGAGGCCGTAATGTAACAGCTCTTTTTTTTCGGCGACAAAAAAGGGACGGCGCGAATTAGCGCCGTCCTTTTTATTCCGTGCCTGAAGGAAAAGGCTTATTAGAGCGGATTCATCCGCTCTGCAAGGATTTGCCTGCAAATCCTTGCAGCGAGATTGGCGTAGGCGAGCTTTGCTCGCCGTTAAGCGACAATCTCAAAGCGAATATGCTCTCACTGTCCCGCGCAGCGTTTCGCCAGCGCTTCCCCAAGCGTTTTGCCCGTGGCAAAGCATTTTTCCAGCATGTCGTGCTTGGGCACGAACTTGCATTTAAGCGGATCCACGGGCATTTCCATGCCCATGCTTTCCAGCCAGTCGTGAATGGCCTGGGCGCCTTCACCGGACCAACCGAACGAGCCGAACGCCGCGCCCATCTTGTTCTGCGGCCGCAGCCCCTTCATATAGGTCAAGACATCGGCGACGCCCGGCAGCACGCCGTTGTTGTGGGTCGGGGAACCGATGGCCACGGCGCCGCAATCCGCCAGCGCGGTCATAATGCGGCTGTGGTGGTTCTGCTTGATCGACAGGATTTCAAAGGGCACACCGGCGGCAAGCAGGCCTTCGCCCACGGCGGCGGCCATTTTTTCGGTGCTGTGCCACATGGTGTCGTACACGATGAGCGCCCGTTTTTTCCACGAAGCCTGTGCATAGCGCCCATAAGTTTCAAGGGCGAAGCGCGAATCTTCCTTGCCCCGAAAAATCATCCCGTGGTCGGGCGCGACCATGTCGATATCCAGGCCCATCTCCGCCACCTGGGCGAGGAGCTTCGTCACCTGCGGGGCATAGGGCTGCACGATGTTGTGGTAATATTCTTTCATGGCGTGCTCAAGCATGCCGCGGTCCACTTCATCGGCGAAACGTTCGCACCCGGCTATGTTCTGGCCGAAGGCGTCATTGCAGATAAGCACTTTATCTTCCGCCAGATAGGAAAACATGCTGTCGGGCCAGTGCAGCATGCGCGCTTCCAGAAAATGGACGGTGCGCGCGCCGATTTGAAGCGTATCGCCCGTTTTTTTGACTTCCACGGGCCAGTTGCTGATATCGAAATGCGCTTCCATGGCTTTCAGCCCGAGCGGCGAGCAAAAAATTTTTTCGGGCTTGCAGGCTTCAATCAGCCGGGGCAACGCGCCGGAATGGTCCAGCTCCACATGGTTGACCACGATGTAGTCGACCTTGTGGGGCTCGATCACTTTGGACAGGCGGCAAAGCATGGTGCCGGCGAATTCGGCTTTTACCGTGTCAAAGATCACATTCTTTTGGTCTTTCACCAGATACGCGTTGTATGTGGTACCCTGGGGAGAGCGCGAATAGCCGTGAAAATCACGGCTGTTGTAGTCCACCGCTCCGATCCAGTAGATGTCGTTTTTGATCGCAAGGGGCTGCATGTTTTTTTCCTTACTGTGGTCAAAAAAGTGCCAATCCGGGCCGGCGCGTCGCGTCGGCCCGGATTGCGAACCAGTTACACAAAGTTAGGCAGGCTCAAAGTCGGACTTGCCCGCGCCGCAGACCGGGCAGACCCAGTCGGCGGGAATTTTTTCAAACGGGGTGCCGGGGGCGATGCCGCTGTCGGGATCGCCCTCGGCCGGGTCATATTCATAGCCACAGACCGTGCATACATACTTTTTCATTACGTTCTCCAGTCTTAAGAGAATAAAAAGAAGGATTCTGTTCTTACAACTCTGCTTTCCAGTGGCCGTGCAGGTTGCAATACTCACGTGCTATCACATGCTTGGCCGCAACGCAAAAGTCCGCTTCAGGGGCGTCGCCGGCCTTCAGGAACTTGTGGTAGGCGATACCGTCTGCGATAAGCTCAATCCATTGAATCCAATGTTTTTCTTCCATCGGGTGGGCCACGGCGCCGACTTTGACTGTATAGCCGGTGGCGGTCTTTTCGATGACGGGCACGTGTTTTTCTTTGGCGCCGTCAGAGGTGCCTTCAACCATCAGTTTCATGGGCCCGCCGCAACAGTCGGGGGTAGCGGCCCCTGCGAACAGAACTTCCAGCAGATTCCCGCATTTTTCACATTTGTAGACTTCAAACTGCTTAGCCATGACAGCCTCCTTAACAGGTTTTCCGGCAGCGGGGGCAAGGCCTCGGCCGGTCGGTACGGAATTCCGCATTCAGCCAATCAGGAATACTTCCTAATTAGTCATCTGGCAAGACAATTCACACATACCATAACCGGTATATTTGTCGATAAAAGGAAGCTATTATTTTGAACGAAAACAAAAGCCGCTATTGCACGGGCAAAAGCGCCGGATTCTCTTCGCCCATGGCCACATGCAGCATGGAAAGCGCGATGAGATAATCCGATTGCGCGCCGGTCAGGGCGGCTTCAGCCATGGTCAGCTTGGACTGGGCGTCCAGCACGTCAATAAAGATACCCACCTGGGCCTGATAGCGCGCATCGGCCATGCGATAGGCTTCTTTGGCCTGTTCCAGCCCTTTTTGCGCGACCTTGATCCGTTTCGCCGCTTCAGAAATCTTCAGCAACCGCGAAGAGATATCATAGGCGATTTCCTGGCGCAGGTTGCTTTCTTCGGCTTTCAGCCGGTTTTCGTTCTGCTTGGACTGCTGCGCCGAATAATACGTGGTGCCCCACGAAAAGGCCGTCCATTCGCCGGTAATGCCGAAAAACCACTGGTTGTAATTTTGCGGCATGTTGGAGCTACCCGACACCGACGGGCTGTCGCCCTGGGCGTTCCAACCCCCTTCAGCCGTGACTTTGGGGTAGAGGTCGCTCTTGATGATGTTGGTGTCTTTGCTCGCGATGGCCACGGATTTTTCAGCCATGCGCAGGTCCGGCCGTTTGCTGTAGGCAGCCGCAAGGCAGCGCTCGAGGCTGCGCAAAAAAGGAATATAGGCCAGATCGCCCATGTAGTTGACGTCTTTGTCCACGGGCAGCACGAGAAGCGTATTCAGCCGCGAAACCTGCGTTTCGTATGTATTGGTGGCTTGCAGCACCGCGTTTTCAGCGGTCGCCACGTCCACTTCGGCCTGAAGCACGTCCAGCCGGGGGCGCAGGCCCACGTCGTAAAAAGCCTGAGTCACTTTGAGCTGCGAGCGCAGGCGTTCGAGCGAATCCTGGGCGCTGCGCACGTTTTCGCGCGCCTGAAGCAGCAGCAGGAAATTTTCTTGCACGGTGCCGATCAGGGCCAGGCGGGCGCGGTCAAGGTTCGCTTCCGCGTTTTCCTTTTCCAGCACCGAGCGCTGATAGGTGTTCAGGGTGGCGAAGCCGGAAAAGACGTTCTGGCGCAGCCAGATGTTCCACGAAAACAGGTCTTTGTCCCGTTCGGTATTGGAGCCGGGCGCGTATTTCTTTTCGCGCTTCTGATAGCCGTAGGTAGTGCCCAGAGCCGGGCCGAAAGCGCCGCGAGCGGCCTTGATGCCTTCTTCAGCGCCTTTGGTGGTGGACTTGGCCGCTTCGATGGTGAAGTTTTCTTGCAAGGCGCGATTGACCGCTTTGCCCAGCGTATACGTCTCTTGCGCCGCCGCCGCGAAAGCGCCGCACGGCAAAAACAGCAGCAGGCCCAACACGGCCGGCCAGGTGAAACCCTTTGCCATCGTTCGCTCCTTGCCCTAAAAACGCGTACCGGTAATAGCAAGAGGCTTGTTCCTTGTCCACTGCGAGGGATCCCCTTTCCGCCCCGGGAAAACCCGCTACCGCTGTCTTGTGCGTTTTTTTCATAAAAGGATATATTTTTTTCTGGCAATAGCGGCGCATTCGCGCTATCCGGCTGTGTGCCCATGCGTCAGAAAGATGCCGTAATGGGCGCGCGTTAGAGCAGGCTCGCTTTGAAAAAGTGAATGTGCTCCAACAGATCGTTTCGCCGAAAGGCGTGCCCTAGGAGACCAAAGGATTATGGATAATTTCAGCATTGTCGAGATCGTCTCAAAAGCGACCCTGGTCGCCCAGCTCGTGCTGCTCATTCTGCTGTTCATGTCCGTCGGCAGCTGGAGCTTGATCATCTATAAGTATTTCGCTCTGACATCCGCCCGGCGCAAAGCGCTGGCGGGCATCGTGCGCTTCACCGACGCCCGCGACCTGCGCGAAGCCGTGCAGTCGCTGGGCGGCGATATCGCGTCCCCGCTCTATCACGTGGCCCAGCAGGGCGTTGCGGAATTCAACCGGCTGAAAGAAGCGGGCAACACCCCGGACGTGGTGGCCGACAACGTGCGCCGCGCGCTGCGCCAGGGCGTGAGCGAAGCCATGTCCAAACTGATCTCGTCGCTCTCTCTTCTGGCGACCACGGCCAACACCGCCCCCTTTATCGGGCTGTTCGGCACGGTTTGGGGCATCATGCATTCGTTCCACGAGATCAGCCTGAAAAAGACCGCGGCCATAGCCACCGTGGCGCCCGGCATTTCCGAAGCGCTTATCGCCACCGCCCTGGGCCTGTTCGTGGCCATACCCGCGACCATGGGCTACAACATGTTTCTCAGCCGCATCAACTATATTGAAGCGGAACTGGTCAACTTCGCCGGCGTCTTTCTGAACCGGGTGCAGCGCGAACTCAATGCCGTCAAAAAGGCCGAGGCCGCCTCTCACGGCGCGAGGTAAGCCATGAGCATGTCGGTCGGCACCAAAGGCTTTGTTTCAGAGATCAACGTCACGCCCTTTGTGGACGTGATGCTGGTGCTGCTCATCATTTTCATGGTCACGGCGCCGCTGATGACCGAAGGGCTGGACGTGGACCTGCCCAAAACCCAGGCCGCGAAAACTCTGCCCACAGACAAAGATCACGTGATCTTGTCCATCCGCAAAGACGGTACCGTGTACCTTGACACCTATCAGGTCAAAGATATCGCCGACCTGGAAATACAGCTCGCCGCCGTCGCCAAAGAGCAGAAACGCCAGGTTTTTTTGCAGGCGGATAAAGATGTGAACTACGGCCGGGTGGTCGACGTCATCGGCCGCATACGGGCCGCGGGCATCGACAAATTGGGCATGGTGGCTGAATCGGCCGAGGCGGATGCTTCCGCCGCATCCAAAACTCCCGCCGGCGGATCTCGCAGGTAAGGTTGCTTGTTTTCTATGGGCCAATCCCGGGTAATCAGTTTTCTCGTATCGTTATGCCTGCACGCGGCCGTCTTTGCGGCCGTGCTGTTTTGGCCCGCGCCTTACCGCCCGCCCGTCGACCTGAACATGCCGATGCTCGATTTGAACCTGACCACCATCGGCAAACCCGGCGGCCCGCCCGCGCAGCCCACGAAACCCAAAGCGTCGGATGCGCCCCAAACGCCCCCCAGCGCGCCGCAAACGCCGCCGGACAAACCCGCGCCGCAGCCGGACCCCAAAAAGCCCGACCCCGTGCAGGCGAAACCCGACGTGAAGCCCACCCCGGCGCCTGACGTTAAAACCATCGCCGATACGCCCAAGAAAGAAGACAAGCCGGTCAACGCCACCAAAACGGCCGCGCCGGAAAAGCCCAAAGAAAAACCCGAGGACGTGCTGAAAAAAGCCCTCGGCGACCTGGGCAAAAATGCGCCCAAGCAGCCTTCCGGCGGCGGCAGCGGCAAGCCCGACCCCAAAGCGCTTGATAGAGCGCTGGGCGAGTTCAAAAAAACCGGGGGGTCCGGCGATACCACCGGCGACGGCCCCGGCGGCGAGGGCGGCGACGGCATCGGCGTTGTCGGCTCGTACCAGCAGTCGCTGGCCAGCCGCATCAAGCCGCACTGGGAATACGTCGGCCGGGCCGACCGCCAGAACCCCACGGCGGTGGCCACCATATCCATCGCCAAAGACGGCACCATCATCGACGCCACCATCGCGCAGTCTTCGGGCAACGCGGCCTTTGACGGATCGGTGCTGAAGGCCGTAAAAGACACAGTTAAAGTCGAACCGCCGCCAACCCCGGCGCTGATGAAGGTCAACATCACCTTCGCTTACGAAGCGCTGGCCGGCGGGCGCTGATAGTTGAAAAAATACCGTATGGAGCATGACATGTTTCGGACCTGGACCCGGATATGCCTTTTCGCGGCGCTGATCTGCCTGTTGACGCCGTCTTTCGTTTTCGCCGCCGATGCGGCGCCCGTCTTGATCACCAACCCGGCCCTGCGCGTGCGCATCGCCATGGCCGCGCCCATAGGCGGAGGGAGCCCCGCGGCCAAGGTCAATCAGTTCATCGAAGAAGACCTGGGCTTTTTGCCCTTCGTCACCATGATCGACCCGCGCGCCGTGCCCGGCGGCGTTTCACAGCCCGTTGCCAGCGGCGATTCGCTTGATCTCAAACGCTTTCAGCTGGCCGGGGCGCACATGCTGATCACCGCCGCCTGGTTTTCAGACGGCGCGAAACCCAGGGTGGAACTGCGCGTTTTTGACGTGACCAGCGGCAAGTTCGTGTTCGGCAACAGCTACAGCGGGGCGGATGAAGCGGCCGCGGGGGATGTGGCCGACAAATTCTGCGCCGATTTGATGAAGGCCATCACCGGCCGGGGGGAATTTTTCCGCTCCACCATCGCTTTCGTCAAAAGCGACGGGCCGAACAAAAAAGATATCTGGGCCGTGCGCCCCACGGGCAGAAATCTGCGTCGCCTGACCAACCTGCCCGGCGACGCGCTTTCTCCTTCCTGGTCGCCCGACGGCCGTTTCGTGGTCTTCAGCCATCTGGATCGCCGCACGCACGCCCTTGGCATATGGGATAGCGCCACCCACGCGGTGCAGCGCATCCGCTTTCCCGGCAACACTGTCATCGGGCCCTGCTTCATGCCGGACAACAAGGTGGCAGTCAGCCTTTCTACCGGCAGAAACCCCAGCATATTCTTGCTGAACCACCAGTTCCAGCGCGAGCGCGCTCTGGTCGACAGCTCCAGCATCGACGTCTCCCCTTCCGTGGACGCCACGGGCACCAAGATGGCTTTCGTTTCCAGCCGCATGGGCAACCCGCATATTTTCTTGAAAGACCTGAAAAGCGGCGCCGTCACCCGCATCACCTACGACGGCAAGTACAACACGGAGCCTTCCATCAGCCCCGACGGCACGCTGATCGTGTTTTCGCGCATGATGGGCGGCGGGCACAAGATTTTTGTCCACGACCTGCTCAGAAACACCGAAACGCAACTGACTTTTGGCGGCGGCAGCGACGAGCAGCCCGCCTTCGCGCCCGACAGTTATTTCATTGCCTTCACCTCCAGCCGGAGCGGGACAAAACAGCTCTATCTGACCACCCGCAACGGCGGCGAACCCAAGCGCATTCCCACGGGCAGCGGCGACGCGTCATTCGCGGATTGGGGACTTTTCCCCAGATAAGGGAGTGCAGTTTTCCTACGATAGAGAGGATAGGGACAACGGGCATGAAATTTCGCTTGCCATTACGGGATTCTCTTGACAAAACTAAGCGGAAGTATAGTATGCAGCCGTCTCTTACAGAGGATGATGTTATATCCCTCTGAAAAAGAAGGAAGTTTCTTAACCCTATTATAGCCGATAGAAAGCTGTTGAGGAGATTGTATGAAAACCATGATGCGCTTTGGCCTGTTGGCCGCCTTGGCCTGCCTGATGCTCCTGGCCGCCGGTTGCCCCGCCAAACGTCTGGACGCCGACGCTGTCCCCGCTGGTGACGGCGCCGACAGCTCTCTGCCCACGCTGAGCGGCGAAGCTCTGCGCGCCGCCGACGAACTGACCAACGCCAAGATTTACTTCGAATTCGACAAGTTCGACATCAAGCCCGAATCCAAGCAGGTTCTGGCCCGCAAAGCCGAACTGTTGAAGAAATTCCCCCAGATCAAGGTCAGCATTCAGGGTCACTGCGACGAACGCGGCACCGAAGAATACAACCTTGCCCTGGGTGAGCGCCGCGCCCGCGCCGCTTACGAATTCCTGACCTACAGCGGCGTCGCGCCCACGCAGATGGAAATCATCAGCTACGGCAAACTGCGCCCCGCCGTGCAGGGCCATGACGAATCCGCCTGGGCGAAAAACCGCCGCGACGAATTCATCGTGCTGAACCCCCGCGGTCAGTATTAATCCCCAGAGCAGATCTATCTGCTCTGCAAGGATTTGCCCGCAAATCCTTGCCACGAGATTAAAGATCAACAATGAAACCGGGCCATGCCGCATTGCGGTATGGCCCGGTTTCGTGCTATTGCGCGCGCTACGTCGATGCCCCTATTCCACAACGAGGTTTCTGTGAACGCGATCATCTTCGCCGCCGGCTGCGGCAAACGCTTTCAGCCCATCTCGCACACCTGCCCCAAACCTCTCACGCCCATCAACGGCACGCCCATCGTGGAGCAGACCCTGAAAATGCTCCGGGCAAGCAACATCGGCCGCATCAGCATCATCGTCGGCTATATGGCCGAAAAGTTCGAATACCTGAAAGACAAATACAACGTGGAGTTGATTTTTAACCCCCGTTTTGCCGAACGCAACACCCACAGCTCGCTCCTTCTGGCCACGGACCGCCTGGACGGCTCGCTTTTGATCGACGGCGATGTGGTCTTTTCCAAAAACGTGCTGCACCGCGTAGACATAAGCAAATCGCAATTCGTGGTGCAGCCCACCCAGTACGGGCTGGAGTGGGAAGTGTTCACCGACGGGGTGAACAGAATCACCGAGGTCAAAAAGTGGACCCCCACGGGCTACAGCATGTGCGGCCTGGCCTACTGGCAGGGTGAAAGCGCGCGCATGCTCGCGGCTGAGCTGGAAAACTGCGATGCCGACGATTACTGGGAAGAGGCCGTGCTGCGCATCCTGCCGCATACCCCGGTCTATGCCACCCGCATTGACGAGCCCTTTTTGCAAGAAACCGACACCATCAAAGACGCGCTGGACTGCCGCCTGATCTCGCACGAAGAAGTGGCCCGCCTGAGCAGCGTCGATTTCACGCCGGTCAAGCTCAAGGGCCTGACCAACAGCACCTGGCAGATTCGCGACCACACCGGCGTCATGCGTTGCCTGCGCATACCCGGCCACGGCACCGACGCCTTTATCGACCGGGGGCAAGAACCGCAGATCATCGAATTGATCAAAGACCTGGGCGTTACGCCGGAAACGCATTTTTTCCCCGGCGGCCTGAAAACCACGCGCTTTCTGCCCAATCACCGGGACGCGGTGGCCGGCGACCTTGAGCCTCGCTTCTTCGCCTCCCTCTCCGCCGCCCTGCACAAGCTGAACAGCATTCCGCACGGGCCGGATTCGCCCCTTGCGCCGCTTTTCATCACCGACCAGATCCTGAAATTCGAAAAACTTTCCGGCAAGGGCCTGACCGGGCCGGAGCGGGAATGGATCATGCGCCGCGCCGCCGCCTTTGACGCGGAACCCCAGGTGCTGTGCCACCGCGACCTGGCGTTGGAAAATATCCTGGTTTCCGGTGATCACGGGGCGGATCTGCACGTCATCGACTTCGAATACGCGGGTTTCGCCCACCCCATATGGGAAACAGCCAGCTTCATTCTGGAATCGGGCATGAGCTTCGAAGCCCGCGAACAGTTCGCCGAGGCCCGCGGCGTCACCAGCGCCGAAGACAAACAGCGCCTGTGGGAGATGGAAATTCTGGTGGACTACGTCTGGGGCATGTGGGGCTACGAGCGCGGCTACATCGACTATTCCGACAACAAATTCAAACGTATGGGCCTGAAACTGCGGGAAGCCTTGCAATGATGCCGCGCGTCTGCGCGTGCCTGCTCTTGCTGCTGGTCTGCGGCCTTTGTTTGCCGCCGCCCGCGCACGCCTATCTGGACCCAGGCACGGGCAACATCCTGATCTATGTGGTCATCAGTTTGGTGACCACGGCTTTGTATTTCGTCAAAACCGCATGGTACGGGCTGCAAAGCCGCCTGACCGGGCGGGGAAAACCCGATGCGGAGCCCGCTGCCGCAAACGGCCGTGAAACGCTGGTCATCTTTTCGGAAGGCAAAATATACTGGTCCACCTTCAAGCATATCGTCGAAGCCCTGATCGAAAAAAAATTTCCTTTCCGCTACATCAGCATGGATGTGGAAGACCCCGGTCTGACCGTTGAAAGCCCGTACATGAATTCCCGCTACATCGGCACGGGTTCCGCCGCGTTCGCCCGCGCGGCGAACGAACGGGCCGCGGTCATGCTGCAAACCACCGCCAACATAGGCACGCCGGGCTACCCCATGCCCGCGCCGCAGCACATCAAGTGCCTGGCCCATGTTCTGCACGGCGTCGGCGGGCTTTCGCTGTATTACAAATATGCGCATGACACCTGCGACGCCCTGCTGCTGATGGGCGACGGAGACAGAGAATCCGTGCGCCTGCTGGAAAAAAAACGCGGCCTCAAAGAGCGCGAATGCGTCAGCGCGGGGGTGCCTTCACTTGACGACCTGGCCCGCAAAATCAAACCGAAAAACGGCCTGTCAGACCCGCCGGTGGTGCTCGTCGCGCCCTCGTGGGGCGAAAAGAACTGCCTGGCCTATTGCGGTTCCGATTTCATCGCCTGGCTGGCGGAGGCGGGCCACACGGTCATCATCCGGCCGCACCCCTTTTCGTTGAAAGTGGAGGCGGAACTTGTCGAGGGCATACGCCAAAACCTTGCGGCGTATCCGAACGTCCGCTTCGACCTTGAGGTGGACGCCAGCGCTTCACTGGCGGCGGCAGACCTGATGATTTCCGACAAGTCAGGGGTGCGCTTCGACTTCGCCTTTTTGTACGAACGGCCGGTGCTGACTCTGGATATTCCCATGAAAAACCGCGAAAACTTCGAGATTTCCGAACTGGAGTACGTCTGGGAGAATGATATAGAGGCCCAGCTGGGCCCTGTTCTTTCCGTGGAAGAGTTGCGCGCCCTTGACAAAGAGGCCTTTCTGGCCCTGGCGCGGGAAGCGCTGCGCGTGGATTCCGCCAAACTGGCGACTCTGCGCGACGCCACCGTCGCCAACTTCGGCAGCGCGGGTGAATTCATCGCCACCTGGGCCGTGAATAAATGCCGGGAGCGTGCGTAATGACCTCCCTGCTCTATGCTCTGACCATACACCCGCTGGAGCTGGCCTATAAATACCTGTACATGGCGCTTTCCGGCCTGACGGGCAATTACGGCGCGGCGCTTCTGGGCCTCTCTATCGTCAGCACGGTCATTTTCGGCCCGTTGAAACAGCTCGCCGCCGCCATGCAGGCGCGCGAGGCCCTGATTCAGAAAGTCATGGCCCCGCAGCTGGCGGCCATCAAGGCTCAAAGCAAGGGGGCAGAGCGCCAGGCCCGCATTGCGGCGCTGTACAAACGCTACGCCTATCACCCGCTGATGACGCTGCGCTCGTCTTTCGGCATTTTGCTGCAAGTGCCTTTTTTGTGCGCGGCCTATTACATGCTGAGCGCATTCGCGCCCATTCAAGGGCAAGCCTGCTGGATCATACCGGATCTGGGCAGGCCGGACGGGCTTCTGGGCGGGGTCAACGCGCTGCCGCTGCTGATGACGCTTTGCAACATCGGCGCGGTCTATACCACAGACGGTTTCACCCGCCGCGACCGTTTGCAGGCGCTGCTCGTTGCCGCTCTCTTTCTGCTGCTGCTCTATGGCGCGCCCTCGGCCCTGCTGATCTACTGGACGGGCAACAACGCCCTGATGCTGCTGGGCAACGCGTGGAAACACAGGCCGCTTCCGAAAAAAGCGGGCGCGGCGGCAACGTTCGGCGGCACGCTGCAAATGCGCTCCAGCGGGTTTTACGGCCGCCTGGCGGTCAAAGAGGAATTGCCTCTCTTTTTGCTGGCGGCGTTTGCGCTCAGCCTGACGCTCAGCGTGTTTTCGCCCTCCATGCTCTATCTGACCTCGCCCGACTACTTTAATCTGCCCTTTCGCGCCATTCTGGCCGATCTTGCGCCATACGGCGTGCTCTCGCTCCTGCTGCTGACCCTGGTCCGCATTCTGACCCCGCGCACTCTTCGGCCCTATCTTACCGTCATCGCGCTGACAGTCTCCCTTGTGGCGCTGGTCAATACCACGCTGTTCACCGGCAATTACGGCTCGCTTGACGGCACTGTGCTTTCCGGCGCAAGCGCCCTGGACCAGCCCCTTCTGTGGGGCGACGCCCTGGTTCTGCTGTGTGTTTTGCTGTTTCTGGCCCTGGTCTTGTATTTCCGGCAGGCCAAAAAGCTGCTGCTGGTCATGCAGGCCACGGTGCTGCTGCTGGCCGGGTCCGGCGCTGCGGCCGTGTTCAAAGACGACAAAGTCGTGGCCCAAAACCCGTCCGGCCTGGCAGAGGTTGCCAAAGACCCCATGTTCGCTTTCAGCAAGACCCAGACCAACGTGGTGGTCTTTTTTCTGGATATGTTCACGGGCGGGCACGTGGGTGACATCTTTGCGCAAAACCCGGACCTGGCCAAACGCTTTGCCGGTTTTACCTGGTATCCGGATACCATCTCCGTGGGCAACATGACTTCCGCCTCAACGCCCAGCATTTTCGGCGGGCCCGCCTATACCCCCGTGCAAATGAACGCCCGGCCGGAGTTGACCCTGCACCAGAAATACAGCGAAGCGCTGGCAACCCTGCCCCGCCATTTCGGGGCCAGGGGCTTTGACGCGGGCATCGTGCACCCGCCCTATACGCCGGATGCGGCCATTTTCGCCAAACATTCCGGCGGAACGGCCTTGCGCATCGTGGACAAGCCCGACCTGGACGGCCTTATCAGCCCCTGGAGCCGCAAAATCGGCGCGGATGAAAACGCCCTGACCGTGCCCAATTACGGCGGCTTCGTCTTTGCCGTCAGTCTGTTCAAAGCCCTGCCCCACGCCGTGAAAAAGAGCGTGTACAACGAAGGCCGCTGGCTGCCCGGCTCAACGGAAGAAGCCACAACGCCCACGGCGCTGCGCAACACCCTGTATGAAAGCGCCGTGCTGGGCCTGTTGCCGCAACTGGCCAATACCGATTCGCCCAAACCCACGCTGAAGTTCATTTACAGCGTGCTGCCGCACTTTGACTGGCATTTGCCCAAAGACAGCCTAATCCCCGTGGCCGACCCCTACCCGGATACCGAGGGCCAACTGGTCATGGTGGACGGGCTGATGCCGGAACACGTGTACACGGAAAAGCATATCCTGACCATGCTGGCGGGTTTTTTCGACTGGCTGCGTAAGGAGGGAATTTACGACAACACCATGATCATTCTGTTGTCGGACCACTGCGAAGGCGACAGCCGCATGCTGAACGCCGCGCTGGGCGTGAACGAGGCAGGCGAACGCAGCAACTGGCCCGACCGCAATCGCTACCCCGGCAGGCCGCATGCACTGTTGATGGTCAAAGCGCTGCGCGACGCGAAACCCTTGCGCGCGGACAAGGCGCTGATGAGCAGCATGGACGTGCCCGCCCTGGCCTGCCGGGCCATAGGCGGCTGCGAGGGGCTACCAATGCCCGATACCGGCCCTTCGCGCGTGCGGGAGCATTTTATCGCCAGAGAATGGCGGCAGATAGAAATACCGGGCAAGACCACCTATGACCCGGCGCGCACCGCAAAGATCACGGGCACCATGTTCAAGGCGGAAAACTGGTCGATCTTGAATTTTTAAATACCGGCGATTGTCAGATCATCTGCTTGAAGATTTCGTTGTACAGCGTGCGCACCATGAGGGCCAGCTTCAACTGGCGGCTGCGGCCCCCTTCGCCGCCCAGTTTGAGCACCCCGACCATGTGGTCGGCCGCGGCGGAAAAGTCGGTCTCTTTTTTCACCGACAGCAGCGCCACATAGCCTTGCACCAGGTCGCGCATGCGGCTGGGGCCTTTCTTGTCCCCTGCCGTCAGCGGGCTGCTGCTCACGAAATGAGCGAAGAAATCGGCCGCGTCGTTGGGAAAGGACCGTTCCAGCGCAAGGCCCCACAGCCCGATGCACAGCGCCGTGAATTCCTTTTTGGCTTTGCCGCGCCCAAAAAGGCCGATGCCCAATTCCTGCATCTCATACCGAAAATCAAAGGTCTGCAGCAGATCCTGAAAGGTGCGGCTCACCTCATCCGCGGCGTAGGGTATGGGCAGCGGCGCGCTTTGCGTCCCGCCGCCCTGCGTAAGGGTTGCGTCAGTCATCCTGCCGTCCCCCCGAAGATTCCGCCCCCGTGCCATTGCCGCTTTTGCGTCTGGGCCTGCGGCGGCGTTTTCCGCCGTCGCGGGAACCGGCACCCTCCGCGCCGCGGCTCTGCTCGGTATTGTGGCCGCCGTCACGGCCCCTGTCACGACCCCTGTCATGAGAAAGCGCGCCGCCGCGGCCGCCCTGGCCGCCCGTTTGGCCGGGCGCTTTGCGCGCCGCCTTTTCCAGAGCGGAGCCGGGCAACACCGGGTGCAGGTTGGTCTGATACACTTCGTCCAGCAACATGGCGAGGAGCGGCACGGTTTCTTCATCCGCCGCGAGACTGCGCACCAGGGGCAAAAAGCGTTGCGCGCGTTCGCGGGCAAGGCCCGTGCGCGACCGCATGCGGCCTTCAAGAATGCCCGTCAGCCGTTCACCCACCAGGGCGGCGATGGCCGCATCGTCCGGGGTGGGCCGTTCGTTCAGGTTGATGCTGTATTGGCGGGCTATCTTCGCCAGCTCCAGCTTCTGCATGATGTCCACCAGGGAAATGACCGTGCCCCCGGCCCCGGCCCTGGCCGTTCTGCCGGCCCGGTGGATGTATGATTCGTGGTCTTCGGGCGGCTCATACAAAATGACGTGTGAAAGCTCGGGGATGTCGATGCCCCGCGCCGCCACGTCCGTGGCCACCAGAAAGCGCACGTCCCCTGCGCGTACGCGGGCCAGCACTTCTTCGCGCTTGGCTTGCGACAAATCGGCGGAAAGTTCGTCCGCGTTATAGCCAAAGCCCTGCAGCAGCGCGGTCACATAATGCACGTTGGCTTTGGTGTTGCAAAAAATGATGGCCGCCGCCGGGCTTTCCATTTCCAGCACGCGCGCCAGCACGCGGTCTTTTTCCATGGGTTTGACCGAGTAAAAGGCGTGCTCGATATTGGCGATGTGCACCTGGTTCTGGCTGAGGCTGAGCAGCTCCGTCTTTTCCAGAAACTCGCCCGCCACGCGCAACACGTGGGGCGGGTACGTGGCGGAAAAAAAGTGCGTGGGCACATGCTTTTGCGGCAAATACCGCTGCACGGCCTTCATGTCGGGATAAAACCCGATGGAAAGCATGCGGTCCGCCTCGTCAAAAACCAGCATGGAGAGCGAATCCAGGCTCAGCGTGCGGCGCAACAGGTGGTCCAGCACCCGGCCCGGCGTGCCCACGACCAGGTGCGCGCCTTCCCGCAGGGCTTCCATCTGGCGGCCGTAGCCCACCCCGCCGTAAACGGCGGCGGCGCGCAAATTCGTTTCAGCGAACAAAACGCCCGCTTCATGCTCCACCTGCAAGGCCAGCTCCCGCGTGGGCACCAGGATAAGGCACTGGCAGACCGGGCGGGAAGGGTCCAGGCGCGTCAACGCGGGCAGCAAAAAGGCCCCGGTTTTGCCGCTGCCCGTGCGGGACTGCACCATGATGTCGCGGGCCGCCAAAAGGTACGGAAGCGAGCGGGACTGCACCGGCATAAGGCTGCTCCACCCGGCGCGGGCCACGGCGGTTTGCAGATCCTCCGGCAATTCTTCCAGGGAGACGGGGGACAGGGGATTTTCCGGCTCAAGCACTTGCAGCATATCGTCGCCCTGCGCCTGGCCAAGATCGGGTTCGTTCATAGTTCTCTGTATATATGTTATCCGCCGCTTTACTGCGGCTCTCTCAAGTATCAGAAAAACCCGCCGTTCCGCAAGTGTGAAGCGGCCTTTGCTCCTTGCCTTGAATGAAAGGGGACCGTAGTATTCCCGCCATGAACGGCGGTGCCGCCCAAGCCAGGCTTCTTTTTCCCGCAGGACTTGCCCAGCCGCGGGGCTCTTTCCGCTTTTCCGCGGACGCGCTGCTTTTGGCCGCATTCGCATTGCGCGAAAGCGAAGTTTCTGCCGCGCAAACTATGCTGGACCTGGGCTGCGGTTGCGGGGTCGTTGCCTTTGCCGTCCTGCTCAGGCGGCCAACCCTTACCGCTTTCGGCGTGGATGTTCAGGCCCCCCTGGTCGACGCCGCCCGGCAAAACGCCCGCCGCCTGGGGCTGCAAGAACGTTTTACGGCGGACGTTCTGGACCTGGAATCGGAAAACGCGAAAAACCTGCCCGCAGCCGCCTTTGACCTGGTTGCGGCCAACCCGCCCTATTATCAGGCGGGGCGGGGCCGCCTGCCCGCATCGGAAGCCCGGCGCGCCGCCCTGTTCGCCGGGCCGGACGCCCTGCCCGCTTTTATGCGGGCCGCCAAACGTGCCCTGCTGCCGGGCGGGCGTTTCACCATGATCTATCCCGCCGCGAAGTTGCCTGAAGCGCTGGGCGCTTTGACGCGCTGCGAGCTGGCCGCGACCCGGCTGCTGCCGGTGGTTTCACGGCCGGGCAAGGCCCCTTTGCGCTGCCTGATCGCCGCGCGGCATACGGAAGAAGTGACGAAAAAAACGCCGGATGCCGTCGCGCAAGAACCGCGCCGCGAACCGCCGCTGGTCTTGTTCCGCGCAGGGGACGGAAAAGAATATTCGCCGCAGTCCCTTGATTTTTGCCCGGATCTGGCGGCGCGCCCTGTTGACGCTTCAAGCTCGAAAGCCTAATGCTGAACCTTCAAAAATCAGCGCGCGTTCCCCGTGGAACCGGCATCAAGGAGCATCCTCATGGCTGAAACGAAAAAGACCGCCCGTACAACCCCGGATGCCCACTGCGGGCGCTGTCCCATACCCAACACCGAAAAATATTGCCGGTCGGAAAAGGGCAAAGGCCCGGCCGACTGCCCTTCGATGCACCACAAAAAGCTGGCGGAAAAATCACTGGCCGAAACCCCGGCCGACGAACTGGAATTCGCCCGCCAGGCCGCCATTCAGGAATGCGCCGGCTACAACCGGGGCGAAAGCGGCAATTACGCCGACCTGACCCCGCTTAAACCCCGCATTGTGGAGCTTGTGGAGTTCGCCCGGCGCATGGGCTACAAGAAACTGGGCATGATCTTCTGCGGCGGCCTGATGAAAGAGGCCGCCATCACGCAGGAAATTCTGGAGACCAACGGCTTTACGGTGGTTTCCGCCATGTGCAAAGCGGGCAGGGTGCCCAAAAGCGCATATGGCCTGACCCGCGAACAGCAGCTGGACGTGACCAAAGAAAAAGAATCGGCCTGCAACCCCAAATTTCAGGCGCTTTTGGTCAACGAAGCCAAGGTGGATTTCAACGTTCTTTTGGGGCTGTGCGTGGGGCACGATTCGCTGGCCATCAAGCACCTGAAGGCGCCGACCACGGTGCTGGCGGTGAAGGACCGGCTGCTGGGCAACAACCCGCTGGCCGCCATTTATATGTATGACGGGTATTATCGCTATTTGAAGAAGCCGCTGCCGTAAAAAGAGCGTCGCTTCCGCTTGTTTGGCGGAAGCGCCGATCTTACCCCTTACGCTTGAACAGCTTCTCCAGATCATTCACGGTCAGGGTCACCGCCGTGGGTCTGCCGTGCGGGCAATAGCCGCTCTCCGGCGTATCGGCCCACTGGCGCAAAAGCTGCGCCGCCTCATCCGGGGTCAGCCTGTCGCCCCCTTTCACCGCCGTGCGGCAAGCCATCATGTGCCACACGCTTTCAAAACCGCTCTGCTTGCCCGCCAGGGCGTCGCGCAAGAAAGCCGCCGCATCAGTCCGCGCCAGTTGCGGCGGCAGACCCATGACCCGGAGCAGCCCCGGCCCGGCCGTTTCCAGCGCAAAACCCAAGGCGGCCAAATCAGCCCATAAGCGGTCCAATTCCGCGCTTTCCGAGGCGTGCAGGGGCAGTTCCAGCGGCAGGGCCAAAAGCTGCGACGTTCCCTTTGTGCCGCCGCCTTGGATGGCATGCAGGCGCACACGCTCATGCGCCGCGTGCTGATCCACGATCAACAGGCCGCCGCCGCGCCGCGCCAGCAAATAGGTATCCGCTATCTGGCCCAGATATTCCATGTCGCCCACACGCAAAGGGCGCAAAGAATGGGCCGAGATATTTTGCGGCCCGGCGTGCGCGTCATCCGGATCCCCACCCGGTACACCATAAGCAGGCACGATCTCTTCGCCACTGACCGGGGTGAAGGGGTCGGGCGGACCCCACGCCGCCGGCGCTTGCGGCGGCCGGGGCGTAAAACCCAGAGAAGGGGAAACGTGGCCGGGGGCGGCAGGCCCGCCATGCGCGTCGGGCGTATCGTCGAATGCGTCAAAAGACTCTTGCGCCGGGGTTTCGCGGATCAGGCGGGGGCTGTCAAGCTCCCCCCAAAAGCCTATGGGCCTCGGAGCGCGCGCCGCTGCCGCCCCGTTTACGTCAGACAACGGAGGGAACGGGTTCCCTTCCGGCATATTTTCCGCAAACCCCGCCAAGGGAAGCACGGCATCCAGGGCCTGGCGCAGCGCCCGCAGCACGGCGGAAAAGACCTCGCGCTCGTTCTGAAAGCGCACTTCGGTTTTGGCCGGGTGCACGTTCACATCCAGGAGTTCCGGCGGCACGCTGACGAAAAGCGCGGCCTGGGGGTATTCGCGGGAGATGAGCCGCCCTTTGTACGCTTCGCGCACGGCTTGCAGCAGCGTGCGGCTGTTTACCGCCCGCCCGTTGACGTACAGCAGTATTCTGTCGCCCTTGGCCTGCGCCGCCTGGGGGTGCCCGGCAAGTCCGCGCACACTGATATGGCCGGATGCGGCATCCACGGGTAAAAGCTGTTCCGCCACCGCCGGGGGCCAGATGGCGGCAAGGCGGCGGGCCAGGCTTTCGCCCGCGGCAAAGCGCAGCACTTCGCGGCCGCCCGCGTTCAAGGTAAAGGCCGCATCCGTGCGCGCAAGCGCCAGACGAATGAGCAGCTCTTCGCAGCGTTTTTGTTCCGTGCCCGGGGTCTTTAAAAATTTGAGCCGCGCGGGCACGTTGGCGAACAGGTCGCGCACAACGACCGATGTGCCCCGGCGCAGGGCGGCCGGGCCGGAAGCGACAAGCGCGCCGCCGCGCACTTCGACAAAGGCGGCGTCATGAGCCGGAGAAGACGGGTCCGGGGCATAGGCGCTGGTCACGGTCAGGTGCGAGACGGAAGCGATGCTGGGCAGCGCTTCACCCCGAAAGCCGTAGCTGGCGACGTGCAACAGGTCGGCGAAACTGCCTATTTTGCTGGTGGCGTGGCGGGTGACGGCCAGTTCAAGTTCGTTTTGCGGTATGCCGCAGCCGTCATCCTGCACGCCGAGCAGGGTCTGCCCGCCGTTTTCCAGCGTGACGACGATTTCACCCGCGCCGGCGTCCAGGCTGTTTTCAACTAACTCTTTAAGCACACTGGCCGGGCGTTCCACCACCTCACCGGCGGCGATCTGGTTGCGCAGCTCGGGCGGCAGCAGGCGAATGGGCGCGCGGCCCTGCGAAGAAGATTGGGTCATGGCGTTTTGGCTCTCGATATTCTTGCCTTGTACCGGTATTCACGGCGGGGGTAAAGAGCTTCGCGGGGCGGCTTTTCTCTTGCCAAAGCGTATTTATAGGCTATTATAGAGCATGTTGGAAAAGTCCCGCTCTTGATTTTTTTCAGCAAAACCCGCATGGTGCGCCTTGCTTTGTTCATGGGATGATGAAATACTCGAAGCATACGGGTATGGAGGAGCGAGAAACGGGCAACCCCGCGTACGCCCGCCGGCGGCTAAGGAGGTTAAGACATGAATACGGAATATCGCCTTGGAAAGGCCTCTTTCACTCCGGCCGATGACGGCATCGCCGTCAGAGACACTGTCCATGAAACCCCCCAGGTCAGAGCGAACTATGACCTGGATTTGCTCTATGTCGAATGCCGCCTGTGCGGCAAACCCCTGTTGTGGGAAGTAGGCCGCACGCGCCGCCTGGTGCTGGCCTCTGGCATTGACACCACCCTTTTGGACGCGCAGTGCATGATCGTTTCCGACGGCTGCCCCAACTGCCGCCCCGATAACACGCACGTGCAGCTGCATGTGGTGCGCCTGGCGACCCTGTCGCCCCACGACCTGTTATTGCTGAGCGAACACAAGGGCCACGCCTGACGCGCCGCGCCCCTTCTTTGCAAAGACCCCGCGCGGATGCACGGGGTCTTTCGTTTTTGCAGGTCCGGCCCGGAACCTATTTCTTGCAGCCTCACCCTTTCGGGGAGGCCGCTTTTTTCGCGGCGGGCTTGGCCGCTTTGGCTGCCGGTTTAGCCGCGGGCTTGGCCGCTTTGTCCTTTTTGCTTTTGGTCTTGCGGGCCGCGCTGATGATGCGCACCATTTCCAACGGCACGTCGTCGTGCATGCCGGAAGGGCCCGTGGCCGCGTTTTCAATGGCGTCAACCACGTCCATGCCCTCGGTCACCTTGCCGAAAGCGCAATAGCCATAGCCCTGCGCCGTGGGCGCGCTGTGGTTCAACCGGTAATTGCGCACCGTATTGATGAAAAACTGCACCGTCGCGCTGTGCGGGTCCATGGTACGGGCCATGGCTATGGTGCCCCGGTCGTTGGAAAGGCCGGTGCCCGCTTCGTTGGGCACGGGCGGGTTCGGCGCTTTTTTCTCGCGCATGTCGGCGGTCATGCCGCCGCCCTGGATCATAAACCCTTTAATGACCCTGTGAAAAATCGTATCACTGTAAAAACCCGAATCCACCGTCTTCAAAAAATTGGCCACGGTTTCAGGCGCCGCTTCGGGAAACAGTTCCAGTTCAATGTTGCCGGCGCTGGTTTGCAGCACCACAAGAGGGTTCGCCATGCGGTTCTCCTTATTTTCAATCCCACTCTCCTGTCGGATTCTGCACTGATTTCTCCGTTTCTGCAATACTCGACTGTCGCGCTGGGATATAATGCGGTTAGAATTATTGTTGTTCTTGACTGACGTTCGCCTTCCGGCCATATAGCATGGTATCTTATACTCTTTATCGGAGGGACCATTCCATGTCCGCAAAGACCGGCACGCCTGACGATTCCGCAGCCAATGCGCTGATTTCCAAAGATATCCGCGCCGCCATAGCGGCCCAGTTCGCCGCCCTGACGCGGCCGGTGCGCCTGACCTGCCTGACCCGCACAGAAAATGACGTCTTCAGCGAATTCACCCGCAAACTGTGCGCGGAACTGGGTTCCATAGATCCGAAGGTCAGCGTCGCCATGCAAACCGTGGATGCAAAAGACACGGAAACACTCTGCCCGGCCATCGAACTTGCTCCGGCGGATGCGGACAAAAGCGCGATATCGCCCGTGCGCTTTACCGGCGCGCCCGCCGGTGAAGAAGGCAAGGCGCTGTTGCAGTCCATACTGCTGCTGGGGACGGGCGCGCATGCGCTGACGGATGCCTCTCTCGCCCTGCTGAACGGCCTGGCCGAACCCCGGCAGGTGCGGGTTTTCAGCTCCCCCGGCTGCCCCTACTGCCCCGGCCAGGTCATTCAGATCGTGCGCTGCATGCTGGCCCGGCCGGACCTGATCCGCGTGGAATGCGTCAATGTGGACGAATTTCCCGAGCTGGCCGCCCGCTACAAGGTCAGCTCCGTGCCGCATACGGTGTTCGGCGACGACTGTTTCCTGGTCGGCCTGGTGCCCGAAGAGATCGTGGTGCCCACCCTGGTGACCCTGAAAGTGCCGGAAGAGGCCCCCATGCCCGGCGCGGCCCCGGCCGCCCCTGCGGAAGGGCCGGTCAACGAGACGGACGTGCTCATTTTAGGCGCGGGGCCGGCAGGACTGTCGGCGGCCATTTACGCGGCCCGCGCGGGCCTGGACGTGGTCGTTCTGGAAAAGAGCATCTGCGGCGGCCAGGTGGCCCAGACGGCGCTGGTGGAAAACTATCCCGGTTTCGCACGGATAGCGGGCATGGAACTGGTGGAATCGCTGGCCGCTCACGCGCGGCAATATGCCTATGTGCGCGAAGGGGTCAGCGTGCGCGAAATCAAAATCGGCCGCCGGGTTGAAGCGCTGGCCGCCGACGGGTTATACCGGGCGAAAGCCCTGATTTTCGCCACGGGCGCGGCCTGGCTGCCCCTGAACGCGCCGGGCGAAAAAGAGCTGTTCGGCCGCGGCGTGACCCATTGCGCCCACTGTGACGGACATTTGTACAAAGGCAAAAAGGCCGTTGTGGTAGGCGGAGGCAATTCCGCCCTGACCGACGCCCTGCAATTGAAAAACCTGGGCGTGGACGTGACCATCGTGCACCGCCGCGACAAGTTCCGGGCGGAAAAGGCGCTGGCCGACTCTGTCGAGCGCGAAGGCATTCCCGTTCACTGGGACAGCGTAATCGCCGAAATTCTGGGCAAAGACAAAGTCAGCGCCATACGCCTGCGCAACGTCAAGAACGGCGAAGAGCAGGAGCTGCCGATGGATGCCGTGTTCATCGCCGTGGGCACCTCGCCCAATTCGGAACAGGCGGCGGAGATCGGCGTGGCGCTGGCTTCGGACAGGAGTATTGTGGTGGATGCGCACATGCGCACGAATTTGCCGCATATTTACGCGGCCGGCGATGTGACCGGCGGGGTGCGGCAGATTGTGACGGCGACGGGGTCGGGCGCGGCCGCGGCCATTGCGGTGGCGGAGGATTTGCAGAAGGCCGGGAGTTGAAGAGCTACACTCTCGGTTGGCTGGCGGGAACGGTCCCGGTGAAAAGATATGTTGATTTTTTGAGTTAGTTGGTCCGCCTGCCCGGCGGGGGCCAGAGAGGGGGCGATGTCGCCCCCTCTTCTGGACTACTCCCCCCAGCAGGGGGCGCTGAGCGCTGCCCCCTGCACCCCCGCGTTTCGCCGGTGGGTAAAACAAGCGCCCTCCGGCACAGTGCGACGAACAAGCGGCTACTATCAAGCGTAAATTCAACCACTATCAACGCAAGAAGCGACGAATCCAGGCGAGAGCCTTGAAAGAATACGGCGGGTAGCGCAGCGGCAGTTCCGGCCAGTTGCCTTTGCGCAGCACGCTCTTTTCGTTGCTGAACAACGCGAAACCCGCTTCGCCGTGATAGCGGCCCATGCCGCTGGCCCCTACCCCGCCGAAAGGCAGGCCGGGCACGCTCATATGCATCATGGTGTCGTTCACGCAGCCGCCGCCGAAAGACAGGCGGCCGAGCATGCGTTCCGCCGTTTTCGCGTCGCGGGTGAACAGATAACAGGCCAGAGGCTTTTCCCGCCTGCGCACGAAGGCCAGCGCTTCTTCCTCGCCGTCAAAGCCGAGCACGGGCAGCAGAGGGCCGAAAATCTCCTCCTGCATGACCGGGTCCTCTGCCGTAACGCCCGGCATGACCAGCGGCGCCATGCGCAGCGTTTGCCGGTCGGCCCTGACCTCGGCCCCGCCCAGCTTTTGCAGCCGCTCCAGCGCATCCGGGCTGACAAGGCGGCAATAGTCGGGGTTGTACAGCGCATTCGAACCGGGAAAACGGGCGAATTCTTCTTGCAACAGGCTTTCAAGCGCGGCTTTGACCGGCCGCTCCGCCAGCACGTAGTCAGGGGCCACACAAGTCTGCCCGGCGTTCAGGGTCTTGCCCCAGGCGATGCTTTTGGCGGCCCGGCGCAGATCCGCGTCGGCCCGCACAATGGCCGGGCTTTTGCCGCCCAGTTCCAGGCAGACCGGCGTCAGGTTTGCGGCTGCCGCCGCCATGACCGTTTTGCCCACGCGCGCGCTGCCGGTATAGAGAATGAAATCGAAACGTTCGCGCAGCAGGGCATACCCCGTGGCCGCGGCCCCATTGGCCATATCCACATGGCCGGGGGCAAAGGCCCTGCGGATGATTTCCCCCACAACCCGGGCGGTTTGCGGGGCCTTTGACGAGGGTTTGACCAGCACGCAGTTGCCGGCGGCCACCGCGCCGATAAGGGGCATCAGGCAGAGCTGGAAGGGGTAGTTCCAGGGCGCGATGATCAGCGCAACGCCTAGCGGCTCTCGGTACACAAGGCTTTTGGCCGGAAAGGAATGCAGGGGGGGGTGCACGCGGCGGGGGCGCATCCAAGCGCGCAGGTTGCGCAGGGCAAAGCGGATTTCCGCCAGCACCAGGCCCGTTTCGGTAAGGTAGGCTTCACCTGCGCTTTTGCTCAGGTCCGCCGCCAGGGCCGCGTGAATATCGTCTTCCGCCGCTGTCACGGCGGTGAGCAACGATTGCAGAGCCGCGGCACGGCGCTCGTAAGGCAGGGTCGCGCCGCCGTCAAAGAAAGCCCGCTGCCGCGCAAGCATGGCGCTAAAAGGCGTTTCGTCCATACCGCACGCTCCGCGTTACGCCGTTTCCGCGCGGGCTGTCCCGCCTAGGCAAGCCCTGGCCAAGGCCCGACAAAGCCCGGCCGGAACCGCGCTCAGGCCCTGCCGTACGAATCTTCCAGCCGCACGATGTCGTCTTCGCCCAAGTATGACCCCGACTGCACCTCGATGATCTCCAGCGGCACCAGGCCGGGGTTTTCCAGCCGGTGCACAACCCCCAGGGGGATGTAGGTCGATTCGTCTTCACCCAGCAGCATGCTTCTCTCGCCGTTGGTGATGCGGGCGGTACCGCGCACCACGACCCAATGCTCCGCCCGGTGGTGGTGGTACTGGCTGGAGAGCACTCCGCCGGGGTTCACCACGATGCGTTTGACCTGAAAGCGTTCCGCCTGGGCCAGAACTTCATAGCTGCCCCAGGGCCGGTACACGCGCAAATGGGTGTCGCTTTCAGAGCGGCCCGCCTGCTTCAGCCCGGCCAGCAGCTCTTTCACGCCCTGGCTTTTGTTTCTGTCCATGACCAGCACCGCATCGGCGGTTTCAACCACGGCCACGTTCTCCACATCCATGGCCGCCACCAGGCGGTGGCTGGAGTGCACGTAACAGCCGCGCGCGCCCCGCACGATCACGTCGCCCACCGTGGCGTTGTCGGCGGCGTCGTGTTTCGCTTCGTCGTAAAAGGCGCTCCAGGAGCCGAGATCGTTCCAGCGGGCGGCAAGTTCCACCATGCCCGCCTTGTCCGTGCGTTCCATAACCGCATAGTCGATGGAGTTGGAAGGAATGCCCGCGAACGCGTCTTCCGCGAAGCGGATGAACGCGCCGTCGCCTTTGCGCGTGGCCCAGGCCTTGCGGCAAGCCTCGGCCATATCCGGGGCGAAACGCTCCAGCTCCGCGAGATAGACGGATGCGGCGAACAAAAAGATGCCGCTGTTCCAGGTATAGCCGCCTTCGGCCAGCAGCTGTTCCGCTTTTGCCGCATCGGGTTTTTCCACGAAGCGGGCCACGGCGAACGCGCCGTTGCCCAGGTCTTTGCCCCGCTGAATATAGCCGTACCCGGTTTCCGGCCGTAGCGGCGGAATGCCGAAGGTGAACAGCATGCCCGCCTCAGCGCCCGGCGCGGCTTTGGCCACGGCCTCGGCAAAGGCGGAGGCGGGTTCGATGGAATGGTCGGAAGGCAGCACCAGCAGTAGTGGGTCGTCGCCTTCCTCCCGCGCGGCCAAGGCCGCCAGCGCGATGGCCGGGGCCGTGTTGCGGGGCATGTTCTCAAGCAATATGGTCGCGGCGGCCTTTTTCTCGCGCACGATGCCCGAGGCGAAAAAACGGTGCTTTTCGTTGCACGCGACCAGGGTGTTTCCGGCTTGCGGCAGGGCCGCTATGCGGTCCAGGGTTTTGCCGAACAGCGTGTCGTCGCCGAAAGGAATGAACTGTTTGGGGTGCAGTTCGCGGGAAAGGGGCCAGAGGCGGGTGCCGCTGCCCCCGCAAAGAATAACGGGACGGATGCTGCGCATTACGACTCCCTGTTGCTGTAGTTCATATCCAGCCATTTCTGGTATTCGCCGCTCTGCACGCGGCGGGTCCAGTCCTGGTTGGCAAGGTACCAGGCCACGGTCTGTTCAAGGCCCGTCTCAAGGGTGTGCAGGGCTTTCCAGCCGAGTTCCCGTTCTATTTTCGAGCAGTCTATGGCATAGCGCAAATCGTGGCCGGGTCTGTCCGTCACGTACGTCAGGGCCTTTTCATGGGGCCCGGCGCTCGAGGGGGCCTGTTTGTCCAGCACGGCGCAAAGCCGCCGCACCAGATCGATATTGCGCACTTCAGAACGGCCCCCCACGGCATAGGTTTCGCCCGCTCGCCCGCGTTGCAGCACGGCCAGCACCGCCCGGCAGTGGTCTTCCACATGCAGCCAGTCGCGGATGTTTTCACCCTTGCCGTATATGGGCAGCGGCCTGCCGGAAAACGCGTTCAGAATCATCAGCGGAATGAGTTTTTCCGGAAACTGCCTGGGGCCGTAATTGTTGGAGCAGTTGGTGATCAGCACCGGCAGGCCGTAGGTAGCGTGAAACGAACGGGCCAGGTGGTCTGATGCGGCCTTGCTGGCCGAATAGGGGCTGTTCGGCGCGTAGGGGGTCGTTTCGGTAAAGGGCGCGTCGTCCGGTTCCAGCGAACCGAAGACCTCATCCGTGGAGACATGCAGAAAGCGAAAAGCTTCTTGTTCGGCCCCCTCCAGTTCGCGCCAATAACGGAGCGCCTCGCGCAACAGCGCGCAGGTGCCCAGCACGTTGGTGCGCACGAAGGCGTCCGGATCGTGAATGGAGCGGTCCACATGGCTTTCCGCCGCGAAATGCACGATGGCGCTGGGTCGGTGCGTGCGCAGCAGGTAGGCCACCAGCTCGCTGTTGCCGATATCGCCGCGCACAAAGGTGTGATCGGCGTCATTTGCAAGCGGCGCAAGGTTTTCAAGGTTGCCCGCGTAAGTCAGCGCATCAAGGTTAACGATGCGCGCGGCATATTCTGCGCGGCAGTGCAGCACGAACCAGGAACCGATGAACCCGGCCCCGCCGGTAACCAGATAGGTTGGCGTCATGAATCGGAATTCTCCGTTGGTGAGGCGTCATCGGAAGACGGTAACGCTGCGAGCTCACCTTCAACGCAGCGGCAGCGGATCTCTTCAAAATTCTCGATAAAAAGAGCGCAGATGGCGGGGTCGAATTTGCGGCCGCTTTCATTGCGCAAAATGTGCAGCGCTTCGTCTTCCGCCAGGGCGGAGCGGTATGTGCGCTCGCACAGCAAGGCGTCGTACACGTCGGCCACGGCGGTCACCCTGGCCTCCACAGGTATCTCTTCGCGTGAAAGCCCGTCGGGGTAGCCGCTTCCGTCCCAATTTTCATGATGCGAACGGGCTATGACCCCGGCCATCCGGATGACGGGGTTGTCTGAACCGGAAAGGATGCGCCCCCCTATGGCGGCGTGCTGGGTCACCAGCTTGAATTCCGCCGGGGTCAAGGGGTCCGATTTACGCAGCACCATGTCGGGCACGCTGATTTTGCCTATGTCGTGCAGCGCCGCCGCGGTCTTGATGGTATCCACGCGCTGCGCCTCCCAGCCCAAAAGCTCGCCCAGGCAGGCGCTGATCTGGCCGATGCGCCGCACGTGGGCCGCGGTTTCTTCGTCGCGCGATTCCAACGCGCTGAACAGGCGGCTGAGCACCTCGTTTTGCGTCTCGCGAACCGCTATTGTCCGGCGGCGCACCACACGCTCCAAAATTTCGTCCTGCAGACGGTGGGCTCGCTCGGCCCGCAAAATGCGCTCTCCCAGTTGCACGCGAAGCTGCAATTCGGCGGTTTCGAAGGGCTTGATCAGATAATCGTCAAAATCGCCCCGGCTGAGCTCTTCGGCCAGAGGAGCGAAGGTATCGCGCTCGCTCAAGAGCAGTACGTATATATGCCTGTCCGCTTTGCTAAGGCCCCGCAGACGGCGGGCAAGCTCCAGCCCGCCCATGCCGGGCAGATCCCAGTCGGTGATCAGCATGTTCACGCCGCCCGGGTTTTCGGCGGCGCAGCGCAAAGCTTCGTCCGCGTCGGCGGCCTCCGTGACGTGATGCCCCCAACTGCGCAGGTGGGTCGCCAGAATAACCCTGCCCATCTGCCGGTCTTTGGTAATGAGAATATGCATACAAAATGCCCCCGCAGCGCCTTTAGAACATTTCCACTTTGAGATGCTTGCGCAACGGCGGGCAAAGCCCGCCTGCAAGCATCTCGTGGCAAGGATTTGCTGGCAAATCCTTGCAGAGCAGATACGCTTTTTCAAAGCTGATCTGCTCTAAAAGCGCCCGCATGACCATCTTACCCCTTGCCACTCTTAGCGGGAATTGTAAAGTTGCTCTGACACCGCGAAAGGCTCGGGCCAATGCTTCGGCCAGGATGCCGCCTCAAAAGCCGCTAAATCCGTGCCTTCTGAGGAGAAGGCTACGTGATGGGCATGCAGCAGAAGGTATGCGAAAGCGCCGCCCCCATATTTCACGTCACCGATAATCGGAAAGCCCCGCTCCGCCAGTTGCACCCGTATCTGGTGCGTTCTGCCCGTATGCAGCCGGATGCGCAAGAGCGACGCCTCTCCCGCTTCACCATGCAGCCTTTTGCCGCACAGCGACGCCTCGGCAAAAGCCGGGGCGCCCTGCCCCTGCGCCACAGCGCGCACGCGCTCGCCCTTTCCCCCGACGGCCGGGCCTTTGGCCAGCTCGTCACGCAGTTCCAGAACCCCATCGTAAGGCCAAATGCCCCTGACCCAGGCCAGATAGGTCTTTTCCAAGCTGCGCTTGGCATCTCCGGCCTGCGACGTTTTTTCAGCGAACAGCTCGTGCAGGCGTTTCTGGGCCACATGGGTTCTGCCCGCAAGCACGATGCCGGTACAGTCTTTATCCAGCCTGTGCGCCGGGGCGGGTATGTACGCCTGCCCCGCGAACAAGGTCCGCAGGCGCTGCACCACGGAATCGGCATGGCCCGAACCCGGCTGGGTGGGCATACCGCCCGGCTTGTCCAGCGCCAGCACCGTATCCGTCACGGCCAGCAGGCGCAGGTTTCCGCCCAGGTCCAGCCCGGGGGCGAGCTTCGGCGGTGGTATTTTCACCGCTTCCGCCTTGGCCGCGAAAGGGGGAACGCGCACCGCATCCCCGGCGGAAAGAAGGGCGAAAGGTTTTGCCCGCGCGCTGTTGACGCGCACCTGGCCGGTTCTGATCCAGCGGTGCAGCAGGGTTTCGTCGGCAATAGCGAGACGCCGGGCGAGAAAGCGCAGCAGCTTCATGCCCTGTTCGGCGGGGTCGACTGTCAGGATATTCATAAACAGCGCGGCGGAAAGCGCGTTTTGCGCTTTCCGCCGCGAACGGGCAGCTATTCGCTGGTTGAGGGAAGGGTTCTGGGGTCCGTCTGCGACAGGTCCAGAGGATAGGCCAGCACAATGGTCTTGCGCGCTTCCGCGCCCAAAGCGCCGGGGTGCGTGTTCACGCAGACCACCAGGTCGGGTATGCCGTCGTTGTTCAGGTCGCTGATGGCATAGTCAGCCGTGCCGCCCTTGATGCGCCGCGTTTTCCAGACCAGGCCCAAGCCCACCCCGTCCCATTGCAGGGCGTGAATTTCCGACTGCGGGAACGCGCGGTAGGCGGTAAAGATGGCGGATGCCGTACTGATGGGTTTGTTGACGATAATCTCGTGGTTGCCGTCGTTATCCAGGTCGACCACCAGAATGCGCATGGGAATGTAATAGGTCTGGCCACGGGTGACGTGCTCTTCGCCCATGCCCGGCATGCCCGCGTCCACGTAAATGCCCTGGAAAGAACCGGAATAGGTCTCCGGCGACTGTGACAGGCGGGCGCCTTTTTCCGAGTACAGGCGCAGGTTCTCGTCCTCGGTCAGCATGACGACCTTCATGCCGTCGGCGGCGTTTTTGCCGGCAGGAACATAGGCGAAATTGAACAGGTTGCACTTTTCGGGCAGGTTGGCGAGCTTCGTGCCCATGGAAACCTTGCCGCCCTTCAGCACGGCCTCATAGATGCCGGACAAAAACAGGTGCGGCGGGTTGGTGCGCTGCACCACCAGCTGCGGCCGGAACAGGGGCGGCAGATAGACCACGTTGGCGTACAGGCCGACGCCCCGGAATTCTTCTTTCAGTTTTTTGCCGTCAAAAGAAAGAATGCGCACATACGGGTCTTCTTTCTCGGCCTTTGAGTTGATCACCAGCACCGGGCGGCCGGTTCTGTGCAGGTCGATGGAACGGATGCTCAGCCCATACTGGGCCACGGGCATATCGAACTGGGCCAGGGGCACAAGGCGGTCGGTCTCAAAACGATAGGCCATCACCTTGTTTTCGGTAAGCAAAAAGACTTCGTTTCTGCCGTCGCCATCGGCGTCGCAGATTTCCATGCCGCGCGAAGCGAAAGGCAATATCTGCGAACGCAGGCGGCTTTCATCCGGGTTTTGCCCGGAATAGCGGAACTGCGGGTTCATGTACACTTCAGACGGGGTGTTCTGGTTGCGCACAAGGCCGGGGTTCATCTGGTTGACCCGCTCCTTGGCCGCCTCCGCCCGGGCCTGAGACCCCTGGCGCGGGCGTTTGAACACTTCGTCGTTGATGGAGCCGGCCGTCTGTTTCAAAACCGGTATCAGCTGCGGCACCGTGGTGTCGCGCGAAAGGGGCCAGCTTTTGCCGGCCTTGTCGCGCACGCGCACGTCCAGGCTGCAGTTCTCACCCACGATGGTGACGCTGCCCCAGATCACATAGTCGGCCCCGACGGCCGCGCGGGCCGCTTCCGCCGCTTTTTCGTCGGCGGGAGGCGTCCTTTTGGCGGAATCGGGCTGCGCCTTGGACTCAAACTGTCCCGCCCAGTACAGGCGGGAAGTGAACATCTGCGGTATGGACTGTTCCAGATATTTGTAGGCGGCGGGGCCGTTCACCGCAAAAGGCAGCACAGTGAAGGTCTTTGCGGCGGCCTGGGCCGCTCCGGCAGTTGCGAACAATAGAAGCAGGGCCAGCGTAGCGGCCCTTATGAATGACCTCATATTTTCTCCTTACCTTTTACCTTGCCCGTATGGCAAAATCCGGGCAACCATAACGCCTCTTGCCCAATCTAGCAACCAGCCGCGAAGCCTCGTCAATTTTCGTTACACTCCAATTTTTCCAACAGAAACAGCGCTTCGCGGTTACGCATTTTATTGACCAGCTCATACCGCGCCGCCCGCCATTTTTCCCAAGGCAGCGCGGTGCAAAAATCGCTTACCGCGTCCGTCTCCTCCTGCCCGCCCGCATGCCCCGCATAGCAGTGCACGCTGATGACCCCGCCGGGCGCCATAAACGCTTGCAGGTCCGCCAGAGCCCGCAGCGTGGCTTCGGTGGTGGTGACAATACGCTTGTCGCTGCCGGGCAAAAAACCCAGATTGAACGTGGCGCCGCGAATGCGCCCGATGGCATCGGCAGGCAAAACGCGGGCCAGATGCTCGTGTCCTTCGGCTACAAAGGTTACCCTGTCCGCCAGCCTTCCCCCGTTGACGTTCAGCAGACGGTCGCGGGCGGAATCAATGGCCTCGGCTTGCACGTCAAAGGCCCAAACCCTGCCGCGCTTGCCCACCAGGCGGGCCAGAAATAATGTATCGTGCCCGTTGCCCGCGGTGGCGTCAACGGCCAGATGCATGGTCTCTTCCCCGGCCGACGAGAAAGCGGGAAAAAGCGCCCGCCGTGAAAAGCTTGTCAGATTTTCAAGACGCCGCATCATCTGCCTGTTCCGAAAGGACGCTCGCGCCGCCTTCGCCCCGGCGGGCGGGCACGGCGGCAAGCAGGCTGCGGGTGTAGGCATGGCGCGGGGAAACGAAAAGCTCTTGCGCGCTTGCCTCTTCCACAACCCGGCCTTCGCGCATGACGGCCACGCGGTCGCTCATGTGGCTGATGACCGCCAGGTCGTGCGAGATAAAAAGATAGGTCAGGTTCAGCTTGTCCTGCAAATCTTTGAGCAGAGTCAGCACCTGGGCCTGCACGGAAGCGTCCAAAGAGGAAACAGGCTCGTCGCAGACCACAAAATCCGGCCGGGTCACCAGCGCGCGGGCAATGGCCACGCGCTGGCGCTGCCCGCCGGAAAATTCGTGCGGATAACGGTGCATCTGGTCCGGCGTAAGGCCCACCAAATGGAACATTTCCGCCACCCGTTCCCGCCGTTCGCTTGCTGCCACGCCGCCGCACTCCAAAGCCTCGCCCACCGAAGAACCCACCGTCATGCGCGGGTTGAGCGAAGAAAAGGGGTCTTGAAAGACCATTTGCACGCGTTTGGGCAAAGATTTGCGAAAGGCCGCGGCGGCGGAGAAAATGGAGCGCCCTTCCAGCAGCACGTCGCCGGAATCCGGGCGCAGCAGCCGCACGGCCATGCGGGCCAGGGTCGATTTACCGCAGCCCGACTCACCGACCAGGCCCAGGGTTTCGCCCTTGCGCACGGAAAGCGTCACATCCTGCACGGCGCGAACCACGCGCGGCGCGTGCAAAAGCCCCCCGCCCTGCGTGAAGGACCGGCTGACGCCGCTAAAGGCGAAAAAAGGGGTATTCTGCGGTTCACTCATGGTTGCCTTGATGGTTACATACTGCGAAGAGCGCCCCGCTTGCAAGACCCGGCATGAAAAAGCCGCCCATAATCTTGTTGACACAAGCTCTTTGCGCGGCTATCTGCTCAAGTGAGCGCTGGATAGCCGGTTTTATGCTTTCTTTATAAAACCGGCGGGTTAAATCACGCTACACAAAACCCTGGAGGAAATCATGGGCTGGAATGTTATTGTTGACGCCGACAAGTGTACGGGCGACGCGGAATGCGTCGATGTCTGCCCCGTTGAAGTGTATGAAATGCAGAACGGCAAAGCCGCTCCTGTGAAAGCCGAAGAATGCCTCGGCTGTGATTCCTGTGTGGAAGTGTGCCCTTCCAACGCCATCACCGTGGAAGAAATCTAAGACCGCACGCTACGCTTGCAATGCCTGTTTGACGGCGGAGAAAACCCCCATCGAGCATCCATTCAGGCGCGCCCATATAAAAACGCCGCCCCGCTTTTGCAGGACGGCGTTTTTATTACATACTCTAGGTAGTGTCGTCAATAGATTTGCATAATTGAGTCCGTTCATATAAGCTGCTTGTAATCGCGAGGAGCTTGGATGAAAGCAGTACATCGACGCCACGATATATCTGATAGGGTCTGGGAGTTGATAGAGCCTCGACTT
>JAVBNL010000054.1:0-13124 GCA_031551515.1 Desulfovibrionaceae bacterium
AAGTCGAGGCTCTATCAACTCCCAGACCCTATCAGATATATCGTGGCGTCGATGTACTGCTTTCATCCAAGCTCCTCGCGATTACAAGCAGCTTATATGAACGGACTCAATTATGCAAATCTATTGACGACACTACCTAGAAGTCAAACAGATCGCTCAGAAAGCTTTCTTTCTTTTTCTTATGGCCGTGCCCATGCCCGCGAGCGTCATACTCGCGGCCGCGCTGCTCGTATTCGCGGCGTTCAGGCCCGCCGGGATACTCCCGATACGGTGCGGCCGGTGCGACCGGTCCGGCGACCGCCGAGCGCTCGATTATTTTATCCAACTCTCCCCGGTCGAGCCAGACGCCCCGGCACTGCGGGCAATAGTCTATCTCCACCCCCTGCCGGTCGCTCATGACCAGGTTTACTTCTTTGCACACGGGACATTTCATGCTGTCGCTCCTTGTTTTCATTTCATAGCAATATACCAGGATAACAGCTTGCGGCGTTACGTCAACGCCCGGCTTTGCGCATGCAAGGCAGGGCGTTTGGAAAAAGAAAGCCGCCCACGCTTTTGACGGCACGGGCGGCTGCGTACTCATCTGAGCAATTGACGCATGAAATGCTCTATTTCGTTTCCGGGTTGAAAGAACCCAGCATGGTTTCGATTTCGCCGTCCAGCTCAGTATTTTGCAGGCTGGTGGCGTAGCTGACGGTAAACGCCACATAGCGCTTGCCCAAAAGGTACTCCGCCTGCACGGTGGTCAGTGAAGCCTTGTCCGGGTTGTCTTTGGCGGGCACGGATTCCACCGTGGTCAGCAGGCAAATATACCCGTTCACCTCACGCCAGCGGGAAACGACGGAAAACACGTCGCCGTCTTCGCCGAACCGGATTCTAACGGCGTCATTGTTCTTTTTCAGCTGCCGTTTCCGCTCGCTTTCGGGCATGTCGCGCAGGGTTTGCTGATCGAACCCCGCCCGCGTTTCCATATCCCGCACGGTCGCTTTGGCCCGCATATGGCGACCCTTGTCATATTCGGCGGCAACCACGGGCGCTGAAGCCAGATCGCCGGGATCCGCCACACTCTCCCAGCCGCGCGGCAGCAGGAAGGAAATATTGCCCGGCAGCCGCAGAACCGTCGCGCCTTCCGGCGTGACGGCGCCGCCCTTGTACCCGGGCTGCGCGGCGCAAGCGGTCAACAGCATCGTCAGAAAAAACGAACACAGCACTATGCGAAAGGCTTTCATCGGCAATACTCCGTAACGGTTTCACCCACCGTTCTTTCCGGCCCGCGCCTGGACACGACGCGTTTCCCGGGGTATTCTTGCATTCCGTCGCGACGGCGACGCGGTATTTGTATCCGAGATAAAGACTGCAACACAAGTTCTTATTTAAGCGGTCGTCATGCGCATTATCGCCCTCTGCCTCAAAGCGCTTTGCGCGCAACTGCTCCTTGCCGGCACGGCCGGGCCGCTGCTGTGCTATTGGCTTGAATCAAGCCCCTTCGCCACAGAGCATCTGCCAGAGTTCTTCATGTCTGACGGATCGGGCAGCGCCTATTGGAAAATCACCTTGACAGCCTGCGCTCTCGTGTGCCTGGCCGGCATGGGTTACGGCCGCCTGACCCGCGCGCGGGACGGCACGCGCCGCCTGCGCATCCCCTTCCTGCTCTGGCCCGCGATCTTGATGCTCGCCTGGGCTTACGCCCTGCGCAGCACCGGGGGCAACTACAACGCGGAGACCACAGCCTGGACAGTGACCCGCCTGCTCAGCCAGCCGCCCTATGAACTGCTGTGGCTGGCGGACACGGCAACCATGACGGACCTCGGCGGCTTTTTGTCGCAAGAAGAGCTCCCTTCCCTGCTGTACTGGTTTTTTCCCGGCGCCGGTTCGGACTTTTTCGTTCATTACGGATTCTTCTACCAGGCCCTTTTCGAAAGCTGGCGCGGCATAGGCGCGGGGCTGTTCTTTCAGCTCTCGCTTGTGGCGGGCATTGCCGCTACCGGAAAACGCCCGGCTGGCCGGGCTCTTCGCGCCGCCACCTGCACGCTGACGGCAACGGGCACGGCCATTGTCGCGCCGCCTTCGCAAGGCCGCCTTGCGGGCGCGCTGCTTCTTTTGCCGCTGCTTTTTCCGGCCGCCACTCTGACCTGGCAGATCCACGACATCGAAAGAACACTCATCAGCCCGCGCGCGGACCGGGACGATCCGAACATCGTGGGCGGCGAAGTGAACCTGGCTTTATATACGCCGTTCCATGACGACTCGTTTTTGGCCCGGCTGGACGGCCCCGCATCGTTGCGCATCAGCCGAAACCACCCCCGGCTGGACGGGGCCACGGCCTTTTACCCCGTGTATGCCGCGTTTTTCAAAGCAGTGTATGGCCAGCCGCCCGGCGAACAGCCCATTGCGCCATCCGCCACGCGCTGGGAGAGCAAACAAACCAAAACATGGCACGGCGCTCTGCAATGCAGCACCACGCGCAAGGCCTATTCCAGGCTGATCCGGAAAGAAATCGATATCGTCTTCGCCTTTGAGCCCTCCGCCGCGCAGTTGCAAGAAGCGGAAAAAAACGGCGTGAAATTGCGCCTTATCCCCATCGGCAAAGAAGCTTTCGTTTTTCTGATGCACGAATCCAACCCGGTAAACAGCCTCAGCGTGGCGCAAATCCAAGATATCTACACCCGCGAGAAAACGAACTGGAAAGACTTCGGCGGGCCTGACAAGCGCATCATGTCCTACCAGCGGCCGGAAAATTCCGGCAGCCAGACCATCATGCTGGCCTCGGTCATGCGGGGAAAAAAAATGGCGGAACCCTTACGCGAAGAGCTTATTCTTGAGATGGGCGGCATCATCACCCAGGTTGCCGAATACCGCAGCGAAGACGCCTCCATCGGGTATTCATTTCGCTGGTACGCAACAGAAATGCGGCGTCTGGCCGTCTCAAAGGCGAGATTGCCGCGCGCAAGGGACGCGCGCAAAAACACAGGCCTCAAACTGCTGGCCATTGACGGCATAGCACCCGCGCCCCGCAGCATAGCGGACGGCAGCTATCCTTTCACCGTGCCTTTCTATGCCGTGGTGCGCGACGAAACGCTGACGGAAGAAATGCAAGCCCTGCTGGACTGGATGCGCGGTTCGGAAGGACAAGCGCTGATCGCCCGTACAGGCTATGTGCCGCTGCCCACGGGCAAGCCCGAGACGACACCCTATTCGCCGGAGTAAGGCGAATAGGGAATGCGCACCGCAATGCCGCTGGCATCCCAGGCATGCGGCACGCCTTCCAAAAACTTCTTGCCGGCCACGGCGTTCAGGGTCATGGCCGCTATGGCCGCGCCCATGACTTCGCCGTTTTGCTTGATGGTCGCGCTCATGACTTTCTTTTTGACCGCCGCCACCGCTTGCGGTACGGCATCGATCCCCAGCACGGGAATGAACTTGCCGGGGGCCCCTCCCTCTTTGTTGAAGCCCCTTTCCTGCAGAGCGGCAATGGCCCCCAGCGCCATGGTATCGTTGTTGGAAATCACCAGCTCTACGGAATCGCCATACTGTTCAAGGGCGGCCTGCATCGATTGTTTGCCCAACTTTTCATCCCAGTTGCAGATATAGGTTTCACCAACCTGCTGCATGGGCACGCCCAGCTCGTTCGCCCGTTTGACGCTGTATTCCGTGCGGGCTATGGCCTCCGGGTTATCCGCGTCGCCCTGAAACATGACGTATTGAAAACGCCCGTCTTTGTTGCGGTCAAATTCGGGGTGCTCTCGCCACAATTTCGCGATGATGTCGCCCTGCATGATGCCCGCCTCGGCGGCGGCGGTGCCCACAAAGCAGGTTTTATCGTACGTTTTCAATATCTTCAGATCCGGCTCGCGGTTGAAGAACACAAGAGGAATGCCCGCTTTTTTCGCTTTGTCCACAAAACCGGAAACAGCTTGCGGGTCCACAAGGTTGACCACCAAGGCGGCGGCTTTCTTCGCGATCAGAGCGTCAAACTGTTCGTTTTGCAAGTACTGGTCGTGCTGAGCGTATTCCACCCGCACTGTCGCCGCGCTTGCCAGCCCCGCGCGGATTCTGTCGCGCACGGAAGAAATGAAGACGTCTTCCTTGCGGTACATCAATATGCCGATGAGCGGCTTTTCCCCCTCTTTCCTCGCGGGGGGCGCATCCTGTCCGCACCCGGAAAGAAACAGCGAGCAAAGCAGCAACACCGCCGCGAACCGCGGCAGTACGCGAACAAAAACGGTATTCATCATGGCGCCTCCCTTCGGTACCCCCAGCGCAACAGCGCGTTCCGCAGTTCAGTGACGTCAAGCGGTTTGGTTATATGGTCGTTCATGCCCGCTTCCAGACTTTTTTCCTTGTCGCCGCTCATGGCGTTGGCCGTCATGGCCAAAATGGGCACCGTCGCGCCTTTCGGATTGGCGCCTCTGCGAATACGCGCCGTCGCGGTCAGCCCGTCCATGCGCGGCATTTGAATATCCATCAGAATCAGGTCAAAATCTTCCGCCTCAAACAGCTTGACGGCTTCAAGGCCGTCCGCCGCGATGCTGACGCTGACCCCCATGTCTTGCAAAATCTCCAGGGCTATTTCCTGATTGATCTCGTTGTCTTCGGCCAGCAGCACGCGCAACGGCGACGAAACTGGTTCCGTCGCGAAAGGCGCCTCTTCGCGCCGCATGTCCGCTTCCGTTCCCTCACGCATGGCCACAGTGAAGGAAAAGACGCTGCCTCTGCCCGGTTCAGACTCCACCCGTATCGCGCCGCCCATCATCTGTACCAAAGACTTGCATATGGCGAGCCCCAGCCCGGTCCCCCCGTATTTACGGGTGGTCGACCCATCCGCCTGTGAAAAAGAATCGAAAATATGTTCCTGCTCTTCCACGCTGACGCCGATGCCGGTGTCGCGCACGGTAAAAAGCAGCACGATGTCTTCTTTACGTTTCTCCGCTACGGCCACGCGCAGGCTTACCCCGCCCCTTTCCGTAAACTTCACGCCGTTGGTGCAGATGTTGACGCAGACCTGGGCCAGACGCAAAGCGTCGCCTATCAGCACGCGGGGCACGCCGTCAGCCGTGCTGAAAGCCAGTTCAAGGCCCTTTTCGCGGCTTTTGACCTGCACCAGATCGTATACGGACTGCAGCAGCTCCTCAAGATAGAACGGGTTGCTGGCCAGCTGCATCTTGTTCGCTTCCATCTTCGAAAAATCAAGGATGTCGTTGATGACACCCAAAAGCGATTTGGCCGCGTTGTCGATGCGCTGCAAATAGCGCATCTGCTTGCCATCGGGGTTGTCGCGCATGGCAAGGTAGGTCATGCCGATGATGCCGTTCATGGGTGTGCGTATTTCGTGGCTCATGCGGGCCAGGAATTCGCTTTTGGCCCTGGTCGCCGCATCCGAGCGCAGCAGCATTTCATGAAGCGTGCTGACCATGCGGCTGAGGCTGTCCGCAAGGTCGCCCAACTCGTCGGGGCGTGAAACCCCGGTGTCGGTTTCTTGCGCGCCTTCGGTGATCTGCCGGGCGAACAAGCTCAGTTTTTTGATGTCGCGGGTGACGGGAAAAACGAGCAGACACAGGCTTCCCACGGCCAGCACCGCGATCAGGGCGCCTGTGCCCATGCTCATATTGCGGATGGTCCGGATGAAAGATTGCATGTACTCCGCATCGGCGATAACCACGGAATACAGGTTCGTCTGCGGGATATGATAAAAACCCACGGTTTTCAGCCTGCCGTCCATCATCGTGGTGAGCGAGCCGGAAACACGCGCCTGCGCTTCGTGAAACCAGTCGGCTTTCCCGTTGATGTCGGCGCCGGATTCGTCAGAATCCAACGCCGCAACGATGCGCCCGTCTTCAGCGACCACAAAGGCCTTCACCCATCGCGGGCTGGCATCGCGCAAGGATACGCGCGTGATTTTGGCCAGTTGCAGCGTGCCTATCAACGCGCCGGTTTTGCCGTTGTAGACCAGTTTGAGCGAGATCGGCAACAGCGCGTCGCCGGTGGCCGGGCTGACGAAGGGGTACGCTACGACAACGGTATTTTTGGCCATGGTTTCGAGGAACCACAACCGTTTGCCGGCATCCGGCGTGACCTCGGTCTCGTCAAAGACGCCGGCCAGCGGAATGCCTTCGTTGTTGGTGAGATACAAGGATTCATAATAGCCGCAGGCCATTTTCAGCCTGGTCAAAAGCGCCGTCAGCGGGATGCGGTCAGAAGCGTTCCCCTTGCCGGGAGGAAGCTCGATGCCCTGCAAAACCGTGGGCAGCCCGGCGGCCAGCACCATGTCTTTGCCCGCCCGCTGCAACTGCACGGTGACGCTGTGCCCCACGCTTTGAGCGAAATCTTCTATTCTGCCGGTTTTGACGTACGAGATGACCGTCTGCGAAGTCCGAATGATCAGAATGGTGGAGATGGAAAGCGCCACCACAATGATCAGAAAGATGAACAGGGGCAACTTCGCCCTGATGCTGAGCGGTGCGGACATCTCCGCTCAATACACGAGAGCGTGAAAGGCGGCAACAGTTGTTCTATACAAGAGAGTTACGGACCGGAGCACATGACTCCGTGAGGACGGCATGCTCTTTCCGGCAGCGCCCGTGAAACATCTCTGGCTTTTTCCCGCGCCTTCCGTATACTGCGGCCGTTTCACACCGCACCTTCAACCGTTTTCGCATGAAACTCCCTTTCACCCTCACCGCCCTTTTTCGCCGTCGCCTGCCGCGCCTGATCGCCTTCACGGCGCTTTTTGCCGTTGTTCTGGGCACGGCGCTCTTGCTGGCCACCCCCTCCCCGTTGCCGGACGCGAGAACCTGGCCGGTTTCTCCGGCGCTGCTTGACGCGAAAGGCAACCTTTTTCACGTGCGGCTGTCCAGCCGGGAAGAGTACTGCCTGCCCGTGCCCCTGGAGCAGATGGGCAAATGGCTGCCCCTGGTCGCGGTTGAGGTTGAAGACCGGCGCTTTTACAGCCACTTCGGGCTGGACCCGCTGGCCCTGGCGAGAGCGGTGTGGCAAAACCTGCGCTCCGGCTCGGTGGTTTCCGGCGCGTCGACCATTTCCAGCCAGGTCATCAGGCTAACATACCCCAGCGCCCGCACTTGGCGCAGCAAAGTGCGGGAATTCGCACAGGCCGTGAAGCTGGAACGGCAACTGGACAAACGGGAAATTCTTGAGCTGTATCTCAACCGCGCGCCCTTCGGCGGCCCCGTGCGGGGCGTGGAAGCGGCCGCCCGCAGCTATTTCGGCAAAAAAGCGGCGGAACTTTCTCTGGCGGAATCAGCCCTGCTCATCGGCATGCTGCGCGGCCCTTCGCTGTACCGGCCGGACAGAAATCCGGAAAAAACGCTGGAGCGGCGCAACGCCATACTGCAACGGCTGCGCGAACGAAACGCCGTGCCTGAAGATCGTTTGCAGGCGGCCTTGCTTGAAAAACTGCCGCTCGGCCGTTCAGACATACCCAAAGAGGCGCGCCATTTCGCGGATTTTGTTTTCCGGCGGCTGCCCGCCCGTTACTGGGACCAAGGCAAAGCGCCGCTGCGCACGACCCTCGATCCTTTCTTGCAAGGCGTTCTGGAGCAGCGCCTGAACGAAGCCTTGCAGCCCTTTCCGGCCCAAATCACGGCGGCGGGCGGCATTGTGGACAACAAGACCGGATCGCTTGTCGCCTATGTGGGCAACATGCGCTTTGATATCGACGAGCGGCGGCAATGGGTCGATTGCGGCAACGCGCCGCGCTCGCCGGGTTCCGCCCTGAAGCCGTTCGTGTATTTACGGGCCATGGAACAGGGCAAGCTGATCCCCGCTTCGCTCCTTGCCGACACGCCCCTTTCGTTCGCAGGCGAAGCCCCGCGCAACTATGACCGGTCCTATCGCGGCCCCGTCAGCGCGGCCTTTGCCCTGGCCAACTCGTTGAACGCCCCGGCGGTGCGCGTGCTGCGCATGGCAGGCGGCGAAGCGGCCTTGCAGACGCTGCACGGCCTGGGATTCACCGGGCTCGGCAAATCCGCCGCGCACTATGGCGACTCTTTAATTCTGGGCGGCTGCGAAGTCACCTTGCTGCAAACCCTTGAGGCATACACCACCCTTGCCACCCTGGGGGCGCGGCGGCCGCTTACCGCGCTGGCGGCAAAGGGCGATACCTGCCGCCTGGGCCAGACCAGGGTCTTTTCGGCCGCCGCCGGATACCTTATCGCCGAAAGCCTGCGCGAGACGGGGCGCATGTCGCCCGTCCTGCGGCAGGCCTTTTGGGAGCAGGGCCGCGTGGTGGCCTTCAAAACGGGCACATCATACGGCCTGCGCGACGCCTGGACCGCAGCCTACACCCCGGACCACACCGTGGCCGTCTGGCTGGGCGACCCCGAAGGCCTGCCCCACCCCGCCCTGACCGGCCTGCCCATTGCGGCCCCCGCGGCGCTTGCCGTTATCCGCGACATTCCCGTGCGGCCGGGCGGCGGCAACTGGTATCAGCCGCCGGAAGGGCTGGAACGGTTCATCGCCTGCGCTCTTTCCGGCATGCCCGCCACCCCCGCCTGCCCCACCCGGCAAGAGGCCTGGCGCATACGCGACGTGACCCGCACCCAGCCCTGCTCCGTGCATGCCGTGCGCGGCGGCAAGATTGAAACCGTGCTGCCCGCCGAACTTGAAAACTACGTCATCCGCAAAAACACGGCCTACGCCGCCAAAGAGCGCATTGACATCACGGTACCCTTGCCCGGTTCCACCTTTTTCATAACTCCCCTTGCTCCGGAACAAAAAATCGCTCTGGCCTGCGAAGGCGCACGGGGGAAAGTATACTGGTTCATCGACCAGGAGTTTTTCGGCTTGCAAAAGAAGGGCGAGTCGCTGCTCTGGCCGCTAAAGCCGGGCAAGCACGTCATCTCGCTGGTGGACGAAGAAGGATCAACGGCCGCCGCCCACTTTACCGTGGTGGATATTCTGGAGAAACAGCCCGGCGTCATTCCGTTTGATCCGTAATGGAGCCGTGTTAGAGGCCGTCTCTAAAAAGATGGATTTTGTTCCCTGGCAAGAAAAAAGGCGGTTTGAAGGACAGGGCTGTACCATGAAAGTACTATCCCTGCCCTCAAGCCGCCTTTTGACGCAGCCAGGGGGCAAAAGGCACTTTTTAGTTCAGGCCGATAAAATGCCACCAGGCCATGCCCACGGTGAACAGCACAAGCAGATAGACGACCGAAAGCCCCAGGCCCACTATCCACCAGGTGGACTGTTTGACGTAGTCCGCCCCGAAATACACCGGGGCCGTGCCCGTGCCGTAGTGCGTGGTAATGGCGAACAGGCAGTGCGTGATGCTCAGCAAAATGGCCGAGGTGACCGGCGGCGCGCCCAGCCCCAGAGCCACGGCCAGAAAAGGCGCGAACATGGCGTTCACGTGCGAGGTGTTGCTGGTGAAGAGATAATGGCTGTAGAAGTACACCAGCACAAGGAAGAACAAGCCCCAAAACCAGGATATGCCGCCAAGGTCCCGCTGCACGATATCGCTGAACCATTTGATGACCCCGAGATGTGAAAGCCCCTCGGTCATCATCAGCAGGGGGGCCAACCAGAGCAACACGTCCCAGGCGCCCTTCTCGCTCTTGATGTCGTCAAAGGTCAACACGCCGCCCAGAAGCAGAATGCACAGCCCGGTTACGGCGGCGACGGTATTGTCCACATGCAGCGTGGTCCCGAAAATCCACAGCACCAAAATGACCGCAAAAGAAAGAAGCAGCAGTTTCTCTTCCCGCGACATGGGTCCGAGGGCGGCAAGCTGCTCTTTGGCCAGAGCGGGCGCTTTGGGCGTGGACTTCATTTCGGGCGGAATCGCCACATAAATCAGCAGCGGCGTGATGACGGCCAGAATTCCTATGGGCACGATGGCCGCGATGAACCAGGCGCCCCAGCTGACGTCAACGCCCTGGGCCTTGGCCAGGGACATGGCCAGCGGGGTCGGAGCCATGCCCGTCAAAAAGAGAGCGGAGGTCAGCAGGTTGGAGTTATAGGAACAGAACATGAGAAAAGCGCCTATTTTCCCGGCGGTGCCGTCTTCCGGTTTTGACCCGTAGCCCACGGCTATGGAATGCACGATGGGAAAAACTACCCCGCCGCCCCTGGCCGTGTTGCTGGGAATGGCGGGCGCCAGTACGGCCTCGCTGAAAAACAGGGCATAGGCGAGCCCGAGGCTGCTTTTGCCGAAAAGGGAAATGAAAATATAGGCAAAACGTTTTCCCAGGCCCGTCTTGATGAAGCCGCGCGAAAGCAGAAAGGCGCTGACCACCAGCCAGACTATGGGTTCGCCGAATGTGGCGAAAACGAACTTCGCATCCAGGGTTTGGGTCAGCGCGGCAAGGCTCATGGCCAACAGGGCCATGACGCCCATGGTGGCCGCCCCTACAACGCAGCCGACCACGGTTGCGATGAAAATGGCCAGCAGGCGCCAGCCTTGCGCTGAAACTCCGGCCGGAGTGGGGATAAGCCAAATGCCCAGCCCCACAACGACGCAGATCAAAAGAAGCTTGAAACGTACTTTTTCTTCCGCATGCGCGCTCATATCAAATCTCCTCCACGCGGCCGCCAGCCGGAAAAAAGGATGCGGCGGCAACGTACATTCTTGTTACCGTGCCTGCCGGAAACAATCCGGACCATGCACGACTGTAGCACAACCGCGCGTGAAAACAACGCGTGAGCAGAAAATTTTCCTGAGCCGACCGCAAAAAAACCGGGGTTGTCCAAGCGCGCCGCTGCGGGTATGATCGCCCCATTCACCAGAGCCGTGGCGTCAGTGCGTGAAAAATATGTTACCGTCCGGATTTTCCGCATCCGAACGCGCCGGACAAACAACAAGGAAAAACAGTATGAAGTATGATGTGCTTCTGAAGAACGGCATGGTTGTCGATTACGCCACCAATACCGAAAAGGTCGCGGACATAGCGGTAAAAGACGGCAAGATAGCGCGTATCGACCAGGGCATCAGCGCCGCTGACGCGAAAGACCTGTATGATGTCGAAGGGCTGACCGTCATGCCCGGCATCATCGACTCGCACGTTCACGTTTCCGCCTGGCTCGGCGGGGGCGCCGGGCACAAGATGCTGGCCATGGCCGGCGTAACCAGCGCGCTCGACATGTCCGGCCCAGGCGAAAGCGTGTACGACCTCATGCTGCAACACGGGGTGGGCATCAACATGGCCACCATCGAATATGTGCGGCCCGGCCATACCGTCTCTTCCACCAACCCGGACGCGAAAGAAATCACCACCCTTCTGAGCAAACTGATGCAGCAGGGTTCCATCGGCGTGAAAATGCTGGGCGGGCATTACCCCCTGACCCCCGAAGCCACAGCCCGCTGCATCAAGATGGCGGCCGAACAGCAGGCCTATATCGCCTTTCACGCGGGCAGCACCGAAAAAGGCTCCAATCTTGAGGGCTTTCTTGAAGCGGTGGCTCTCGCCGACGGCCTGCCGCTGCACCTGGCGCACATCAACGCTTACTGCCGCGGCTTGATCAAGCCCTACATGGAAGAAACCGAAATCGCCATCAAGACCCTGACCGACAACCCGAACATCTTGTCCGAAAGCTATCTTTCGCCCATGAACGGCACCAGCGCGGAAATAATCGACGGCGTGCCCGGCAGCAACGTAACCAAGCGCTGTCTGATCACCGGCGGCTTTTCCGCCGATGAAAAGGGCACGGAAGAAGCCATTTTGAAAGGCTGGGCCCAGATCAACTGCCCCTATGCCGGTGAAACCATTCTGATTACCGGCAAAAAAGCGGTGGAATATTGGCGCGGCAAGGGCACGGACGTGACCGTGAGCTTCGCCGTCAACCCGGTGGAGCCCAGAATCCGCATGGCCGTGGCCAAACGCCCCGACGACAACTTTGTGGTGGACTGCATCAGCACGGACGGCGGCGGCATTCCCCGAAACGTCATCATTCCTATGGGCCTGGCGCTTCTTGACGTCGGTGCGCTGTCGTGGAAAGAGTTCGTGCGCAAGACCAGTTACAACCCCGCAAAAATGCTGGGCCTTAGCGATAAGGGCTCTCTGGCTGAAGGCAAAGACGCCGACATAACCGTCATCGACGCCAAAAACCGCAAGGCGGACATGACGCTTATCGACGGCAAGATCTGCCTGTATAAAGGCGGCGTCTTCGGCAAGGGCGGCAAGGTCATCACCACGAAGGAAGGCGAAGCCCACGTAAAAAGCAAAGGCCTGGGCGTCATCATAGCCAACCCTGAAAACCGGGGCGTGCGCCCTTAAAAACCTCTGGATGACGTGGGCATGACACAAGACCCGCGTGAACATTGCAAAAACTGCCGGGGCAGAGCGCAAAACTGCCCCGGCGGTCTTGTGCCCGACTGCCCCTATGCCCAGGGGACCGGCGGCGAACGCCTCACCGCCCCGCCCCTTTCCGACACGCTGCGCATCATCCAGGTTCTTGCTCCGCCCCCGCCGGAAGACGCGACGGCCGATGCGCTCGCCCTTGCCCGGCTGCTGCGCCGGGCGGGACACGAAGTCCTTGCGCTGGCTCCGCCGGGTTCGGCTTGCTTTCGTAACGCGGAAAAAACGGGGCTCTCCCTTCGCCCCTTCCCCGGCGCCGCCGTATGCGTTCTGGCCTTCCCGTATGTATTCTGGTCCGCGGGCAGACTGCTGCGCGAGTTTCGTCCGCACATCGTCCACTGCCACAGTGAACGGCCCCGCCGTTTCTGGGGCCTGCTCAAAACGGCGGGTTACCCCTTTGCCCTCGCCTTCCAGCAAGCGGCGGAAACAACCGCCGCTTCCACCGCCTTGCGCGGAAAAAACCGCTACGAACGGACCATGTTCCTCTATCGTTCGCTGCTTCAGCCATAGCAAAGCCGCTAACGGCGAGCAAAGCACAGAGCCTGTGCCCCCGACTCGCCACGCCTGTTTGATTCGGACCATCCTGGGGCCTCTCTCTGTGGGCGCAGCCGGTTCGCCTCCTGCGGAATTGTCGTGGCAAGGATCTGCAAAAAAATCCTTGCAGAGCGGATGAACATTAGAGAGTGTCGTCAATAGATTTTTGCCCAAATAGCGATGCACCTGATATGAACGGCGGCCAGAAATGACGCGGTATTCTTGGCATACCGTGTGGCGACACCGCGCCACGCCTTCAACTGCAAAAAAGCATTCTCGACC
>JAVBNL010000016.1:0-13650 GCA_031551515.1 Desulfovibrionaceae bacterium
TGTTTGCTGGTTACCACGCCGAGCGGGCTCGGCCCGCTGGGTTACTCCCGCAACGGCACGCGGCCTTTGCACCCCATATCGGCGCCGGCCGTTACCGCCCCGCGCGCCGTCTCTTGTCGTTGTGGCGGGGGCCGGGCCCCCGCGCCGCCGGCGGGGGGGGGGGGGCCCCCCCCCCCCCGATTCGCGCCGTCACGGCTCCAGGCACTCGGGCCGCAGGGCGAAGAATTCGCCGAGCAGGTAGAGGGACCCGCAGAACAGGGTGGGGTGCTTATCCGGGTCTTCGCCGGGAAAGCGCTCTGCCGTATGGGCGGCGGCCATTTCCAATGCGTTTTGAACGCCGGACGCGGGCCGGGCGGCCAGGCCGACGATTTGGGCCAGGGCTTCCGGGGATACGGCTCTGGGGTTGCCCGCAATGGGTGGGATGAAGACGGGACCGCCGGAAAGGATACGCACATGGGCCGCCATGACTGCGGGATCCTTGTCATCGAGACAGCAGAAAATGACGGAAGCGGGAGCAAGTCCGCGTTTGGCCAGGGCCGCGCTGAGCGCGCCGATGCCGTGCACGTTGTGCGCGCCATCCAGCAACAGGGCCGGGTGCTTGTGCGCCGGGGACGCGGGCACGAACTGAAAGCGGCCGGGAATGAAGGCGTCAGCCAGGCCTTTTTCAGTGGCCGCCGGGTCAAAAAAGGACAGATCAGCCGCAGGGAAGGCGTTTTTCCAGGTTTCGCCGATATACTTCCAGGCGGCCAGGGCAAGGGCCGCGTTGCCATACTGGTGATCGCCAGCCAGGCGCAGAGGAAGGCGCCCTTCGCGTATGGCTTCCGGCAGGGTTTCGAGCCCCCCGGTCAGGGTAAAGGGGGCTGCGCGTTCGGCTGCGGCTTCGCGCAGAACGTGCAACGCATCCGGCTCTTGCGGGGCGCTGATGACCGGCGCGCCTTGCCGCATGGCCCCGGCTTTGTCGCGGGCGATGGCGGCGACGGTATCGCCCAGAATATTGCAGTGATCAAGGCCGATGGGGGTGAACAGCACAAGGTCGGCGGGCAGGGCGGTGACGGCGTCCCAGGTGCCGCCGAGGCCCGTTTCCATCACCGCGAGATGGGCGCCCGCCCTGGCGAAAACAAGCGCGGCAAGGGCGGTGACGAATTCAAAATAGGTCAGCTTTTCGCCGCCGGCCGCCATAAGTATGTTTGCCGGTTCAAGCAGAATCGATTCAGGTGCGGGGCGCCCGTTGATCCGGATACGTTCGCGAAAGGAAACGAAATGCGGCGAAGTGAATAGGCCGGTTTTCAGGCCGTGAACTCTGGCCAGGCTTTCCAGAAACGTGGACGTGGAGCCTTTTCCGTTGGTGCCGACGACCTGAACCGCGACGGGCGGCGGCGGAACGGCCAGTTCCGCCAGAACGCCGCGCAAACAGCCCAGTTCAGGGCGGATGCGGAACAGCCCCAGGTGGTCCAGGTGGCGCGCCAAAGCGGCGAAATCGGCGAAAGCGGGTGCGGGCATGGCGAAAACATAATGCCGCCCTGCTGGTTGAACCGGCAGGGCGGCACCATAGCGGGGTTTAGAAAGGCATTTGGTTGAAAGCGAAGTCAATGACCTTGCGGCCGTTGTCAAAGGTGACGCGCAGGGTCAGGGGCAGGGCGTCGGCGGGCTCTTTTTCGGCGGTATAGCCGCCGATGATAAGGGCCTGCACATTGCCGGCGTTGGAGGCATAGATGAAGCGCGCCCGTTTGCCTTCATAGGTCCAGACTTCCTGGCCTTTGGAATTTTTATCGATGCTGTCGGCGGGCCCCAGAAGCTGCGTGACCTTGGTGGCGGGCATGCCCACGGTTATTTCGATTTGCGCTCTTTGGGCCTGCTCGCTCGAGCCTGAAGAGGAAGAGGTGCTGACGGGGTCAAGGGTATTCGTATCCGATTCGCCGCCACAAGCTGTCAAAAATAACGCGCTGCACAAAATGACAAGTAAGCTGATAACTCGCATGTGTTCCTCGAGTGTTGTTGGCGGTGAAGCGGGCCGGCGGGAGCGGTCTCCGGCAAAGCCCGTAACTATGGCGAAGAGTATACAGCAGCAATGCACCGGAACGCCACTTCTTTTTCTCTCTTGACCGAATGGCCCGGCCTGTATAGAAAAAATCCTCACGCGCCGGTAGCTCAGTCGGATAGAGCATCTGCCTTCTAAGCAGACGGTCGAGGGTTCGATTCCTTCCCGGCGCGCCAAATATCAAGAGCTTGGAGTAAAATCTAAGCTCTTTTTTAATAGAAATTTCTACTGTAGCCAGCTGCCTATCGGCCCCGGGTGATGCGAACCGCTGTCGTTATGTTGCCTTCCCCGTCAAACGCCAGATCCGCGGGCGCGTCGAGCGCTTCCAGTCCGGGATATTTTCCGGCGGCGACATCGCCGTGGTACGCTTCGGAAAGCATGATCGTGTCGATATGAAGACTGTTGGCGACGTAAACCAGACGTACGCGATTTTTGTCGATCCCCGTGCAGGTCCGGATGCATAGTTGGATCGCCTCCCTGTCGCTGCTCACAACGCAGGGTATTCTGGCAGAGGCCAGAACCGTGCTTGTAATGCAGTTCGGGTACATGCTTTCCGTGTCTATCGCGTCAAAAATTTTGCGTGTGACCGCGTTCGCCAGGCCGACGCCCAAAGCGTTGCCATGCGATTCCGGGCTGAGGTTGAAAAAGCAGGTCCGTTGCACCGTGATCCCCCCGGTCGCATACGGGGTTGAAAAGGTTCCGGTTATGTTGGGGTCCACGCCTGTGCCGCTGTAGTTTTTGCCGATTTCATGAACCGCCAGCACGTCGCATTCTCCCACAAGCAGACGCGGCATGTTCGCAAAGGCGTATTCGAGCAGTTCCGGCTCGCGGTCCAGAATGTTTTCCGCCGGGATGGCCTCGATCAGGCAGGTTTCATCGTAAGCGTTTTCAACGCAGGGCAGCGCGAACAGGATGGGCGCCTTGTCAAGAATCACCCCGGCCATGGTCGGAATGTTGCGGCCGATGCAGTCCATGCCGTCGCCGTGCACCTGTTCCGCCCCGGCCTGCTTGCCCAGCCCGATGGCCATCATTTTGCAAGGGCCGCTTTCGTAAGGCCCGCGAAAGGCGTTGTGCGGTTTGATGCGGCAGGAAACGATGATGCCGTCCGCCCCGGCGGCGTGCTTGTCGATCACCACGGGGCGCCCCAGTTTCGAGTCGCCGAGCTTTACCACGTCCATGGACGAGAGGATGGGGCAGCCCATGGCCTCTTCGGTGATGCCGTACCCGGCCAGAACTTCCACCTGCCCTTCGGCGGTCGCGCCGCCGTGGCTGCCCATGGCCGGCACGATGAACGGAGAGGCCCCCCGGTCCTTCACGAAATCGGCAATCGCCTTGGTGATGCGGTCGACGTTGCGGATGCCCCGGCTGCCCGCCGTGATCGCAATCCGCATGCCCGGTTTGATCCGCCGGGCGATATCGGGTTTGGAAAGTTCCCGGAACACCGTGTTCGCGATATCCTCCGGCTGAACGACCGGCCGTGGAAAGCTTTGCGCGGCATGAAACATTTTGGGAATCGGAACGTCCTTGAGCAGCCGGAACACGTTTCCCGCAGCGGTAATTTTCATGGTACTTCAGGCTCGCAAAGCTTCCAGCGCGGATTTCATGCCGCCAAGTACAAAGCCGCCGTCCGAACCGCAGGCGATGAAGGTGAAGCCGAGTTCTTTGAGCAGCGGGATCCATTTTACGTGAGGCAGCAGAATGCCGCAGGCCTTGTTGTGTTTCTTGGCGGCGGCGGCGACGCTTTTGAGGTGCTCCACGTAGACCGGATCTTCGTACATGCCCGGCAGGCCGGTGTTGATGGAAAGGTCCAGCGGGCCGACGAACAGCACGTCAATGCCTTCCACGGCGGCGATTTCTTCGGCGTTTTTCACCGCCAGGCCGGTTTCAATCTGGGCGATCATGATCAGATTCTTGTTGGCATTTTCGAAATAGTTCTGAAAATTGGCGGTATAATCCATGCAGCGGGGGGACCCCGCGACGCCGCGTTCGCCCATGGGCGCGTATTTGCCGAACCGCACCACTTCTTTGGCTTCCTCGGCGGTTTGAACGTAGGGGGTCATGATGCCGGCGGCGCCGAGGTCGAGAATTTTTTTGAACAGGATGCGGTCAACCCAGGGTACCCGCACGATGGGAGCGACAGGGAAGCGGGACGCGCTCTGCAACTGATGCAAAAGGGTCATTGTGTCCCCTGGCGCGTGTTCCTGATCGATAAGCAGCCAGTCATACCCGGCCATGCCGGCCATTTCCGACGTTAGGGAAGAGGCCAGGTTCAACCAGACGCCGGCCAGGAATTCGCCTTGCAGCGCGCGCTCGCGAATATATTCCATAGTGAAGCTCCTTACACGTATGTGTTTGTATATGCGGCGATACCTGACCGTGCGGGAAGCCCCTCGCCGCCAGACGGAGAACGGCGGGCCGGTTCCGGTGCGAAACCGGCCCGCGGAAGCTCCGGGCTTATTTGCCGGTCAGCGCCTTTTCATACTTGCGGTAGTTGGCCATCTCGCTACGGATATACTTGTCCGCGCCTTGAACGGTGTAATATGTGGCATTGACGAAATTTTTCTTGCATTCCGCGATATAATCGGGGTTTTCAGCCACTTTTTTGGAGGCCGCGTTGAATTTTTCGATAACGTCTTTCGGCGTGCCCTTGGGGAAGGCGACATAGAAGAATTTGTCAAAAACCAGATTGTAACCGTCTTCGGCAAAGGTGTGCACGTCTTCCGCTCCGGCCAGCTTCTTGTCGGAGAGGATGCCCAGGCACTTGAATTCCTTGTTCTGGATATAGCCCTTGATCAGGCCGTACTGGGTGCCGATGATGTCGATGCGGCCGCCGAGCAGGGCGGTGATTTTTTCCGAGGCCGTGCCGGCGTCGGCGATGTTGAACTTGATGCCCGCGGCTTGCTCAAGCGCCAGGACGTGCAGGTGCGTGAAAGAGCCGGATTCGGTGGCGAAGGAAACCTTGCCGGGGTTGGCTTTCGCGTATTGCACCAGTTCCTTGATATTGTTGTAAGGGGCTTTCACGTTGGCGCCGAAGCAGTTGGATTTGTCGATAACCGGCATGGCGGCCACTTCAAAGGCGTCCGGGATGAAAACATCCACAAATTCCATGATGTTGCCGATCAGTGCGCCGGAGTGATAAAATAGGGCGCGATAGCCGTTGGGTTTGGCCTGGCGCACGTTGTTTATGCCCACCGCTCCGGCGGCGCCGGCCATGTTCACCACCACCATGGACTGCTTGAGCTCTTTTTCCATGTACTTGAGGAAAATGCGGCAGTTGATGTCGGTATCACCGCCGGGGTTGGCCGGAACGACAAATTCCACGGGCTGGCTGGGCCAGGCGGCGGCGTTCGCGGCCGGAGCCGGCAGCATCAAACCGAAAAGCGCCAAAAACAATGCGATGGTGCGGATCGTCTTTTTCATATGCTCTCCTGTTGCGATGATAATGGGTTTATATTCCACACTGCGCCGGAATTCCGGCCTGTTCTGAATACCGTGGTTTATCCTTCGGAAATTTCCCCGCAGGTCGGAGCGGAAGCTGCCGCCCCGTTCCCGTTGCCTCGCAGCCGCCGGTAATGGAGCCTGAACTGCCTGTAACCGGTAAGCGCGAGCGAAAGAGCCGCGATGGTCAGGAAGAAGAGGCAGATTGGCGAAGAGAAGAGGGGTTCAAGGCTGTTCTGGTGCAGCATCAGGCCCCGCCGCAGGTTCGTTTCCGCCATGGGGCCGAGAATGAAGCCCAAAATAAAGGGCGCTATCGGAATTCTGAACGAACTGAACCCGAACCCGATGATGCCGAACAGAATGACGCTCCAGAGGTCGAAGGTGCGGCTGTTGAGGCCGTATGCGCCGACGCCGCAGAGGCAGAAGATGACCGGCAACAAAATATACTTCGGGATGGTCAGCAGCTTTACGAAGATTCTGAGTCCGTAAAATTCCAGAAACAGCATGACAAAGGCCGCGATGGTCAGCGCCCCGAAGATGCCATAGACGACGGCCGTATGTTCGATAAAAAGCCGCGGGCCCGGCGTCATGCCGTGGATCATCAGCCCGCCGAGCAGCATGGCCGTGACTGTATCACCGGGAATGCCGAGAGTGAGCAGCGGAATCAGCGCGCCGCCGATGGCAGCGTTGTTCGAGGTTTCGGAGGCCACTACGCCGTCGATTATCCCGGTGCCGAACTTTTCAGGGTGCTTGGACTGGTTCTTGGCCACCGAGTAGGCAAGGATGTTGGCCGTGCCGCCGCCGATGCCGGGCAAAATTCCGATGCCTATGCCGATGAGCGCCGAGCGGAACATGTTCACCTGCTGGCCGAAAAATTCCTTCATGCTGAAGCCGAAGCCCTTGACGCTCTTCATGTCCGGTTGCATGACCGCGCCCTGGTCGTCCTTACGCGAATCCTTGGCCGCGGAAATGATTTCGCCCACCGCGAACAGCCCGATCATGACCGTCAGCATGTCAAAACCCGACATCAGCTCAATGGAGCCGAAGGTGAAGCGCTTGGCAGAGTCGATGGGCGCGATCCCGACGGTTGCGAACATGAAGCCGAGCGTGCCCGAGAACACCCCCTTGATCAGCGAGCCTCCGGACAGAGAGGCGATCATGGTGAGCGAGAACAGGGCGATGGCGAAATACTCGAAGTTGCCGAATTCAATGGCAAGCTTGGCCAGCCAGGGTGAAATGAACATCAGCCCGAGGATGGACAGAATGGTGCCGATGAAGGAAAAGACAACGCCGACGCCCAGCGCTTTGGGCGCTTCGCCCTTGGCCGCCAGCGGGTGCCCGTCAAAGCAGGTGGCCACCGAGGAAGGGGTGCCGGGAATGTTGATAAGAATGGCGGAGATGAGCCCCCCGGAAACCCCGCCGATATACAGAGCCATAAGAACGGACATGGCGATGCTCGGCTGCAGGCCGTATGTCACCGGGAGAAACAGCGCCACGGCCATGGTGGCGGAAAGACCGGGAATGGCCCCGAAGACGATTCCTATCGCCACGCACACGAAGATGAGCACCAGGCTCAGAGGGTGTCCGGCCGTGATGAACCCGTTGATGATAAGGTCTATGGTTGACATGGTCCATTCCTTTCGATCGCGCAAGGGCGGTTCGTCGTTTTCAGAACGGCAATATTTCCAGCAGGCCTTGGGGAAGGGAGAGGTTGAGTCCCTTGCGGAAGGCGATATAGACGACTACCGCCGTCGCGAACGAAATGAGGGCGAAAAACCCCGGCCGGCGTTGCGCCCTGGGGGCCATCAGCAGCATCATGAGGAACATGCACAGGGTTGAGGAAATGATGAACCCCAGCCATTCAAAGGACATCGCATAGCCGACGATCAGCGCGAATGTGAGGAAGATGGGAGGAGTGTTCGCTTTTTCTTCCTCGCTCATAGCCACGGAGGGTATGCCCTTTTTTTTGTTTTCCCGGCGGACTTTGACAAGATGGGTTATTCCCGCCCCTACCTGGCAAAGGCCGAGGATGATGACCAGGACGCCGAGAATTTCCGGGATCATTTTAGCGCTGACGCTGACCGTGCTCCGTATTCTGATGAACGTGGAGTGGTACAGATAAAACGCGGCCAGAGCCAGCATGCCTGCGCCCAGCAGCAGTTCCTTGTATTTGTGCAAGAACGAGCTGTTTTTCATAGGCTCTCCCTTCAGGATGGAGTGTTGCAGCGCGCCGCGCGGCCTTCAGCGGACCAGGCAGGGCTTTTTATTGTCAAAGGTCCAGCCGGGAATAAGGTATTGCATGGCCTCGGCATCGTCGCGCGCGCCGAGTCCCATGTTTTTGTACCGCTTGTGCGCTTCCTCGACCTTGGCCATATCCAGCTCCACGCCCAGCCCCGGCTTGTCGGGAACGGCCACCATGCCGCCCTGGATGACAAGAGGGTCCCGGGTCAATTCGTCGCGGCTTTCCTGCCAGATCCAGTGGGTGTCGATGGCCGTGACCCTGCCGGGCGCTGCCGCGCCCACGTGCGTGAACATGGCCAGCGAGATGTCGAAGTGGTTGTTGGAGTGCGAACCCCAGGTGAGGCCGAACATTTCGCACAGCATGGCCACGCGCACGGACCCCTGCATGGTCCAGAAATGCGGGTCAGCCAGAGGGATGTCCACGGATTGCAGCTGAATGGAGTGGGCCATCTGCCGCCAGTCCGTGGCGATCATGTTGGTGGCGGTCATGAGGCCCGTTGCCCGCCGGAACTCGGCCATGATCTCACGGCTGGAAAAGCCGTTTTCCGCGCCGCAGGGGTCTTCGGCATAAGCCAGGATATGGCCCTTGCCCGTGCAAAGCCGGATGGCTTCTTCCAGAGACCAGGCCCCGTTGGGGTCCAGGGTGATGCGCGCATCGGGGAACCGCTCGTGCAGGGCGGTGACGGCTTCCATTTCCTCCTCGCCGCGCAGTACGCCGCCCTTGAGCTTGAAATCGGAAAATCCGTACCGGTCCCGGGCGGCTTCGGCCAGACGGACGACGGCTTCCGGCGTCAGGGCTTCCTCGGTTCTGAGCCGCAGCCACGGGTCTGTTTCGTTCGCGCCGTCAGCATAGGGAAGGGGCGTTTTCTTGCGGTCGCCAACGTAGAAAAGATAGCCCAGCATGGCGACTTTTTCGCGCAATTGCCCGTTGCCCAGCAGCGCGGCCACGGGCAGGTTCAGGAACTGGCCGAACAGGTCAAGAAGCGCCGCTTCCAGGGCCGTAACCGCGTGGATGGCGGTGCGCAGGTCAAAGGTCTGCTGCCCCCTGCCGCCGCTGTCGCGCTCGGCGAACCGGGCATGCACAGTGCGGAGGATGTTATGGTAGTTGCCGATGGATTGGCCGATGACGAGGGGCCTCGCGTCTTCCAGGGTCTGGCGGATTTTCTCGCCGCCCGGCACTTCGCCGACCCCGGTATTTCCGGCGTTGTCGCGCATAATAACGATGTTTCGGGTGAAAAAGGGGCCATGAGCGCCGCTGAGGTTCAGCAGCATGCTGTCACGCCCGGCCACGGGAATGACCTGAAGCTCCGTTACTATGGGTGCGCCGGTGTTCTTCATGCTGATTCTCCTTTGGCCTTTTTCCCGCGGGGCGGGGCCGAACTCATATGATGACTTGCTTCATGCGTGACTGCGAAGGCTTCATGCGGCATCTCGCGAAAACGAGCGATGCTCATAGGGGCTGCGAATCGCTGCCCGTCAGTCTTTTGGATAATGATTTCTTACGGTTGCCGCGAAGTTGCAACCTTGAACATGCGGTGGCTGCAAGTCATCGTACAACGTGGTTTATTAATGCCGTAATCGCCCTCGCTTGGCAAGAGGTTTTATGACTTGCGTGAAACATCTTTTTGCAGTATATATTATAATATACTAATTTTACTTAGTAAAAATCAAATAAACCCCATGGCGCCGGCTTTGGGCTTTGCTCTAGACATATGTTATCGTATGACATAGAGTCGTTCTATGGAACCAACATCCTTACCCAATTGGAATGTATTCGGGCAGGGCCAGGCCGGCAAATCCTCTCCGCCGGGCCGGCATTCTCACAGCCTGGTGGAAGGCGTTGTCGATCAGGTGGCAAGCCGGATAGCCTCGGGCACGTTCGTTTCCGGAGAAAAGCTGCCGACGGAGCAGCGGATGATGCAAGCGCTCGGCGTGAGCCGGACTGTCATTCGTGAAGCGATTTCCCGCCTTCAGGCGGCGGAGCTGGTTGAAACGCGCCACGGCGTCGGAACCTTTGTCCGCGATGCCGGGCAAAAAGCTCCTGAACGCCTCGCGGAATCTTCCATCATAACCATGTACGACGTTCTGGATATGCTGGAGTTTCGCATCAGCCTGGAGACCCAGGCCGCGGGCCTGGCAGCGGCAAAGCGCACGGAAGAGGATCTCACGGCTTTCGCCATAATCTTCAAGGCCTTTGTTGACGAGGTCAGCAAAGGCGGCAGCGCCAGCCAGGAAGATCTGAATTTCCACCTGCATATCGGCAAATCCACCGGTAATCGGTATTTTGAAGAGGTCTACCGCTTTATCGGGGGCAATACCATTCCGCGTATGCGTCTGAAAATAGCTCAATATACCAATGAGTCGCAGGAAGCGTATCTGATGCGCAACCACTTGGAGCACCAAGCCGTGTTTGACGCCATCGTCCGGCAGGATGCCGAATCGGCGCAGGCCGCCATGCGGATGCACCTCGTGAACAGCAGGCAACGCCTGCGCAAAGCACTGGAGTTGGAGGGGCGCAGTCCGTTATAGTTTTGTAACAAAATCAAGCGGCTATGGCATGCGCCATAACCGCGTTTCTGCATTCAATGCCCGGCTCCCCACGCAAGCGGCTCCGGCCGCAGGCTTTCGGGTGAAACGCGAATCCGTTCGATCTCGCTATCCATGGCGCTGAGCCTGTCCAGCACGGTTTTGCGCAACGCGTCCGGCGTTTCCGGCGGCGCTCCGTTGCCCCAGCGCGCGTGGTCGCGCCGGATGGCCCCGGAATCGAATACCTGCCGCGCATGTTCCGCGATCAAGGCCTCAACGCTCGCGTTCGACAACGCCGTTTGCCGCAACGCGGCGTAACGCTTCGCCACTTTTTCCCAGATATTGAGGGAATTGAAAAGCAGCGCCCGCCCGATGGGCATTTCTTCATGGATCCACAGCCCCTTGTCAAAAGAGCCGGGAACCGTCGTCAAAAGCGTGCCGCTGCCGGTCCAGTAAGAGACCTTCCACGTTTGATCCAAATCCCACGGGGAAAACAGAAGCACGTAGCCGGAGTCTTTGTGTTTGGCGATATAGCTGATATTTTTATCGATATTGTCAATGCCCAGCGTCGCGTTGACGAAAATCCAGAGGTCGATGGCGTTGTTAAGCTCAAGAAGCTCCGTGAGCGTCTTTTCGTACAGCTCCCGCGAACCGTCCAGCGCCGCGACGTATGTGCCCAGGGGGGCCCATTTGTCATAGGTATTCTTGGTCCGCTTGGGGTATCGCAACTCAAAGCCGAGATAGTGATTCCTGTGTTTCCCCTTGTGGAAATCGTGTTTCCTGGCCGGGGTATTGCTGATTTTTCGGTAAAAATACTCGGCGGTGCCCGGGTCTTGCGTTATCTGCATTTGCAGTTGCTTATAATCCACGGGGGGCATCAGGCCGTAAATGCCCGCGTATTTCCCGTTGATGAGCAGTTCGACATATTTGGCCCGCGTGCCGTTGCCCACGCCAAAGGAGTTCGCCTCCGCGCTCATGGCCCACCACAAGTTGGTGGCCATGACGTTGCGCATCTTGTCCGGCTCGGTATAAGGGGCGTAAAGAATCCAGTCTTCATCCCGGCGCATGCCGAGCAGGGAAAGCGGGTTGATGCGCTTGTTTCGCCCCAGTGAAAGCTGCGTCAGAAACACCCGGTATGACTTTTGCGGGTTTTTTCTGGTTGTCGCGCCACGGATGCGAATATCCAGGTCGCTCTCAAGCACGCGCTGGACATGGGAAATTTCCGGGCCGTTGTCGAACAGCGTCATATGCGCGGCGGATTTCTTGTCCGTTATGAACGAGTCGCCAAGCACTTCCGGGTGCCTTGTGTCAATGCTGACCAGGGGAAGCGTCGTCACGAAAAGAACGTACTCCGTATACTCCGCATCGGAATAGACAAGAAACCGGTGCGCGCGGTTTTCCCGAATGGATTCAGGCGAAATGGGAGAACGCAGAAAGGCGACAGCATGCCGGGCGTCCGCACTGAGCATCGCGACGCCGGGGTCAAAGCCTGTCTTGTCCTGCTCGATTATGGAATAAAAATATGTCCGGTCCGCGCGGGCGTAAAAAAGGGCGTAGCTGTTGAACGCCAGGGATCGCGGTTCCAGACGGCCGGGGGACCGCGCGGCTTTCAAGCCTTCATACGCTGCGGGGTCGAGGGACAGGGCGCTCAAACGCCCGGAGACCTCATGGGGCGGCCCGGAAAAGGAGAAAGAGGGTCCCATGTACACCGCAAGCAACAGCAGCACGCTTGCCGACAAAATCAGCAGTTTGATGCTTCTGGTGGAGCGGGGGAAAAACACGTTGCGAAGTCCGGGCATTGAGATCGACCAGCAAAGAATATGATATCCGTATGGAATGCGGAGGCTATAGTATTATCTTCGCCCTTTAGTCAATTAGAGGCGGCAAAAGTGAAGCTGCCTGCATCGGGGTTCGAATCCTCCTGGCGCGCCAGATTTCAAGGACTTGGATAAAACCAAGTCCTTTTCGCGTCTGAGCGCAGGCAGGGGCGTAGGCACCCGCCTTTTGCAAAGCCCGCACCAATTCGTTGACGAGGTCTTGGGCTGAACATTGCCCAGTGCAGCCACAGAGAACCAACAGCCGGACAGAGGGAGCCCTTACGAATGCAGCCTGCTATGGACGATTTTCAGCGTTTCTGAGAGTTCCCGGACGGATATGGGCTTCGATAGGTACAGATCGATTCCTTCGCTTAAAAAGCGTTCCTTATCGCCGCTCATGGCGTGAGCGGTGATCGCCACTATCGGAAGATCATGAGGGATGGGCACAGGGCTTTGGCCAGCTGTGGGCATGCCACTTAGGACAAGCTCCAATACGCTTTGCGAGGGGCGGATGTCGGCTGTTTCGCCGAAACGGATACGGCGGACTGCCTCCAGCCCATCCATAACCGGCATCTGGATATCAGTGATCAGGCAATGAAAAGGATATAAACTCAATGCTTCCAAAGCCTGAAGACCGTTGTTCACGCAAACAACCCGGTGGCCGCTTCGCGTCAACGCCGCGCGCAAACCAAACTGGTTTACCGGATCATCCTCCGCCATCAGAATATCCAGGCAAGGCACGTGAACCGGGGCTTTTGCCGGACTCCAGGCGGGGCTTTCCTGTACCGCCGTGATTGCGGGCAGACGAAGAGAGCAGTGAAAAGTCGTTCCCTGGCCTGGAGCGCTTTCCACGGTCACTGACCCGCCCATGCTGTCCACCAGACGCCGCACGATACCCAGTCCCAGCCCTGTTCCGGAGTAGCGGCGGGAGGGCGAACCGTCCAGTTGAATAAAAGGGTCGAAGATGACGCCGTGGAACTCCTCGGCAATGCCTATGCCTGTATCCTGCACGGCCAGATAGAGCGACATGCAGCCGTCTTTGGCGTAAGGCAATCTGGAGCACTGTATGCTTATAGTCCCTTTACTGGTAAATTTCAGAGCATTGCCCACCAGATTGAACAATATCTGCCGCAGCCGCGCGTCATCGCCGGTGATCAGCGGCGGCAACGCGTAATCGACGGAGAGAAGCATCTGGATATTCCTGTTTTTCGCTTCAATGGCGAAGAGGTCCACAGTGGAGGCCAGCACGTCCCTGATGGAAAAAGGATGGTTGTTCAGCGTCATTTTTCCCGATTCCAGGCGAGAAAAATCAAGAATATCAGAAATGATGCGCAGCAGCGCTTGGCCGGAGAGTTCGGCGTTGCGCGTGTAAACGCTTTGCTCTTGAGACATGCCGGATTGTTCCAAAAGCTGCAACATGCTGATGATGCCGTTAAGGGGCGTGCGCAACTCATGGCTGATATTGGCCAAAAATTGATCTTTGACTTTATTGGCGCGTTCCGCGTGCTCTTTGGCTTTCTTCAAAGAAGCAACATAGGCGTGCCGGCGCAGAATAAGCCACATGCCGCGGGCGAAAAGCTCCATCTGCTT
>JAVBNL010000067.1:0-27142 GCA_031551515.1 Desulfovibrionaceae bacterium
CGCCCTACTGCCGGCGTGGTGCTGGTGGGGGGCGGTCTGGCCCCGCGCCCCCGCGGCGGGGGGGCGGCGCGCCCCCCCCCCCCCCCCCGTTTCTCCAGTTCAATTGCTTTGTAATGGTCCTCCATCAAGCTGATGACCCGGTCCGGGTCGGTCTGCATCAAGGCGTAGCCCTCTTCCAGCTGCTTCGCGCCCCAGGCTTTTTCCAGCCGGGCTTCCACCGCGTAATAGTCCGCGAGGTTGATGCGCCGGTCTTGCAGGGCATCGTCCGCGCCGTCCAGATCACCGGATTCGATGAAACGGTCGACACGGCTCATGGCCGCGCTGGATGCGGCGGCATAGATGCGATTTTCCTGCTCCTCTTCGCTGAGGCAGGTCTTGGCGCCAAGATCGCGTATGGCCTGAGTCTGGCGGGCGAGAGCGGCTTCAAAGGATTTGGGATCGGCGAAACAGGCGGCAGCGTTGCCGTGCTCCGCATCGATCTGCTTGTTCAGGCTGTCCACTTCCCAGGCGAACTTTTCGTGAACCTGGTTGCGGGCGATGCGGGCCACCAAAGGCACGCGCAAATCCAACGCCATTTTCTCGAACTGGTCCGCCGCGCCGGAGGTCATGTCTCGCCCGATCTTCTCGGTGGTTTTGCCGAACCAGTCGCGCATGCGAGAGACGGATTCCAAGGCGTCCTTGCCCTTGCTGGCCAAAAGGCCGCCGCCGGATTCCTGATTGCCGAAGAGAAAGGCGGATGCTTCGTTACTCAGCTTGACATAGGCCTCGCGGGCCACCGCGCCGTCTTCTTCCCGCTGCATGCGGCGGTGAAACTCCTGCATTTCGCTGACCTGCGGGTCGCGGGTGCGCTCCAGTATGGAGCGGCTGTCCTCTGGCGGCAGGTTTTCTTTGGTGTAGGGCACGCGCATGACGCGGTATTCTTCCACCGGGTGGGGGTAGAGCTTGGGGTTTTCCGGTTCCGCGCTGTCCCATATGGATTGAGCGTTGGCCGGGTTCTTGGGGGTGTCGTCACTGAAAGGCACGGTCAGGCTCATGAGTAGCTCCGTGGTATGCCCGTTGCAGGCGTGGTGAACGGAAGGGGGCTCCGCCGTCCGGCGGAAATGGCGTTATGCGAAAGCAGAGGGTGGAAGGCAGTGATCGTGGCGCAGCCAGGCGGCTTGCGGCGGGCTCAGGGCATAACGCTGTCGGGCCAGAGCCGTTCGCGCAGAGGGCGTTTGTTGGCAAGCAGGCTTTGGCCGGAATGGGCGCTGTCTTCTCGCATGTCGCTACCCACGCGGGCCAGAAAGCGGATGATGGCCGGGTGGTTGCCGTACCCGCCGCGCGTCAGCTCGTGAAACAGGGTGCCGCCCTTGTCGTAATGGTCCAGGGCTTTTTTGGCGGCGGCCACGGTGGCGGGCAGTTTTTCGCCGCCGAACTCTTTGTCCGTCTTGATTTCGCCCTCCCAGGCTTTTTGCTGTTGCTGCCAGCGTTCCATGGCCGACCGGGCGTTCTTGATTTCCAGGTCCAGCAGCTTGCGCGCCTGGTCGCGATTGAGCTTGAATTCTCCCGCCAGGGTTTTGAATTCTTCAAGCAAGGGGGCGTTGGGCTCCATACCGTCAGGCAGGTCAAGGTCGTAGTCGGCGCTGTTCGCGGGCGCTTGCGTGGACGCGGCGGCGGAGGCCGTTTGCGCTGCGGGTGAAGCGGCGGGAGCTGCCTGCGCGGCGGCTTCGGCATTGGCGGCTGTTTTTTCCGGTGCGCGTTCGCTGAGGTTGTCCGTCAGATAGGCTGGAACCTGATAGCCGGAATTGCTTTGGGCAGGCTGCGCCGCGGCTGATTCCATGATGGAAGAGGGCGTGCTGTTTGCGTCACTCATGGGATGTCTCCTTAGTATTCAATTCGCGTTGAAATGTTATCAGTTCCTGTAAAGCCAGGGGGCTTGCCGTCATCAGCAGACGGTAAACGCCAAGGCCGACGGCGCGTTTGCCTTCAAGAAAAAAGGTTGTGGAGTTGCCGGTGAAACCCTGCGCGAATACGCCCGTTTCATTGATCAGCCAGCACAAGAAACGCTTGCCGGGTTCGGATGCCAACAGGTTACGCGCGGCCAGCACCAATTCGTCGCGTTCACGCTGCTCGCGTTTTGATAGAGTTTGCTGCTTTTGCTTTTCCGCGTGGAAAAGAGGGTCGAGCACCGGGTCGGGTTCATAGCTCATGCTCATGCGCCGGCCCCTCCCATCTGTTGCAGCAGGGCGCCCATATCCGCGCCCGGCATGCCGCCGGCGCCCATGCCCTTCGGTATCGCCATGCTTTCGTTAAGGGCCTTGCCCGCCGCGCCCGCTTTGCCCAAGGTTTCGAACAGCGCCGCGCCTTGCTGCATTTCTTTGGCCTGGGCCGCTTCGCCGTCGCGGGTCTCGCGCTGCTCGCGCCGTTCGTTCTGGCCGCGCAAGATGCCCGCTTCCACCCCCAGGTACCCGGCATAGGCGTCCACGACCTTGTCCGGGTCGATGGCGTCAAGCACTTCGGGGAAGAGTTGCGCGCTTTGCCCGATGAAGCCCGCGAACTGCTCGATGGTGCTGGTGCCCACCATTTTTTGCGCCTGGGCCAGAATGGAGACGAATTCGACCTTCATCTCCACGCCCTGCATGCAGGGGGGCGGTTCGGGCAGGATGTTTTTCTCGCGCATCAAATGGATCACGCGGTCGATGAGGGGGATGAACAGCTCGTCGTGCAGGCGTTCAAGCACAGGCCCGATGAGGATGAGCTTTTCTTCTTCTCTGGCCGCCACTTCGCGCGCGGTTATCTGCCGCCGGTCGGAATTGAGCAGCATGCGGAAGAGGTTGTTGAAAAGACCTTCTTTAACCTGTTCGCGCACGCCCAGAATAGCCCGCTGCGTGCCCTCGATATTGTGCCGCACCTGCACGGCCGGGTAGACCTGCTGGCCGCTCCCGCCGGTGGAATTGACGAAGTTCGCCCCGCCCGGCAGCAGATTGATGCTTTTCAGGTCTTCCGGCGCGACCATGGGTGGGTTGATTTCTTTGTGCAAAGCCTGAAGCATGCTTGAGACCATCTGCTGCAGCAAAATGGAATCGGGCAGCACGTCCATGCCCGGGCTGCGGCCGTATACGTCGCCGCCGGTCACATCCCAACGCGGCCCGAAACCGGGAAAGGCCGCGAAACCGCTCTCGCTCAGCACGTGAATGCGTCCGTCGCCGGCAGGTGCGCCGCCGCGCCCGCCGGAAAGGCTGCCGCCTTCCAGATAGTACACGGAAGCGAAGGGCATGGCGGAAGCGGAAGAAGAGGCTGATTGGCGCTCGCGTCGGGGATAGACCGCATGAATGACCGAAAACCGCTCGTTCCAGTTGGCGGGTTTTTCAAATAGGGCATGCATGAAGGAAGGCACGCGCGGGGCTTCAAAGCGCCGGATGATCTGGCGCAGGGTCATTTCGGAGCTGCGGAAGATGGTATCCACCCGGCCGTGTTCGTCCACGTCCAGGCAATATTCGCCGACGGTCAGGGGCAAAAAGCGCACCACGCTTTTTTCGTCGGCCAGGGCGAACATGAAGCCCGTGCCGAAGGCGCCCAGCTCGCCATACAGATGGTGCACGGCGTTATAGAAGTTGGAACGGTTCAGCACGCTGCGCATGCGTTTTTCAACGGCATCCAGCCAGGTGCGCACGTCGCGCCGGGCGCTCATCTCTTGATCTTCCAGCGTCAGGCGAAACCAGGGCCGGGCGGGGCTGGTCATGCCGCCATGCAGCCCGGCGGCCAGGTCGCGCATGGATAAAATGCCCGTGGAATCAAGCACGCCGCCGCGCAAACCTCCCTGGTTGGTTTCGCTGCGCCCTTTTTCCAGGCGGCATTTGCGCGGCAGAAAATGTTTGGCCAGCAGTTTCCAGTCTTGCTCCCACGTGGCGCGTTCGCTCAGCAGCGACTCGCGGCGCGAGGCAAGATCGGTGGTAGATCCTGTCATATAAGCTCCATAGCGTAAAAAAGGTCAGGGGATCTCATAATAACGCCCTCTGGCAGTTCGTTTGCCGTCGCCGCATTCCCAGCGGCCGCGTCCGTCTTTGAGGGGTTTGGCGTCGGCGGCATAAGGCACATAAACGGTCAGGCCGTTGCAGCCTTTGGCGCTGAACGCGTAATGCCCTTCGCTAAGCATGCGCGCCGTGTCGCCCGCAGGGGCCGCGCCCCCCGTCACGGGGCTTTCCGCGATAAAGCCCCAGTCGGGGGACGCGTCTCCGCCGGTGCACCACGCCCCGGCCGTAAGCCAGCTGGATCCGGAGCGCACGGCCGGCGGCCCGAACAGCTGCGCAACCCAGCTTTTGGCCGCGTTAAGCGTATTTTCGTTGTACAGCCACTTGCATTTGAAGCGCTGCATGCCCTTCTGCTCGAAACGGCCGCCCTTGGGGCGCCAGACGTAACTCGGGCCGTCTTCGCCCCACGGCCACCCCGGACTGTAGAAACGCCAGCCGGGAGTGCCGATCCCGCTGCCGTCGTCCCAACGGGTTTCGTCTTCCTGCGTGTAGTCGAGGCCGAGGTCCAGGTCGGGATAGCCGACGACGATGTACCAGGTCCCTGCATAGCCCCAGCAATGCCCGCCGCTCTCTTCCCGGCCGAACAGGATATCCGCCGCGAACAGCCGGGCGAAAGCCGGATCAAGCCGCGCCCGCTCCATGGCCTGATAGACGGGGGCGCGGGAATCGGGGCACCAGGCTCCGGAACGTTGGCCGTAATCAATTTGGGGGTAAGGGCCTTTCCAGTCGGGGTCGTCCATGGTCACCTGCCCAGCAGTGTTTTGCCCTGAGTCAGGGCCTGATTGCTTTTTTCCTGGCTGCCGAAGGGGCTGGTGAGAATGCTCCCTTCCTGGCCCAGCGCTGCCTTTGCTTTGCGCAGTTGCGCTTCGCGCGCTTCACGCGCGGCATCGGACATGGCCTGTTCCTGTTGATACGGTTTCGGGGCTTCCGCCGCCGGCGCAGGGGCCGTGGCTGTCGTGGAGCCGCTTTTTCCGCCGCCGCCACCCATGATGGTTCTCCTTGTTGCAGTTGCCGGCATACGCCGGAGAAAGAGCCTTCGTCATTCAAAGTAGGGGGAGCTTCCGGCCCGGAGCCGGGAGAAAAGAGGGTCTTCACCCACAAGGTCATCCAGGTCCGCGCAGTGCGGATGCGGAAAATCTTCGGGGTGGAGCGGGAAAGTCCGGGCCGGAATACGCTCCGGTGAATCCGCATACGCCGCGTTGCGGTTCGGGGCATGTCCCGGACCGCGTTCCAGCTCACGAAAGATGTCGGCCAGGCGCCGCAGGGCGTCTTCCGCGGTCTTGGGGTTCGCAAGAGCCGGGCGATCGGAAAAAGCTGTCATAACAATCTCCTGTCTGGTGAAAGAGAATGAGGGCAGAAGCCCGGTACGGCCGGGAAACGGAGATAACGGAGAAAAGGGAAAAAGACGGCTACAACGACGGCGCGTGCGTCATGCTGGCGGTCTCATTACGTGACGGCCTAATGCAAGATGGGGGTGCTGTGAGCGGGAGAAAAAAGGCGGGTGCCGAATGCGTCAAAAGACGGGCTCGGCATTTCGGGGTCAACGGCGTCGATGACTTTGAGAACAAGAGCGCGCAGGCCGTCCTCATCCGCTATTTCCCGGGCCAGAAGCGCGGCGTCTCTGGCTGATTCGGCGAAAAAGACGTGGCGTAACGCATCAAGCTGTTCATGCTGGTCGGTAATCACGGCATACATAGTGTTCTCCTCGGGGAATTTCGATGTGGTGAAAGCACTATATTCAAAAATAAATCAAAAGTCAATAGCAAAATTATCATTTGTAAATAAAAAGTGTCTACTTCACATACGCTGTGGGCACCCCAGGTGCGGGCGCGGCAAAGCCGGTGGCGGGATTTTATTTGCGGGAAAGGTCGGCCCAGGCCCAGACCACGCGGCCGATCACGGCGGCGCGGATGTTGCCGCCGTAATCGCTGAAGGGGTGGGGCTGCGGCTCGCATTCGGTGACGTTGTCGCCATAAAAAGTAAGAATGGCGTCGGGTTCTTTACCGGAAAAAGCGACACGCCGTATTTCACCGCCGCGTTTGCGGTTCGGCTCGCGCACCAGAAATATGTTGCCCGGGGAAGAGAAGCCCGTCTGTCCCTGGTCGCCTCTGTCTACCAGTACAATGTCGCCGGGGTGCAGCGTGGGGATCATGCCGCGCTGGTTATGCCCTATTTCCACGGCCAGAAGGTCGTCGCGTCGCAATACCGAGCGATGATTGCGGTAAACCAGAACCCAGCTTTCAATGCAGCCTGATGCGACCGGGCCGTCATGGATGGCGTCGGGCGTGACAAGGGGCACCGCCAGATAGTCTTCGGCCGCGGGGGGAGCGTCGCCGGGTCCGGCCGTGACAAGCGTCGCGTTGACAAAACAGGTGTCGCGAACGGGGTTGATGTCGCCGGGAAAGACGACGCGCGCGCCCAGGGCATCCAGAAACCGCAAAAACGGTTCGGCGCCGAAACGCCCTTGCATAAAGCGCGAAATTGTCGACTGCGGCACCGCGCTGCGGCGCGAGAGTTCGGCTTGCGACAGGTTCAGGCGGGCCAGGGATGCGATAAGATCGTCGGCGATGCTCATATAGGCTGTCTATCACAGTCAGGCGCGGCTGTCAGCGAGAGTGAATAATCAAAAATAAATTATTTTCTATTTACAAAATTACTATTTTTTAATATAGTGTTTTGGTCGCGCATGTCCAACCATTTGTTTACCCGCAGGAGGACCCGCATGGGGCACGGCCATCAGAAGAGCGCCCGGCAAACGCCGGGGGCGGCTAAGGAAAAAGATTGCGGCCATATCAGAGGGGGTGATGTCATCAGCAGAATATTCGGGGTGAGCAGAAGAACGCTTGTTGCCTGGGCCCGGGAAGGGGCGCCTGTGGCCATTGTCGGCAAAAAGTACCAGGCCAACTATCGCATGCTGCTGCAGTGGCTGCTCGAACGGGGGGAAACGGCGTCCGGGTGCGCGGCGCGGCGCAGGGAAAGAAAACAGTAGTGTTTTTTTATTGCGCGCCGGCCATGGCCCGGGTGATGGCGGTAAACGCTTCAAGCGTATTGAGGCCTGTTTTCGCGCTGGTTTTCAAAACCGGCAAGCCGTTTGCCTGTAAGCGTTGCAACTCGTCATCGCTGATTTTTTGCTCGTCCGCGAGATCCGCTTTATTGACCAACAGCATATACGGGATGCCGCCGGCAAGCTTCAAGGCTTGGCTGCGCAACTCAAGCGCGCATTCGAGCGTTTCGGGCCGGGTGCCGTCGCAGACCAGAAAAAAACCCATTGCCCCGCGCAGGTAGGATATATTGACGTCGCCGTGTTCGCTTCTGCCTTCAAGGTCCCACAGCATGAGCATGTAATCCTGAGCGTCAACGTTCAGGATTTTTTTGCTTATTTTTACACCGAGCGTGCTGAGATATCGGTCGGAAAAAATGGAGTGGACAAACTGTTCGACCAAAGCCGTTTTGCCGACGGAGCAAGCTCCCAGCATACATATCTTTTTGTTGAGCATGGACGGGTCCCCGTTGAAAATCAGCGCATCTCTTGAGAGAAATTCCGCAAGCGCATCCTATACTAGAAACGCGTCAGCGCGACAAGAGGGGGGAATGAAAAAAGCGGATCAGTGCCCATCCCCCGTGACCAGCGATTTACCTTGTGAAGTCACATGAACCCGCAGCTCGACCCGGCGGATGAGCTGGCTGGTCTGCCCGGTTTTTTCTTCTATGGGTGCGCTGTACTCAGAGCCGAACCCGTAGACCGAAACCGGCATGGCCACGCCCCGGCTGTAAAGCATGGAGGCGAACGTCGTCGCGCGCGATTCGCTCAGTTCGTAATTGCGTTTTTCAGAACCCGTAGGGTCGGCGTGCCCGTAAATGAGCAGCGTCGCCGACAAGCCCATGGAGTTGCTCAGCTTGGAGAGTTCCGCCAGCTTGTCTACCGCCAGAATCAGTTTGCGCTGCTCTTCGGGGGTCGGCACATCCTTGCCGATGGGAAACTCGATTCGCGTCGCCTCGATCTGCGCGATAAGCGTTTTCAGACGGGCAAGGCGCGGGTCGACTATCTGCGTGGTATCTACCCGTTCAACGCCGGGCAAGCCCAGGGCTTTTTCCGTGGTGGCCAAAATCCAGTCGAAGGGGGCCGCCCCTTTCAGACTGAGCACGCCGTCGGCAAACGTGATGGTCACATTGGGCGGCGGGTTCATGGCCCGTTTGATGCGTTCGGTGACCATTTCCGGTTCCAAAGAAGCAAAGGGCGTACTGAGAAGGGTACAGCGGTTTTCGGCAATGCCCTGTTTCGTCAGTATGGCGCGCGGGTCTGGGGCAAGAGGATCTTGCATCAGCATGATCGTCCAGCCCTTCGCCGGGTTACCCTTGGTGCTGACGACAACGAGGCCGGGGATGTCGTTCAGTTTCGCGATGACGGATTGAAAATGGTGTTGCTGCACGGCCATGGTGTGGTTTCTCCACCATGTAAAGCCGCCAAGGCCGAGAGCCAGCAGCAGCAACGCCACGGGAAGCCATTTGATATAGAAGGGCAGTGGTTTGTTTTCATCGACGTAGCGGGCGTCAAGGCACGCTTCCATATGGCGCGTCAAAGGAGAAAAAGCGGATACGTCGCCGTCGAATTGGGCCAAATATTCCGCGCCCTCCACATGGATCATGTCGATGGTATCGCGCAGTTTGCCGCGGAAAGCGGCGGGCGGGGTGCCGCGCACGACGCAGGCCAGAACGGCCACAGGTCCTTTTTCAACCATCAGGGTGCGTTCACCCATTTGCAGGGTATCAAGCGAGTCGTCGTTGCCCTGCGCGAAACAGTCACGCACAAAATCCTGCACGGCGGTCAGCATGCCGGATACCAGGTCGGCATCCTGATGGCTGACCCCTTCGCCGGAAACGTGCCCGAGCAGTATGCCCGTTTCCGCATGGATCAAATATATTTGCTCCACTCTGTAAATCAGCGTGTGCAGCAGCACCACTTCCGCAAAGCTTTTGCCGGTGCGCAGGGCTTCGAAACGCCAGCGCAGGCCACGCCAGGAAAAGGCCATTTCCAAGGCTTTGTTCAAGCCTTGGAGCATACTGTGAATAGCTTCGGCAATGGATTTGCGAATGGCCGGGCCCATCAGGGGGAAAAGCGTGGTGGCCAGTTGCTGGGGGTGGCGCCGGACGGAAGAGCTGAAAATCTGCTCCACCGTGGGCTGCAAGGCGGCGCTCAGACGCTCGTCTTTGCCGGCGCGCAGCAAGATGGCTTCGGCCAGAACGTTGCTGACCTCTTTGGCTTGCAGCGTGGGATCGTTCAGCCGGTTTTCCAGCGTATGCAAGAAATTGATCTCGCGCTGAAAGAGCAGCGAACGCAATTGATCAAGCTCGCCGCCGGGAGCGAGGTTCCGGGGGAAAGCCGAAGAGGCGCCGTCCGCTTCGGAAGTGTCTTCAGCGGATGGCGCAACAAAAGGCAACCGTTCAGGCATTGCGCTGCGCCGCGTTCTCGCCCGGCACAGAGCCTTGCGTTTCCGGGGACCACTGGCCGTTCAGCTTGAGAGCCACTTCGGTGAACATGCTGGCAAGCGTCGCGCGATGCACCATGTCGGAACGAATCTGGGACGCCGTGTTTTGCAGCACGTTCAGGCTTTCTTGATATTTTTCTTCTATTTTTTCAGCCAAAGAGCGGCTTTCAGACAAAAGCAGCTCGCGCAATTCACGTTCCGTAGCATCAAGAGTGGCCGTGACTTTGGCCAGTTTGCGCTCAAAGTTGTCCGCGGTGGAGGCGAGTTCTTTGGTCAGTTTTGCGATGGCTTCGCCGCGTTCGCGCTGCTCGTTCTTGAGTTCGTTGTCGCGTTCGGTCTGTTCTTGCTTGATGCGGGCGAGAATGGAAGCCACCTCGCTCTTCATGAAGTTTTCAAGCGACTCGATGCGGTTCTTCACGGCGCTTTTGGTGTCTTCCAATGCGCGGGTGAAGCGTTCTTCCTGCCGCAAGAGGCGGGTATCCATCTCTTTGATTTGCGAACCGAAAAGCAGGTCCCGCACTTGATCCATAGCAGCGGGATTCGTCTCAGAAGAAGCGGGAGTTTTAGCGTTTTTTGTGCTCACGTTCAGGTTCCTTCTATTAAGCAGCTTGCTGTCGAAACAAATACACCGTGCCCGGCGTATTGTGCATTGCATTGCTATATGTGTTCTTCTTTATGCAAAGATCGTTGACTTGGCAAGTCAATCACTTCGCGGGAATACGATCTATCAATCGCAGCAGCCCGTGCAAAATGGTGTACGGGTTGGGCGGGCAGCCCGGAATAAAGAGATCAACGGGCAGATGGGGTGTAACGCCGTGGCCTTCCTGTCCGAGATCACGAAACAGGCCGCCCGATATGGCGCAGGCGCCGACGGCGATAACCGCCTTGGGGCCGGGCATGGCCGCCCAGCAGGTGTGCAGAGCCGTTTGCATGTTGCGCGGCACGGGGCCGGTCACCAGTACGGCGTCGGCATGCCGGGGGGATGCGACGAAGTCAATGCCGAAGCGGGCAAGGTCAAAGACGATGGTGGTCAGCACGTTGCAGTCCGCTTCGCAGGCGTTGCAGCCCGCGGCGGAGATCTGGCGGATGCGCAGCGAACGTTTGAAGAGCGCGCGCATGCCTTCGTCAAGGTTGCCCGTCGGAGATTCCACGAGGGTATCCGCCTCGCCTTCTTTTTGCGGCGTGACGATCAGCTCTTCACGGGCAAAGGCCGCCAGTCGGTAGTTCGGGGTGAAGGTGACGGCTCCTTCCGGGCAGGCGCGGGCACAGGCGCCGCAAAAGATGCAACGGCCAAGATCAAGGCGCGGGCCTTTTTCCGTTACGGAAAAAGCGCCGGTGGGGCACTGTGCGGCGCACGGCGCGAAGGGATCGGCTTCTCCCGCTTTGCGGGGCAAGGCGCGCAGTACGGGGCGGCCCATAAAGCGCGGCGGCATGGCCGGTTCTTTGGCCGGGTACGGCACGGTGCGGTATTTCTGGCGCAGGCGTTCGGTCAGGATGTTATGCAGCATGGACGGCTCCGGCTTACAGATCGTGCCCGCAGTACGAAAGGTTGAAGCTTTTGTTGCACAACGGAAAATCAGCGATTTGCTGACCGCGCAAGGCAACGGCAAGCCCCATCCAGTTATGAAATGAAGGATCGACCACGGCGTAGCGGAAAAACCGCCCGGCGTCGTCGGTCAGGCCCACGTGGCAGATCTCGCCGCGCCAACCCTCGACCAGCGCGGCGCTGAGGCTGAGCGGGGCGAGCATGGCGTCCGTTTCCCAGATATAGGTGTCAAAGGGGGCGGAACGGACTTCGCCTTCCGGCAGGTTTTCAAGCAGGCGGATGATGAAGGCGGCCGATTCGCTGATCTCTTGCATCCGGATGTGCGTTCGGGCCTGTACGTCGCCGCTTTGCTCTATGCGCGCGTGCAGGTCGTGGCTGCGCAGATGCGGCAGGGGGTGTGAAACGCGCACGTCATGCCGCATGCCGCAGGCCCGGGCCACGGGGCCGACCAGCCCCAGATCGAGCGCCGTTTGCTTTGTGACCGCGCCTATGCCCATCATACGGGCGGTGACGGAAGTGGAGTTCCAGAGCAGTTCGGCCGCGCCGGAAACGTCGCGGTACGCGGCTTTAAGCCTGGCCAACAGGTCGCGCACCAACGTGTCGTCCACATCAAAAGCCGTGCCGCCGGGGCGCACCAGTCCCCTGCCGAAGCGGTTGCCGCACAGCATGGCGGTCATGTTCAGAAAATCGCCCCTGATGCGGCCGCAAAACGAGGATGTGGGCAAAAACCCCACGTCGCCGGCAAGGGCGCCCAGGTCGCCGGTATGGTTGGCCAGGCGTTCCAGCTCCAGAGCCGCGGCGCGCAGCATCTGCCCTCTGGGGGCCACGCGGCAGTCGGCCAGCGCTTCGATGACGCTGCACGCGGCCCAGGTGTGGCCGATGCTGGTGTCGCCGGCGACGGTTTCCATCAGCGGCAGGGTATTGATGCGCGGGCCCGTGTCACAGGCGGCTTCAACGCCTCTGTGATGATAACCCAAGGATATCTCGAGGTGCATGACCTCTTCGCCCAGACATTGAAAGCGAAAATGCCCGCATTCGATAATGCCCGCATGAATGGGGCCTACGGCCACCTCATGCACTTCGTCGCCGGCCACGGTGAAAAAATCCGCCTCACCCGCGCGTGGGCCCTCGGGGTGCGGAAAGCGCACGGGTTTGAGCCAGGGGTGCCCTTCGGGCAGCAGACCGAACCGCTCGTAAATTTCGCGTTCAAAAAGGTGCATGGCCGGCAGATGCGGCGTCAGCGAAGGATACGAGTCCGTGACGGAACTGGAAGCGATGGACAGCGTGGACTCGTTGTCGCGGGCCAGCACCGCCACAAGGCGGATGGCTCCGGGCCGGGGCGCGGCGGATTCAGGCGGGCTTTGCAGCGGGGTGAACGCGGGAAAATTGTCTTCGGCGACCCCGAAAAAGGCGCAGACGCGCGCGCCGGACTTGACCTGGCCCAGCAGCCATTCGCTGAAGCGAGGCCAATCGGCAAGGGGCAGTGACTGCAAAGGCGCGGCCGCGCCGTTCATGACTGTCAGGTGGTTAACCATACCATTCGCCCTTACAAGGGAAAAGTTCCTGAAATGGAGGCCGCCGCCGCCCGCAACAAGTCACGGAACCAGCCGGGCTGGTACAAACCGAGAAACAGGCAGGCGGAAAGCAGCGCGGCAGGTGGGGCCACGGTCAACAAAGATTCCCGCACGGGGCCGCTTTGCGAGCCGTCCGCCGTCTGGACCGTTCCGGCAAGGTTTCTGGGCACCGGGCTTTGGGTCATGTGCAGGCAGGCATTAGCCATGCCCACGAAAATGATGCCCAGAAACAGAAGGTACAGTATCGGCGCTATGCCGAACCCGCCCTGCATCATGCCGCGCAGCACGGCGAATTCGCTGGTGAACAGCCCGAAGGGCGGGGTGCCGACAATGGCCAGAAAAGCGGCCGCCCACAAGGGACCCGTGCGCGGCATGGCCCTGACCAGACCGGAAACGTCATGGAACGATTTGGTGTGATAGGCGGCAAGAATGTTACCGGAAAGCAGAAAAAGAGAGGCCTTGGTCAACGAGTGAAAGACCAGATGCAGCATGGACCCGCCGGCGGCCATGCCCCCGATGCCCACCCCAAGCAGCACGATGCCCATATGCTCCACACTGGAATAGGCCAGCATGCGCTTGTAATCGCCCTGACCCACGATGAACATGGCCGCGAGGCCCATGGAAAAAAGGCCGAAGACGACGAACAGCTCCTGGCTGAAGGCGGCGAAACCGGCGGCGATGCTGAGCTGGTGCAAGCGGAAAATACCCAGAAAGGCGCAGTTTAAAAGCGCGCCGGAGAGCAGGCAGGAAACAAGGGCGGGGGCTTCGCTGTGCGCGTCGGGCAGCCAGGTGTGCATGGGGGCGAGGCCCATTTTCGTGCCGTAGCCGATAAAGATGCAAATGAAGGCCGCTTTGAACCAGGGCGCGTTGACGCCCTTAGCGCTGGCAAGAAGAGCCTGCATGGTCATGTCCACGGCGGGGCTGTCCGTCTTCTGCCAGGCGACGTCCAGCAGGAAATTGCCCATGAGGGCGAGCGCGATGCCCACGGAACAGATGATCAGATACTTCCAGGTGGCTTCCAGAGAACGCTTGTGGCGGTGAAAATAGATCAGCGGGGCCGAGACCAGGGTGGTGGCTTCGATGCCCACCCACAAAAGGCCGAGATGCTGCGACATGGTCACCAAAGACGCGGATGCGAGAAAGAGCAAAAGGCAGGCGGTGAACACGGCTTCCGGCGCGTTGGTGAACTGCAGGCGGCGCCGGTATTCCATATGCGGGTGTTCGCCTTCGCGCTCGAAATAGCCCACGGCATAAATCGACGCGGCCAGAAAGAGCACCGAGGTCAGCGTAAGAATAAGCAGGCCGGGCGCATCAAGGGCCAAAATTTCGTGAAAGGGTTGCGGCCGCGCGGTCCAGCAGGCGCCCGCCATAAGGGCCTGCACGGCCGCCGTGCCGACGAGCAGGCCGCGGCGCGGGCCGTCGGCCGGCACGAAGAACGAAACAAGGCCGGCGACGAAGGGCAGGCAAAAAAGGGCGAGCAACATGGGTCAGTCCCTGAGCGAAGCTATGCGGTCCACGTCAATACTGTCGAAGGCCCGGTTCAAGTGTTGAATGGCAAGCACCATGACGAAAATGCCCACAAACACGTCCAGCAGAATGGAAAGTTCAAGCCATATGGCGTCGTGGCGGGCGAGGGGCACACCCAGAAGGTAAATGCCGTTTTCCATGACCAAATAGCCCATGACCTGCGTCAGCACTTTTCTGCGGGTGATGATAAGCAAGAGGCCGGAGAGGATGGTGGCCATGCCCGGCGCGAAAAAACTGAGAAACAGCGGGTTGGCGGGCATGGGCAGACGGCCCGCCAGCCATAGGGAAAAGGCGAAGCCGATCAGACCCGCCAGCACGCAGCGGTTGTGCCCCATATATGGGGCCAGCGGGGGAGATTGCGGCAAATTGGCGTGGGTGCGACGCAGCAAATGGGGCAGGGCTGCGCCTTTGATGGCAAGAAAGACGAAAGCCAGGGCGAAAAGGTGCCAGGATGGAGAGGCAATGTTGCTGAGCAAAGGCAAAAGGCCCAGCACTATTCCTTGCATAGCCAGCAAGCGGATGCATTGCAGCTGGCGCTCGGCGGCCAGCAGGGCCAGGTCCGTGATAATCAGCACGCCAAGGGCGGCCTGTAGGGCGGGGGGAAGGGCGATTGCGGTCAATTGCATGGCATATTTCCCCGTTAGCGTAAGCTGAGCAAACAGGCCAGGGCCGCAAGGGCTCCGGCGAGTCCCAGCATTTGCGGCACGCGCAAGAGACGCAGGCGGGCCATGGCCGACTCCGTGACGCCCACCGCCACGGCAACGACGAAAATGCCCGCGAGCTGCGGCAGCAAGGAGAGCAGGCGCATATCTCCCTTGCCGCCCAAGTAATCGCGCAGGCCGGTAAACAGTATGAAATCGGGCATGATCACGCCGGCGACCACCGCGCAGAAAAACCACAATTTCAACGAGGCGGCGAACTCAATAAGCGCCAGGTCCACGCCGCCGTGATCCAGAATCATGACCTCATGGATCATGGTCAGTTCCAGGTGGGTGCCCGGGTCGTCAACGGGTATGCGGCTGTTTTCGGTAAGCAGCACCAGAAAGAAAGCCCCGGCAAGCAGCAGCAAAACGGGCCAGTCGCGTTCCCAGGCGTCCGGGCTGAACGGGGTCAGCATGGAAGAGAGAGAGAAAGAGCCTACCGTCAACCCCAGGGGCACCATACCCAGAAGCAGCACGGGCTCGGCCAGGGCGGCGTAACTCGCCTCGCGCGAGGCGCCCATGCCTTCGAAAGCGCAGCCTGTGTCCAGCGCCGCGAGAATGGTCGCAAAGCGGCCCATGGCCAGCAGATAGGCGGCGACAAAAAAATCGCCGGTAAAGCTCAGCAGCGGCTTGCCGCCCATGGGCACGAAAAGCAGAACCGTCAATGCGGCAGCCAGGCTGACCAAAGGGCCGGCCCAGAAAATCCAGGTGGTGGTCGTGGAATAGACCGCGCCTTTGCGCAGCAATTTGCCCAGGTCGTAGTACAGTTGCAGATAGGGGCGGCCGTGGCGCCCGGCGAATTTCGCTTTGACGCGGTTGATGACGCCGAGCAGCAGCGGCGCAAGAAGCAGGCTGAGCAAATACCCGGCGGCGGCCATGACTAACGCAGCTCCCAGGCCAGAAGAGCCACCAGCGTTATCAGACTATACAGGACGTAGCCGTTCAATCGGCCGTGCTGCATGCCCTTGCACCAGTCGGCAACGCGAGAGACAAGGCGGAAGATAGGGGCAAGGCCGTCTTCGGCTATCCAGTCAGGCGAAGACATATCAGCCCGGGCCCGCGCGGGGAAATATTCGGTAATCTCCGGCAGGCGTATTTTTTGGTTCAGGGCGTTGCGCATATAGCGTCCCGCAGGCTGCGAAAAAGATCCGGCGGTGTATTGCATGCGCGCCGTGGGGGCTATGTAGGCGCAACCCCAGGTCGGAGAGGAGGCGACCTCACGGCCTCGCAAAAGCCTGCGCCGCAGCAGGTACAGCGCTGCCGCCACGAGAGTAAAGAGCAAAAAGGCCTGGTTGACGCGGCGCAGCAAGGTCACCGCGCTGCTGTATTCCGGCCCCTGTTTGCTCAGGTGCGGCGCGGGGGCAAGCATGGCGCCGGGCCGCGGTGCACTCACCCCATACCCGCGCAGCGGGCCGGTCTTCACCAGTGCGGGCGCGGCGCTGATGGTCGGGGTAGCGGCGTGAGCCGTCGGCGTAAGCGAAGGCAGGGCGTCCCGGCATTGACGGGCGATAAAAGGCGAAGAGATGGTGGAAAGCAGGCAAAGCCCGGCAAGGATCAGCAGAACGCAGGTCTCGCGGAAGGAAGGCGAACGCGTGTGCGTGGCGGCGCTGCGCGCTTCCCCCAAAAAAGCCATTGCGTAGACCCGGGTGAAACAGAGCAGGGTAAAGCCGCCGATGCCCGCCAGAGTGAACAGCGCGAACCAGAAGACGAGGCTGTATTCATACCCCGCGCTTTGCGCCGCGCCTACGCCGCCGTAGGTCAGGCTCAGGTAAATGAAAAATTCGCCGGCAAAGCCGTTAAGGGGCGGCAAGGCGGAAATGGCTGCCGCGCCCAGGGCGAAACAGCAGCCCACCAGGGGCAGGCGTTTTTGCAGACCGCCGAGCAGGCGCAGGTTCAACGTTCCCGCGCTGTGCAGCACGCTCCCCGTGCAGAGGAAAAGCAGGCCCTTGGAGAGGGCATGGTTGAGCATATGGAGAAGCAGGCCGGTCAGGGCAAGATAGGCCGCCCCTGCCTGCCCGTGCTGCAGGCAAAAAAGTCCGGCGCCGAGCGCGATGCAGATGATGCCCATGTTTTCGACGCTGGAATAGGCCAGCGAACGCTTGATGCCCGGCTGGGTCAGGGCCAGCAGAATGCCGACAAAGCCGGTAAAGGCGCCGGCGCCTATAAGCAGACAAGCCCACCAGATTTGCCCGGGGCCGATAAAGCTCAGCGCCCTGATCAGCCCGTATACGCCGAGGTTGACCGCCGCCCCTGACATGAGGGCGGAAATATGGGTGGGCGCGGCGCTGTACGCTTCAGGCATCCAGACGTGCAAGGGCATCAGGCCGATTTTCGCGCCGAATCCGATCAGGGCGAGTATGAAAAGCAGCCCGGCATGCCGCGCGGCCAGCGCGCCGGAAGAGGCGGCGAAATCGTGGAAAGAAAGGCTGCCGCCGCTCTGCGCGGAAAGATAGGCGAAAAAAGCCAGCAAAAAGAGCGCGCCGAGGTGGGCCGCCATCAGATACACCCAGGCGGCGGAGCGCACGTCGGATGTCTCGTCATGCAGGCTGATAAGAAAAAAGGGCGTGACGGACATCAGTTCCCACGAAAGCATGAACAAAAAGGCGTCTGTGGCGGTAAGCGCCAGAACCATGCCCGCGACCAGCAGGTTATAGAAAAGCCAGTGCGCGCCCAGGTGCCGGGAATTGGCGGTGGAGGCGAGCGAGCCGCCTCCGTATACGGCGCAGAGAGTGGAAAGCAAAAGGACGGGCAGAAGAAAAACGGCGCTGAACGCGTCAAGACGCAGGGCGAAGACGCCCATGGGCAAAAAGCCCAAAGTGGTGGACCATGACACGGGCGTGCCGCCGCTTGCCGCCCCCGCGAGCAGGCTTAACGGGCTGAGCAGCGCAAGGGCGGAGCCGCAGGCTGCGGAAAGGGAGCCGATGCTGTTCGCAACCCGGCCTTTGCCTGCGCAGAACGCGACAACGCCCCCGCCGATGAGCAGGGCCAGAGAACACAAAAACAGAGGCATTCCCCAACTCTCCGTAACGCGTTTTCGGCCGCGAGGATACCTCGCGGCCGTTGCAGATAAAAGGGATGTACGCGGCAAGAGCGGATGCGTCAAGAATAAGAGCAATTTTCGCGGCGCGCATGGCATGCGTGCGCGCCGCGTTGCATCACTGTTGCAGTCTGCCCAGCAAAGAGCGCAGCTCTTGCGCCATGCGGGCCACTTCCTGCAGGGCGGAAGCCGACTGCACCATGCCGGCGGAGGTGTCGTCTGCAACGTGGTTGATGGCGTCAATGGCGGTATTGATCTCTTCGGATGTGGATGATTGCTGCTCGGCGGCTGTGGCGATGTTGGTGATCAGCGCCGAATTGCCGCGCGCCAGGTCAAGAATTTCATTCAGCGCCCGGCCCGACGTGCCGGCCTGTTCCGTGGCGCGGGCCGCTCCGGAAGCGGCTTCGCCCATGCGCTTGATGTTGCTGTGCGTCGCCTGCTGAATGCCGCTGATATTGCGCCCCACCTCTATGGTTGCGTTCATGGTTTTTTCAGCCAGTTTGCGCACCTCGTCCGCGACCACGGCAAAACCGCGCCCGGCATCCCCGGCGCGGGCGGCTTCAATGGCGGCATTGAGCGCCAGCAGGTTCGTCTGGTCCGCAATGTCGGAAATGACGTTCATGACCCCGCCGATGGATTCCGCCTGACGCCCCAGCTCCTGCATGTTTTCCTGCATTTCCATGGCCACGGTGTTGACCTGGTTGATTGACGTGACGACTTCGCCCACCAGGTTCGCGCCGGTTTCCGCCTTTTCCCGGGTGGATTCGGCCTGGCGGCTGGCTTCACCGGCGCTTCTGGCCACCTCGAGCACTGTCGCGTTCATCTCTTCCATGGCCGTGGCCGTGGAAGCTATACGGTCGCGTTGGGTTTCGGTGCCCTGCGAGACCTGCTCAACCTGGGCGGAGAGTTCTTCAGAGGCGGCGGCCATGCGGTTGGAAATGTCGGTGGCCTCGTGCGCCACCTCCATGATGGTCCGCTGGGTTTTTTTGATCTCCGTGAGATCGGTCAGCAGTTGCAGCAGGGCGGAAACTTTGCCCTCACGGTCGTGCAGGGGCAGGCAGGTATAACTGGCATCCAGCGTCGTGCCGTTTGGATGGGCGCGGGTTTCCGCGCTGGCCGGTTTGCCGCTTTCAAGGGCGCGGCGCAGGGCGCAGCCGGCGGTGTTGTAGTCATCTCTATGGAACAGCTCGCCGCAAGTTTTGCCGGTGTAGTTTTCACCTACAAGGCCGCGCGCGACGGCGTTCAGGTAGGTGGCTTTGCCGTCTTTGTCCAGCACCATCACCGGGGAGGGGATGTTGTCCAGTACGGTGCGGAAGCAGGCGCAGATGGAGTTGGTGCCCTGAACCAAATTGGCGAATTCGCCCGAAAATCGCGCCGCGTTGCCTTGGGCGTTCAGTTTGCCGTTTTCGATTTCTTTGGCCAGGCATTCGTATTCGGCGATGACCTTGTTGAGCGAGTCGGGGATGGCTTGCAGCGCTTGGGCCAGGGTGCCCAACTCGTCACGGCGCTTGACTTCCAGTTTGCCGTCCAGCTTGCCCGCGGCCACTTCGGAAGCGAAAACAACGCCCCGCTGCAGCACCTTGATGACCGGCCGCACGATCAGCATCACGCTGATGATGCCGAGCAAAGCGGCCACGCCGACGACGGCCAGCGTGGAATTGCGGATGGCGGCAAGGCCGGAGAAAACGTCGTCCTGCTGCGCGCGGACGGCCGCAATAAGACCATACCTGGGTATGGCGCGGTACAGCATGATGGATGTATTGCCTTTAGAGTCGGCATAGGTCTGCTCACCGCTGCCTCTGGCGGCCATCTCTTTCATATGGGGCGCGTTTTGAATCGCTTTGTTGAAAATGCGGGAGGGGTCGGGGTGCCCCACGATCATCCCGTCGCCGGCGGTCAGAAAGCCGAAGCCGGCGTGGCCGATTTTGATCGGCTGGACGAAGCGTTTGTATATTTCTTCCACCGTCAGGGCGCCGAACAGCGCGCCCACCACTTTGCCCTGTAATATGACCGGCGTGGAAAATACTATCACCGGACGCTTGGTGAGGACGTGCAGAAAAGGTTTCGAGGCGTATGCTTTGCCTTGCAGCGCTTCGCGCACATAGTCTCTATCCCCGAGATCCAGGCCAGAGATGCTGTTGTCGGAAGAAGCAAGGGCTTTACCCTTGGCATCCGTCAAGGTGATTGATTCAAAATAGCTGTAAGAGTCAGAAATCCATCGCAGTATTTTTTTCGCTTCGTCAATGTTTTTAGGATCATGGACGTCGCCTTTATAGTAATTGAGAACAACGTTGCGTTCGGCGGTAAGCTTCATGTCCTCCACGGCACTGTCAAGCATCCCGTCGATGGACCGGACCATGCCGTTCACTTCGCCTTGCATGTTGCTATATAGAAGATCTCGAAGGCTTTCATCTGTTTCTCTGTATGACAAGGCGCCCGTTATGCCGACAAGAAGCGTGATAAGCAGCACAATAGGAGCTATTATTTTAGATTGTAACCCCATGTTTTTCCCCCTTTTTTTTCCTGTTTGAAGGCGCAATGACGCGGGATGCGTGTTGTCGTCGAAGCGGGGCGAAGCACAACGCTTCGCCTGAAAAGCCGATAGATTTTCATGTTTTTAGTGAAATAGAGTCTATATAAATTAATAAATTCAATAAGTTATGGTAACAATTTTTTGCAAATGGCGCAACGTGGGGAAAGCGCTTTTGCAAAGCAAAAAAAATCCCCTGCCGGTATGACCCGGCAGGGGATTTCATTCGCGTCAGCGAATGGTTACTTCAGTCCTTCCATGACGCGGCGCAGTTCCTGCGCCATGCGGGAAAGGTCCTGCACCGCGGAAGAAGACTGCACCATGCCGTCCGTAGTTTCCGCAACCACGCGGTTGATTTCGTCAATGGCGCGGTTGATTTCTTCGGACGTGGCGCTTTGTTCTTCGGCAGCCGTGGCGATGGACGTCACGACGGACGAGTTGGCGGCGGCAAGGTCGACGATCTCTTGCAGCGCGGAGCCGGACGAGTTGGCAAGGGTCGTCGCTTCGTCGATGTTGGTGACCGCGTTCGCCACTTCGTTGATGTTGGCCTTGGCGGAGTGCTGAATGGCGGTGATGCTGGCGCCCACTTCCTGCGTGGCGGACATGGTTTTTTCCGCCAGTTTGCGCACTTCGTCGGCGACGACGGCGAAGCCGCGTCCCGCTTCACCCGCGCGGGCGGCTTCAATGGCCGCGTTCAACGCCAGCAGGTTGGTTTGGTCGGCGATGTCGGAAATGACGTTCATGACGCCGCCGATGCTTTCGGCCTGTTTGCCCAACTCCTGCATGTTATCCTGCAGGGTGGCGGCAACCGTGTTGACGGTGTTGATGGAGTTGACCACCTTGTTGACCAGCGTCGCGCCGTCTTCCGCTTTTTTGCGGGTGGCTTCACTCTGGTCCGAAGCCTGGCCGGCGCTTCTGGCCACTTCCAGCACGGTGGAGTTCATTTCCGTCATGGCGCTGGCGGTGGATTCCACGCGGGAACGCTGCATTTCAGCGCCCTGCGAGACCTGTTCGACTTGGGCTGCCAGTTCTTCGGAAGCGGCGGCCACGCGGTCGGATATTTCAGACGCGTCTTTGGCCACTTGCAGCATGACGGCCTGCTTGGCTTTTATTTCCGTGAGATCGGTGATGATTTCCATATAGCCCACGACCGTGTTTTGCATGTCGTGCATCGGCAGAGCGCTGACCGCTATATCCATGCGCTTGCCCTGGGGGTAAATGGTGGTTTCACCCGAATGCGGGGCGTTTTTGGCCATGGCGCAGGCGCCGAAGCAGCTGTCTTTGCCGCACTCGGTCGCCTTGAGGTGGCCGGAGCACTGTGTGTTGGTCAAATTGCCGCCGATGGCGCCCTGCGCGATCGTGTTCAGGAAAAGAATGTTGTTTTTCTTGTCGCAGGCCATGATGGGAATGGGCAGAGAATCCATGACCCCGGTGTAGGCGTCGCCCACGACATTGACCGCTTTGGCCAGGTCGGCGAAAGAGCCGGAAAAGTCTTTGACTTCAAGGCGCTCACGGAAACGCCCGGACAAAATGCTGTTGGCAAGGGCATTGGCTTCGCCCATAACCTTCTCCAGCACGGCGGGGATTTGCCGCATGGCGGCAACCATATTGCCGATTTCGCCGCCTTCGCGCACCGAGAGCTGATGGGCGAAATTGCCCCTGGCAATGGCGCCGGCAAAGCCGCCGAGCTGGTTCAGCACGTTGATGAGGCTGTAAATGATGAACAGGGCGAACGCAACGCCGATCAACACACCGGCCACGCCGAAGATAAGCACTTTCTGCTGGGCCGCAGCGTTGGCTTCCAGAGTTGCTGTACTGAATTCAAGCATCTGGGCGTCAACTTCGTCGTTCAATTCGCCGATGATCTTGTTCAGCTTTTCCAGCATCGCGTCCATCTTCTGCGAGGTGTTGTCGGCCAGCTTGGCCGCGGCATCCATGGCTGCGAAGCTTTCGTTCGTTTCGGCGTATGCTTTGCTGATAGCGGCGAATACCTTGCGGCCGTCGTCAGTCCGTAGTTCGGCGCTCAGAGCTTTGAGAGGCGCGTCGACGAACCCGAGCAGTTCGCGGACGCGGGCCGCATCCTCGGGCGATCTGGATCCGGCGAAGCGGCTCGAGGCCGAACGGGAGTCGGCAAAGGGAACCCAGACCGCGGAAATGGCTTCCAGCGCGGCAAGGTTGTTCGCGCTTTTGGCGTGCTTCGTCGCATCCACAAGCGCCTGCTGCACCGCCTTCATGCTGGGCAGCACGGCGCCTGTATACGTGCTGTAAGCCGCAGCAACGTTTTTCTGGATGACATCCATGTCGGCGCGGTAAGCCGCAAGGTCTTTTTGCAAGTCGTCCAGCTTTTTCTGCCGGTCCGGCTTAACGGCGAGCGCTCTGGCCTGCTTCGCTTCCTCAAGCGCGGCGACCATGGCTTCGCGGGCCTGGTCCATGTCCGCGGGCTTGCGGCTGTCCAGAAACTGGCTGACGTTGTATCCCGCGGTGAACATGGCCGTTCCCATGTCGCTCATGTTCACGTTGAATTTGGCCAGGCGGTCATATTCCGTGAACCCGACCGAGGACCGCTGCACATCCGTGTAGCCAAGGAAGGCGACGCCCCCCAGTAGAAAGTTCATTATCAGAAAGCCTAAGATGATTTTAACCTTTGTCGTCATGTCCCCCTCCTAAAGTGAACCATGGTGCATATAATATTTGCACTATGCGTCGGTCATTCATGTTTTTTGCGTGCCGTGCATATGCACAGCACGTGTCGTCATGCTCTGACAGTGCATATCGGATAATACGCAGAAAAAATCTAGAGCAATTATGCGCTAAAGTGAAAAAATATAGGTACATCTTTTTTTTAACGCTTTTTGTATGGCAAACAACAAAAAACAGCTTACCGCTTTTTCTTGAAGATGCCTTCCACGGCCTTGCCCAGGCCTTTGCCCGTTTCTTCAAGCCCTTGACCGGCTTTGCCGGGGCTTTCAAGAATGCCTTTGGCCGTACCGCGCAGAAATTCGACTTTGTCCACGGAGTAGCGGGGAGAGGACAAAGGACCGGTTATTGTCGCGGGAACGATAGGCAGGGCGGGCAATTGGATGGCCACGCGATAATCCATGACCTGGTCGGGAATATTGAAACTGCCGCCGCCCGTGGCGGAAAGGCCCGTGGCTTTCAGCGCGAGATCATTGTTCCGGGCGATGCCTTTGCTTATGGCCCATGTTCCGCTGAGTTGCTCGATGGCGATATCCGCCCGCATGGCGGGCAGGCCGGGAAGGTCTTCCGGAATGATCTGAAACGCCGGGGCATTTCCGCGAGTTAGCGAAAGCGCCGCCTTGCCCGCGAGAGATGGTGAAAGAACCGGCCAGGCCACGCCGGTGCCGTTCACGTCCCAACTCAGGTTCACAATGCCGGTAAGTTGCTCTTTACCTGTAAGCGCCTGTACGATCTGCCCGGCCTGCGCGTTTTTGACCGTACCGTCCGCCCGGACGGCAACGGCGTCTTCCCGCGCATCGGCGGAAGCGTTTATGTTCACGGCGCCGTCGGCCAGCGTCAAGGTCACGGGCGACGCGGTGATAACGCCGTTCTCTCCTTTTACGGCCGCTTGTATCTTGCGCAGCGGCAGGCGAGAGACGGTGACGGAATCAGCTTTCAATGAAAGGTCGAGGTCCAGGCCGCGCAACATTTCGGCTGTTTCCGCCTCGTCTTTTGCCGCGGCTGCTTTTTCCCGGGGCGCGGGCTTGGCGCCTGGAACGTTTTTTTCCTGCCCGGCGGAAGAGACAAGGGCAAGGTAGGGGTCAAGATCAAGGTCGCCCAGGCTGTACTCGCCGCTCAGCTTGACACGCCCGCCGGGGTGCAGCGCGAACAGGCCTTTGCCGGAAAATGCGGTGGCATCCAGCTTGCCGGAAAGGTCGAAAGCCGTATCTTTATCCAAGGTTCGCGGCAGCGTGAACGTGGAACGCAGGCTGAGGGCGGCGCTTTTGCGCGCCGCCTGGTCGGCGTATATCGCCTGAACGTTCAGGGTGCTTTTTTGCCCCGGCGCGAGATTGTCCAGCGAAACTTCGGGCAGGGTCAGGGTCATTTCTTTGCCGCTGCGCATATCTATATAAGTGATGCGCGAATCTTTCAGCCTGAGAGTCGCTATCTGCAAAGGCGGCAAGCTTTTTTCCGTTAGGGCGCCGCTTTCTTTGAGCGGGGTCGCGGTGACGCCGCTGCCGCTTTTGGGCGCGGCCTGCCCCTCCCAGTTGACCTTGCCGGCTTTGTTCACCGCCAGTTTGACCTTCAGGCCGGAAAGCGTCAGCTCCGCTATGCGCACGTCGCCGGTCAAAAGCGGCAGCAGCGCCACGGATGCGCTCATCTTTTCTATGCGCACGAAGGGGGCTTGCCCGAAAGAGGGGTCGTCGCGCAGCTCCGCGCTTCCTGTTCCTATGCTGATGCCCGGAAACACGGAAAGAGAAAGATCCCCTTGCAGGGCCAGGGTTCTGCCGGTGGCTTTCAGCGCCAGTGCCTCAATCTGCGGTTTGTAGTCGTTGGGTTTGATCAGGGCAGCCGCAAGGCCGAGAGCGACAACAGCCAGCAGCACGAGCGCGGCTGCGGCAAGCCCGATTATTTTTACAATGCGCATGGTCGCCTCCGGAGTGTCTATACTTTTCAATATAAAACACCTGGAGAAAAATGACCAGGTTATATCGGCCGCGACGTGAATAAGCGGGTGGATTTTTCAGTCCGCAAAAGTTGATTCCCCGGCCCCTCGCGCCAGCTTGGGACCGGGAAATCGTATGGGAGGGGAGGTTGGTGTTACGGCTTACCCGCCCCCATGGACGGGGTCCGCAACGTTCTTCGCCGGTGTGGGCGGGGCCCGTCTGACCCGGCGTAAATTTGTGCGCGCTTACGCGCTCCCCTCAAGTTAGGCCGCGATTTTCGCGTACAACTCTTGCGCTTCTTCGTTGGCCGGGTTGATGCCCAGCAGGGTTTCAAGCTGCGTTTTGGCTTCGGCGCCGCGGCCAAGGGCGGAAAGGCAACCGGCCAGGGTGTACCGCAAGGGTTCCATGTCTTCCAGCAGCAGAGCGGCTTCCAGGTATGGCACCACATCTTCCAGGCGGTTCAGGAAATATCCTTCCTGCACCAGCCCGTTGATGGCGAAAATGTTGGTGGGGTTGTGCGTCAGGGCGTCAATAAAGTGCCCGAACGCGGCATCGTGCATGCCTTTTTCCAGCTCAACCAGAGCCAGGCCGGCAAAAGCCTTGTCCGTCGGCTTCAGCGAAGCGGCTTTGGAGTACAGCTCTTCGGCCTTATCCAGATCGGCGCGCTGCACGGCGATGGTCGCAAGACCCAGATACGGGTCGGCTTCTTCGGCAGCGGCGGCCGCGGCTTTCTGATAGTAGGTTTCGGCTTTTTCAAAGTCACCCATGAACAGATAGCACTCGCCCAGTTCTTTGTTGATTTCGTAATCGATATGCGAGCTCATAATCCCCTCCCTGAGGTATGGCGCCTATAAGCAGCGACGCGATGTGAATTTGCCGCTACGGCCCGCGCGTGGTTTTTTTTTGGGGAAAACCGGCGCTGGCAAGTTCGTTCAAGCAAACACCGTGCCAAAATGTATAATGCCGGTTTTCCGCCACTCCCCAATAAAGCATTTTCTAAATTTATATTGTAATTTCAATATAATATTTGAATGGAACGACTTTTGCTAAAGACAATGCGCCGGTGCATGGGCAACCCCCTGAACCGGCCCGGGCAAGGCGGAAAATTTTGCCGCCCCCGAAGACCACAAAAGGAGGAAACCTGCATGAAAAGCATGATTGAACCGCACGTGAACCTTGTGGGCAAGGTTATGAACATGCAGCTCCAGCGTCAGAATGTCGTCATGAGCAACGTGGCGAACGTCAAAACCCCCGGGTACAAACCCCGCGTTCTGGAGTTTGAAGACCAGTTGCAGGCGGCGCTGAACCTTGATTCCAAGGGCAAGCTTACCCGCACGCACGCGAAGCACATGCCTTCGGCTTTTGATGCCAACGGCTTTTCCGCCGAATGGGATGAAGAGCTCAAACCCCGCATCGTGCACGGTGAAGACCGGGTAAACCTGGACAAAGAAATGTCGCTGATGGCCAAGACCTCGTTGCAATACAACGCCATGAGCACGGTGATCAAAAGCGGCTTTGACGGGCTGCGCACCATCATCACCGAAGGGGCGAAATAATGGACTTCATGACCGCTCTTGATATCGGCGCCTCCGCTCTTTCAGCGGAACGCACGCACATCAATATAATATCCATGAACCTGGCCAACGCCAAAACCACCCGCACCGCGGAAGGCGGCCCCTACCGCAGAAAAAGCGTGTTCATGGCCGCAACAGAGATAGACGGGCCGAATTCCAAAAATATGGAAACGGCGTTCGACCGCGACCTGCGCGGCGTGCGCATTGAAGGTATCGCCATCGACAAACGTCCCCTGCGCATGGTGTACGAGCCGGGGCACCCCGACGCCAACGCCGACGGGTATGTGGCCTACCCCGACATCAACGTGGTCGAAGAAATGGCCAACCTGATGACCGCCCAGCGCGGCTACGAAGCCAACGTCACCAGCGTGGACACGGTGAAGGCCATGTACACCAAGGCCCTGGAAATAGGCCGCTAAGCGCGGCTTATATATAAGGAAGACGACCATGAGCATGCAAGCGATCGGACTGAAAGCGTACACCAACGCGCTGCACAACTTCACCAAAGCGGAAAAGGCCGCCCAGGCCGGAA
>JAVBNL010000008.1:0-15906 GCA_031551515.1 Desulfovibrionaceae bacterium
CGCCCCCCACCCCCGGTGCCGCTCTTCCACCCCCCGTGCCCCACATCGTACTAAGTTAAACCCTAAAACCGGGGGGGGTTTGAAAAATTTCCAAACTGTTCCCCCCCCCCGCGCCCCCGCCCTTCAAAATTTTTGGTAAAAAACGGCTCGGTCCGTTGGAACCGAGCCGTTTTTTTTGTTTATGTTGGTTGGAGTTGCATAGCTCGCCGTGAAAAGATCCTGAACGCTACCAGAGCCCCAGAACCTTCCACCAGCAGCTGCCGATGCCTATCCAGATGACCATGTTGATGAGAGAAAGATAAAAACCTAAAAGCCACCAGGTTTTCTGGTCAATATACCCGGCGCCGAAATAAATGGGCGCTGGACCCGCCGCGTAATGGGTCAGCGAGCCGCACAGACTGGAAATATAGGCCAGAGAAAGCACCGCCACATAGGGCGGAATGCCCGCGGCAATGGCCAGCGAGACCAGGGCCGCATACATGGCGACCACGTGGGCCACCATGCTGGCGAAACCGTAATGCGAATACATATAAATAACGAGAATCAGGCCGAAAGCCTGCATGGCGGGTATGCCCACCAGGCTTGCGCTGACGGTCTTGGAAAACCAGCCGATAAACCCGAAACGCACCAGATAGTTGGCAAGAGCGATAAGCGTGCCCATCCAGACCAGGGTATCCCAGGCGCCTTTGTTGGTGACGACGTCATTCCAGTTCACGATGCCCGCAGCCAGCATCAGAGAGACCGCAAAAAGCGCAACAGTGGTTGCGTCCAGTTTCGTATAGGAGCTGGTGGCCCAAAGGCCCACAGCGATGACGAAAATGCAGGCCAGTATAAGCTCCTGCCTTGTCAGGGGGCCCATTTTGCTCAGCTCACGCGATGCCAGTTCCTTTGCTTCCGGGGTGTGCTTAACCTCCGGCGGGTATATCTTGTATAGAAAATACGGAATGATGATCATGGAAAGAATGCCCGGCACCAGCGCGGCCATCGTCCACAAACCCCAACTGATCTGCACGTTGAAGGTTTTGGCCGCCAGGTCCGCGATGATCGGGTTTGCGGTCATGGCCGTCATGAACATGGCGGAAGACAAGACGTTCATCTGGTATTCCGTCAAAAAGAGATACGAGCCGATACGGCGGGGAGAAGTATCGGGCTTTGAGTCATAAGCGTTGGAAAGGCTGGCCACGATGGGATAGATGATGCCCCCGGCGCGGGCCGTGTTCGACGGCGTGACCGGGCCGAAAATCAACTCGCACACGGCAAAGACATAGCCCAGTTTCAACGTGCTGTTGCCGAACCGCCGGATCAGCAAGTAGGCGATGCGGGTGCCGAACCCGGTTTTAATGAAGCCGGTGGCGAACAAAAAGGCGGAAACCACAAGCCAGATGGTGGAGTTGCTGAAGCCGGAGAGCGCTTCAGCCGGTTTGAGCGTGCCGGTCATCAACGAAACGGTCACGGCCATACAGGCTATGGCCCCGATGGGCAACGGCTGGGCGATGAAACCGGCAATGGTCGCGACGAAAATGGCGAACAGGCGCCAGGCTTCGGGTTTGAGCCCGGCCGGCACGGGGAAGAACCATAACCCCAGGGCTATGGCGATTACGATCGCTCCGCGGGTCAACTTGCTCATATGAATCCTCTTTTGGTTATGCCGCGCGGCGTGCCGCGCGGCGCATCAATGAAAAGAGTCCCATGACAAAACGATCAGGCCCCCGCCCTTGCGATTTCCGCCCGCAAAAGAGGCTTGATGCCGCCCGCCTCCAAAATGTGCCTGGCGTAATCCGACACGGGCTCCAAGGCGTGGCTCTCGCCGGTGCTGACGTTGTGGACCGTCGACGCGTCCAGATCAACGCGCAGCGTGTCGCCGCGCCGCACCTTGGCGCCGATGCCGGGGCAGATCAGCAAAGGCAGCCCCAGGTTGATACCGTTGCGGTAAAAGATGCGCCCGAACGATTCCGCAAGAACGGCGCTTACCCCCACAGCCGTTAGACAAACTGCCGCATGCTCGCGGGAAGAACCGCAACCGAAATTGGTGCCCGCCACAATGATGCCGCCGGACTCGAACTCTTTCTGAAAATTCTCGTCCGCGCCTTCCATGGCGTGCTTGGCCACTTCCGGCGGATCGGTCAGGTCAAGGTAACGGCCGGGATAAATCTGGTCCGTATCGATATTCTTTCCGTAAACAAAGGCTTTGCCGGTCAATTGGGTTTTCATGGTTGCTCCTTTAGCGGCTACGCAAGATAGGGCGTGGGGTCGGTCAGTTTGCCGGTCAGGGCGGCGGCGGCTACGGCGGCCGGTGAGCCGATGAAGATTTCCGCCTTGTTGCTGCCCATCCGGCCGGGGAAGTTCCGGCTGCCCGCGCTGATGCAGGTTTCGCCGGAAGTGAGCATGCCCTCGTGCGTGCCCACGCAGGCCGCGCAACCCGGAGTGACAAAGGTGGCCCCGGCGCTGAGCAGGGTCTGCATCACGCCGGAGGCAATGGCGTCTTGCAGCACTTTTTTTGAGGCCGGCACCACGACGAAGCGGGTGTCTTTGGCTATTTTCTTGCCGTCCAAAATGCGGGCGGCCACGGTCAGATCTTCCAGGCGGCCGCCGGTGCAAGTGCCCAGATAGGCCTGCTGCACGGCTTTGCCCGCGAATTGCGAGACAGGCCCCACGTTGTCCACGCTGTGCGGGGCCGCGAGCTGCGACTCCAGCGCGCTCAAATCGAAATTGTGCTCCGCGTAATAGGAAAAGCCGGGATCCGTCTTGTATACGGTGTATTCGCTGACGTTCTTGGCCTTCAAAAAGTCGTAAGTGATCTGGTCGGGTTGAATCCAGGCGGTCTTCGCGCCCATTTCCGTGGTCATGTTGCACAGGGTCAGGCGTTCCGCCACAGGCAGGTGCGCCAGGGCCGGGCCCGTGAACTCCACGGCGCGGTAAACGCCGTAATCGGCTTTCAGCGTGCCGATGATATGCAGAATGATATCTTTGGCATAGACGCCGGGGCGGAGTTTGCCTTCCAGGTTGATGCGAATCACTTCCGGCACCCGGAACCACAGCTTCCCGGTAAGCAAAATGGTCGCCAGGTCCGTGGCCCCCACCCCGGTGCCGAAGGCCGCCAGCGCGCCGTGGGTCGTGGTATGCGAATCGGTGACCACCATCAGCTTGCCCGGTCGGGTCAGGCCGCTGTCGATAAGCACCTGGTGGCACACGCCCTGGTCGATGTCCATCAGCTTGTCGATGCCCTGGCTGCGCGCGAATTCCCGGAACTGCTTCTGGTTTTCCGCCTGCATGATGGAAGAAGCGGGCGCGTAGTGGTCCATGAAGATGACGACTTTGTCCGGGCTTTTGACCTGCTTGCCGCCGATCTCGAAAAACGAACGCACCGTTTGCAGGTACAAGTCGTTGATGCCGGCGACATCCACGGTACAGTTGACTATTTCGCCCGTTTCGACCGCGGTTTTATTCGCGGCCGCGGCAAGAATCTTTTCGGTTGCGTGCATACGGCCTCCAGCCTGGTTGACGTTGAAGATGCCGGATAAAAGCAGAAAGCGTGCCACCGCATATCGCCATACTATTCACATGGTTATTTTTTCACCTTGTGCCGAATGGCACAATATGGTTTGGCTTTAGTTTCAAAATGTGTCATTATCGTTCAGAGGTAGTTCATGGCGCATATCGGATTTATCGCCCCTGATGTATCGTTGCTGGAATATGCCCGGTTTGCCACAGCCTGGCGTCGTGACACATTCACCTTGGAACTCGGCCTGCTGGGTGAAGGCGTGCACAAAGCCCGCCGCCTTGCCGCCGAAGGCGTAGAGCTGTTCATCTCGCGCGGCGCCACGGCCAAAGGCATTGCCGACGCCCTGCCCCACTGCACCGTGGTCACGGTGCCCATCACCGGCTTCGACCTGTTGCGGGCCTGGCATGAAGCGCGCAAACACGGGGAACGCGTCGGCGTCGTGGCCTATTCTTCGATGATTCGCGGCATAGACTGCCTGAACGAGCTGTTCGACGCGAAACTGATGGTATTCCCGCTCGAGCAGGAGGAAGCCGACGAGCGCGTGGCCGAAGCCAAAGCCGCCGGGGCGGACGTGGTCATGGGCGGCATTGTGACCGGGCTTGCGGCCGCCCGTGTGGGCATACCCGCCGTGGTCATCAACAACGGACTGGAAGCGGTTTCCGAAGCGGTGACCGAAGCGCTGCGCATAAGCCACGCCCTGGACCAGGAAAAGGCTAAGAACCTGCTGCGCGAAGCCGTCATCACCTACGTGGACAACGGCATCGTGGCCATAGACGCGGAAGGGCGCGTCACCCTCATGAACCCCAAAGCCGCGCGCATGGTTCGGCTGGGAGACAACCCCGCTGCGGGCATGCTGCTGCGCGACCTCTGGCCCGAGTTGGGCCTTGAAGAAACCCTGACCGGCGGACAGGAAGAACTGGGCGCCATGGCCCGGTCTTTCGGCCGGGATGTGATCTGCAATAAAATCCCGCTGGTCATCAACGGCAAAACCATGGGAGCCGTGGCCACCTGTCACGATGTGCGGGCCATTCAGAAGATGGAAGCCACGGTCAGAAATAAAACCCTCAGTTCCGGGCACAAGGCCGCAGCGCATTTTTCGGACATTCTCGGGACCAGCCCGGCCATACGCAAGGCCATAGACACCGCCGCCGACTATGCGCTGACGGACGCCACCGTGCTGATCCAGGGCGAAACCGGCACCGGCAAAGAACTGTTCGCCCAAAGCATTCATAACCACGGCAACCGCGCCGGAGCCCCGTTTTTGGCGGTCAACTGCGCGGCGCTGCCGGGTCAGCTGCTGGAAAGCGAGCTGTTCGGCTACGTGGGCGGAGCTTTCACCGGCGCTAACCCCAAGGGCAAAGCCGGGCTGCTGGAACTGGCCCACGGCGGCACCGTGTTCCTTGATGAAATAGCGGAACTGGAACAAAGCACCCAGGGTAAAATATTGCGCGTGCTGCAGGAAAAACGCGTCATGCGCCTGGGCGACGACCATCTCATGCCCATCAACGTGCGCGTCATCGCCGCCACCAACAAGGATCTGCGGGCCATGGTGGAGTCCGGTTCCTTCCGTGACGACCTCTATTACCGGCTGAACGTGCTGCGCCTCGATCTGCCTCCGCTGCGCGAACGGACTCAGGATATCCCTCCACTTGCCCTGCATCTGTTGCAGGCTTGCGCGAAAAACCGCGCCGCCCCGCCGAAACTCGGCCCCGCCGCGCTGGCCGCCCTGTGCCGTTACGCCTGGCCCGGCAACATCCGCGAGTTGCAGAACATCATGGAACGCATCGCCGCCACCGTGCGGGGCGCATCCGTCAGCGAAACCGCCATACGCGAACTGTTGACCGATGCGCGGCCCGGCGCCGCCCCTGCGTCCATCCACGCAACAGAAGCCGCCGAACTGCGCGCTGTTTTGGCCCAGTGCAAAGGGCGGCTGGGCAAAACCGCCGCCCTTATGGGCATCAGCCGTTCCACCCTCTGGCGCCGCCGCCAGGCTTTGGGACTGTAAAAATTCCCCCCCCCTCCCCCGCTCGCGTTTCATGCTTATCTCTGCTAGGGAAGGTGAACCATGATACGCGAAGTGCTGACATACCCCAATCCGCTGCTCAAAGAACGTTCCGCCGCCATAACGGAAATCACGCCCGAATTGCGCGAACTCGCCGCCGACATGATCGAAACCATGTACGATTATGACGGCATCGGCCTGGCCGCGCCCCAGGTCGGAGAACTGGTGCGCATGATCGTCATCGACATATCCGGGCCGGAAAAGCGCGAAGACCCGCGCGTTCTGATCAACCCCGAACTGGAACTCATCGGCGAAGAAGTGGAGTCTGAAGAAGGCTGCCTTTCGGTCGAAGAATACCGCTCCATCGTCATCCGCTCTGACAAGGTGCGCCTGAAAGCCACAGACCTGGACGGCAACGCGCTCGATTACGAAGCCGAAGGACTGCTGGCCATCTGCCTGCAGCACGAGTGCGACCATTTGGAAGGCACGCTGTTCATTGACCGCATCAGCCGCCTCAAACGCAGCCTGTACGACGCCAAAGTGAAAAAATGGGCCAGGCAGAACAAAGAATGAAGCCGCTTACCCTGGTATTCATGGGCACCCCCGACCTTGCCGCGACTGTGTTGCGGCATGTGCTTCTCTGGCCGGGCGGGCGCGTGGTCGCGGCCTATTGCCAGCCGGACCGGCCCGCCGGGCGGGGCATGGCCCTAAAAGAACCGCCGGTCAAGGTGCTGGCCCGCGAACACGGCATACCCGTGGAGCAGCCGCTGAACTTCAAAAACGACGAGGCGGTTGCGACCTTGCGCACCTATGCGCCTGATTATCTTATCGTGGCCGCGTACGGCCTTATCCTGCCGCAACGAGTTCTGGATATCCCGCATAAATGCGCGCTGAACGTCCACACCTCGCTCTTGCCCAAATACCGGGGCGCCGCGCCCATTCAGCGGGCCGTCATAAATGGCGAAACCGCAACCGGCGTTACCATCATGCAGATGGACGCGGGCATGGATACCGGCCCCGTGCTGCTGCAACAGAGCGTGCCCATTACGGAACGCACCACCGCGGGCACGCTGCACGACACGCTTGCGGAAGAAGGTGGCGCATTGCTGTTACAAGCTCTGGAAGGGTTGGAAACGGGCCGTGTTATTCCCCGCGACCAGGACCACGCCGCCGCGACCTATGCCCCGAAACTGAACAAGGCGGACGGCGAAATCGACTTCGCTCGTTCCGCAACCGAAGTTAGCGCCCTGGTGCGCGGGGTGACCCCCTGGCCCGGCGCCACAGCCGTGCTTGAGCGGCCCGGCGAGGTTCCCTTGCCGGTGACTGTCTGCGAAGGAAGCGTTCTGCCTGACAATAGCAATGCCGCGCTATCACCTGATTTTACAGGTGAAATTTTTTCAGCGCTTATCGATAAGCATCTAATAGTGCGCTGCGGCGGCGGCACAGTGTACGCCATTTCTTCTCTTCGCCCGGCAGGCAAAAAAGCCATGGATGCCGCCTCGTTTTTCAACGGATATTTGAAAGGCCGCGAGGGCGCACGCTTCACAGCGCCGCAAACCGCAAAGACAATTGCGGAGAAAGCATGAGCGACAGCCGCCCCGCAAAGCCCGGCCCCAAACCGGCGATGAATCCCGACAAGCACCGGGGCAGCAGCCACACGGTTCTGGTGCCCGTGCAATACGAGCCGCGCGCCCGCAAGCGTTTGTTCATCGGGCTTGCGGTGGGCACGTCCGTGCTGCTGTGCCTGCTCTTGCTGCTCGGCTGGGCCGTGCCGGTCATCGGGTTTGAGCGCATGCACCCCGCTCTGCCCTATCTTACGGGTTTTCTTTTACTTTTCGCCATTGCAGCCATCGCGTTCGCCACGCTGTGCCTGGTGGTGCACGTGTACACGGGCAAACCCTTCTTGTGGTCCCACAAGTTCCGGGGCATGTCCGTGCGCTTCTTTCTGCCGGTCATGGAGCTGGTGGGGCGGCTGGGCGGCATTTCGCCCGAAGAGGTGCGCCATTCGTTCATCAAGGTCAACAACGAGCTTATCCATACGGACTCTTTACGCTACGAACCAGGGCAGATCCTTATCCTGCTGCCCCACTGTCTGCAGCGGGCGTCCTGCGAGATACGCCTCAACAACGACGTGAACCTCTGCCGCCGTTGCGGCGCCTGCCCCATGGGCGGGCTGCTTGAGTTGCGCGACCGTTACGGCGTACACTTGGCGGTTGCCGCCGGCGGCACCGTGGCCCGGCGCATCGTGGTGCAGAAAAAGCCGCGCTTTATTCTGGCGGTGGCCTGCGAGCGCGACCTTTCCAGCGGCATACAAGACACCTTTCCCCTGCCGGTTTTCGGCCTTTTGAATGAACGGCCGCATGGCCCCTGTTACGATACCCTGGTTTCGCTTCCGCTTGTGGAAAGCGCGCTCAAGCGCTTCATCAAGCCGGAATGCCTGCCGGGGGATAACCAGCAAAGGGGCTCCGCCCCTTTGGAAACCCCGCCAGGGGACAGAGCCCCCTGGACCCCCATTACGGGTTCCAAGGGGCCGCGCCCCTTGGCGGGAGTCCAGAGGGCAGCGCCCTCTGGTCGCCGAAGGCATGACAATATGATCTCTTCCACCCAGCGCGGCGCGAAAAACCGCTCCGGCCACGACCCCAGAGCGGCGGCCCTGTTTGTTCTCGACCGCGTCCTTACCGGGCAGGAAGCCGCCCAAGCCGTGCTGGACGCGGCCTTGCGCGAATCGAAAATGGTTCCTTCCGACAAAGGCCTGGCCACCGAGCTGGTATACGGCTATCTGCGCGCCGCCATCCGCCTGAACTGGGAGTTGGAACGGCTGCTGAAAAACCCGGCCAAGCTGCCGCCGGAAATGCGCCTGACCCTGGGGCTTGCGGCTTATGAACTGGCATATCTGAACCGGGTGCCCAACTACGCCAGCGTGAACTGGGCGGTGACGCGCGTTCGCAACCGTTTCGGCCAGGGCCTGGCCGGGGTTGCCAACGGCACCCTGCGCGCCTTTGCCCGCAGCCTGGGCAGAACCTATAACGACCCGGAACGCCTGGCCTCCATAGCCGACCCTCTTGAACGCCTGGCGCTGGGCCACAGCCTGCCCGTCTGGATAGCCCGGCTGTGGGAGAAAGACTACGGACCCGAAACCGCGCTTACCTATATGCGGGCCTCGAGCGGCCAGGCTTTGCCCGCCGTGCGCATCAACGCGGCCAAAGAAGACGCGACGGATCTGCGCGCAAGCATCATTGCGGAAGGCAAGGGGGTAGTGGTCGGCGCGTGGGGCGTGGCGTTTCCTTCCGGCGCGCCGTACAGGGTCAAACCTCTGGAAAAGGAAGGGAAACTGTCTTTCCAAAGCGCGGGCGTGCAGGAAGTGCTGACCGCGCTCGGCGCTGATACCTGGCCCGGCCCGGTTTGGGACGCCTGCGCGGGCCGGGGCGGCAAAACAGCGGCCCTGCTTGAAGCGGGCGTTGCTGTTCGCGCGGCATCCGATCTTTCAACCCAGCGCCTGCAAGGGTTGCTGCCGGAATTGCAGCGCCTGGGGCTTGGCGCTTCCGGCGTATCCGTTTTGCAGGCCGATGCGACAAACCCGCCGGAAAGCACGGTTCTGGACGGGCCTTTCGCAACCATCCTTGCTGACGTGCCCTGCACCGGCCTGGGCACGCTGGCCCGGCGGCCGGAGATACGCTTTCGCCGCACGGAAGACGATATTGCGGCCCTTATACGGATTCAGGACGCCATTCTGGATGCCGCCGTCCCCCGCCTTGCCCCCGGCGGGGCGATCATCTACCTGACCTGCACGCTGAACCGCGCGGAAAACCAGGAGCGGGCGGCGGCCTTTCTGGCCCGGCATGCCGGTTTCGGCCTGGAGCGGGAATACGCAACCCCGCCGGACGCGCCCTGGAACGAATTTTTCTACGCGGCCGTGCTGCGGCGGCGGTAAACAAGACATCACGCGCGCCCCTTCTTCGAATCCCCCATAGTTCCGTATTTCCATCGTATCCGCAGGGCATGCTCCGGCTATGCCTGCCGGATCGTAATGGTTTTCCCGCAGCGCTTTTCGGCCGACTCGGAACAAGTATTTAATTGTGCCCCGCTAACCTACAGCCTGTTGGACATTATAGATTCATCGCCGCTATATGCTGATAATTGGGGGGAAAAAATGTTGCAAGGCCATTGAACCATTTACCGGAGAAAACAATGCGTTCTATCGGATCAACACATTCCGCCGATATTGGCAGCGATAAGCCGGGCGCTTTCCGGCGTTTTTTAACCTACGTTGAAGTCGCGGGTAACAAAATTCCCGACCCCATATATCTGTTTATCGTACTGGCGCTCGTCACCATCGCCATGTCCTGTTTTCTCTCGGCCATCGGCTTTTCCGCCGTCAACCCGGCCACCAAAAAGATGGTCACCGTCTACAACCTGGCCACGGGCGAGGGGCTTGGACGTATGCTTTCCACGGCCGTGACCAACTTCGCCACCCTACCGGCCATGGGCATGGTGCTTGTCTGTATGTTGGGGGTCGGCATATGCGACAAGTCCGGCTTGTTCTCGGTATCCTTGCGCAGCATGGTTGAAAACGCCAAAGGTTCCGATCTGAAAATCATCGTGATCTTCACCTTTGCCGCAGCCATGGGCGACGCCGCCGGCGGCACGGGTTTCGTTGTCTTGCCGCCTTTGGGCGCACTGATATTCATGGCCATGGGCCGGCACCCCCTTGCCGGGATGATGTCCGCCTACGCCACCGTTTCCGGCGCTTTTGCCGCCAACCTCCTGGTAACGGCCATGGATGTGGTGGACGTAAGTTTTACCCTGTCCGCCGCGCGGCTTGTTGACCCCAACATGTCTCTTTCCCCGGCCATCAACTGGTATTTTTCCGCTTCCTCCATCTTTGTGCTGACCACCGCTTCGGTGCTGGTCACCACAAGGCTTATTGAGCCGCGCCTCGGCAAATACGCCGGCCCCCGCTCAGAGCTGGATGCGGCGGGGGAAATCACCGGGCAGGATAAAAAAGCTCTGCGCTGGGCCATCATTGCGGTTCTGCTGTATATCGCCGCGGTGGTGCTGATGGTTGCGCCCGAGGGGTCTTTTATGCGCGACCCCAAAACCGGCTCCATCCTGACCTCTAAAGCGCCGCTCATGGGCAGCCTGCCGGTGCTGATCTGCCTGCTGTTCATGGTGCCCGGCCTGATCTTCGGCCTCAAGTCCGGCAGGCTTAAAAGCGGCAAGGACGTGGCGGCGGCGCTCGGCCAGTCCATGGCCGACCTGGGTCCCTATATCGCGCTGATGTTCTTCGTGGCCCAGTTTCTGAAATATTTCGACTGGTCCAACATTGGGATTATTCTGGCGATCAAAGGCGCGGAAGTTTTGCAGAACTCGGGCCTGCCCATCTGGCTTGTGCTGGTGGTATTCATACTCATGTGCGCCTGCGTGAACCTGCTCATCGGCAGCGCGTCCACCAAGTGGGCCATTCTGTCCCTGGTGTTCGTGCCTATGTTCATGTTCCTGGGGTATCACCCGTCCATGGTTCAGATGGCCTACCGCATCGGCGATGCCGTCACCAACCCCATCTGCCCGACATTCGCCTATTTCGCCATGCTCCTCGCGCTGGTGAAAAAGTACGATCCCACAGCGGGTTTCGGAACGCTTATCGCCAACATGCTGCCGTACAGCATCGTGTTCTTCTGCCTCATGGTCGCCCAGTTCCTGATCTGGTTTTTTCTGGGCCTGCCTTACGGCCCGGACGGCCCGCTGACCTGGTCCATGCCGCGGTAACCTGTTTATTTTTTAATTGTCATCCGGTGAGCGGGGCGCGGCTCCGCTCACCGCAAAACTCCCGTCCTTTGTTGAAAAAGAAGGACGGGGCAGGCCGCGCGTACGCTCCATATGCAACAGCAACCACGCCAGGAGGCGTTATGTATATCCCGAAAAAAGAAGTCGCCGCCCGTATCGCGGCGTTCAGAGCAACCCTGGAAAAAAAGGGCGCCGATGCCGCCATCATCGCCAGCCCGGAAAACGTCTTTTATTACAGTGCGTTCAACCCAATTCTGATCAGCCACGCCCCGTATATGCTCATTCCCCTGAAAGGAGATCCCTGCCTGCTGATACACAGTATCCGGCACGATCACGCCCGGGCGAGCGCGGCTATCGACGACATCGCCCTATACGGCAAATGGGGGGCCAACGTGCCCCTGGCCATGGATCCCTTTGACGCCATCAAGGCTGTTCTGGGCGACGCGCCCCTGCGCGTTGCCGTCGAAGGCGACCATGCCAGCATGAACTGGCTGCGGTCTTTACACGGCAAGCTGCATCTTGCCGAGGTTATTGACGTCTCCCATGACATCGCCATGCAAAAAATCATCAAGGATGCCTGGGAAATCGAATGCTGCCGCAAAGCCGGGGTACTGGCCGACGCAGGGGTAGAGACAGCCATTGCCGCCATGAACTCCGGAGCCACCGAAGCGGAAGCCTCAACCGAAGGCCAGTATCGAATGCGAAAAATCTGGCACGAGCGCTTTCAGGACGAGGAAGTTTCCGGGTTCGGCAGCCACGAGAACGCGCAGATAGACTCCAACTTCGTCTGGAGCATGGCCAACGAACGCATAGCCTTTGGCTGCGACTGCCCGCAGGCCTATGTGCCGCTAAAGGGCGACCTGATTCTGCCCATGGCCTGGGGTCGTATTGCAGGCTACGCCGTAGAGAATGAGCGCAGCGTCATTGTCGGCGAGGTTACAGGCGTGCGCGCCAAAGCCTATGACGCCATGCTTGAGGCGCGCGAGCGCATTTTCGAGCTGCTCAGGCCCGGCGTAACCTTTGAGGCACTATATCTCGCGGCCATGAGCGAGTATGAAAAAGCCGGGTTCAGCGACATACTGCCGGGGCGTTGCGGCCATGGCATGGGGCTTTCCACCCATGAGTACCCGTCCGTAATGAAGGGAAACACCATCCCTTTGCAGCCCGGTATGGTTTTCACCGTGGAACCGGGCCTGATGGCCAAGGACTGGGGCGGCGTACGCCACTCCGACACGGTGGTGGTCACCGAAGACGGTTACGAAACACTGACCAAGTTGCGCCGGGACAAAATCGTCATTAAAGCGTAACCATGCCGGGCCGTTATTCTTTGTAGATCTCTTTGGCCATGGCGATAAAGTGGCGCATTATGCGCGGCGGCCGCCAGTTCCGCAGACAGTTGACCGAAATCTGCCTGTGCGCCGGTTCGTAATCAAGCTGGAAAATTCGCACTTTTTTGCGGCGGCCGCGGCTGAGAACGGATTCCGGCCCCCGGAGAAAAATGCGCGGGCAGACGATGACGCCCAGCCCGGCGCTGCACAAGGAAATCATGCTCATGATGTGGCCGGTTTCAATGACCACATTCGGCGTGAATCCCTCTTCGCGGCAGCAGTTCTCGAAAATGGATCCGGCCCAGGTCGTGGGTTTGATCGTCACGAAAGGACAGTGCGCGAAGGTGCTGAGTTTCAGCCGCTTTCTGCCGGACATTTTGGCGTCTTTCGGAAAGTATTCCTCGAGGATGTTCTCCGGTACGGCGATGACAGAATATTCATCCTGCAAAAAGTAGGTCTGCACGTTTTGCGGGTCGTCCATCTCAAAGCCGATGGTCAGGTCCACCTTGCCCTTATACAGGGCTTCCATGATGTCCGGGGAGTTGCCTTCCAGAAGATGCAGGCGCACCTGCGGAAACTGCCGGTGAAACTCGGAAAGCAGCGTAGGCAGCACAAAAGCCGCCCGCGCGCTGGTGACGCCTACGGTCAGCTCGCCGCCGCGGAAATCCTTGATTTCCTGCAACTCGCATTCCGTGGATTTCTTCAACTCCAGCATCCGGCGGGCGTTCCCATACAGCCGTTCTCCGGCTTCGGTCAGCCGTACGGGCGGCGTGCGGTCAAAAAGCCGCTGCCCGAAATACTCCTCCAGCTTGGCAATGTGCCCGCTGAGCGCCTGCTGGCTTATGCCGAGCGCCGCGGCGGCGCTGGTGAAATTCAACGCTTCCGCCACCGCCGTGAAGTAGCGGAGGTTCAGAAAATTCATGCGGCCCTCCCGGAACGGGCCAGGCTGTAACGCTCACTTGCCGAGCACAATAAACTGCTCCACGTTCATGGCGTAAACAATGCCGCCGCCGGGCTCGGCCAGGGTAGGCACCGTACGGATGGCCGCGACAATGGATTCCACGAGTTCGTTCTCCGTGACAATCATCAAAACTTCCTTTTCCGGCACCAGGGTGATGCCGAAAAACTTCACATCCTCCTCCGTGCCGGTGCCGCGTCCGGTCAGAATCGTCCCGCCGCGCGCGCCGGCGCCTCTGGCTTTGGCCATGACATCGTCGGCATAGCCGTCGTTCACAATAACCGTCAGTAAGGTATACCCGGATTCCATTCTTTCGCTCCCCGTTTTCGCTGCGGATGCGGAGTTTTCAGTGCCGTTCCCGTGCAGGCGCACAAGCATGCCACCGACATCCAGAAGTATGGCGATGCCGCTGAGTTTTTTCGGGTTTTCCCGGCATGCGGCGCGCACGGAGGTGACAACCGTTTGCGCCTCGCCGCGCATGAGGGTGAAAACAATGTCCTGCTGCACATCGGCCAAAAGCAGGGCCTGTAGAATGCGGCTGTCCGTCACGGCCCGGCCGTTGGCTATGGTGCCGCCGCGCGCGCCGGCCGCTTTGGCCGCGGCCACGAAATGTTCGCCTCTGTGGCGGCCGACCATGCTGATAAGCAGCTTGCCGGGCAGAAACGTCAGGCTCATGATGCCCTCCCCTTGCGGTCTTTCATTTTCTGCTTCTCTGCAATTCTCTTGAAGATCAGCCCCAGAAGCTGAATGGTGATCAGCGGCGCCATGGCGATCATGGCGATCATGCCGAAGGCGTCCGTGGCCGGGTTGCCGCCGCTGGCGCTGGATGCGCCGAGCGTTACGGACAGCACGAAGGTGGTGGCCATGGGGCCGGAGGCCACGCCGCCGGAGTCAAAGGCGATGGCCGTGAACAGCGGCGGGCAGAACCGGGTGAGGATAAGGGCCAGAGCGTACCCCGGCACCAGAACGTACCAGATGCTCATGCCGGTGACCACGCGGAGCATGCCGAGCACCACGGCCAGCGCGATGCTGAGCGAAAGGGCCGTAAGCATGATCCGCCGCTGAATGTAGCCGCCGGAAACCTCCTCGATCTGTTCGGTAAGGATCCAGACCGCCGGTTCCGCGCAGACGACAACCGCCCCCAGAACAAAACCGACCGGAACAAGCATGTTGCCGTCCATGAACTTCCCGAGGGCGATGCCGAGAGAATTGCCCGCCGGCGAAAATCCGCCGGAAACGCCGGTCATGAAAATCACCAGGCCGATGTAGGCGTACACCAGGCCGAAAACCATACGCTTGACCTGCTGGGAAGGCAGACGCAGCAGAAAAAACTGGAACACGGCGAAAATAACGAACAGCGGCAGCAGCGCCATAGCTATTTCCTGCATGATGTGCGGCAGAATCGGCAAAAAGGCGTCGGCCACGGAAGTGGCGGCCGTGGCGTTCTCCGTGGCCGCCATTTCGGCCAGGCCTTCTTTTCCGGTCATGCCCAGGGCGGCAACAGCGGCAATGGGCCCGATGGACGCGAGCCCCACGAGGCCGAAGCTGCTGTCGGCGGAGCCCTCCTTGTTCCGCCCGGCGGCCGCCACCCCCATGCCCATGGCCATGATGAAGGGAACCGTAATGGGGCCGGTGGTCGCGCCGCCGGCGTCAAAGGCCACGCCCACGAACCCCGGTTCCACCATGGCGCAGGCGCCGAAAAGTACGATGTAGAAACCTACCAGCAGCAGGCGCAGCGGCACTTGCAGGATAATGCGCGCGGTGCCGATAAGCAGAAACAGCCCGACGCCGAATGCGATCATCACCAGCAGCATCTGTTTGTTCAGAGAGGGCAGCACCATGCTTACCTGCGCCGCCAGAACCTGGACATCCGGCTCGGCAATGGTGATGGCGAACCCGATGGCAAAAGACGCCGCCAGCATAAGCGGCAGGCTGCGTCTGTGCGTCAGCGCAGACCCCGCGCGCTGCCCGAAAGACACCATGCCGATATCCGCGCCCACCAGAAAAACGCTCAGGCCCAGCATCAGCAGGACGCCGCCGGCAATGAACTGCGGCAACTGGCCTTCCGCCAGAGGCGCGATGGAAAAATGCAGCAGAACGACAATGCCCACCACCGGGGCGACGGAAACGACCGATTCCCTCATCTTTTCGACAAAACTGGCGATCAACAGGAACTCCTTGCGGGGAAGAACCGCTTTCGTTGCAACCGCGCCGCGCATCCTGCCGGCACGGCAACAGAAATACCATATCCCGGCGCAAGAAAGAAGACGTTTGCCCCGGGTTTTCCCGGAAAACAAAAAAGCGGCAACGCGGCGGAGATTTCCGCGTTGCC
>JAVBNL010000032.1:0-108636 GCA_031551515.1 Desulfovibrionaceae bacterium
GCCTTCCTGCAAATTCACGTCCTTGCCCGTGGGCCAGCCCGCCAGCACTTCTTTACGCTGCGCAAAAAACTCGTCCTCTGACAATTTCTTATTTTGTAGATCCATGTCCCTTCTCCGAGAGAGGTTGTATGTCTTTTTTCAGAATGCTCAGCGCCAGTTCCTGATCCACAAGGCTGACAAGCCCCATGGCGCTGAAAATGTAGTTCGCGTCAAGGTAGTACTGCGGATCGGCCGGCATCATTTTGCCTTCGAGGGCGGCCGAGGGGCTGATCCGCGCTCCGGTGAGAATGGATGCGGGGTTGTGGCTGTTTTTCAGCGCGCCGCCTATGCCGATTACGCTTTGCGCGCTGGACAGGTCCTTGCCCGAAAGGGCGAAAATCTCGCCCATGGGGGTAAAGGCTTTTTCCATGGTCCCGCAGTGCCGTTCAACCGCGCGCGCAATGGCGAAATGAGCCAGGGTTTCATCAATGACCAGTTCGGTTGAATCACGGGCGGCAACGGTTTCCGGGTTGGCTCTGCAGTGAGCGACCCAGGCCGTGACCGCTTCGGGCGCGACGCCTGCGGCTTCCGCCACCAGTTCCAGACCCGCCGCTTCAAGCAGGAAGGGCAGGCTGTAGCGCATGCCCAGGTCGCCTTCAACTGTCCGCTTGCTGTACGGTTCGGGCAGGCCTTTGAGCAGCACGTTGTCTTTGCTGGGCGCGCCGTCGGACATGGAATACACGTCCGTGGTCGCCCCGCCCAGGTCAATGGCCACAAAATCGCCGATACCCGGCGTCTTTCTCGTGCCCCGGCTCAGAAGCTCACAGCCTTTGAGTACAGCCAGCGGGGTGGGGATGATGGCTTGCTTCGTCATGCGCTGGATTTGCGACAAGCCTTTGGCGTCGATGATTCGCTCAATGAAGATGTCGCGAATGCAGCCGCGCGCGGGCTCGATGTTCAGTTTGCCGAACACCGGCATGACGTTGTCCGTCACTATGTAGCGTTTGCCCGAAGCTTCAAGGATGGCTTCCAGTTCGCGGCCCGCGCTTTTGTTGCCCGCGACGATGATGGAAAAATTGCGGTCAATGGCTGTTAACAGCCGCGCGTTGGCGATGATGACGTCTTTGTTGCCGCCGTCTGTGCCGCCGCTAAGCAGAATGATGTCGGGGTTTATGTCGTAAATCTCGGCTTGTTCTTTTTCCGAGATTTCATAGGCGTAGGTGCGTATGACTTTGGCCCCGGCGCTTTCGGCGGCCATGCGCGCGGCCTTGGCCGTCAGATCGGGAACCAGGCCCACCGAAATCATGGCCAGCCCGCCCGCCGCGCTGCTGCAGCAGAGGAGCTCGTCATATGCGAATTCACCTATTTGTTCGTGCAGGCGATCAAGCGCAAGATCAAACCCTTCCATCACGTTGGTCGTAATGGTCGTGAACGCGCTGGAAGTTCCCAAAATGGACGCGCTGCCGCCGTCTATGGCCGTCAGTTTCGTGAACGTGCTGCCGAAATCCACCGCAAGATAGCGCATATTATTTCCCCAGCAGTTCGTGCAGCTCGGCAATGGTTGTTTCTATGGGCGTGCCGGGGGGGTAAGCCCGGTCAAATCCCATGTCTTTATAGCGCTTTTCAACTTCCTTGAAATCTTGTTTGCCCACGACCAGGTTGCCGCCTGCCAGCAGTAAAATGCCTTTCAGGCCCGCTTCGTCGCACTTTTCACGCAGGCCCCGGCAGTCGATTTCGCCGTGCCCGTAGAGGGAAGAGACCACAATGGCGTCGGCGTTGGTTTCAATGGCCGCCGCGATGTACTCTTCTTGTGAAACCATAACGCCCAGGTTCACCACGTTGAACCCGGCCTTATCAAGCGCCATGGCCATAATCTTGTTGCCGACCGCGTGGACGTCGGCTCCTATGACACCGGTCACCAGAGTCTTTTTTGACATGTCAGTTCCTTGTGTTTGTGAACGAGACGGTTCGGTCTCCTAAAATTCTATGCCTTTCGTAGCTGTATGCCCGCTGGCGTAAGGATGCTTTACTTCGGTCATGGAGGTGACGAGGTCCACTTCGCCCACCAGCCATTCCGGCACGTTCCGCCCGGCAAGCACCAGGTGGAAGTTTTTTTCGCGCGCAGCCGCCAATATAGCCCGCAGCTCGTCTTCCAGCAATAATTTGCTGCCTAATGCATAAATACTTTCATCCAGCACCAGCATATCCACCGAATCTATAACGGTCTTCACCCAGGCCAGCACGGCTTCCGCCGCCGCGCGGTGTTCGTCGCGGGTTTCTTCCCGGCGGAAGAAGCCCTTGCCGCCGGCGACGAAGAAGCGGTCTCCCAGAAGTTCGCCCAGCACTTTTTGCTCACCCGCCTGACCGGGTTCTTTCATGAACTGGCCGAAAGCCACGCGCAGCCCCTGCCCGTGCGCCCGGATAGCCTGGCCCACGCAAGCGGAGGTTTTGCCCTTGCCGTTCCCCGTGTAAATAAGAATCATGGCTTTTCCTTTTTACCGCGTCAGTTTGCGGAATTTCACCCGGTGGGGCTGGTCGGCCTCTTTGCCCAGGCGTTTTTTACGGTCGGCCTCGTATTCCGTGTAGTTGCCGTCAAAGAAGGTCACAGTGGAGTCGCCCTCAAAGGCCAGAATGTGGGTGGCGATGCGGTCAAGGAACCAGCGGTCGTGGCTGATGACCAGCACGGTGCCCGCGAAGTTTTCCAGGCCGTCTTCCAGGGCGCGCATGGTGTTGACGTCAATATCGTTGGTCGGTTCGTCAAGCAGCAGCACGTTGGCCCCGCTTTGCAGCATGCAGGCAAGGTGCAGGCGGTTGCGTTCGCCGCCGGAGAGCACGTCGACTTTCTTCTGCTGGTCTTGCCCGGCGAAGTTGAAGCGCGAGCAGTAAGCGCGGGCGTTCACTTCCTTTGAGCCCAGCTTGATCATGTCATAGCCGCCGCTGATGATGTCGTACACCGTTTTGCCGGGGGTAAGAGAGGCGCGGTCTTGGTCGACGTAAGCCAGCTTTACCGTTTCACCCACGCGCAAAGCGCCTGAATCGGGTTTTTCAAGCCCGGCGATCATTTTGAACAGGGTGGTTTTGCCCGCGCCGTTGGGGCCGATGATGCCCACAATGGCCCCCGCGGGGATGATGGCGTCAAGGCCGTCTATCAAAAGTTTGTCACCCAGCGCTTTGGCGGTTTTGTCCGCTTCGATGACCAGCTTGCCCAGGCGCGGCCCCGGCGGAATGTAAATTTCCAGGTCCGGGGCAAGGCGTTCGGATTCGTGTGAAAGCATGGCCTCATAGGCGTTGATGCGGGCTTTGCTTTTGGCGTGGCGGCCTTTGGGGGCCATGCGGATCCACTCAAGTTCGCGTTGCAGGGTTTTCTGCCGCTCAGCTTCGGTTTTTTCTTCACCGGCCAGGCGTTTTTGCTTCTGTTCCAGCCAGGAAGAATAGTTGCCTTTCCAGGGGATGCCCCTGCCGCGGTCCAGTTCCAGAATCCACCCGGCCACGTTGTCCAGAAAATAGCGATCGTGGGTCACGGCGATGACCGTGCCGGGGAAGCTTTGCAGGTACCGCTCCAGCCAGGCCACGGATTCTGCATCCAGGTGGTTGGTGGGTTCGTCAAGCAGCAGGATGTCCGGGTTTTGCAGCAACAGGCGGCACAGCGCCACGCGGCGGCGCTCGCCGCCGGAGATGACGGAAACGGGCGTGTCGGGCGGCGGGCAGCGCAGGGCGTCCATGGCCATGTCGAGCTTGGAGTCCAGGTCCCAGACCCCTTTGTTGTCCATGAGCTCTTGCACCTGGCCCTGCTTTTCGATGAGCGCGTCCATCTCGTCGGGTTCCATGGGCTCGGCGAATTTGGCGTTGAGGGCTTCGTACTCGTCGCGGATGGCCACAAGTTCTTTGACGCCTTCTTCAACCACCTCGCGCACAGTGCGTTTTTCGTCCACCAGCGGTTCCTGCTCCAGATAGCCGATAGTGTAACCCGGGGATACGGTAGTCTCGCCGTCAAACGCGGTATCAACCCCGGCCAAAATTTTCAGGAGAGAGCTTTTGCCCGACCCGTTCAGGCCCAATACCCCGATCTTGGCGCCGTAAAAATACCCCAGTGTTATGTCTTTAAGCACCTCGCGCTGGCCGTGGCGCTTGGTGACTTTGTACATGGAATAAATAACTTTTTCAGCTTCGTTGCTCATGATTTCCTCTGGTGCGAATAGTGGCGTATTGCGCGCTTTTTATAGCCGGGGAAATAGTAGCGGAGTGGGAGATTTCCAGCAAGAAGAACTTTGTTTGAAGGGGGTTACAACGGTTTTATTGGGAAAATTTTTTCAGATCATACAGTAACGCATGTCTTTATTGAAAAAGTTTTGTGTCGAAAAAGATTTCACGCAACAGATGCCTGTCGCTGGAGGCTTGCCCCGCAGCGACATTGGCGGAGGAGGGGCTTTTGTACATGAAGGCAAGCAGAACGGACGAAGACGACCTGACCCGCCTGCTGAGCCGCAACGCCACGGAAAAAAACTGCAAGCAGGTGTCCGTTCTCGCGGCATACGCGGCGGCGGGCATGCCTTTGTATGTCAGCGGCGAGGCCGATGGCGCGTATACGCTTTTCGGCAGCGCCGTGTACGATCCCGGCAGCGCCGGGCGGGAAAATATCCGAGTAATAATGCAATTTGACACAGCGTGCTTATTGTATGCTATGTGTGAAAGAAAATGGCTTTATCACAGGAGGCTACAATGAAACGGTTATTATTGATGAGCAGCTCGCGCAAGGGCAGCCTGGGATATCTTGAACACGCGCACGGCCAGATCACGCAGTGGGCGCAGGGCAAAGTAAAAAAGGTTCTGCTTATTCCTTACGCCGCCGTGACTTACGGTTTTGACGCTTATGAAGATAAGGTCCGGCCGACGTATGAAAAACTGGGCATGGAAGTGACCTGCATCCATCGCTTTTCCGATGCGGTTAAAGCCGTGGAGAAAGCCGAAGCCATCGCCGTGGGCGGGGGCAATACTTTTGCCCTGTTGCAACGGCTGTATGCGAACAAACTGGTCGGCGCGGTGCACGACGCCGTGGAAAACGGCCTGCCCTATATGGGCTGGAGCGCCGGGGCCAACGTGGCCTGCCCGACCATACGCACCACCAACGACATGCCCGTGATAGAGCCTCCTTCTCTGGCGTCTTTCAATCTCGTTCCTTTCCAGATCAACCCGCACTTCATCAGCGGCAAGCCCGCCGGGCATAACGGCGAAAGCCGGGAAGAGCGCCTGGCGGAGTTTTTGGCCGCCAACACGAAAGAGAGCGTCTTTGCACTACGCGAAGGGTCGGCTTTGCTGGTTGAAAACGATCAGGCGAGCCTGTTGGGCGACCTGGATGCGCTGATATTCCGCCAGGGCGGCGTTACGGAAACCCTGCCTGTGAACGGCAAGTTCCCGCTGCGCCACATCAACGGGTAATTTTGCTGTAGATACAAAGAGCCCCCTGCCACGGCGACAGGGGGCTCTTTGTATGCGTGGGCTAGGCGGCGTTACGTCGCCACTTGTTCAATATGCTCGCCGGCGTTTTCAAACTCGCCGTTCAGCGCCTGGTGCAGCTTTTTCTCATCCAGCGCATTCTCCCATTTGGCGACGACGATGGTGGCTATGCCGTTGCCAATAAGGTTGGTCAGCGCCCGCGCCTCGGACATGAAGCGGTCAACGCCCAGCAGCAAGGCCAGGCCGGCAACCGGCAGCACGTCAATGGTGGCGAAGGTGGCCGCCAGAGTGATGAAACCGCCGCCGGTGACCGCGGCAGCGCCCTTGGAGGTCAGCAAGAGCACACCCAGAATAGTCAGTTTGTGCCCCAGGGTTAGCGGCACGTCACAAGCCTGCCCCACGAAGATGGCCGCCATGGTCAGGTAAATGCAGGTGCCGTCCAGGTTGAAGCTATAGCCGGTCGGGATGACAAGGCCCACCACGGGCTTGGCGCAGCCGGCGTTTTCAAGCTTGTTCATCATGCGGGGCAGGGCGGATTCGGAGGAAGAGGTGCCCAGCACGATCAAGAATTCTTCTTTGATGTACTTGATGAATTTCCAGGCGCTGAACCCGCCGTAATACTTGGCGATGCCACCCAACACGAGAAAGATGAACAATATGCAGGTGATATAGACGGCAGCCATGAGAAAAGCCAAGTTCTTCAAGCTGGCAAGTCCGTACTTGCCGATAGTGAAGCCCATGGCGCCGAAAGCGCCGATGGGGGCAAGGCGCATGATCATGTTGATGATGCCGAAAAAGACGTGCGTTATTTCGTCGATGAAAACAACGCAGTGCTTGCCTGCTTCGCCGCCCATCTTGGCCAGGGCGAATCCGAACAGGCAGGAGAAGAGCAGCACTTGCAGGATTTCACCTTGGGCAAACGCGCTGACGACCGTGTCTGGTATGATGTTCATGACAAAAGCCATGGTGCTCTGGCTCTTCGCCTTGGTGGCGTAAGCCGCGACGGAAGAGGCATCCAGGCTTTTGGGGTCGACGTGCATGCCGGCCCCGGGTTGCAGTACTTCCACTACGATAAGGCCGATAACCAGCGCAAAGGTGGTGACCACCTCAAAATAGATCAGCGCCTTGACGCCGACCCGGCCCACTTTCTTCATGTCGCCCATTCGTGCGATGCCCACGACAATGGTGCCGAAGATGATAGGGGCGATGATCATTTTGATCAACTTAATGAACCCGTCGCCCAGAGGTTTCATGGCGGCGCCCCAGGCGGGGAAAAAATGGCCCAGCAAAATGCCCAGCGTGATGCCGGTGATCACCTGGAAGTACAATGAACCAAACACGGATCTGTTTTTCATCGATGTCTCCTGCTGCAGAGTGAACGATTTACTTTACGAGGCCATAGTACATAAAAAATCCTTCCTATCAATGAAAAAAATCTATGGTAAACGATATCTTGTCGTTAATAATTTCTTCACAAGTATGTGAACTGAGATAGTTCATAAATTCGCTAAATGCTCCGGCAGCCTTATTTACATAGTACACATTGTTTATTCAATGGATAGTTTGCGATAGGCAGGCAAAGATGGAGGCATGTATGTCTGTATCGCCTGAATACGACGCATAAAAAAACGTTCCGCATGCAGCAGGCCATGCGGAACGTTTGCGATTGTCTGTTATTGTATCAGATTATCCGTTTGCGAATGGCCGTGACCACAACTTCACAAAGAATCACCAGCATGAAAATGCAGAAGAGAATCAATGAAACACGTGTCCACTCGAAAAGGCTTTGGGCGTGCTCCAGGGCCATGCCGATGCCGCCGGCGCCCACCAGGCCGATGACGGAGGATTCGCGGATGTTGATATCCCAGCGGAAGAGCGAAATGCCCCAATACGCGGGCAGAACCTGCGGCCAGTAGCCTTTGAGGAAAACGCTGAGCCAGGGGGCGCCCGTGGCTTTAAGCGCTTCAACGGGGCCGGGGTGGCATTCTTCAAGGGCTTCGCCGAAGAGTTTGCCCATAAAGCCTATGGAGCGCACCGCGATGGTCACAGTGCCCGCAAAGGGGCCGGGGCCGAAAACCGCCACAAAAAGCAGCGCCCAGACCAGCACGCTGATGGAACGTGAAGAAACGAGAATGAACATGCCAAGCCAGTTCAGAAACTTGTTCTTGGTGATGTTCTTGGCCACCAGTAGTCCGACGGGCAAGGACATGACAATGCACAGCAAGGTTCCCAGCGTCGCGATATGGATCGTCTCCATAAGGGCCGCATGTATCCCCTTGGGGTAGTATGCAAAATCAACAGGCCACATGCGGTCTAACAGGTCGACCACTTGTGTGGGCGCGTCCCAAAGGAATTCGGGAATAACATCCACGTTGCGGGCGCATACGGCCACGGCCGCGGCTGCGGCAAACAGCAGCAGGTAGCGCGACCAGCGTTCGCGCGGGGTGATGCGGTCCCACTGGCGGCCGGGATGACGGGATTGGTAGGGAGAGTTGTGCGTATCCCGGCTCATCTGAACATATCCTTCAGTTTGAGGGCCAGCCATTCGGACCACATGACCGCGACAATAATGGCGATCAGGATGGCGCAGACAAAATCATACTCAAAACGTTGGAAAGCGGCGAACAGACTGCCGCCGATGCCGCCCGCGCCCACAATGCCCAGCATGGTTGAGTTACGCAGGTTGACGTCGAACTGGTATGAAGAAAAGCCGACAAAGCGGTTCAGCACCTGGGGCAATACGGAAAAAATGAGCACGCTCATGAAAGGCGCGCCTGTGGCCCGCACGGCTTCCACGGGTTTCAGCGATATTTCTTCAATGGCTTCGGCGAAGAGTTTGGCTATGAAGCCGATGGTGGCGAAAATAAGCGTCAGAATGCCCGGCAGGGGGCCGAACCCCACGGCTTTCACGAACAGAATGGCGAAAATCATGGGGTGAAAGGACCGGGTGACGGCGATAAACGCCCGCGTGGGCCAGAACACCCAGGCGGGCATCAGGTTGCGCGCGGCCAGAAGGCCGATGGGTAAAGAGAGCAAAATACCCAGCAGAGAAGCGATAACCGCGATCTCTATGGATTCGATGAGTTCTGAAATCAGAAGGCGCCAGCGGGTGAAGTCCGGGGGAAACATTTGCCCCAGAAATACTCTGCCGTTGTCCAGGCCTTCGATGACGCGCGCCCATGAAATACCCATAAGATGCAGCGCGTACAGAGTGTACAGCAAAAGGCCCAGATATGCGAAGCGCACCGGCCAGTTGGCTGGAAAGGGGTTGGGGCGTGCAACGGCTGCGGTGCTCATTGCAGCCAGTCCTTGCCGCCGTAAATCGCGCGCAAATGGTCGTCTTTCAGTTCGGAAGGCGGGCCGTCAAAGACGATGCTGCCGCCGGACATGCCGATCATGCGATCGGCAAAGCGCTTGGCCAGGGTGACGTCGTGCATGTTTACCAACACCGGCACCTGGCGGGTAGTGGCGATATCGCGGAGCAGCTCCATGATTTCCACGGACGTTTTGGGGTCAAGCGAGGCGGTAGGTTCGTCCGCCAACAGAATTTGCGGCTGCTGCATCAGGGCGCGGGCAATGCCCACCCGCTGGCGCTGCCCGCCGGAAAGGTTGTCCGCCCGCACCACGGCGAATTCGCCCAGGCCCACTATGTCCAAAAGGTCAAAGGCCGCGTCGATGTCTTGCTGCGGAAATTTGCGAAGCCAGGCCCGCCAGGATGATATGTATCCCAACCTGCCGCAAAGCGCGTTTTCCATGACCGAAAGGCGGTCGACCAGGTTGAATTCCTGAAAAATCATGCCGATATGGCGGCGCGCGGCGCGCAACTGCGAACCGGAAAGGCCGCAGATGTTTCTGCCGTTGATGATGATTTCGCCCGCCGTGGGCTCGACCAGCCGGTTGATGCAGCGCAGCAGCGTGCTCTTGCCGGTGCCTGAAGGGCCGATGATGGCCGTGACGCTGGTTCCGGTTATGGTCAGGTTGATGTCTTTCAAAACCGGCTTGCCGGCGACATACGATTTTTGCAAATGCTTCACGACCAGCGGCAGCTGGGCGGTGACAGAAGACATAGAGTCGCTCCCTTAAAGAAAGAGGTCCCCCGGCCTTGTTACAGCCGGGGGACCCGAGTGATTGCTACTTTTTAGCGGGAACCGGGGTGTTTGCTTCGCGCGAGCGCTTTGCTTCGGCGGCCTTTGTCTCGGCTTCCTGCATCTTTTTCAGGTTGTCTGCGTCGAACTTTTCGCCGGAAGCGTTGGCGATAATGCGGATCAGTTCATAATCCTGCTTGAAGGTGACGGGGAAGAAGCGGTCGGCGCCGCCGAACGTCTTCTGCATTTCCGGGGTGAAGCGGTATTCAAAGAAGGCTTCTTTGATTTTTTTCACCAGGTCGGGGTGCAGGTCGTGGGCATATCCGAAAGAAGAGGTGGGGAATATGCTGCTTTGCCAGATAATGCGGAAGTCGCTTTCGTTAATGCGGCCCGCGCCGGCCATGCGCTTGAACACGTCGGAAGCCACACATGCGGCTTCATAGTCGCCGTGGGCCACGCCCATGACGGACTGGTCGTGCTTGCCGGAGAAGGCGATTTCATAGTCTTTGCCCGGGGTCATGCCGTCTTTGGGGAACAGAGCCAGAGGGGCCAGGTGCCCGGAGTTGGAAGAGGGCTGGGTGTGGGCGACTTTTTTGCCTTTGAGGTCCGTCAGCTTCTGATAGGGGCTGTCTTTTTTGACCACCACGATCAGGCGGTAGCCCTGAAATTCTTTTTCATAGCCTTTGACGGCGATGGGCACATACCCGGCCAGGTTGACCGCGAAGCAGGTGGGGCCGGTGGAAAAGCCCGCGATGTGCAGGCGGCCGGAGCGCATGGCTTCCACTTCGGCGGAGTTTGAATGCACGGTATAGTAAATAACTTTTTTCCCGGTCTTTTTGGCCAGGAAATTCTGGAAATCGGCAAAGGCGTCTTTATACACGGCGGGGTCTTCCACCGGTGTATAGGTAAAGACCAGCGTGCTGGGGTTTTTCCACTTTTTGGAATCTTTGGGGGGGTCTGCCGTAAGGTCGTTGTCGTCATCGCAATACATGCCGTCAAGTTCACCCCGGTTTTTGCAGGGGGCATCGGCCGCAACGGCGATGCTTGCCAGCGCGAAGGTCATGAGGACGCCCAAAAGAGCGAATACCCATTTTTTCGACATAGTATACTCCTTAACAGGTTTCCGGAATAAACTTCGGGCCGGCGGGAAGCCGCGCCCGGACCAATACGATACGATAGACAATACCCTATTCGGGATGAAGAAACAACCGTGATTGTAAAAAACCGAGTCCAAAGCCCGCGAGCCGTTATAGCCCGCCCAAATCCTCAAGCACCAGGGTTGGCTGGCGTGCAAGGCCGGGCAGGTCAGAGCGTTTGCTTTCGCCCGAAAGGACCAGAATGAAGTCCATACCAGCGTTTTCAGCCATAAGCTTGTCCGTGTACAGCCTGTCGCCGACCATCACCATCTCCGCGGGGGTGTAGCGGGCCAGCAGCGGCTCGAGGATCAGCGTGTGCGGTTTGCCGAAAATGTGCTCGGGGCGGCGTTTGACGGCTTTCTCATACAGCGCGAGAAAGCTGCCCGTGTCAGGCAGCGGACCCAGCGGCGACGGGCAGACATCGTCGGGGTGCGTCGCCCAAAATGCCACATCCGGCCGTTGCAGCAGCAGGCAAGAGTCCGCCAGCTTTTCATAAGTCAGGTCCGTGTCATAGCCGACGACAACCGCCCGGCAGGCCTCGGACTTGCCGAAACGCAAGTTCGGCAGGCGCTGGCGCAGATAGGCGAGAAAATTCCGGTTTCCCACGGGGTATATTTCTTCGAAACCTTCTCTTTCAAGCCTGTCCGCCAGGGGGATAAGAGGCGAGAGCATGCGCGGCAGCTCGATATGAATGCCCATGCCGCGCAGTTTTGTTACATAATCTTCAAGGTTTTTCGAGGTGTTGTTGGTCAGAAAATGAATGTCGAAGCGCTCGAGGTTGCGGCGCACGAAGTCGACCGTGCCGGGTATGGGGCGGTCGCCCATGTACACGGTGCCGTCAAGGTCAAAGACGAAACAGCGCTTGTGGGAAAGATCCATGGGCCGCTCCTTGTTTGCGCGGGGTTATCCCCTTTTAGGCCCGGTCTTGTCAATTTGGGAGGCATAAAGAAAGTGGGAAAAAATCCGATACGCGGATAGGGGGTGAACGCCTCCAGAGGAAGAGTGTATGGCCATCATCACCGGGGGCGCGTCCCAGAAAGCCGCGCGGGGCATGTTGCAGGACGTCATCCGCGAAGAAATCAGCCGGGGTTCGCTTTCGAGCACCAGCGAGATGATAGGGTATTACTTGCAAGGGCTGCGTACGGGGGAACGCTATAACGAGGCAAGTACGGAGCAGGTGAAACGCCGTATCGCCGCTCCGGAGTTTCTGACCGGCCTGCTCAAAGACGATACCGCATAAAAAGCTTGCTTCTCCGCCCCGCGCCATGCCAAAAACAGGCATGGTATGCGGTCGCCTTGCTCCCAGCCCCACCGGTTTTCTGCACCTGGGCAACGCCTGGTCCTTCTGGGTCGCCTGGCTTGCCGCCCGCTCCGCGCGGGGCCGCCTGGTGCTGCGTCTTGAAGATATCGACCCGGCCCGGTCAAAGCCGGAATACGCCGATGCGCTGCTGCGCGATCTCGCCTGGCTTGGCCTTGACTGGGACCCGCCTGAACAGCCAGCCGATTGCCTTTCCGCCGACGGCATATACACGCAAAGCCGCTGTCATTTTTTCTATCAAGCCGCGCTGGACGACCTGCGCCGGGCGGGGCGCGTTTACCCTTGCTATTGCACCCGCAAAGAGCTGCGCACCATCGCCGGGGCGCCTCATGTGGACGATGCGGGCGCGCCATACCCGGGAACCTGCCGCAGCCTCAGTGCGGAAGAGCGGGCGGAGTATGAACGGGCGGGGCGGCGTTTTTCCTGGCGGCTTATGTGCCCGCCCGATCATGCCTGGGTTTTTACAGATGCGCTCATGGGGCCACAGCGATTTACCCTGGCAGAGTGCGGGGGCGACTTTGCGCTATGCCGTTCTGACGGGGTGTTCGCCTATCAGTTGGCAGTCGTTGTAGATGATATCCGTATGAGTGTGACCCAGGTTGTTCGCGGGGCCGACATTCTGGTCAGCACGCCCCGGCAGTTGTATCTATATTCGCTTTTCGGCGCAAAGCCGCCGGAATACGCGCATGTTCCCCTGGTGGTTGACGCATCGGGCGAACGCCTGGCCAAACGCCATGCGTCGCTGACCTTGGAGTCGCTGCGCGAGGCCGGTATACGGTCGGAAACGCTGCTCGGGTGGTTTGCAGGCGCATCCGGATTGCGGCCGAATGCGTCGCCCTTGACCGCCGGTGAATGCCTTTCCGGTTTTTCTTTTGCCGTCATCAGGCCGCAACCCCTGCGGCTTCCGGATGATCCCCTGTCTTTTTTCCTGCGCCTGCAGCAGCAAGCGGCAAAATAAAAAAAGCGGGCATGAATATTCATGCCCGCCGGTAAGAACCGTTTAGCAAAATCGTATGCGGCGGCGTTGTCAGCGCTTGACCGGAATGGAAGCCGCAACGGTTTTTGCCTCTCTCGCCTTTGCGATAGCAAAGGTAATGGTCGCCACAGCCAATGTCAGTGTTATCGAAAAAAGCATAAAGACCCCCTTTGCCGCCCAATCAGGGCAAGGTTGAAACCATAATACAACACTGTGAATAAAAAACAAGAGGGTGTTCGCTTTTTTATGGCAACGTGTACGTATATTTTACTCTAACGACGGCGGCCGTTCCGAAAATCCGGAACGGCCGCATGCAAAAAGGCGCAGTAAGGCGTTTTAGAAATAAATGAAGGTGAAAAGAATAAACAGCGGAACGAGAATGCCGCAAGACCAGGCCATATAGCCGAAAAAGCTGGGCATGGGCACGCCCTGGTCTTCGGCGATGGAGCGCACCATAAAGTTGGGCGCGTTGCCGATGTACGTATTGGCGCCCATGAACACCGCCCCGGCGGATATGGCCGTCAGGGTCGGAGCCAGGCTGGTGGTCAGCGTCGCGGCGTCACCGCCGGCGGTGTTGAAGAACACGAGATAGGTCGGGGCGTTGTCCAGGAAGCTGGAAAGAATGCCGGTCAGCCAGAAGTACATGGCGTTTACCGGCTGGCCGCCTGTATCGGTGACCATGTTGATGACCGACGCCAGAGCGCCCGCTTTGCCGGCTTTGAGAATGGCTATGGCCGGAATCATGCTGATGAAGATGCCGAAGAAAAGCTTGGCCACTTCAAGAATGGGCGCCCAGTTGAAGTCGTTGAGTTGACGGGTTTCCGGCCTGGTAAATTTCAGCGAAACGCCGGCAATGATAAGCATGAGAATATCGCGGCAAAGATTTTGCAGCTCCATGCTGGTGCTGCCGTATACATAAAAGGATATGCCGGAATTCCAGACGCCGCTCATCAGCACGGAGCAGACGATGCCCAGCAGCAGCAGGAAGTTGACGTTGCCTTCCACGCTGAGCTTTTCCTTGTTGTCGCCCGGGGGAACGGGTTTGCCTTCTTTGGCATACAAAACCGTGTCCAGGGCGAAATATATGCCCAGCAGCAGCACGGCCATATAAATCATGGGCACCAGCAGGTGGGTCAGGGTCCAGAAAAAGGGCACCTGTTTCAAAAAGCCCAGGAAGAGCGGCGGGTCGCCCAGCGGGGTGAGCGAACCGCCGATGTTGGCAACCAGAAAGATGAAGAAAACAACGGTATGGACTTTGTATTTGCGGTGGGCATTGGCGCGCAGCAAAGGGCGTATAAGCAGCATGGCCGCGCCGGTGGTGCCCATCCAACTGGCCAGCAGGGTACCGACCAGCAAAATTGCGGCATTGACGAGCGGAGTGCCCACGAGAGAACCTTTCAGGGCAATGCCCCCGGCCACCGTGAACAAGGCGAAAAGCAGGATGATGAACGGAATGTACTCCCCGACGATGGTGTGGATCAGTTCATTCAGGGTCAGGGAAAACCCGAAGGACAGCGCGCAGGGAATCAGAAAGGCAAGGCCCCAGCCCAGGGCGACTTTGCCGAAATGATGGTGCCAGAAGTGCGGCATGGCCAGGGGGCAAATGGCGATGGAAAGCAGCATGCAAACAAAGGGAATGACCCAGGGAATGGAAAGTTTCGCTCCATCAAGATGTTCGGCCGCCAGAGCGTGGCTGGGCAAAAGAAAAAGAAAGGCGGTCAGAACAAGCGGAATGAATGCAGCAAAACGAGTACGGATAAAGGCCATGCAGCCTGCCTCCTTAGTATGCGCCGCAACGCGCGGAACTTGCGCGGCTTGTGGTTGATTGCGTCAGTCGGCTATTAGCTGTATAGGGAATTGCGGCGTTAATCAAGATGAAACTACCAATGACGGATAGAAAACGATGTCACGAGCGCGCACCCCGGAACGGGAAAGCAAGATCAAACGAGTGCTGGGCCAAAGGCAAAATGACTTGACCCTGGTGCTGGCCAATATACATGACCCGCATAACGTATCGGCAATCTATAGAAGCTGTGATGCCTTCGGCGTGCCGCGCGTGCATTTGTATTATACGCGCACGGCGTTCCCCGCGCTGGGTGAAAAAAGTTCCGCCTCGGCCCGTAAGTGGGTGGAGTCTGAACGGCACAAGACGGCGGAAGGGCTGGCTGAAACCCTGCGCGGCAAGGGGATGCGCATTTTGGCCACCAGTTGCTCTCCCGGGGCGAAGCCTGTGGCGGAGTACGACCTGGCGCAGCCCACGGCCATTATCATGGGCAACGAGCACAGCGGGGTGGATGCCGAATTGCTGCCGCTGGCGGATGGCGAATTGTTCATCCCCATGTACGGCATGATCCAAAGTTTTAACGTTTCGGTGGCGGCGGCGCTGATTTTGTCCGAGGCCTCGCGGCAGCGGGCGCTGGCGGGCAAATACCTGACGCCGACATACGCGCCGGAAGAGTTGGCGAGGCTGACGGAAGTCTGGTTGAAAAAGTGACTCTCGTTTTTCGAAAAAGGAGATCACCATGCATGTTTTGCTGATCAACGGAAGCCCGAAGAAGAACGGCTGCACCTTTACCGCGCTTTCAGAGGTGGCCGGGCAGCTTGAGAAAAACGGCCTCACGACCAATATCGTGCACATAGGCAATAAGGCCATACAAGGCTGTACGGACTGCCGTAAATGCATTGACACCGGGTATTGCGTTTTTACGAACGACCGGGTCAATGAATGCGTGGATCTTATGAAAACGGCCGACGGGCTGGTGGTGGGTTCCCCGGTCTATTTCGGCAGCGCGGCGGGTTCGCTCTGCGCCTTTTTGGACCGGATGTTTTTTCGCAAGTACCGCAACTACAATTTTTGGCTCAAGCCCGCCGCCGCGATTGCGAGCTGCCGCAGGGCAGGGGCCGGCGAAACCTTTGACCGGTTGAACAAATATTTCACCATAGCGCAGATGCCGGTCGTTTCGTCGCAGTACTGGAATATGGTGTTCGGCAACACACCGGACGAAGTCCGCCAGGACCTTGAAGGCTTGCAGACCATGCGCACCCTTGGAGACAACATGGCCTGGCTGATCAAGTGCATTCACGCGGCCAAAGATACAGTGCCGTATCCGGAAAAAGAGCCGTTGGCGCGAACAAATTTTATTCGTTAGCGCAAGCCGTTTCAACCGGGATTACTTGCGTTCCAGTTCCTGTCTGGCTCTGTCCTTAATGGCTTCGTCGGCGTCTTTGGAAGCGATAATGGCTTGCAGCAGTTCTTTGCCTTTATCCGGCTGGTTCAGGTAATGGCGGTACATGATGGCCAGGTTGAAGCTTGCCGCGGCGTTGCCGGGGCTAAGCAGCAAAGCTTTTTCAAAGGCGGCCGCGGCATCGGCAAAATCGCCTTTGGCCGCCAGGGTGATTCCCAGAAAATAGGGCGGCCGCATGTCCGCCGGAGCCAGCTCGGCGGCGCGCCGCAAAAAGCCCAGCGCGTTGGGCCAGTCTTTGTTGCGGGTGAAAATCCCTGAAATCTCCAGAAGAATATCCAGGTTGGTCGGCATTTCTTTCAGTCGGGCCATAAGGGCCGCTAATTCGGCGCCGTCCGCCTGGGGCAGCGGCATGGGCGGGCGTTGTTGCCCTTCCTCCGCGGCGCCTTGCGGCATGGCGCCGCGTTCAGATGAGGGCACGTTCAGCGCCTGCGTTAACGAAGGGTTGATCACGCGCTGATATACCCCGGCGGCCAATACCGCCAGAACGGCAACAATCAGAAAATTGAGAAAGATGCGGTGCGAAGACGTGTTCATGCGCGTTCCCTGTCACTTTTAGCGCCGGTAACTTCCAGACGGCGCAGGCGGTTTTCAAGGCCGGCCGCCTTGCGCCCCAGCAGAAAAAGGTAAGCGCCCAGCCCCAGCCAGGCGGCGATGCTTGCGTACATAAGCCAGCTTGTATCGTACATATTTTCTCCAGCATGTTCACATCGCGGCGGAACGCAAGGAAGCCACGCGTTCTTCCATCCGCGCCAGGCGGTACCGTAAAAGCAGCAAGGCCAGCCAGAATAAGCCGAAAGCGGCGAGGCAGGCCAGAATGGTCAGGCGCATTTCCGGTTCCAAACCGTCGCGAGAGGTCATAGTTCCGGCGGGGTGGACGGAATGCCACAGCCGGGTGGCAAAAAAGACCAAAGGCACATCCAGAAAGGCCACGATGCCGACCACCGCCCTGACTGCGGCTTTGCGTTCCCAGGGCAGGTCAAGGCCCCGCAGCACCAGATAGGCCGCATACACAAACCACATGATCAAGGTCGTCGTCAGGCGGGGGTCCCATGTCCACCACGTCCACCAGGCCGCTTTGGCCCAGATGGAGCCGGTGATCAGGGCAAGACCCGCCAGCACCACGCCGATTTCGGCCGCGGCGTCGGCCAGGGTGGCCCAATGGCGTTTTTTGCTGCGCAAAAAGGCGATGCTGGCGACAAAGACCACAAAAAAGCTGAAAAGACCCCACCAGGCCAGTGGCAGGTGCACATAGAAAATTTTCTGAGTCAGCTTCATCTGTTCTTCAACAGGAGCGTAGACAAAAACGAGCCATTGGCACGAAGCCAGGGCCGCTGCGGCCGCCAGGGCCAGATAGATGGATGTCGCGGTGCTGCGCATGGGCTGTGATATCATTAGCGGTCGCCCCCGTAAATGAAGGGGAAAAGGGCCAGGGCGGCGGCGATGAAAATAGCGTCAAACGCGGCTGCAAGACCGAGCCAGCGGGGAATTTCCCTGAGGGCGTATTCCGCGGCCCCGGCGTCAAAGAGTGCGGCCAGGGTGCGTATGCCTGCCAGAAACAGGGGAATGAGCAGAGGGAAAACAACGATGCTGCACAGCGACTCTTTCGTGGTTTTGCTCTGCACCAGCGCGCCCAGCAAAGACCCGACGGCGGCGATGCCGAGGTCTATGAGCAGCGCTGCGGGCAGGGCCAAAATACCGGCCGCGTTCAGCGTCTGCCCCAGAAAGATGACGGAAGAAGCCAGTAGCGCGGCCTGAATAAGCACAAGCAAAAGAAAACCCGCCAGCGCTTTGCCCAGCCACACGGCCTGGGGGGGCATGGGCGCGAGCAAGAGACCCAAGCGCGTACCCGTGTTTTCTTCAAGCGAAAACAGAGCGTTGAAAATCAGCGTTTGGCAAAAGGCGGAAGAAAGCCAGAACAGCGTCGCGGCGGCCGGAGCGCTTGCTTTTGCCTGGCCGTCCAGTGAAAGGCTGAAAAGCACGATGAGCAAAAAGCCCAAAAGCAGCGCCTGGGCAGGGGCATTACCGCGCAGCAGCGCCAGCCGCAGGTCTTTACCCGCTATGATCAGCGCATGGCGCATCATGCCGCGCCTCCTTCAATTCGCGAGGCATGCCCGCCGGCGGAGGCGCGTTCCGCCAGCTCCCGATTATAGGCGTTCAGGTCAAACGATTCCCGGCTTTTCGTTTCGCTTTGCCCGTCCCGCAGCACGGCGATCTCGTCCGCCAGCGACAGGTCTTCCGCCAGGTTGTGCGTGACCCAGATCAGCGCCGCCCCCCGTTCTTTGGCGGCGGAAAGTTCGCTGCGCAGCGATGCGGCTGACGCGGCGTCCAGGCCGGTGCCCGGCTCATCCAGAAGGATCAGTTCGGGTTCAAGCAAAAAGAGTCTGGCCAGCGACAGGCGTTGCGTCATGCCGCGAGAGAAGATGGCGGCTTTTTCGTCGGCAAAGGCGGCGAGGCCCAGGCGTGAGAGCCAGGTGAGCAACAAGCGTTCGTCAGTGGATTTCCCGTGCAGCGCGCACCAGAAGGCCAGATTTTCCAAAGCGGTCAGGTCGGGGTAAATCAGGCTGTTATGGCCCAAATAGCCGATGGCCCCGGCGCGCGTGCGGCATTCCACCATGCCTTCGTCCGGCCGGAGCAGGCCCGCCATGATGTGCAGCAACGTGGATTTGCCCGCGCCGTTGGGGCCTGCCAGCAGCAGCACCGTGCCGGGCCGCGCGTTCAAAGTGACTCTACGCAGCACCTGGCGTTCGCCATAGCGCTTGCTGACCCCGGTGAGGCGCAGCATCAATCCTCCGCCGGGGCGCGGCGCGGGCGCAGCCCCAGGAAGGGGAAGAGGCAAAGCAGAATCCCGCCCAGCCAAATCCAGTTGACGAGCGGGTTCAGGCTGATCTGCAAGGTGACACTATGGTCTTCGGTAACGCTGACCATGGTGGCGTATACTTCGTTGCCCCAGCTGAACAGGGTGTCGACTTCGCTGAAAACGGCGTCCGGGCGGCTGGGGTATTTGCGCATCTGGGGCCGCAGCGTGCCGATGTCTTTATTGTTTTTCAGAACGCGGACAACCGCTTCGGAAAAAATGAAGCGCGGCGGCTGCGAATGGTCGTGGGCACGGCCGGGGTTGGCGCCTGGCTCCAGGTCGTGATCGTCGCCGCCCCGAACCGAACTCAACTGAATGATATATTCGCCGAAGTGCACGCCCTGGCCCGGCTGCAGCGTGAATTTTTCTTCCACCTTGTACGGGCCGGAAAAGGCGACGCCCAGGACCATCAGGGCGAAACCGAAGTGCACGCCGTGGGCCGCGATCATTTGCGGCAGCCGGAACAGGCCGGGCCTGCCGGCAAAGGTCAGGCAGACGGTGGCCGCAATGCCGATGGCAGCTGCGGCCGCGATTAGGGGCAGTGGTTTGGTCAACCCCATGAAGGCCAGCATGCCGGCAGCGATCAGGGCCATGCCCAGCGCAAGATACGCTTGAGGCTTGTGCCGCAGGCCGCCGTTCCAACCCAGGTGCGGGCAGGCCGCCAGCAAGAGTGCCAGAACCGCGACCAGCGGCAGACAGGTCGCGTTGAAAAAGCTGGGGCCGAAACCCTGGGACTGGGCGGACCATAACCTGCTGATGACCGGCCAGAGGGTGCCCAACAAAATGATCACGGACAGGGCCAGAAAAAGCCAGCAGGTGCAGACCAGCGCGCCTTCGCGGCTGAGCGGCTCGGCCAGCGGTTCGCCGGTGCGCGGCGCGGCCGCGCTGACGGCGGCGGCAAAAACGAAAAAGAGCGTGACGAAGATGAAGAGCGGCGTGCCCACGGGGCTTTCGCCGAACGCGTGGAGCGAATTGACCACGCCGCCGCGCACGATATAGGTGGCGAAAAAGGCGCTGATCGTGATCAGGGCCATCAGAAAGGCGTTGACCCGCGAAAGCTTGCCCCTGCGTTCTTCGATAAGCGCGGTGTGCATATAGGCGGTCGCCACCAGCCAGGGCACCAGAGAGGAGTTTTCCACCGGGTCCCAGCCCCAGTAGCCGCCCCAGCCCAGTTCCATATACGACCACCAGCCGCCGAGAATGATGCCCGCGCCAAGCGTCAGCCACCCGATCAGGATGAAGGGGCGGGTCAGGCGTGCCCATTTTTCTTCTTGAACCGGGTTCAGGCAGTGGGCAAGGCAGAGGCAGCAGGGGATGGTAAAGGCTCCATAGCCCAAAAAGAGCAGCGGCGGGTGAAAGATCATGCCGGGGTTTTGCAGCAGCGGGTTCAACCCCATGCCGTCATCCGGAACGGGTGAGGCGGTCAGAAAGGGGTTGTTCCAGGTAGTGAGCAGCAAACAAAAAAAGCCGAGAATAATGAAATACAAAGCCCAATACCATAATTTCGTGTCGGCATGCAGGCGGGCGTAGCCTTTTGTCCGCTGAAAGAACACGGCGCATAACACGGCGCACCAGGCCCAGAACAGCAAGGCCCCTTCCTGCCCGGCCCAGAAGGCGGTCAGGCGGTAAAACAGGTGCAGGTCACGGTCGGTGTGCTGCATGACGTAAAAAAAGGAAAAATCGCTGCGCACCAGCGCGATGGTAAGCAGCGCGCCGGCAACAGTCATGAGCGAAAAAAGCGCGTAGTTGGCGCGTTCCAGCCAGGCAAGGGGCGCGCGGTCATCCGTGCGCAAGAGCAGAAGAGAAGGAAGAGCGGCTGCGAGCGTCAGCAAAAAACACAACGAAATCACAACGAAGGCGGCAAGAGGCATGCGGTCTCCCAATATTGCTGAAAACGAGATGCCCTAGACTATCAGGTTCTGTTTTCTTTCTTGTATTTTGAAGGGCACTTGGTCGTTAGCTGATGCGCGCTGATGACGCGTTTGCCGTCTTTGCAGCCGCCTTCCGCATACAGTTCGGCTCCCGGTTTAAAGCCGTCGGGCACAACGCCTTTGTATACGACCTGCACTGTTTTGCCGGGGTTGTTTATGTCCTGCAGCATAAAGGTCACGCCGGAAGAGCCGGGCGCGCGCACGATGCCTTCGGGGCTGACCGTGCCGAAAACGCGCACGGCGCGCAGCTCGGTCACGGGCATGGTCAACGCTTCGGCCACGTCGATATGGTATGTCGCGTTCGCGCTGACGCCCGCATACAGCAGATATCCGGTTCCCGCCAGAAACAGCAGCAAGGCGGCAAGATACAGGCGCGTGTTTTTTTTCATCAGCAGTCTTCCTTTCCTTCCAACTGATCGTGGTACTCATCGCCGTAAATTTTGAGCATCACCACGGCAAAGGTCAGAATCAGGGGGCCGTACAACAGCCCGAAAATCCCGAAAGCGTGCAGACCGCCGAGGATGGCCAGGAACAGGAAAAGTAGGGGAATGCCGGAGGCGTCGCGCATCAGAAGCGGCCGCAGGAAGGTGTCGATGGATGTGACCCCGACCCCGCACCAGATGGCCAGGAAAAGGGCGCTTTTCCAACTGCCCGCGACAATCAGGTACAGGCAGGCCGGAACCCAGACCAGGCCGGTGCCGAGTACCGGCACCAGAGAAGAAAAGGCCATGACCGTACCCCAAAACAGCGCCGGCACGCCGACAAAAGCAAGTCCCAGGCCGCCGACGGTGCCTTGCAGCGCCGCCACCAGAAAGCCGCCGACCAGCACGGCCTTGGAAATGCGGCGCAGGTTCTGGATGATGCGTTCTTCCTGTTCTTCGCGCAGCGGGGTCAGAAACTTGATGTGCTTGACCATGGCCGCGCCGTCTTTGAGAAAAAAGAACATGGCCAGCAAGAACAGCAGGAAGTGCAGGAAAAAGTTCAGCGTTTGGCCCACCAGATTGGTGGAAAGGCCGATCAGGCTCTGCCCCAGCCGCCGGGAAGCGGAGACAAGGTCCGCTTTGACGCCTTCGGCGGTGATGTCGAGGAAAGGAGCGTGCTCGCGCAGCCAGGCGAATACCGGATCCAGACGCGCGTTGAACACATCGTTAAGCTGCGTGCCGTCAAGCCACTGCACGACGGCGGTAACGCTTTGCCGTGTTTGCGGAATGAGTCCCACAATGAAGAGAACCAGGGGAATGACGACCAGAATGATCACACAGAAAAGTACTGCCAGCGCGGCCAAAGATTGCCTGCCCCGCAAAATCGACAGGCAGCGGGAATATATGGGGTGGCAGATGGCGGCGAGCACAGCGGCCAAAACCAGCGTGTTGATGAACGGAAACAGCAGCACGTAGGCGAAATAGAGGCCGAACAGCAGCAGGCCGAAAATGAACCAGGTCAGCAGGCTGCGGGAAGAAAAATGCACTCCGTCGCGGCTGCCCCGCGCGGGGCGGCGCGAAAGGGTGTCTTCGCTGGGGGCCGTGTGCCCATTGGGGGTGGGGGTGTTCTCTTCCACGGCATTCCTTTTACGATGCGGTTTTCTCGGCGTCTTTCGCCGCCGTCCACAACGCGTTTTTGTCATCCATGTCCAGCGATGCGAAGTCCTGCCCGTTTCGGGCCGCCGCTTCTTCCATATGCCGGAAGCGGGCCAGAAAACGCAAGGCCGTTTTATGCAGCGCGGCGTTCGCCTTTATGCCCTTGCGGCGGCCAAGCTCCACTAGGGTGAAGATGAGGTCGCCCAGTTCGCGCTCTTGTTGCGCCTGGTCGCCCGACGTTGACGCGTCGAGCCACTCCAGCCACTCGGCCTCCACCTGCTGTTCCACGTCCGTGTCTTCGTCCCAGGTAAAACCGGCCCTGGCCGCTTTGGCATGGATACGGTAAGATTTGAGCAGCGGCGGCAAGCCTTCGGGTAACGAGGCGAAAACGCCGCCGGTTTTTTCCGCCTTTTCGGCTTTTTCTTTTTTCTTCACCTGTTCCCAGGTTTGCAGCAACTGCTCGCGGTTTTCGCAAGTCGCATCGGCAAACACGTGCGGGTGGCGGCGCACCATTTTATCCGCCGCATCCAGCAACACGTCGCGCAGGGAAAATTCCTTTTCATACAAGCGGCTGACGAACAGGATAAGAAAGAGCACGTCGCCCATTTCTTCGCGCACGTCCGCGGCGTTGTTCCGTCGCACGGCGTCGATAAGCTCAAAGGTTTCTTCGGCCAGATAGTCGCACAGGGTTTCAGGAGTTTGCTCCTTGTCCCAGGGGCAGCCCTCGGGGCCGAGAAGAGCCGCGAGAACGCCGCGCAGCCGGTCGAGAGCGGAGTCGTCATTCATAGTGCACATCAGAGATGAAGGTTTCCGGAAGAAGGCAGCAGATTGCGCAGATAATCAGCCATGGATTTGAAAAACGGGGCTGTCTGCGCTTCTTTCACAATAGGCGCGTCGGGCAGAAAGCGCAGAACAAGGTAGAACACGATAGTAGCGATGAGCAGGCCCTTGGCCGCGCCCACAACGCCGCCCAGCACGCGGTCCAGCCATGATGTGAAGGTCACGGACATGAACTTGCGCAAAGCCGCGGCGCACAAGGCGACGCCCGCAAGCACCGCGGCGAAGATGACGGCATAGGCGATGATGCCGCTCCAGTCGGATTGGCCGAGAAATTTCGCGACGGTGGGCTGCAGCCGGCCCTGAAACTGGTTGGCCAGGGTAAAGGCCAGTACAACGCCGACCAGGCCGGCTACTTCCTGCACCAGGCCGCGCATCAGGCCGCGTATGGCGAAACCGGCCAGCAGGGCGACAGCGGCGATATCGAGCAAATTTATCTGTAACATGAACAAGCCTCATAAAACGGAAATCCGATCAAATGCTCGACGGATGGTATCAGAACTCGCAGCCGAGGGGAAGCGGCAGGGTGGCGCATAGGAAACTGGAGGAGGCAAATGCGCGACGCCCTGTTCTGTCAGTAACAGAACAGGGCGTCGGCGTAAGGCAGGGAGGCGGCGATGCCGCTTTGGGAAGCTATTTGGTCACGTAAACGTCCGCGAAGTTGTCATAAATAGCGGCGGGAGACAGATGCACGTTCTGTACGCGCTTGTTGTAAACAAGCACCCGCAGGGCCGTCAGCACGGGAATGTCGGGCAGGTCCTTGCTGATAAGTTTTTGAATCTGCTGCCATTGATCCACGCGTTTGCCCAAGTCCGTTTCGCGGGCGGACGCTTCAAGCAGGGCGTCCACAGCCGGGTTGCTGTACCCGGAACCGTTTGAGAAGGGCACGCCCTTGATGAAGTTCTTAGACCAGTACAACCGTTGGGCGCCGATGGTCGGGTCCGGGCCGGTGTTCATGCCGTTGTTGATGAAGTCAAAGTCCCTGTCGGTGTAAACGCGCTTTAAGTAGGCGGCCATATCCTGCGTGCGCACGGTCACGTCGATGCCGATTTTTTTCAGGGCCGGCTTGAGGTAGTTGCCGATGGCCACGTTGATTTCGCCGATGGGCAGGGGGTCATGCGTCACGCTGAAGCGGATGCCGTCCTTGCCTTTGGGAAAGCCCGCTTCATCAAGAAGCTTGTTGGCCTTTGCAATATCGAAGGGATATTTTTCAACATCAGGGGTGTAATAAGGCTTCAGCAGGGGAGAAAGGATACTGTTGGTCACCAGAGCGTAATTGCTGGCCAGGTTCTTTTTGATGAACTCTTTGTCAATGGCGTGGGCCACGGCCTGGCGGACTTTGGGGTTCTTGAAGTACTGGTTGGCGAGATTGAACTCGAGGCGGATGACGCCGGCGGTGATGCCGACGATCCCTATCTCGTCTTTCGTCAGATGGGGCAATTTCAGCAGGCGGTCCGTGTCGCGCTGCGGAATGCCGCCGCTGGGCATAAGGTCGGCTTCGCCGGTTTCCAGAGCGACGGATACGCCCGCGGCGTCGGCAATGACTTTATAGACGATGCCGTTCAGATAGGGTTTGCCCTTGTCCCAATAATCCGGGAAGGCTTCCAGCACGATATGGCTGCCGGTCTTCCATTCTTTGAGACGGAAGGGGCCGGTGCCCACGGGGGTATTGTTGTTGGGGTGGGTGGGCACGTCACCGGTGGCGTAAACGTGGGCGGGCACGATGGGCGACTCAAAGCCGCAAAGCGAGGTCAGAAGGTAGGGAATGGGGGTTGAAAGACGCAATACAGCGGTATGCGCATCCGGGGTATCCACTTTTTCCAGCGCGCTTAAAGAACCTTTGCCGCGCGGGTTGTATTGCTTAAGAGCCATGAGGGAAAAGGCGACGTCGGCAGAGGTGAAGTCTTTGCCGTCGTGCCATTTCACCCCTTTGCGCAGAATGAAAGTCATGGTCTTGCCGTCTTCGGACAATTTCCAGCTTGTGGCCAGGCTGGGTTTGGGGTTGCCGTTCTTGTCCATCACCACCAGGCTGTCGTGGATTTTTGTCGACACAATGATGGTCGGGTCGGCCACCGTGGCGAGAGCCACCAGGCCGTTGGGCTCCTTGTTCAGGGCAAAGGTGACCGTTCCGCCTTTGACGGGCTGGGGCGACGCCGCGTGGGCGGCAAAAGGCAGGCTGAGGGCTATGAGCGTCAGCGCTGCCAGACCGAGTTTATGAACCGTTGTCTTCATGAGATCCTCCGGGTTGCAGGTGCCGTCCGTTATTCATGACGGTTGTGTGGCGTGTACAGGTGGCAGGCCACCAGAGAGGAGCGGCCTCCGTTTCTGTTATGCGGAAGAAGAACCGGCGCTTGCATCGCGCAGATATCCATAGCCTTGGGGCAGCGTGGATGAAAACGGCAGCCGGGGGGCGGTGCGGTCTGGCTGGGAATCTCGCCGCCCAGCAGCGTCTTTTCTCGGGCGGCCAGAGCAGGGTCGGAAACGGGCACCGCGTTGATCAAGGCCTGGGTGTAAGGATGCAGGGGGGAGTTCCAGATAGCGTCCGGATCGGCTATTTCCACAATGGTTCCGAGGTACATCACGGCGATACGGTCAGAGATGTATTTCACCACGGAAAAGTCGTGCGTGATGAAAAGCGAGGCAAAGCGCAGCTCCCTTTGCAGGTCCGCCAGCAGGTTCAGCACCTGGGCCTGGACGGAAACGTCCAGTGCGGAAACGGGCTCGTCGCAGATGATCAGTTCCGGCTCCAGGGTCAGCGCGCGGGCGATGCCGATGCGCTGCCGCTGCCCGCCGGAAAACTCGTGAGGGTAGTTGTCCAGCGATTCCTTGGGGATGCCCACCCGCTCAAGCAGGGCTGTGATCCGGCGCAGGCGCTCTTCTTTGGAAGCGACGCCGTGAATGAACAGCGGTTCTTCCAGAATGCGCCGCACGCTGGAACGCGGATTCAGCGAGGCGTACGGGTCTTGAAACACAAACTGCACGCGCTTGCGAAAAGGCTTCAACTGCCGCCGGGAGAGCGGCAGAAGGTCCGTGCCGTCAAAAAAGATGTTTCCCGCCGTGGCCTGGATCAGGCGGGCGACGCTTTTGCCCAGCGTGGACTTGCCGCAGCCCGACTCGCCGACCAGGCCCAGGGTTTCGCCGCGCCGCAGCGAAAAGGAAACGCCGTCCACCGCCCGTACCAGACCGCGGGGCACCCGGAAATGGGTGTACAGATTCTGCACGTCCAACAGAGGTGTCTCGTTCACGGCCGCTCCTCCGGGGAAATGGGAAAGGCATGGGCGAAACAGGCCACGGCATGATCAGGGGTGTCGGGCAGAAGAGCGGGACGTTCGCTGTCGCAGCGCTCCATGCGTTTTCCGCAGCGCGGGGCAAAGGGACAACCCTTGGGCAAATTGGCGAGAGAAGGCACGTTGCCGGGTATTTCGTGCAGAGGGCCGGCCCGGAAGTTGGCGTTGCCCGCCACTTTGGGGGAAGCAAGCATAAGACCCCGCGTATACGGGTGCAAAGGGCGATTGAACAGCGCAGCGGCGGAGGCGGTTTCCACCAGGCAGCCCGCATACATGACGCCCACTCTGTCGGCGTTTTCAGCCACTACGCCCAAGTCGTGGGTGATCAGCAGCATGGCCATGCCCAGGCTGCTCTTGAGGTTGCGCAGCAACGCGAGCACCTGGGCCTGGATGGTAACGTCGAGGGCCGTTGTCGGTTCGTCGGCGATCAGCAGTTTCGGGCCGCAGGCCACGGCCATGGCTATCATCGCTCTTTGCCGCATGCCGCCGGAAAGCCGGTGCGGATATTCGTCGTAAATGGTGGCTGCATCGGTGATGCGCACGCTTTTCAGCAGATCCAGGCACTTTTCACGCCGTTCTTTGCGCGGCATGTCCGTATGCGCGGCCAGGGCTTCGTCTATTTGATCCCCTATGGTGAAGACCGGGTTGAGCGAGGTCATGGGTTCCTGAAAAATCATGGATATGCTGCGTCCTCTGATCCGGCGCATGCCCGGTTCGTCAATGCCCACCAGCTCTTTTTCTTTAAAGCGAATGCTGCCGGAAACGGCCGTGGTCCGGGCGGGCAGAAGCCCCATCAGCGACATGGCGGTTACGGACTTGCCGCATCCGGATTCACCGACGAGGGCGAGCGTTTCGCCCGGCCTGACGCTGAAATGCATGTTGTCCACGGCGCGCAGCCGTCCTTGCCGGGTCGCGAAGTCGATGCACAGTCCTTTGACGTCGAGCAAGTTGGTCACAATATCTTACCGTGTCCGCAAGCGGGGGTTTAAAGCGTCATTCAGCGCATCTCCCACAAAATTGATGGAGAGCAGGGTCAAAAGCAGCGCAAGGCCGGGGAACAAGGTCAGGTGCCAGGCGGTACGGATGACGGAACGCCCTTCGCCGATAATGGCGCCCCAGCTCATGACGTTGGGATCGCCAAGCCCCATGAAGGACAATGAGGCTTCGTTGAGTATCGCCGTGCCGACCATGATGGAGGCGGTAACAATGACAGGGGCCAGCGTGTTGGGCAGCACCTGGGTGAAAATGAGCCGCATGTCGCTCATGCCGATGCCTTCACCGGCGAGCACAAATTCTCTTTCACGCAGACTCATGCACTGGGCGCGTACCAGCCGGGCGATGGTCGGCCAGGAAACGAGGCCTATGGCCAGGGTGATGGTGAATACAGAGGGAGAGAGCAGTGCCACCAGGGTGAGCATGAACATGAAACTGGGTATGGTCATGATGATTTCGGTAAGACGCATGAGAATATCGTCGACGCGGCCGCCGTAGAAGCCGGAAACTCCGCCGATGAGCATGCCGAGAAATACGGAAACCGCCGTGGCCACCAGGCCGATAATCAGCGACACGCGCGAGCCGTGCACAATGCTGGATACAAGATTGCGCCCCAGGATATCGCTGCCCAGGGGAGCGCCGGGGTCCTCGCCGGGCAGCAGAAGGGAACCGGTGACCATCTCGAAGGGGTCGCCGGGGCAGAGAATATCGGCGAAAAGAGCCGTCAGGACGATGCCGGACAGCACGCAAAAACCGAACACCCCGGCTTTGTTGCGGGCGAAGCGTTTACAGAAGGACTTGAATTCGCTCATGACTTCCTCAGCGCATCTCTATGCGCGGGTCCAGCCAGGCATAGACGCAGTCGAGAAGCAGGTTGACGGCCACCACCAGCACGGAGCTGAGAGCCAGCACGCTGAGCACCAGGTTGAAATCCCGGTTGCCCACGGCCTCAAAAAGCAGTCTGCCCACGCCCGGCCAGCCGAAAACGGACTCGATGATAACCACGCCGCCAAGCAGCCCGGCGCACTGCATGCCCACCATGGTGACGATGGGCAGGAGCGAATTGCGCAGCACATGCCGAAATGCCACCCGCCGGGGCGACAGGCCCTTGGCCACGGCGGTGCGGACGAAATCCATGGTGTATACCTCTAACATGGAGGCGCGCATAATGCGGGTGTATACGGCAAGATAGAAGGCCGCGTAAGTGGCGGTCGGGAGGATAAGATGCCTGCCTATATCCAGAACCCGCTCCCAGCCGCTGTATCCGGCACCTATGGTTTCAAAGCCGCTGCTCGGCAGCCAGCCCAGCTTGATGGAAAAAACAATGGTCAGCAAAAGGCCTGTCCAGAACACGGGTGTCGAATAAAAGAGCAAAGCGCCCAGAGACGCGACGTAATCAAGAGGAGAGTTGACGTTGCGGGCGGCGATGAGGCCGAGCAGGATGCCGCCGCTGACGGAAACGGCCAGGCAGGCGACAAGAAGCAGCAAGGACGCGGGCAAGCGCTGCAGCAAGAGGTCGAGAACAGGCATGTTGTAGATGTGGGAAAAACCAAGGTCCAGGGTGAGCAAGTTCGTAATATACTTGAAAAACTGGATGTACAATGGTTGATCCAGGCCGAAACGGTTGCGTATTTCGGCCATGAATTCGGGCGTGGCCGCCTGCGACTGACCGGCCAGAACGTCGGCAAGGTCTCCGGAAGCGGTTTGCAGAAGAAGAAAATTGAACAGCAGCACGCCAAAAATAGTTGGCAGCGCTTGAAAGAGGCGTCTGGCTATGTAGCGTTGCTTTGGAGACAGCCGTACCGGCATGACAGTATGCTCGCTTGCTTGCAATGTTAGGCGCCTTTCACGCTTTCATCATACGGCACGGTGTATTGATTGCCTCCGTCTGTCAATTGATGCGCGTATGCGTAAAGAGCGGGCTGCCCCCCGGAGTGCAGAAACACCACGTTCTGGTCTGGCGTGAACAGTCCTTTGCGTACACCGGCTATCAGCGCCGCCATGGTTTTGCCTGTATAGATGGGGTCCAGCATAAGCCCTTCGGAACGCGCCGCCAATTTCAAAGCCCGGACCATGCCGTCGTAAGGCTGGGCATATCCCGGCCCAGCAAAATCCAGAGTCAGTTCAAGCTGCGTTTCCCAGGACTGGGGCAATCTCTCCAGTGTATCGTTGGAACAAAAAGCCTGCGGGGGAAAAGAAAAACCCAGCATGGCCGCCGCTTCCTGGCTATGAGCGATAAGGCGTCCTTTTGCCGGGCCCTGGTCGGTGGCGGCGCCCAGCACATCCACAGCCAGCACCCTGAGCGGTTTTTTCCCGTCGCGGCAGGCATGCAGCCCGGTGAAAATGCCGGCGCAGGTGCCGGCGCTGCCCACGGTGACGACGACCCAATCCGGCGTGATGTTTTTTTCCGCAGCCTGGGCGAGAATTTCTTCGCCGCAGAGCATGGATCCAATTACCCCTTCTTTGGTAGACGCGCCCACAGGGATCACATGGGGCGTGCGTCCTTCGGCCCGTAAATTTTCGGACAGGGTTTCCATAGCCTTGGCGCGGTCATCGTCGGCTTCGACGAAATGGATATGGGCGCCGAAAAGGCGGCAGGCCAGAATGTTCCCCGTATATTCATATTCAGGGGAAAGGGGTATCTTTCCGCGTCGCAACAGCAGGTGGCACTCCATGCCCAGGCGGGCGGCGGCCGCAGCGGTCTGCCGGGTCTGGTTCGACTGGATGCCACCCGTATTGATGACCGTATCCGCTCCGAGAGATTTGGCGAGCGCCAGAACAAACTCGAGCTTGCGTATTTTATTGCCCCCGCCGCCCAGCGCGACAAGGTCTTCGTGTTTGACCCACAGCTTCGGGCAGCATTCTGGACCGCCGAGAGCGGCGCGCAAGCCGTCCATGGGAACAAAGGGGGTGGGCCACTCGTGCAGGCGAACACGGGGGAAGAGGGTGGCGAGAGCGCTGGGTTTCATAGTGTCACCTTAGAAGAATGTGCATAACAACGACGATGCACCATACAAAAAATTGTCATGTCATTTCTAATGAAAATTGAGTATGGGGATTATGCGGAAAATGCATAACCCAGAGAGATGGAATGGATATACAGCAATTGGAACATTTTTGCGCCATTGTGGAGCAAAAGAACTTCACTCGCGCAGCCGGCCTCGCGCATCTGAGCCAGCCCGCACTCAGCCGTCAGATGCAAGGGCTGGAGGCGGAACTGGGCTGTGTTCTTTTTGACCGTTCCGTGAGGTCCACGGTCGTTCTGACACGGGAAGGGGAGCTGTTTCTTCAGTTTGCCAAGGCGGCGCTGGGACAGAGGCAGGACCTGCACAACTCACTGATGGACATGAAGACGCAGCGCAAGGGGCGGGTGCGCATAACCTGCCCCGAGACCCTGGCCCATGTGGTGCTGCCGCCGTATATTCAACGCTATTCAGGGGACAACCCCAACGTGGATGTGCGGGTTCTGACGATAAACCCCGGCGAGGCTCTGGAAATGCTGCAATGCGGTGAGGTGGATATGGCGGTGGTCATGCGCAGCATGGCCCGTTCCGGCATGGAGATTTACCACTGGCGGGAAGGGCAGTATATGCTGATGGTCTGCAAGGGGCACCCGCTGGCCAAGGAGCAGCCGGTGGCGCTTGAGCAACTGGCGCGCTACCGCATGATTTTGCCGCACCCCAAAAGCCGTATCTCTTCACGCTATAAGTTCGACGTGAAAATGGCCGAACGAGGTCTTACGCCGGAAATATGCCTGGAATCGGACGCCGTGCCGCTTCGGGGCGAGTATGCGCGCATCGGATTCGGCGTCTGTTTTCTGCTGGCGGTGGAGGAAACGCGCGGCCTGTACCCCGGCGAGGTCGAGTTTTTGGGCATGGATCATATTTTTCCGCCGGAAGACGTTGTGATCTGTACCCGCGAACGGAGACTGCTTTCAGAACCCGCTGAAGCTTTGCTGAAAGTGCTGCTGGCGAAGAAAAACTGAGGGCGGCATCGCTGCCGCCCCCATTCCGGTTACTCTTCGGTGATGATTTCCTGCCAGGGCAGGCCGTGTTTGTTCATGCGGGCCATGAACGGGTCGGGGTCGAGCTGCTCCATGTTGAAAACGCCCTTGCCGCGCCACTCGCCGGTAAGCATAAGCAGGCCGCCGATCATGGCCGGAACCCCGGTGGTATAGGAAATGGCCTGTGATTTCACTTCCTTGTAGCACTCTTCGTGGTCACAGATGTTGTAGACAAAACAGGTTTTGGCCTTGCCGTTTTTGACGCCCTTCATCAGGCAGCCGATGCAGGTTTTGCCTTTGGTCAAAGGGCCCAGCGACGCCGGGTCGGGCAACAGCGCTTTCAAAAACTGGATGGGCACGATTTCGCGGCCCTGATACATGACCGGGTCGATGCCCGTCATGCCCACGTTGCCCAGCACTTTCAGGTGCATCAGGTAAGTGTCGGAGAAGGTCATCCAGAAACGGGCACGCTTGATGCCTTTCAGGTTTCTGACCAGCGATTCCAGCTCTTCGTGATAGAGCAGGTAGCATTTCTTGGGGCCAACCCCGGGAAAATCATACATCATGGACCAGGACAAGGGGTCGGTTTCGACCCATTCGCCGCGCTCCCAGTAGCGGCCGCGCGCGGTAACCTCGCGGATGTTGATTTCCGGGTTGAAGTTGGTGGCGAAGGGCTTTCCGTGGTCGCCGGCGTTGCAGTCCAGAATATCCAGCTGGTGAATTTCGTCGAAATGATGTTTTTGGGCATGGGCGCAGAACACGTTGGTGGCGCCGGGGTCAAAGCCGGAGCCAAGCAGGGCCATGATGCCCTTTTCCTTGAAACGGTCCTGGTATGCCCACTGCCAGTTGTATTCGAACTTGGCCGTGTCCAGCGGTTCATAGTTGGCGGTATCAAGATAGTCGACGCCGGTTTCAAGGCAGGCATCCATAATGTGCAGATCCTGATAGGGCAAGGCCACGTTGAGGACCAGATCCGGTTTGTACGAGCGGATAAGCTGCACCAGTTCCGGCACGTTGTCGGCATCCACCTGGGCTGTCTGGATGGGGCGCGGCAGGTCTTTGGCGATGGCGTCGCATTTTGACTTGGTGCGGCTGGCCAACATGATCTGGCCGAACACTTCGGGAACCTGTGCGCACTTGTGGGCCACAACCTGACCCACGCCGCCCGCGCCGATGATGAGCACTTTTTTCATTATTTCTTCTCCTTCTTGGGGGCGGCGATAGCCGACAGAATCATCGTTCGAAATAGGTGTACCCGCGCAAGCCGTCTTCAAACGCCTGCATGATGCGGAAACGGTCGGTCGGAGAGATGCGGCCCGCCCTCACGGCATTTTCGGCCAGCTGGCGGATGTCTTCAAGGATGCGGCGGGGGTCGTACTCGACGTATGAGAGTATATCCGCCACGGAGTCGCCCCGCAGCTCGCGCACGAATTCAAAGGTGCCGTCTTCGTTGACGCGGACGGAAACAACGTTGGTATCGCCCAGCAGGTTGTGCAAATCGCCCAGGGTTTCCTGGTATGCGCCGACAAGGAAGACGCCCAGATAGTATTCTTCGCCGTCTTTCAGGTCGTGCAGGTCAAGAGTATTCTTGACCCCTTGCGGCGCGATGAAGTGGTCTATTTTGCCGTCGCTGTCGCAGGTTATGTCTGAAAGGATGGCTTGGCGCGTGGGCGATTCCGTCAGCCTGTGCACGGGCATGACGGGAAAAAGCTGGCCGATGGCCCAAGAGTCGGGCAGCGACTGAAACACGCTGAAGTTGCCGTAATAGATGTCGGCCAACGCGGAATCGATGGCGGCCAGGTCTTTGGGCGGCTGTTGCAGCTTGGTTTTCTCCAGGGCAATGCGCTTGATGATGGTCCAGAAAAAGCGCTCGCCCACGGTGCGTTCGCGCAGGGTAAGCTTGCCGTGCAGAAACTGTTGGCGCACTTCGTCGCGGTAATAGAGGGCGTCGTTGTAGCATTCCTGCAAGTTGCGCACGGAAAGAGACTTGTACACGTCGCGCAGGTTGAGCAGCGGTTCGGAACTGTCGGGGTCCAGTTCGGGCAATTCGGCGGTGTCGCCGTACTCAATGCGGCTGACATCAAGAATGTTGAACAGCAGCACGGAATAATAGGCCACGGTGGCCCGGCCCGATTCGGTGATGATGTGCGGGTGGGGGATTTCGCATTCATCAAGAATGGTCATCACCGCCTCAAGCACGTCAGAGCAGTATTCGTCCAGACCGTAGTTGCGGCTGGAAACGTAGTTGGTGCGTGAGCCGTCGTAGTCCACCGCCAGGCCCCCGCCAAGGTCCAGATATCCCATGGCGGCCCCTTCGGCCACCAGGCCCGCGTAAATGCGCGACGCTTCCATTGAGGCGGCGCGTATGTCGCGGATGTTGGGCACCTGAGAGCCGAGGTGGTAGTGCAGCAGGCGGAAGCAGTCGAGCATGTCCAGATCGCGCAGGGTGTCGACCACATCCACGATCTGGGCGGCGGTGAGGCCGAAGGTGGAGCGTTCGCCCCCGGAGTCGGTCCAGTGCCCGCCGGCTTTGGATGAAAGCTTGGCCCGCACGCCCAGCAGGGGACGCACGTCGAGCAGTTTGGAACGTTCCAGAATCAGTTCCAACTCGCTGGGCATTTCAATGACGAAGAAGCACTTGAACCCCATGCGCATGGCGTGCAGGCCGAGGTCGATGAACTCTTCGTCTTTGTAACCGTTGCAGACAAGGCAGGCTTCCTGGTCGCGCAGCAGGGAAACGGCGGCCAAAAGTTCCGCCTTGCTGCCCACTTCCAGGCCGTGATGATACTTGGTGCCGGCCCGGGTGATGGCCTCGACCACTTGTTGCTGCTGGTTGACCTTGATCGGAAAGATGCCGCGGTATTCGCCCTTATAGCCAAGCGTTTTGATGGCTTTGCGGAACGAGTTGTGCAGCAGGGAAAGCTGGGAATCAAGAATGTTTTCGATGCGTAAGAGAACGGGCATATCCAGGCCGCGTTCGCGCAGGCCCTGGATTATGTCGATTATGCTGACGTTGGCCGGTTTTCCCGGTCCGTAAGGATGGACGACGACGTTGCCGTCGGCGGAAATGTCGAAATAACCGGCGCTCCAGTTGCGGATGCCGTACAGATCGGCGGAGTCTTCAATGCTCCACCGTTGCAGAGCGGGTGTTTTTGCCAAAGCCGGAACCTCATAAACGCCTCGTTTAGCAGCCTGTGTGCAGGCAGGCATTGCGCCGTTACGGCGCATCAAATCGCAAAGCAACCATGAAAAAAAGATGCCTTGCGATTCGCGTAACCGGCAGGACCGTCACAATACCGGTTAAAGATGGCAAATACGAAGAATACCCGGTTTTGTCAATGAATGTCTGGGCTGCGCCAGGGCGCAAAGAAGAGAGGCAAGGCTGTGAGGCGCGGCTGCGAAGAAGGCTCGGTTACGCGTCGTCGTCGGCTTGCCGGTTGGCTTCGGGAAAGCGTGCGGGCAAAGGCGGCAGGGTGTGGCGCGGGTTCTGCTCCAGGGTTTCGGAAGCGAAAAGCCCCGCATTCGGCACGCCTGCGGTGATTTGCTTCAGCCAGAAGGTGATGCTGCCCCCGGTGGCCAGGTCCGCTTTTGCGGTTTCCGGCGAACGGATCAGGCGCAAAAAGTCCTGGCCGCTGCCGCCCGGCAAGGCAAGCGGCGTGCCGTCGCTTTTGGGGTGCAGCGTTACCGGGGTGGTGCCGCCGTGAACGCCGATGAAAACAACCCGGCTGCCCGCGGGCAGGCTGTTCCACCCGGTAGCGGCGGCAGCCGGCTCGGCCGTTGCGCGGTCGCCCGCGTGCATCGTTGAAAGAGGAAAAATCAGCACAATGGCAAAAGATATGGTGGCGATCAGGTTGGCATAAAAGAGACGAGACATATGCTGTACCCGGTTCTGGCTGACGGTTGCCGTGCTTGGTAGCAGCGGATTTAGAAGAAGCCGTGGCCTCTGTCAAGAAAATGCGGTCTTGATAAAATAAAAAAAATATACTTTTGAATATCAAATTGTTATGATGTCAAAAAAATATACTGGCAGGCGATTTTACGCTTCTTCCGGTGCGGAGCCGGCGGCGTGAAGAGGTAAGGCGCCTTGAAAGGCATGTGCCGTGGGCTGAAAAGTCTTGCTCCAGATCTAGAAAAAATCTATACTGGAACGAATAATGGCATCGCACAACGGGAATTGTAATGGTCTGTGATCTGGTCGAGTATTGCCGCAGTTTCAGCAAGGAAGAAGTAAACTCTTTGCCGCTTTTTCGGTATGAGGGGCCTGTTACAGTCGTACGCGACAAAGACGAACTGCGTGACGCTCTGGACTATATGGAAGAAGAGCGGCTGCTCGGTTTTGACACTGAAAGCCGCCCCTGCTTTCGCAAAGGGGTGATCAACTCTCCTTCTCTTGTGCAGATTGCATGCAGCGACATGGTTTTTTTGATTCAGCTGCGCTTTGTGCCCTTGGGCGAAGAATTGGCCGCTCTATTGAGCGACAATTACCGTATCAAGGCCGGGGTGGCCATAGGCGACGACATGCGGCTGCTTTCCCGGCTTTTCCCTTTTACCGGCGCGGGGCTGGTCGATCTGGGTGAGGTTGCCCGCAGCAAAGGCTTGACCACGCGAGGGCTGCGCACGCTTGCCGCGAACTTTTTGGGCATACGGGTTTCCAAAAGCGCACAATGCTCCAATTGGGAATTAAGCGATCTGTCGCAGCAGCAGATATCGTATGCGGCGACAGACGCCTGGATAAGCCGCCAGGTTTACGAGCGCATGAGCGAGCTGGGTTTTTTCGCGGAACCGGTAATTTCCGTTTGAAAAAGCTAGGTTGCCTTTCTTCAAGGGAGAGATCCCTCCCCGGCATTCTTTAGATATGATCAAAAAGAGCGAGCGGGTTGCGCAGTAGGATTTGCGCGCCGTTTTCAATCAATTCGCTTTCCGGCCTGAACCCCCACAACGCGCCCACCGGTACCATGCCCGCAGCTGCGGCTGTGGCCATATCAGTGCGGGTGTCGCCCATAAAAAGCACGGACTTCGGGGATACGCCGAGGTTCTGCGCTATTTGCAAAGCCAAAGTGGGGTCCGGTTTGGCTTTGCCGCCAAGAGGGCTGCCCTGAACGGCGAAAAAGCGCGTATCGGGAAAGAAGTGCCTGACGACGGCCTGCGTGAAGTCGTGGGGTTTGTTGGACAGAACGGCAAGAGGAATGTTCCGGGCGGCAAGCCGCTCAAGCATGGGCATAACCCCATCGTATATGCGGGTCTTGCGTGCCCAATGCTTGCCGTATTCTTCTTTCGCATACACCACCAATTCTTGAATTACCGTTTCGGACGTGCCCGCCGGCGCGGCTCGCCGCAACATGTTCTCTATGCCGTCTCCGACGAAATACCGGTAGGGGTCCACAGCATGGGTGGGAAAGCCTTTGGCCGCCAGCGCGGCGTTGGTGGTATCGGCCAGATCGTCAAGGCTGTCTATCAGCGTACCGTCAAGATCAAAAATAACGGCTGCGGCGTACAGAGGCATTGCTTTCTCCTAAAGAGTTAAAAAAAAGGCCCGGAAACGATGTTTCCGGGCCTGTATACACTCTTTGGCTACAAGAGGCTATCTGATTTCGCTGAATTTGGGGATGCGGCCGGGTTCGCCGACCTTGCCGCTGTTGGGCGGCATGTAGGAGTTGGCGCCGGTTTTTTCAGCGAGTTTGTCGGTGTCGATGTTCAGGCTGCCCTTGTCGATGCCCATGCAGGTCAGCAGTTCGCCGCCCAGGGCTTTCAGCCGGTACTGCGCCGCGATTTCGTTCATGCGGGCGGTGACGAGCTGAATGGAAGAGCTGTACAGTTCGTTTTCAGAGTCGAGCACGTCGAGCAAGGAACGCTGGCCGACGTTGAACTGCTGCAGATACGCGTCACGGGTCTTGGTGTTGTTGTCGACCGCGACGGCGAAGAACTTGGACTGTTCTTGAGCGGAAACCAGGGAGCTCCAGGTGGAGGCGGTTTCGCGGGCCAGAGTTTCCTGCTGGCTGCTCAGCTGCTGTTTGGCCTGGCGCATGCGGGCGGCGTCGCCCTTGACGTTATAGTAGTCATAGAACCCGTTGAACAGGTTCCAGACGCCGCGCAGCATGATCCCGGTACCCCATTCATAGGTCTGGCTGGACTGGGCCTGCCAAGTGTAAGAGGGGCCGATTTCCAGGTAAATCTGGGGATGGAAGGGCGATTTGTCCAGCTCTTTCTGAGCCTGGGCGGTTCTCACGTCCGCTTCCAGCGCTTTGACCTTGGGGTTTTTGATGGTGTCGCCCAGCACGGTTTCCATGCTGGGATAGGGGGATTCCGGAGCATAGGGAGCTTCCAGGTCGCGGGCTTCTTTGCCGGTCAGGCGCTTATACGCGGCCATGGAAATTTCAAGCGCGGAACGGGTTTCAGCCAAGGAAGCCTGCGCGCGGGCCAAACGACCGCGGGTCTGCGTCACGTCGGCGACGCTGGAGGCGCCAAGGCGCTGACGTTCTTCCTGAGAGGCAAGAATATCTTTGTGGTTCTGGACGTTCAGCTCGGAAAGAGCGACGAGGCGCCGCTGGCGATATACTTCAATGTGGGCGAGCAGGGCGTCAAGGCCGGCCGCTTCGGAGTTGTCCAGCAGGCGGCTGACGGCGGAGTCGAGGCGGGAGACGCCATACTGATAGCGGCTGTAGGTAGCAAAGCCGTCCCAGATGGTCTGCTGCAACACGATGGAAGCTTCGCCTCTTTCATAAAAATCATAATCGTTTTGCTTATACCCATATTGGTTGTGGTTGCGCGTTTCCCTGCTGCTCCATTGTTCGTAGCCCCACCCGGCGCGTGCATCTACGCGGGGCAACCAGCCGCTTCTGGCGCGGCTGACGTCGTGAACAGCAGCCTGGCGGTATTCCTGAAATGCTTTGATGTCAGGGTTAAAGTTTACAGTGGACAGAACGGTGTCCTTCATGCTGCCGGGGGCAGCCGTCGGAGCCGGTTGGCCCGGCTGCTGCGCCGAGGCGAGGGAGCAGAACAGTCCCATAGTCAGCACAATACATACCGATACTAGCCATTTGGATTTGTGCTTTTTTCGCATAGTTCCTTCCTCTAAAAGATACAAAATTTTGCCGCTTGGCGGGCGCAAAACGTATAGGCCTTGTGAATATACCACCCAGTCCGTGGTGCTTTTCGGGCGTGCCACCTGGGAAGTTTCACAAAGCCGCGACGTTTTGTGTACAACTGCTTTGCAGTACAGGCCTTTCAGCACCATACACGGCTGCCGCGAGCTTATAGCTTACGCGGCAGGGGGTGTCTGCTTTCGCACACATACAGTTGTAGGTTATGTCCCCCTTGATTGGATGGGTAGCCTACTTCACGGCACGCGTCAAGATAAAATTTGGCGGAGCCTATTACTTTTATTGAGAAAGCTGGTGGGAATACGCCAGAAGAGGAAGGCTGGAAGAGAAAAGGGTATTAAATCAGCAGGTTTTTAATATAGACTGGGGCGTCTCTTATGTGCTTTTTTGTATATGCATTGCATTACATTGTGGATAAGAAGAAAACAATGAATACTGGATCGTCCTCCGGCAACGCGGCCCGTTTCAGAGGTTGAAAGTCGGGCCGCGTTGGCGGTTACGGACGGGCCAGCAAGCGGACTTCGTCGCGGCCGTCGCGCTCTGAAACAAGTACGTCGACATGTTCCTGGCGCGCGGTGTTGACGCTGCGGCCTATATAGTCGGCATGAATGGGCAGCTCATGGTGGCCGCGATCGATCAGAACCAAGAGTTCCACCCGGCGGGGGCGGCCGAAGTCCAGCAATGCTTCCAGAGCGGAGCGGACGGTTCTGGTGGTGAACAGCACGTCATCGACCAACACCAGATCGCGCCCCTGAATTTCAAAGGCGATATTGGTCGGGCCGACTGACGGGCGCACGCCCACGCTGGTCCAGTCGTCGCGATACAGGGCGATATCAAGGGCGCCGCACGGCACGGAGCGTTGCAAACGCTCACTGAGAATGCGGGCAAGCCGGGCCGCAAGATCCGCCCCGCGCCGTTGAATGCCGACCAGGGCAAGATCAGGGGAGTCTCCGCGCTTTTCCAGAATTTGGTAGGCAAGGCGGTCAAGGGTGCGGGCCATTTCATCCGCGGTCATCAGCACGGTATAGCGCTCCATAAATCCTCCGGAAAAGGGGTTCATTCTTTTTTACGCGTTTTGCAGCGTGCAGGCAAGAGACATGCCTCGGCCTTTCTTGACTTTTGCTTCCACCTGCTCATGTCTATAGTACGGAAGACTATAAAGGTATGAACAGCAAACCACGGGGAGGGACAATGGCTTTTACCCAAATTCTGCTGGCCTTTGACGGTTCGGAGCCCGCGAAGAATGCCTGTAACTATGCCATAGACCTTGCAATCAGGTGCAATGCCGGCATACATGTTGTTCATTGTTATCAGGACATACCGGCCACTATTGGTGGCCAGGCCAGAGAAGATCTAACCAAGGAGGCTGTTGCTGCGGCCGAGGCGGTCATTGCGGAACCTTGCCGCATGATCAAAGCTTCGGGGCTGACGTGCCGCAACCATGTCGTGCACGGCGATCCCGCGCAGCAGATACTCAAAACGGCACAGGAGAACAGATGCGATACCATCGTCATGGGCACCAGAGGGCTGGGCTGCCTTGAAACGATGATGGTGGGCAGCGTCAGCCAGGATGTGCTGCGGTCCTCGCCGGTGCCGGTGTTGTTGACCCATTGAAAAACAGCCGGAGGGGATGCGCCGGCTGTGCAAAAATCCTTTGTGCGGGTTTCAGACTCCCGCTGATGTGGAGTTGCTGCGGATATCGACGGCGATGATCCGTTCCACGGTATCTCCCCGGCAGGCGATGAAATTGCCGGTCAGGTTGGCGCTGGAGCAGGAGTGGTTGGGGATGATCTCAACCGTGTCGCCGACCGCAAGCGCCGCTTCAGGGTGGACATGGATTTTGCCCACCTCTTCGGACAGGCTGTAGAGCTCAAGATCAGGCCTGCCTTTGATGTGGCCGAAGCCCTTCAGACTGTCGTTGCCGTGAGCACCCTGGTCAAGCCCCAGGCATTTTGCTCCGGCATCGATGATCGCCCGGTCAGGGGCAGGGCGGGAAACGACGGTGGCCTGTACGGTAAGGGCGCAGTCTTTTTCCTGCGCGACCCCAAGAGCCATTTGCAGGGCGTCGTAAAAGACGTAGTTGCCGGGGTGGTAGTGCGTGATGTCCGCATCATCCACCGCGTCGGCAAAGGTCGGGGTACTGCCGGAACCCACGATTTCGCACCGGTACCCGGCGGCGGCAAGGGCCGTTTTGGCCGCCCGCAGACTGTTCTTTTCGTCCGCAACATAGCGCGGCACGTCTTCGGGGTTTGAAGCGCCGTAGACGTGGCCGGGGTGGGTAGAGACGCCCTTGAACACCAGATTGGGCATGGCTTTCATTGCAACCGCGAAAGCGGCCGCTTGTTCCGGCGCGACGCCGAAGCGGTGCAAACCGCTGTCTATAATAATGGTATATGCGATAGATACGCCGGCCGCTGCCGCAGCATTCTGCAAAGGCCGCGCGGAATCGATGCAATCCAGGCGGATGATGAAGGCGCACCGCTTGGCCAGGGAGATAACCCTGTCGATGTTGGCTTTTCCGGCCGCCGGATACGCGTACATAATATTTTTGACGCCCATGTCGGCCAGTTTTTCACATTCGTCCAGCGTCCCGCACAAAAAGCCGCTTGCTCCGGCCTGTTGTTGCATACGGGCCGCTTCGGTGCTCTTGTGGGTTTTGGTCATGGGCCAGAGTTGCTTGCCATATTTGTCGCACAGGGCCTGGAACCGGGCTATGTTGCCTTCAAAGGCGTCCAGATCAACCAAAACGGCAGGGGTGCGCAATTCGTTCTTTTTCATGAGCGTTCTTCCGGCGTTTCACCCGGCCCTTGCTTTGCGGCAAAGGCCGGGCGGTGAGGCGGAACTTAGATGAAGAGCATGAACAGGCGCATCAGCCACATGGCGATGAACCCGTTGATGATGCAGATCAGGATATGCCAGCCCCAGTATCTGCGGTTGGCGTCGGCCGTGCCCAGGCAGCGGCCAAGGTATTGGATGAGCGAACCCATCAGCATGATGGCCGGGGCCAGCACGGTGGCGTCGACGCCGGAAATTTTACCGGCGCTCATCAGCCCTGCGGTAACGCCGACGGCGCCGCCCATGGACATGAAGGCGGCGCAGAGCACCACCAGAGCTTCGCCCGGCAAGCCCCACAACGCCATAATAGGCGCGGCCACCTTGCCGATGATGCCGAGCAGGTGAGTGATGTTCAGTATCTGGATAATAACAAAGGCCATAACCACGTTGGGCAGCATGCTGCCCGTGCCGATGTTCCAGCCTTGCTTGGCGCCTTCAACAAAGAGATCAAGAGCGTTTTTTTTGCCAACTGCTTGTGCCATGGTCGACTCCTTAAGCGCTAGGCGCGGTTGCTTTTTTGTCCATGGCCAGAATCACGCGCATAAGCGTGACCCCGATGCCCTTGCAAATGAAGATGACCACCAGCGGCAGCACGATGGGCGCCGTGAACACGGCGAACAGGGCGGCGATGGAAGAGAAGTAGTTGGTGATCGTGCCGTCACCGCTGAGCTGCAGCATGCAGAAGAGCGTACGCTCTTTGTCGGTGATATGGCCCGAGTCATAGAGTTCTTTGGTCATGCCCGCCGCGCCGTCGGTGCTCTGCAAGCTGGTGATGAAAGCCAGACCGCAGATGCCGGGGATGCCGAGCAGGGGCTTGAACAGGGGAGAAATGAGTTTTTCCGCCGCGGCAAGGCCGCCGTAACCATCGACGATGCGCACAACGCCAAGGGCCAGAATGACCGCGGGCATCAGGCCGATGGCGAACAGAAAGCCCGCGCGGGCGCCGACGCCGCCACTGCCCTGAAAGTTGCCTTTCGCGCCGGAAATGGTGCCGAAAGCGCCGTTCAACGTATTGAAGTCCAGCGCCTTCAGCGGCGCCCATTGGCCGCTCATATTGGTCAACAGGCCGGAAAACATGACGATGGCCAAGAGAAGGAGAACGTAACTCAACCAGGTGACTTTGGGTTGTTCTGCGCTCATAACATTCCTTTATGAGTGGTTAAGGGTTGTGAACAGGGGGTCTTCAACACAATTTTGAGGCCGCAAGGTGGGCAAAAATTTTCGCGCCGTGCGGCAGGGCGGAAAGATCCAGGCACATGGTGGACGTGTGCCCGCCGGTGCCCATGTCGCCGCCCACGCCGATGAAGGCGCTTTTGATGCCCGCCTCAACGCCGTAGCAATGGAAATCTTCGCTGCCGGGGGTATATACGGGAGGCACTGCTTTGCCCTTGCCCAGCACCGCTTCGATAGTCTTTCTGGCCGCTTCAATCAGATCGGGATCAAAGCTGGCCGCCGGCACGCCGCCGCTTTCGATTTCTTCGACCGTGGCGCCGACGCTGGCCGCGCCGGCTTCAATAGCCCGTTTGGCTTTGGCCTTCAAGTCGTCCATGACTTCGTTGGTGGTAGAACGCATGTCAAAGGTGACTTCCGCCCGGTCGGGGATGATGTTGGAAGCCTCGCCCCCCGCGAAGCAGCGGGTCATTTTGATGGAATGGCTGACCGTGGGGTCCGCATGAATGGCGTTGGTGGCGTTTACGATGGCGGCCACCGCCTCGATCACGTTGACGCCCCTGTGCAGCCACGCGGCATGGGCTGCCTGGCCGTGAATGAGAAGGGTCATGCGCCAGCAGGCCGCGTGGTGAATGGCCGGGCAGGCCTCGCCGACTTTGGCTTCTTTATTGTTGCGCATATGAATGCCGACGATTTCGTCAACGCCTTTAAGCAAGCCGCTGTCGATAATGGCCCGGGCGCCGCCCAGGGTTTCTTCCGCGGGCTGAAAGATGATTTTCAGCGTGCCGCGTTTGATGCCCCCGTTCTCCACGATGGCCTTGGCCGCGAACAAAAGCATGGCGCAGTGCGAATCGTGGCCGCAGGCGTGCATGACGCCGGGATGCTGCGAGGCAAAAGGCAGACCGGTCTTTTCTTCCATGGGCAGAGCGTCCATATCGGCCCGCAGCGCAAAAGTCAGGCCCGGCTCGGCGCCTTTCAGCGTACCGATAATGCCGGTTCCGCCGATTTTATCCTGAACTTCGTAGCCCGCTTTGCGCAGCTCTTCCGCGAGATACGCAGAGGTTTTAAATTCTTTGAATCCCACTTCGGGCATGGCGTGCAGCTTTTTATAGACGGCAAGCATTTCGTCCGCATGCGCGTCCAGCCATGAAAGAAGTTTGTCCATGAAAGCCTCCTGTTTTTTATAGATATCGTTTTCGGCCGGGTATGGCTATGCCGCCCGGGCTATACCGATTCGTTCGTATTTCCGGTCACAAAGGGGTTGAAATACCCGAACTGCATGTCTGGGCACGCCTTGCGCAGGCGCTTGCGGAAATTGGCGAAGCCGAGCCGCGGCCCGGTGTCGATGCCCGCCATCAGTTCCAGGTAATATTCCGGGTCAATGTTCAGGTTGCGCAGCTGGATGCAGTCGATTTGCGCTGTCGCCGCAAGCTCGGCCAGCGCCTGGGTTTCTTTTTCCGTATCCGTCAGGCCGGGGAAAAAAAGCAGGTTGAGCGAGACGAATACCCCCGCCTTTTTGGCTTCATCAATGCTTTGCCGCACGTCGGCAAAAGAATAGCCGTGCGGGCGGTAATAGCGGCCATAGGTTTCTTCGCGCGCGCTGTTCAGGCTGACCCGCATGGATGTCAAACCCGCTTTGGCAAGCGAGGCGACGGCTTTGGGCATGGAAGCGTTGCTGTTCATGTTCACCGTGCCCACGCCGCCTTTTTCACGGAACAGGCGTATGGCCGCTTCCAGCAGCGGGGCTTCCGTCAGCGGTTCGCCTTCGCAGCCCTGGCCGAAAGAAAAGATCGGTTTGTCTTTTTCATGTTTGCCGTGGTGCAGCATGACCTCTGCGATCTCTTCGGCCGTGGGGGTAAAATTCATGCGGTTTTGCGGGGTGGCGCAGATGCGCGAACCGTCTTCCTGCTGCGATATGCAGCCAATACAGCGGGCGTTGCAGGCGCGTGAAACGGGCAGGGGCGCTTCATAGCGGCCAAGGCAAAGGTTGCGCGCGGCCGGGCAGGCGTAGGTCAAAGCGCATTTGGCCATCAGGTGCTGCATCAGCCGGTTTTTCGGGTAGGCGCGCATCAGGGCCTGCGCTTTTTTCTCGATGACCTGGCGGGGTATGTTTTGAAAAACCTGGCGCGGATCTGTATCCACCTTTTTGGCGCAGACATAAAAGCGGTCGTTGGCGAAACCGACGGCGCCGTAAGCGAAAAGGGGCAGCATGGGCGCGCCTTCCTGCGTGTGATAGGCCGCATGCGCCGTGAGCGTGTGGGCCGGAGAAACAAAGGCGGCCACGGCCATCTCTTCAAGAACCACCACCTCGCCGCTTTCCCGGTCAAGCCCAACGGCATTGCGGCCGGGCAGCAGGAAAAGCTCGCTTTCATCGGGCAGGGGCATGAGCTCGTCGGGCCGGGGCACGGCGAAATCATCGCCCTGGCGGCAAATCATGCCGAGGTCGGGGTGGTCGTAAATGTGCCCTTGCGCATCGGCCATTACCAGTGCCGGACGAATGGAGGGAGCTGCCATGATTTTCTCTGATCGTTTTTTTGTGGCGGCGGCCGCGCTCTATGTTTATACTGCCGCTTTGGGAAACAGAGTACCTACTCTGTTTCACCGTGACTAGGCAATGCCATGAATGCGGTGTATTTAAAAGCAGAGATTTTTACCGCGCGGCGCGCCCACATGTAACCTGTTTCAGGCAGACGAGGAACCCGGTTATGTTCGCAGACCCTTTTACCGCCATCATGGCCCTGGTTGTGCTCAACTTTGCGGGCATGCTGGTATTGTTCCTGTTCATTCTACGCAGCCTTGACGCCGTGCAGCGCGCCGTGCACGAAGCGCGCGGCAGTCTGCAATTGCGGATCGCCGATACCGAGCATCAGTTGAACGATTTGGCGGCGGCCATTCGTGAACTGTCCGGCAGCAAAGAAAATTCTTCCGCCATTCCGGCTGAAACGCAGGCGGACCTTGGCGCGATGCTGGAGCAGGGGGTGCCCAAGCTGCGGCGGCAGGACGGCTTTGACCTGCCTGAACTGAAGCTTGCAGACGTGGCGGGCAAGCCTTCCTCCACGGCCCAGAAAACGCCCGCTCCCGCTAAAAACGGCGGCTCCGGCCCTTTGGATATTTTGTAATGTCTTGTTCCAACCAAATGAGGGATATGATGCGGCAGCCAGTGCGTTCCGTGGCTCTGCTCGGCAAGGCGCGCAACGCGGTCGCGGCGGAACTTGCATCCGACGCGCAAGCCTGGTTCGCCGCCCGGGGCGTTTCGTGCGTTTCTTTCATCTATCAGGCTGAAGATAAAGAGTTTCTCACTCGCCTGGGCGATGCGGACCTGGTCGTCGTGCTGGGCGGCGACGGCACTTTGGTCAGCGTCACTAGGCAGCTTGCCGCCCAGCCGCGTCCGGTCATGGGCGTCAATCTGGGCCGGGTAGGATTCTTGACCGAAATCAGCCCGGATGCATGGGAAAGCGCTTTTGAGCGCATCATTCGCGACGGCGTCATGGTAGAAAAAGGCTTGGCGCTGCACTATGCTCTCGTTCGGAAGGGAAAACCCCTGAGCGAAGGGCTTGCCGTCAATGATATCGTCATTTCCAGAGGCGGCCCGGCCAGGCTGGTCAGCCTGGAACTGGTGGTGGAAGGGGCGCGCCTGGCCACATTGCGGGCCGACGGGCTTATTCTTTCAACGCCCACGGGGTCCACGGGGTATATGGGGTCCGCCAGAGGGCCGCTTTTGTACCCCGGCATCGATGCATACGGCGTGACCGCCCTTTGTCCTTTTCTCAGTAATTTTCTGCCCATGGTCCTGCCTGCAAAAACCTGCTTCACCGTTACCGTGGTCGAAGCCGGGCCCGAGATCTATATGACCGTGGACGGGCAAGAGGCCTTGCGCCTGGAAGCGGGCGACAGGCTTGAAGCGTATGGCGAGCCGGACCGGGTGCGTTTTGCCCGCCTGGACGGCGAAGGCTATTTTGCCAAGCTGCGTTCCGCCGGGTTTGTGCGTGATTTTACCGGCCCGGGCATGGAGCAGGCATGAGCAAATTCCCCTCATTCACCAGCGTCAAAGACATTCGCCTCGGCCGTAATGCCGGGTTGGAAGCCTGGATTCACCATTTCCTGATCGAAAACAACCTGGAGTATCAGCTCAGCCCGGCGCTTGTGGCGTCGCCGCAGCAATTGCGGTTTATGGTGGCGCTGGATGAGGACCAAGTTTACGTGCCGTGTTCCGACGCGCTTTTTCAGCAGTTTTACCAGGGCGAGCTTTCGCCGGACTTGCGGGAACAATACGCCGATGCTTGGCAGTTCATCGAAACGGCGGTGGAAGGGGCCAAACTGTCGGCCGCCGCGCGCTTGCGCATTTTACAGTTGTGCCGCTACCGTTTTGACCTGTATGTGGCTTCGCGCATGATTTTGCCTTCGCGTCTGGTCAAACGTTTGGTCGGCATCGTGCTGGCCCAAATGGGCGACCCCGACCCGTTCAGAAAAAAGAAACAGCAGACCAACGCCCGCATGGCGGGCATTCTTTCCGACCCCAAATTTCAGAAGGCGCTGCGTTCCTGCCCTGACACGGCGGGCCTCAAAACCATATCGGATCTGCGCTGGGCCGCAGATTTCGCAGAGTTGCAGCGCCTGTTCCGCGTGGCGACGCACCGCGACCTGTGGCAGGGCCGCGTGACGCCGGAAAAGCTGGAAGAGGAGTTGCGCGCGGGTTGCGAAGATTGCGATTGCCTGCATTCCATCTTCGGGCCGGAAGAAACGCCGCGTAAAAAGATTCTGTATCTGCCCGACGTGGCGGGCGGGTTCATGGCGGACCTGCTCATAGTCAAATCATTGCTGCGGCAGGGGCACCAGGTCATTTTGGCGCTCAAAGGCGCGTTTTATTTCAACACGCCCGTGATCTGGGATATGGAGACGGACCCCGCCCTGAAAGCCGGAGCGGAAAGCATGTTCTTTCTGCACGACGATGCAGTTTCCAAAAACGTGTTGCTGCAATACCTGCGTGAGCACCGGCTGGTGGTCATCAGCGACGGCACGGCCGAGCAGTTGAATTTGTATCGCGTCAGCGTGACTTTCGCCCGGGCCTGGAAAGAGTGCGACCTGATTATCGCCAAAGGGCGGCGCAACAGGCAGGTGCTGCTTGACTCAAGCCACGAGCTTACGCGTGACGTTCTGTGCTTCTGGCGGGAGGAAGAGGGGGCTTTTCGCATGCGCTGCAAGTCCAAACCCGCCAAAGTCCGCATCTTTACGGAAAATGATCTGGCGGCCAGGGCCGACGGCATTATAAGCCGCATGCGCCGGGCCAGACACGAAGGCAAATCCGTAATGTTCTACAGCGCGGTTATCGGGTCTATTCCCGGCCAGACCAAGACCGCCATTGAGGTGGTGTCGAGCTTTGTCCGTCATTTGCGCGAACGCATGGAGAACACGTTCATCATCAACCCGGCGGAACATTTTGAAGAAGGGCTGGACGGCGACGATCTGATGTTCATGTGGGAACGCGTGCAGCGCAGCGGGTATCTGGACGTCTGGCGTTTTCAGACGGTTGACGATATAGAAACCAGCTTCAGCCTGTTGGGCCGCAAAGTGCCGTCCATCTGGCTGGGCAAGGATGCGACGTTTTCCACGGGCTGCACCAAAGAGATGCACATTGCGCTTGATATGCAGCGTTCGCACCCGGAATTGCAGATTATCGGCCCCGCGGCGGAGAAATTCTTTCGCCGCCGCGATTACGGCGTGGGCAAATATTTTGACGCGCGCATTACGGTAGCAGATTTGTAAGGAAGGATACCATGAGCGATTCACGCGCTGCTTTGGAGCGCGATCTCGGCAGTTGTTTCATCGCGCAGGAACAGGCGGTCGCCGACTGGCACCAGCGGGAACCGGAAGGTTCGCTTTTGCCGGAAGCGGGGCAGGAGAGCGATCCGGCGGCCTTGTTGCGGCAGCTTGTTCTGGCGCAGCATCTGATGAATTTCCGCCTCTGGCATGTGGAAGACACAGCCCGGCGTAAAGATGTCGACGCTTCGGTCATTGCCGATTGCAAATACCGCATCGACAAACTGAACCAAAGCCGCAACGACGCCATTGAAAGTGTGGACGCCTGCCTTGTGGCGCGCATCGCGCCGCTTGCGGCAGCGCCCGCCGGGACGCGGCCCCGGCATAATACCGAATCGCTGGGAATGGCTATTGACAGGCTGTCCATTCTGGCCCTTAAAATATACCATATGGCGGAGCAGACGGAACGCACCGACGTTGACGCCGCGCATCTGGCCTCCTGCCGGGATAAACTGGCGGTTCTGCGTGAGCAGCGTTCCGATTTGATACAGGCCGTGCTTGACCTGGTCGGTGATTTTATTGCCGGGATCAAGCAGCCCAAGGCATATTATCAGTTCAAGATGTATAACGACCCGGCCCTGAACCCCGCGTTGTATGGGAACAAGGGCGGCAGCAAATAATTGGAGAATACATGTCCGCTTATGAAGCCGTGATCGGCCTTGAAGTTCACGCCCAGCTGGCGACGCAGTCGAAGCTGTTCTGCTCGTGCGCCAACAGGTTCGGCGACGAACCCAACGATAACGTGTGCGAGATTTGCGGCGGTTTTCCCGGCGCATTGCCCGTGCTGAACAAAAAGGCTGTGGAATACGCGGCGAAAATGGGCCTGGCCATCAACTGCGAAGTGAACCTGTATTCCGTTTTCGCGCGCAAAAGCTATTTTTATCCGGACCTGCCCGACGGGTTTCAGACTTCGCAGTATAGCCCGCCTATATGTTCCGGCGGGTACGTGGATGTGACGAACGCAGAGGGCGCCACCCGCCGTATCGGCATCACCCGCATCCATATGGAAAACGACGCCGGCAAGAATATTCATTCCAGCGGCGGCAACGAAAGCTACGTGGACCTTAACCGGGGCGGCACTCCGCTGATCGAAATAGTCAGTGAACCTGACCTGCGTGGGGCGGAAGAAGCGGTGCTGTTTTTGCGGCGTTTGCGCTCCATTTTGCTGTACCTCGGGGTATGCGACGGCAACATGGAAGAGGGCAGCCTTCGCTGCGACGCCAACGTTTCTATTCGGCCGGTGGGCAGCAAAACATTCGGCACCCGAGTGGAGATCAAGAACCTCAACTCGTTCCGCAACGTGCAGCGGGCCATCGAATATGAAATTTCACGGCAGAAGATCTGCCTGGAAGACGGCGAGGAATTGGTGCAGGAAACACGCCTGTATGACAGCGCGAAAAACCTGACCATGTCCATGCGCAGCAAAGAAGAGGCGCACGATTACCGTTATTTTCCCAGCCCCGACCTGCCGCCGGTGCGGATTGCTCCTGACGAACTGGCCCGATGGAAGAGCGAAATGCCCGAATTGCCCCATGCGCGGCGCGACAGGTTCGTATCGCTGTTCGGCCTTTCAGAGCAGGATGCGGATTTGCTGACGTCTGAAAAGGAACTGGCCGACTTTTTTGAAGCGGCTCTTGCCGTGTACCCGCAGTCCAAGCGTGTCGCCAACCTGATGCAGGGCGAAGTGCTGCGCGAGATGAACGCCACGGGGCTCAGCCTGGCCGATGCCGGGTTGAAACCGGAGAACCTTGCGGAACTGGCAAAAATCATTGATGATGGACTTATCAGCGTGAAGATAGCGCAAGATATTTTTACGGAACTGTTTGCCAAGGGAGGCTCTCCGGAAAAGCTTGTGCGCGACCGGGGGCTGGCCCAAATTTCAGACAGCGGGGCGCTGGAGGCCGCCGTGGCGGCTGCCGTGGCTGAAAACCCTGCGGAAGTCGCAGCCTATAAAGAGGGCAAAACTAAACTGATTTCCTTTTTTGTGGGTCAGGTTATGCGCAAAACCGGGGGCAAGGCCAATCCGGCCCTGGTTAACGAACTGTTGCGCAAATATCTTGGCTAACTATTCCGCAAAGGGCTGGATATATTGTGACTGATGATACTACTATTACTCCCGATGCTGCCGGAGGAGAAAACCCCTCTGATGCGGCGGACCCTTTTTCTATTCAATTGATTCAGCCGGGACAGGGCGGCGGCACCTTGCTGATCGCCGTGGCTGACCCGGAAGGCATGGATGTGCAGAACGCCGAGGGCTCTGCTGCTTCTGCCGGCGATCCCGCCGAGGCCTCTGCGGATGCCCCCGCCGGTATGCGGATTGATACCCCTGACGCGGCAGCGCCCTCACCGGAAGCCGTTTTTGAATCCGCGCCGCTGTCCGGCAAAGAAGCCGACGTGGCCGGTGTGCGCCTGCGGCCTTTGGGGCCGGTCAATTTCTTTCTGACCCGGGGGCAGCCATACGCCAATGGCGACATCGTCATGGTCGACATGGAAGGCTCACTTGCCCTGGGAAAAGTGGTCAGCATAAGCAGAGTGGACCCTGCGCACCTGGTGACGGAAGAGAGCGGCAAACTTCGCCCCATCGTCCGCAAAGCCACGGAGCAGGAAATAACCGCTGCCCCCGGCAATGTGAGCCTGGCGGAAGAAGCCGTACGGTTTTGCAAAAATTGCGTGCGTGAGCGCGATCTGGATATGAAGTTGGTGGACGTGTTGATCATGCACGACCGCAGCAAGATGGTTTTTTATTTTACCGCGCCGGCGCGTATTGATTTTCGTGAACTGGTCAAGGATCTGGTGCGTAAATACCGTACGCGCATAGAGCTGCGCCAGATCGGCGTGCGCCACGAAACGCAGATGGCCGGGGCCGTGGGCAACTGCGGCATGGTCTGCTGCTGTCGCCGCTATTTGCGCAAATTCGCGCCCGTGGCCATCAAAATGGCCAAAGAGCAGAACGTGTTTTTGAACCCGGTAAAAATATCGGGTATTTGCGGCCGCCTGCTTTGTTGCCTTGCATACGAGCAAGACCATTATGACGAGTTTTATCGCCGCTGCCCCAAGCTGGGCAAGAAATACCAGACGGACAAAGGCGTGATGCGCGTGCTGCGGGCGAGCCTGTTCCGCGAAAGCATCAGTGTGCTGAACGAAAATAACGAAGAAGTCGAATATCCTTTGGAAGAGTGGAAGACGCTCAACCCACACCGGCCTGACGCATCGCAGCAGCAAGCGCAGAACGCGCAGCACGGCGGCGCAAAAAAGGAGCGGGAAGAGGGCGGCCGGGGCAGGCACCACGACCGCGGCCGTGGGGGTGCGGCTCCTGCGACCGCTGCAAGCGGCGCGGCCCCTGCTGGAGCGAAGGATACAGCCCCTGCGAGTGGTGCGGCTGCCGCCAAAGATACACTCCCCGCGCATGGCGCGGCCACTTCGGGTAGTTCCGCTCCCGCGAACGGCGCTCCGGTGGCAAAGCCTCCTGCGCCTGCCGTTCCCGCCCCGGTTGAAACCGCCGCGCGGGCTGACTCCGCCGCGCCGTCCCCGTTTGCGGCTGAAGATGACGACCTTGTTTTGAGCGCGGACCAGGATGATGACGATTCCGAGTCCATTTTCGGCCTTGCTCCACGCAAAGTGCCCGCTTCCGCTGAAGGGGGCTCTCAGGGCGCTTCCCGGCAAGGGCACAGGCATAATCGTCGCAGAGGATAAGAAGCTGTTTTACGGCTTATTGTAAAATGAGCGCATGTCACTTGAACGTTTTTCCGGCAAGAGGAGTTTTCGCGTGCAGTCTTTTTTTCTGACCACCCCCATTTACTATGTAAACGCCAGGCCTCACCTCGGGCACGCCTATACCACGCTTGTGGCCGACAGTATGGTGCATTTCCGGCGCATGATGGGGGAGAAGACTTTTTTTCTGACCGGTACCGACGAACACGGCGATAAGATTGTGCAGGCCGCGGAAAAAGCAGGCTGCTCGCCGCAGGCTTTCAGCGACGAGATCAGCGGCGAGTTCCGGGCGTTATGGCAACGACTGGGCATCGTGCCCGACCGTTTTATCCGTACCACTGAGGCGGATCACAAACGGTGCGTGCAGGCATTTTTGCAAAAGGTCTATGACGCGGGCGATATTTATTTCGGCGAATACGGCGGCCATTACTGCTACGGCTGCGAGCGGTTCTACACGGAAAAAGAGCTGACCGCCGAAGGGCTCTGCCCGCAGCACCTGGCAAAGCCGGAATTCATCAGCGAGAAGAACTATTTTTTCCGGATGTCCAAATACCAGGGCTGGCTGCGGGATCATATCCTGGCCAACCCCGACTTCATCCGGCCGGAGCGCTACAAGAACGAAGTGCTGGGCCTTTTGGATTCCGGCGCGCTGGAAGATCTGTGCATCTCGCGCCCCAAAAGCCGCCTGACCTGGGGCATTGAGCTGCCTTTTGACAGCAACTATGTCTGCTATGTCTGGTTTGACGCGCTGCTCAATTATATCAGTGCCCTGGACTGGCCGGAAGGCGGCAAGTTCAAGGCCTTCTGGCCCGGCGCGCAGCATCTGGTGGCCAAAGATATTCTCAAGCCCCATGCCGTTTTTTGGCCCACCATGCTCAAATCCGCCGGGGTGGAGCCTTTCAAGCATTTGAACGTGCACGGGTATTGGTTGATGCGCGACGCGAAAATGTCCAAATCGCTGGGCAACGTGGCAGACCCGCTGCAACTGGCCGAGCGCTACGGCCTGGATGCTTTCCGCTATTTCCTGCTGCGCGAGATGCACTTCGGCAGTGATGCCGATTTTTCGGAAGAGGCCCTTGTGGCCCGCTTGAACGCGGACTTGGCGAACGATTTAGGTAACCTGTTCTCGCGTGTTCTGGGCATGACGGCGAAATATTTCGAAAGCCGGGTGCCGCCGCGCGGAACGCCCGGCGATGCGGAAAAAGCGGTGGCGGAACTGGCGGCCAACGCGTTCGCCAATTACCAGACCCTGTTCGCCAACGTGCGGTTTTCCAACGCGCTGGAGTCGCTGTGGGAACTGGTGCGCGCCCTGAACAAGTATGTGGATTCGACAGCCCCCTGGGCGCTTGCCAGAGAAGGCAAGACGGAAGAGCTGCAAACGGTCATGTACACCTTGCTGGAGTATCTGCGTAAAATTGCCCTGCACCTTGCGCCGGTCATGCCGCTGACGGCGAAGCAGATGCTGGAACAGCTGGGACAGACAGCCTCGCTTGAAAACGTGCGCCTGCCCGACGAACTGGGCGTATTCGGACTGCTGGAGCCGGGCACGAAAGTGGCCGTTTCTTCCAACCTTTTCCCGCGAGTGGAAAAAGAAAAGAACCCGCCCCAGCCCAAAACCGCGGAGCCGAAGCTTGCCTGCGCGGCCCCGGCCGCCGCTGCCGAGGCGGAAGCCAAGCCGCTGATCGAATACGCGGATTTTCAAAAGCTGGATATCCGGGTGGGCACGGTAGTTGCGGCGGAAAAGCACCCCAACGCTGACAAACTGTTGCGTCTTAAGATTGATCTTGGCGAAAAGGCGCCGCGCCAGATCGTCAGCGGCATCGCCGCCTATTTCGACCCGGCAAAGCTGGTGGGAACCCAGGTGACAGTGGTGGCGAACCTCGCGCCGCGCATGCTGCGCGGGCTGGAGTCGCGGGGTATGATTCTGACCGCCCACGCCGATTCCGGCCTGGAGCTGATGCTGCCCGGCGCGGCTGTGCCGCCCGGCAGCACGGTGTCGTGAGCCATCTGCGCTGGTTTAAAAGACTAACAAAAGCCCCTTCCGCTGCCGGAAGGGGCTTTTGTGGTCAATGCGCGTAAATTTACAGCGTCGCTTTTGCCGCGGCCAGGGCGGCGTCGAAGTTAACGGCCGTGGTCACTTCCGGCACAATTTCGGAATATGTGACCTTGCCGCTTTTGTCGATGACGAAAATGGAGCGGGTCAGCAGGCGCAGTTCTTTGATAACCACGCCATAGGCTGTGCCGAACGAAAGGTCTTTGTGGTCCGACAGGGTTTCCAAGGCGGTGGAACTTGTGGCCCCGCACCATCTGGCCTGGGCAAAGGGCAAATCGCAGGAAATGGTCAAGATTTGCACGCTGTCGCCAAGGGCGGCGGCTTCCGCATTGAATCGTTTGGTTTGCAGGTCGCAGAGCCCGGTATCCAAGGAAGGCACGACGGAGATGATGACTGTTTTGCCCTTGTAATCGGCCAGGTTTTTGGGGCTCAGGTTATTGGCCAGCGCGGTGAAATCCGGGGCCTTGTCGCCTTTCTGCACCGGGGTGCCGACCAGGGTGAAGGGGTTGCCTTTAAATGTAATGATACCCTTGCGTTCCATTAGGTTCTCCTTTTATCGTTCCGGAAACCATTTGATAAACAGCGCTTCCGCAATTTTGTCCCGCTGTACCGCGGCAATGCCGTCGTTGATCATGCGCAGCAGCTGTTCGTTTCCTTTGCGGACGGCAAACGCATAGTACTCTTTTCTGTCACTAATGGGGAAGGGGGCTATTTTAATTTTTTTTACATAAGCGGGAAGCATGCGGGTATAATAATAGGCCACGGGCATATCGCAGACAACACCGTCAATTTTGCCGGCTGCAAGTTCCATCATGGCATCAGACAAATCGTCAAACAGCTTGGCGGTGGTGTTGGGGTGCTCGTTGGCCGCGCTTTGGCCCGTCGTTCCAATTTGCGCCCCAAAGACGGGACGCTCCAGGGCGGCCAGGCTGGCAGCGGCATTGTCGGCCCTGAGCACCAGCACTTGCTTCGTTTCAAAATACGGGGTGGAAAAATCCATGCTTTTCGAGCGTTCGTCGGTGATGGCCACGGAAGAGGCGACGATATCATATTTCCCTTCGGCCAGGCGGGAAAAGATTCCGTCCCAGGGACCGTTGATATGCTTTATCTGAAAGCCAGCCGCTTTGCTCACCGCGGCAATATAGTCGATGGAATAGCCGATAAGGGCTCCTTTCTCATCCACAAATTCCAACGGCGGCCATGTGGCGTCGTGAGCCACGATGTATATGTTTTCAGCGGCCGCCGCCGGGCGCGCCGCCAACAGCATCAGCAGCAGCAGGAACGCATGCAAGACATGCCGAAACATGAAGTGAATCCGCCGCATTGTACCCCCTCTTGTGACATAGCGACTTTTCACCGGAACCGTACATGCTTATGCGCCTGTCCGCAAGCGAAGCGGCACGACGCCCGAAGAGCCGGAAAGCGCTTGCCGTGCGACGAAAAGTGTGTGACTGCTGGCCGGACGGTGGGTGAAACGCATGCGCAAACAAGACATTACTTTTCTTGCGGTCAACTTTATAGCCATGTTCGCGGGCGTTATGATGCCCTTTTTGGCGCAGCCCTTGCTGTGGGTTCCGCGCGCGGCGCTGCTGACGCTTTTTCTGGTCAGTTTTTTAGCCATCGATTGCGGCGAGGCCTGGAACAACGTGAAGGCTTTTCCCGGTGCCGCGCTGCTTTTGACCGTGATCAAGCTCTTGGTGATGCCCGTTGTCTGCTGGTTCGTATTTTTGTTGGTTCTGCCGGAATTCGCTTTGGGTGCGGCGCTCATGGGGGGCGCTTCTTCCGCTGTGGCCGGGCCTTTTCTGGCACTGATGATGCAGGCTGATTTCGTGCTGGTGCTTGTGGGGCTTGTCATCAGCAGCCTGTTGTTGCCTCTGACCCTGCCTTTTCTTCTCTCGCTGCTTCCCGGTGCTGTGGGGGCAGCGGCCTTTCCCGTGTGGGACATGACGCTCAGCCTTGCGATGACCATAACCATCCCCTTTTGCGTGGCGCAATGCGCCCGCCGGGCGGCTCCGGCCCTTACGGCAACCGTGCTGCGGCAAAGAATGCCCATTTTTTTGGCCTGCATGGGCTTTTCCACTATCGCGATTTTTTCACGGTATTCATCCGTGTTGTTGGAATCGCCAGAGTATATGCTGAAGGCCGTCGGCGTCGCCTGTCTCTTGTGCCTGGTCATTTTTTGCATATCTTCGGCCCTGACCTGGTGGATGCCGCCGGACAAGCAGATGGCGGTCGTCATCAGTTGCGTGAGCATGAACAATATTCTCATGCTCATACTGAGCCTGGAGTTTTTTTCCGTATCCGAGGTGCTGTTGGCGGCGCTCTATGCCGTGCCGTTTTTCGGCGCGATCTTCCCCTACAGGCTGCTTCACCGCATTCGCGGCGGCGGGGAGGCCGGCGGCAAGGCGTAGTGGAATATTTTTTGCTTTTTCATTTTGGGGAGGAAATTTCTTCTCAAGACTGAAGGAGCAAACCATGCGCATTGACGATTTTCTCGTAACGACGAGCCAGATCGAGCTTGAAGAAGAAAGGCGCAGGGAACAGGAAGAAAACACCAAGAGCTCGCCCCCTGCCTCATGGAAAGCCGACAAAGTCAGTATCTCGGATCAGGCCCGCGAAATGCAGCAAGCCGCTGCCGCCGCGGACGTTGAAAAAAACGAAGCCGACGACAAGGCCGCGGCGCAGGAAGCCTGGGGCAAGCTGCACGAGGCCGTGGACAGGGCGCAGGGCAACGCTTCCGGCTCTTCTTCCGAGGATCAGATAGAAGCGCTGGAAAGAAAGATAGAAGAGCTGCAATCCCGCATGGCGCAGATCGCGGGCAGCAATTCCATGCCTGAAGACACCAAAGAGAGCATGGTTTCCAGCCTCAACGCCCAAATATCACAGTTGGTTAGTCAGCTTGCGGAACTCAAGACTGAGGCGCTGAAGGCGGCGTAGATCGCCTGCTATGCATGCAGGATTGAAGCGGCGCTATCCTAGCGGAACCGCACGGAATTTTTGCCCGCGTGTTTGGCGTCGTACAACGCCATATCCGCGCGCTTGATAAGCTTGTCGGCATCTTCGCCCGGCGCGCACACGGCGTAGCCTATGCTGACGGTGACGGAGGGCAGCCCCGTGAACACGTGCCCGGCGATGTTCCTGGCCAGTTTGCCTGCCAGTATTTCCGCTTGCGCTTGCGAGGTATACGGTGCAAGAACGATAAACTCTTCGCCCCCGTAACGGCCCGCCACATCCACTTCGCGCAGCGATGAGTGCAGAATCTTGCCGAGATCGCGCAACACGGTGTCGCCGGCCTGGTGCCCATAGGTATCGTTGACCTGTTTGAAATCGTCGATATCCAGCATGAGCAAAGACAGGTCAAAGCCCTGCGCCGCCTGCTCGGTCAGTTGAACCGCAAGAATATCCAGGAATGTCGCCCTGTTATACAGTGAAGTCAGCGAGTCCATTGAAGATTTTTGCTGATAAAATTGTAGCGTACCGCGCAGCTTTCGTTGCTCCAGCAGGTTTTCCCGCGCTTTTTGCAAAATGCTGGTCCGGTCCATGTAGTCGTCGGCCAGACAGCGGATAAGCAGAACCTGCGCGTCGTCCACGAACAATGCCGTGGAAATCAGGGCGTAATTCGTATCGTTGAGGCTTCCTTCCTGCCATATGCCGGAACTGATGCGGCCTGAAGTTTGGCTGGTGAAAAAATCCTCGGCTTCCTGCAGAAAGTACTCCATCATGGGAGAATGCTCCCAGGGTGCGGCGCTGGGCTCTTTCGGGTCGGAAGAAGGGAACAGGCTGGAATAAAAGGCAGGGGGTTCGCCATAAAAACTATATGAGAGCGGGGCGTTGCGCAGCAAAATCGCGACATCCAGTTCGCACAGGAGCGCTGTGGCGAGGTTTTGCCGCATGTCCCTTACCTCTGGGTCATTGCGCGGCTCAAAGTTTCAAACGCTTCGGAGACGCTTTGGCTGGTTTTGGCGCTGGTCAGCAGCACAGGCACGTTTTGCGCTCGAAGGGTCGCTATTCTTGCCTCATCCACTTCCCAGGCATCTCGGATGTCCGCTTTGTTGAGCAGAAGTAAAAAGGGGATTTCGCCGACCTGCCGCAGGACCCTGTCTTTGAGCTGCAACGCAATATCCAGAGTTTCCGCCCGGGTGCCGTCGGCGACGATAAGCACGCCCATGGCGCCGCGCAGATAGGGCATGTTGATGTCCACGAAGTCGTCTTTCCCTTCCATGTCCCAGATAATCAGTTCCACATCCCGTTCGCCCTGCGAGATGCGTTTTTTGCTGATTTTTACCCCCACGGTGGAAAGGTAGCGGTCAGAAAAAATGGTGTGAACGTATTGCTGGACCAGCGACGTCTTCCCGACGGAAAACGCCCCGATCATACAGACTTTTTTAACAAGCATATTCCCTATAGGCCTTTGCGCTATTGCGACTGAATTACTACACTATACCAGGTATCCTAAATTTTGCCGCAAGGCAATTGCGGAAGCGGAACCTTCACGAAGCGCAGGTTCAGTCAGCCGCGCCCGGCGCAAAGCTGGCGGCGATGACGGCCGCATCTTCCGGCCGGGAGAAAAGGTTCAAATCGGCGTCGCCGCCGCTGCAGACAAAACGCCCCTCAGACAGAACAACATACCCGGCCGAAAAAATGCGGGTATAGGGCAGCTGTTCGCGCATGTCCGTGTGCGTCACCCGGTCGGGAAATACAAATGGTACGGGTTGGCCTGCGAAATCTTCAGCGATAAGATATTTCATGGCGTCTCTCCGCCCGGTTATTCAAGGCAGAATTCAACGGTAAACGGCCCGGCCTCTGTGCTGAACGGAATAACGATGACAGTACCGTTGGTCATATGGCGAATACGGTGGTTGTCGCCCGTGATCACCGACGGGGTCGCGCCCTGCAAAACCAGGCCTTTTTCAGCAATGCCGGCTCGCGCCTGTCCTGAAACCATGTTGGCTATCTCGCCCACCACATCCTGCGCATCCTGCGCGAGGTCTTCCACAGCGTCGCCGAGCATGTTCCGCGCCAGGGTCGTGGCGCATTCTTTGGTAAACGACATGGCGATGGTGCCTTTTTTGGGGCCGGTTACGCCTATGACAGCCGAAATATCACCCGCGGCGGTGTGGTCTTTTTTGGCGTACGGGTTGCCCGGCACGGCCTTGACGCCGGCCATGGTCACCAGAATACCGGTTGTCGCCTTGATAAAATACTTCGCAATTTCAGGATCACGCAACATAGCAGCCTTCGATGAGTATGGATGTAAATCTATATTGCGGGATCAATAATAGAATGCCTTGCCCGAGGCAAGTTCTTCCTCCGTGACTTTGTGTGAAAACGTGAAATACACCCAGGCCTGGTAGCCAATAACCACAGGCACGGCAACAAGCGCGACGCCGAGCATTATTTTCAGGGTCAGCGGGCTGGAGGCGGCCTTCTGAATGGTGACGCTGAACGCGGGATCCAAACTGGAAGGCACAAGGCGGGGGAACATGCCCACAACGCCGAACAGCGTGACGCAGGCGATAAACCCGGCGCTGCACGCCCAGGCGAGAAGCTCTTTGCCTTGGGCCAGCATGACCCTGACCCCGGCAAGGCCGGCCACGGCGGCGAGAGGCAGCAGCAAAAGCAGCGGGATGCGTGCGTAATTGTCGTAAAGGTCCGTATAGGTATAGGTCATAAGCAAAAAGAGCACGGAAAGCGCCAGCACCCAGGGCCAGAGGGTCTTGGCGCAGCAAAGCGCCCGTTCACGCATGATTGTGGCGGATTTGACGGCCAGCCAGAGCGCGCCGTGCATGCAGAATATAGCCACGAAGAGCATGCCGCCCACAAGCCCGTAAGGGTTCAGCAGTTTCAGAATGTTGCCGTGGTACACCCCTTCGCCGTCGATGGGGATGCCCAGAAACAGGTTGGCGAACGCCACGCCCAAAAGCAGGGCGGACACGAAGTTGCCGAGAAAATGGCACTTGTCCCAGACTCTTCTCCAGCGGTCAGAATCGACCTTGTTTCTGAATTCAAAGGATACGGCGCGAATGATAAGCCCGAACAGAAGCAGCAGCAACGGGGCATACAGCGCGCTGAACATCACGGCATACGCGGTGGGAAAAGCCGCGAAAGTGACGCCCCCGGCGGTGATCAGCCAGACTTCGTTGCCGTCCCAGAAGGGGCCGGCGGCGTTGAGCATAATGCGTTTTTCCGCGTCGGTCTTGGCGATAAAGGGCGTGAGCGTGCCCATGCCCAGATCGAAGCCGTCCAGCACGAAATAGATGGCCCAGAGCAGACCCCAGAGGATGAACCAGGTTCCTTCAAGCATGACAATTCCTCCCGCCGGCTCTACAGCGACGTATTTTCAGCGGTTTTCGCGGGCCCCAGACGGGCGTATTTGCACAGCAGCCAGATATCCACCGCGCCGAGAACAGAGTATAGCGCGATAAAGGCCATGAGCGACAAAGCAACCGATGAGCCAGGCACAGGCGACGCCGCATCCGCCGTGCGCATCAGGCCCCAGACGATCCAGGGCTGGCGCCCGACTTCGGCCACGGTCCAGCCCGCCATGATCGCGACATACGGTAGCGGTATGACCAAGGTCAGGATGCGGCCGAACCAGGGCTTGTCCGCGATTTTGTTCCGCCAGAACCAGGCAAAGAGGGCCAGCAGCGGGAACAGGCTCCCCAGGCCCACCATGGTCCGGAAGGAAAGGAAGGTGACCAGCACGGGCGGCCGTTCCGTGACGGGCACGTCTTTCAGGCCTTTGACTTCCGCGTCAAAGCTGCCGTGAGCTAAAAAGCTGAGCATGCCGGGAATTTTGAACGCCTCGACCATGTTCCGTTCGTTTTTCTCGTCAGGCACCACAAGCAGGTACATGGGCGCGCTTTTTTGCGTTTCCCAGTGTGATTCCATGGCTGCGAGCTTCGCGGGCTGCATGCGGGTGACCACTACCCCGTGATGGTGCCCTTGCAACGCGACCAGCACGGAAAAGGTCAGGGCGAAAATAGCGCCGAAGCGAAAAGAGCGCTTGAAAAAATCTTCTTCATTGCGGCGAATGAGGTGCCAGGCGGAAATGCCGAGCACGAAGAAGCCCGCCAGCATCCAGGATGCGAAAATGGTATGGAAGAACTGGGTCCAGGCAAAGGGGTTGGTCAGAACGGCCCAGAAGCTCTCCAGTTCCGCCCGGCCGTTGCGTATCACGTACCCGACCGGGTTTTGCATCCAGCCGTTGGCCAGAATGATCCAGATGGCGGAAAGGTTGCCCGCGACGGCCACGGCCCAGATGGAAAAGAGATGTACTCTTTTGGAAACCCGCTCCCAGCCGAAATGCCAGACCGCAATAAAGGTCGACTCCAGAAAAAAGGCCAGGGTGGCTTCTATGGCCAGGAGAGAGCCAAAAATGTCACCGACGTATTTGGAGTAGCGGGACCAGTTGGTGCCGAACTGAAACTCCAGCGTAATGCCGGTGACCACCCCCAGGGCAAAGTTGATGAGAAACAGCTTGCCCCAGAATTTGGCCATGCGTTTGTAAACATCATCCCCGGTACGCATATACTGCGTCTGCATCAGGGCGATCATCACGGAAAGGCCCAGGGTCAGGGGCACAAAAATGAAGTGGAAAAAGACGGCTACAGCAAATTGCAACCGTGAAAGCCATACGACATCCATTGGCGCCCCCTGTTCTGCGGGTTAGCGGGATAAAAACAAGCAGGACTGCACTTGTCAGTAATTATTACTGAATAAATTCGGCTATGGCAAGCTGAGAACAGAAAAAGCCGCAAAGAATAATCCTTGCGGCTTTTGCCTGTGTGATAGCGTGTGATGAGGTTACATGGCCATCGTGGCGGCGGCATCTTGTCTGCGGCTGGCGACGACCCGGTTTCTGCCTTCACCTTTTGCCCGGTACAGTGCGATATCGGCCTCGTGCGCCAGTGAAACTGCGGTCTTGTGCCCGCCTGATGCCAGCGAGGCGACGCCGACGCTGCTGGTTACGGAAAAGCGTTTGCCGTTGTGAGAGAAAGAACGCTTTTCAATGATGCGGCGCAGGCGGTTGGCAAGTGTATAGGCACTGTCCAGCCCGGTGTGCGGCAGCAGTATGACGAATTCTTCTCCCCCGTAGCGGGCGCAGTAGTCGGCCTGGCGAATGGTGCCGCCTATCAGTTCGGCTACGCCGCGCAGCACGGCATCGCCTGCCTGGTGCCCCCAAGTGTCGTTAATATTTTTGAAGTGGTCTATATCAAGCATAAGTAAGGACATATCCTGGCCGTAGCGGCGGTGGCGCTCAACTTCCATGCCCAAGGCCTGTTCAAAGTGGCGGCGGTTGTACAGGCCGGTCAGGCTGTCGCAATCGGCGTCGCGGCAAGCCTGCTGAAACCGCCTGGCGTTTTTCAGGCTTAAAGCCAGATGGCGTAAAGCGGAATCGAGCGCCATGGCCTGGTCGCGGCCCAGGTTGCGTTCCATGCTGGTCAGCAGCAGTAATTCTCCCAAGCGTTCTTTGCCGGCGGTAAGAGGCAGGGTAAGCAGATGCCCTTCGTGGGGACGTGCCGCGCCCGACATGGGACCGGGCAGCGCAAGCTGCGTGGTGACGGAGTGCAGTTGCTTGCCGGGGCAGGCGTGCTGCGCACTTTCAAGCAGCATCGCGCGCCATGCGTCGTGCGCTTCGCTGTCTTGAGGGGCGCCCACATACATGTCGGCTATAATGTCGCCGTTGTCCGACTGTCCCAGCAGAACCGCATGCATGCCCATGACCGGGAAAAGATCTTGCAGGCAGGTATATGCTTTGCCCAAAATTTCTTGCTCGGAGAAAGGTTCCGCGGTTCCCGTCAGGAAATTGACAAGAAAGCGCAAGGTCTCGTTTTTACGTTCCAAAAGTTCCCGGTCCAGAAAAATTTCACGGGTCATGTTTTGGATATCGCGTTGCAACGCGGCCGCTTCAGCGGCGCGACGCAGGCAGGTCGCAAGGCGTTTTTTGGTCAGCGGCGGGCGAATGATGTCGGATATGCCGTAGTCCAGGGCTTCTTCCAAAACTTCCCGCCCGGCATTTTCCTCCAGCAGAAGCATTTTGGGCAGCAGGTCAAGATGCCCAACCCGGTCTAACGGTTCAGCCGTGAAGGCCCGGCAGCCGGGCAGGCTGAAGCATATCAGGCGTGGGATCTCGGGCAGAGACCGGAAATCGGGCAGGGCGTCTGCCGGCCACGTTTTCAAAGTATACGAGGGCCCGGCAAGATCTTGCAGATCGTGCGCCTGTTTTTCTGAAAGGCCCAGTCCCCAAAGGATTTTGTCTGTCGTTATCTGTATCACGCTTCCTCCCCGAAACCATGTTCGCATTGGGTGCAAAGAATTATGCAAGAAGCGATCCAGAGAGAAATATCCAATTTTTCCGCATCGCCCGCAGGGGCCGCGATGCGACGCCGGGCATTTGACAAGCGGGTAAATCTATGACTCTGTAGTTCCATGCAAAATCGAACTTGGGCCACGCTGCACCCCTTTTTTGAAGGCGGGGATATTCTTGGGCGCGGCGTCGCCAACGAAGGCTTCGTCACGGCTCTTTTGCGGGCGGCTCCTTACGACGCGTTTCATTTTTTTCTGCCTGACCAGTCCCGGGTCCGGCATATGCAAGACCGGCTTGCCGCGCTTTTTCCCGACCTTTGCCGGACGGGCACCGTGCGGGTGTTCACCCGGCACGCGCTGCCGGAGCGTCTGGCGGCCCATGAGCACCATGTTTTCCATCTTTCCGACTGCATTGCGGACAGCGCCCCCTTAATGCGCCTGCGCAACGCCCTTGCCCGGAATATTTTTCCCGTCACCGGGGTGACGCATTCGCTCAGTTATGCCCGGTACGCGGCGTCTTTTTTCGATCAGATATGGCCGGGGGTGACCGCGCGCGACGCGATCATCGCCACCTCCAAGGCGGGCATGGGGGCGGTTGCCGCCATGTTCGCGGCCTTGCGCAAAGGCTATGGCCTTACCGGTGAAGAATGGCGCAGCCCGAACCTTGCGCATATCCCTTTGGGTATTGACCCGGCGGATTTTCCCGCTCCCGAGGAAAAAGCGGAAGGCTCGGCGCGGGCGCGCGGAAAACTCGGCATAAAAAATACAGACCTGCTGCTTTTGGTCTTCGCGCGGATATCGCACTACTCAAAGATGGATGTTTTGCCCCTGTTGCGGGCGCTTGTGCGGGCGGAAAGCATGGGGCTGCCGCGGGGCGGGTATGTTGTGACCTTGGCGGGGTGGGCGGATGCGAACAGCGACATACCGCAAACATGGGCGGCCCTGGCCGCCAAACTGGGCATCCGCTTTCAATGCGTGCCTTCGCCGGATTCTGCGGCCCGCAAGGACCTTTTCGCCGCCGCCGACATATTTCTTTCGCCGGTGGACAACCCTCAGGAAACATTCGGCCTGACGCTGCTGGAGGCGGGGGCATCTTCGCTGCCCGTGATCGCTTCCGACTACGACGGGTACCGGGACCTGGTCGTTCCGGGTGAAACGGGCCTGCTTGTTCCCACGCTGGGGTCGGACATCAGCGCTGAAAGCGACGCTCTTTCCGGCGTGTGGTTCGACAATCAGCACCATCTGCAGATAGCGCAGCAAACGGTTGTGGATGTGCCCGCCCTGGCCCGGGCTATCGCCTCTCTGGCCGCTGACGCGAATCTTCGCGCGCGCATGGGCGCTGCCGCCAGGGCGCGGGTGCTGGCCGGCTACACCTGGCCCGGCGTTATCAAACGGTATTGCGCGCTTTGGGACGAGCTGGCCGCCGCCCCGGCGGACAAGCCCCCTGCGGCGCATCCGCTGCATCCCGCCTTTGGCGAGATTTTCAGCGGATATTATTCCCGTTCGGCACAGGCGCTGGCGGAGCGGGGGGGCACGGTGGCCTGGACGCGCACGGGCGAGGCGGTCTACCGGGAGCAGGATTTTCCCGTGTTGTACGCGGGCATTGAACGGCTGGTGGACCCGCAGGCATTGCGCCACCTTTTGTTTAAAGCCAGAAAACCCGTGCCGTTGGCCGATATTTTATCCGCCCAGGCAGGGGCGCACACGCCCGCGGCTGAACGGGAGGCCTTTCTTGTGCTGTGGGCGTTGAAGCATGATCTTCTTGAAATAGAGCAGGGCGCATGAAAATCTATTATCTGCTCAGCAACTACATCAGCCACCACCGGGCCGGCGAAGCGTATAAAGCCTGTTTGAAGCTGGCGGGGCACACGCTGGCGGAAAACCCGGAAGATGCCGACCTTGCCGTCATACACGACCACCCTTTGACCTATGAGCCCGTCCGCCGCACCGTTCCCGGTCTTTCACGCATACCCTGCGTCGGGTATGCGGTGTGGGAAACGACTGTATTGCCGCAAGCCTATATTGACGGTTTGCGTCATGTGGACGCAATCTGGACCTGCTCGGAATTTTCTTTGGCCGCCTTTCGCCCTCATGCGCGCAAAGTGGATCTTCTTCCTCACGTTGTTGAGCGGCCCCGGCCTTCGCAAAACGACATCGCCTGGGCCGTCAACAGGCTGGGCATGCGGAGCAAACGGCGGGAAGAACGTGATGTGTTTTATTTTTATACCATCACGGACACGGTAAATCCCCGTAAAAATATTGAAACCCTATTGCTGGCTTTTCGCGCGGCGTTTCCTGAAAACGGCGCTTCCGTGCGCTTGGTTGTCAAGCAATACCGTTATCCGCAGCCTTTGGACGACATTCCGGGCGTCATCAACGTTCCGGAAGACCTCAGCGACGGCCAGATAGCGGCGCTGCACGCTTTGTGCGATTGCTGCGTCAGCGCGCATCATGCCGAGGCCTGGGGGCTGCCTCTTTCAGAGGCGCTCAGTTTCGGCAACCCGGTGATCGCCACCGGCTGGTCCGGCAACATGCAGTTCATGACCCCGCGCAACAGCTTTCCCGTGCCCTATTCGCTGGTCCCGGTTTCAGAGCGCATGTGCCGTTCGCTTCCTCTGTTCACCCCGGACATGATTTGGGCGGAAATCGACAAGGCCGAGCTGGCGCACATCATGCGCGCCGTGTGGGCCAATCCGGTTTCCACAGAGTGGCGGGTGAACGCCGCGGAGTCGATGCGGGCTTTTTCGCCCCGGGGCGTCAGTGAAATACTCTGCGCTTTACTGGCCGAATTCTACCCTGAAATATAAGTTGAATTATAAGTAGACATCCCGCCTGTCTTGTGGCATTTCTTGATCCCTTCATGAGCTGTATCGTTCCATTGCCAGCATTGTAACGATATTTTTATGGAATATTTTTCCCATCGGCGATCGGGAAAATATTTTTTGCGATTGTTGGAAAAAAATATATATAGATAATAAGCGCCGTAAAGGTAGCGGCGCGACGGTTAACCTTGGAGGGATGTATGAGCGCAAATTACAATCCATACTTGGACATGCTTAAGGATCTCGAATCCGCGGCTGCGATGCTTGGTCTTGCGCCCGCCGAATTCGAGACCCTTAAGCATTGCGAACGGGAAATGAAAGTCGCCGTGCCGGTTCAGATGGACGACGGCTCCGTTCAGGTGTTTGACGGGTACCGTGTACAGCATTCAACAACTCTGGGCCCGGCCAAGGGCGGCATACGCTACCATCACGACGTTAATAAAGACGAAGTCAAGGCGCTTGCCGCCTGGATGAGCTTTAAATGCGCCGTGGCGGGCATTCCTTACGGCGGCGGCAAGGGCGCCATCCGCGTCGATCCCTCAAAGCTCAGCAAGCGCGAGCTGGAACGGCTGACCCGGCGGTACACGGCCATGATCATGCCTATCATCGGCCCGAATATTGACATCCCCGCGCCGGACGTCAACACCAATGCCGAAATCATGGGGTGGGTCATGGACACCTACAGCATGATGGTCGGCTACAGCGTGCCCGGCGTCGTAACCGGCAAGCCCATCGAGATCGGCGGCACTTTGGGCCGTACCGACGCGACGGGCAGGGGCGTCATGATTATCGTCAACCGCGCTCTGGAATATCTGGGCATCAAACTGAATCCGGCGCGAGTCGCCATTCAGGGCATGGGCAACGTGGGCGGCACCGCCGCGCGGCTGATGCATCAGGCCGGGTACAAAATCGTGGCGGTAAGCGATATTTCCGGCGGCTACTACAATCCTGACGGGCATGATATCCCCGATATGCTGCGGTATATCGCCGCCAGCAAGAGCCGGTCTTTGGAAGGGTATAGCGCTAAAGGCTGTTCGAAAATCACCAATAGTGAACTTATTTGCTGCGATTGCGACGTGCTTTTGCCCTGCGCTCTGGAAAACCAGATCACGGGAGACAACGCGAACGACATCAAGGCCAAGCTGGTGGTTGAAGGCGCCAACGGCCCCACCAACGTGGACGGTGACGCGATCCTGGCAAAGCGCGGCATAGCCCTTGTGCCCGACATTCTGGCGAACTCCGGCGGGGTTATCGTGTCGTACTTTGAATGGGCGCAGAATATGCAGCATGTCAGCTGGACCGAAGAAGAGGTCAACAAACGGCTGGAAGAATATCTGATGCGCGCTTTCGACCAAGTGGCGGCCGCTGCCGCGGCTAAAAAAGCGCCTTTCCGCATGGGTGCGTATATGGTGGCCATCAACCGCCTGAGCAAGGCTGAAAAGATCAGGGGGTTCTTCCCCTAAGCTGATTGCGCGAATGCGCATGTTCCGGGCGGAGGCCGTTCAGCGGCTTCCGCCCGTTTTCATTCCCCGGTTTTTTCCGCGCTTGAAACCACGATCAACAGCACGGCGGCCACGACCATGGCCGCGCCGATCCATCCGAACGGCGAAAAAAATTCTCCCCACCACCACCAGGCCAAGAGTGATGCCAGAACGGGCTCCAGAGTGGCCAGAACGGAAGCGGTCGTCGGCGGCAGGCGTTTAAGCCCTTCTCCGTACGAACGATACGCGCCGTATGTGCAAATGGCGCCCATAACCACAAGGGCCAGCCAGGAAGAGGCGGGTTGCGCGGTGAAATCGGCAAAAGGGAAAAGCAGAAGGGCGCCCGCTGGAAGGGCCCAGCAATACAGGCTGACGGGCGAATATGACCGCAGGTAATACGCACCGAAAATATAATGGGCGGAATACGCAAGGCCTGAAGCCAGCCCCATCAGCATGCCGTAAACGCTTGCCCCTTGCGGCAGGCCGCCGCCGGAAAGGCAGGCCAGGCCCGCGCCGCCGACAGCCAGGGTTACGGCGGTTATCTGAATGGGACGCAATCTTTCACGATAGATAAGGCGGGAGAGCACAGCCACCCAGGCGGGCGCCGTATATAACAAGACGGAGGCGAGCGCCGCCCCGGCCTGTTGTACCGCTATGAGATACGCGCCGAACAGCCCGCCTATGCCGACTGTGCCGAACAGGGCAAAGGCGAGGCCCGTGCGGGCAGGGACGCGTACAAGGCCATGTCGAAGGCCGTGCAGCCAGAAAAAGGCCGCTCCGAACACGGCTCGCCAGAAGGCCACTTCCAGTGGAGACGCACCGTGCCCCAAACAGTACCGGCCGACGGGGCCGATGAAAGCCCAGCAGAGCGCGGCCAGCAGCACGAGCAGGATGCCGGGCCAGAGAGTGGAGCGTGAAGGGGCTGCGCTCATGGAGGCTTACGGCTATCTTTGGGTGGCGCGATAGCGCATGACGGCCTGGTTGTGGTCGTTCAAATTGGTGCTGAACGTGTGAGTGCCGTTCGTGCCGGTGGCGACGAAATACAGGTAGTTATGCTGTTCCGGGTGCGCCGCCGCCCGCATGGAGGCGAACCCCGGCGAACAGATAGGGCCGGGCGGCAAGCCGGCATGCTGGTATGTGTTGTAAAGGTTTTTGGCGTCGGCCAATTGAGATTTGCGAATGGGGCCGCTTTGCTCTTTGCCCAGCCCATAGATGATGGTCGGGTCGCACTGTAACAGCATGTTTAGCCGAAGGCGGTTGGCGTATACGCCGGCCACCCGGTCCCGCTCTGCAGCGACTCCGGTTTCTTTTTCCACCAAAGATCCAAGAATGACCAGATACCGCAAGGTCTCAGCGGAAACAGGCACGGCCAGTGAAGGGGGGCTTTCCGGTCTGGGCGCCGGTGCGGCCTCCGCACGGGTCGCATTGCCTGGCGGTGTGGCGTTGCGGCCGGGCTGGGCCGGAAGCGGCGCCCTGGCCGGAACGAGGCGGACCGGTAAGCCGTTCTTCAGCGCGAAACCGGAAAGGAACAAGGTTTCGCCCCGCACGGCCTTGTCGGTAGCGGCATATTCGGTCAGCAGCGGCCAGTTGCGCCTCCAGAACATTTCAACCAGAATCCGGGCCACGGCTTCCGCTTGCTCTTTGCCGCCCAGAGTGCGGGGTTTTCGCAGATGATAGGTTTCCGGGTACAAAAAACCTTCGGCGCTGGCAAAAGGAATGCCGTTGGCGCGCAAAAACGCGGGGTCTTGCACCGCGGCTTCAAACTCGGCCGCTTTGGCAAACCCGCCTTCTTCCACCAGCCGCGCCACTTCCCAAAAGGGCAAGCCTTCGCGCAAGGTCAACGGATAGAGCAGCGAACGGCCGCTGACCAGATGCTGCAGCAGCTGCTCGGGCGTCCAGCCGGTATTGACCTGGAATTCGCCGGACTGAATCGCTCCGAGCTTTTTGTGATATTGGGCCAGCAGGCGAAAGCGCCAGACGCTGGTCAGGGCTTTTGCTTTGTAAAGGTCCCAGGCCACCCGGTCAAAGGTCGCGCCGGGCGCGATGTTGATTATGACGTCCTTGGGTTCCGCCGTATCGGCGGGTGTGCGCAAAAATGTATAGGCATCGTATCCCGCGGCCCCGCAGAAGCCCACAATCGCAAACAGCAGCAGGCGTAAAACAATGCCGAGAAAAGAGCGCCGTTTTTTCGGCGGGACCGGCGTTTCAATATCCGGTTCAGGAGTAGGCGTTTCAGGGGTAATGCTCATGCCGGCATCCGTTTGTGTTCAGGCAGTTTCAGAAAAGATTCCAATATCCTGGCGGCGGCTGCCGCATCCAGCCCGGCGCGGGAGGCGGCGTTTTTTTTGCCGGCCGCGCTTTCCGCCAACAGGGTTTGCGCTTCAAAAGAACTGAGCGTTTCTTCCATCACAAAGACGGGCAGCTCAGTACGCCGCCGCAAGGAGGCGAGAAAGTTACGCACCTGGCGGACGATCAGCGTTTCCGCCCCGTCGGCCGTGCGGGGCATGCCGACCACAATCGCCTGGGGCCGCTCGGTTTCAAGGGTTTTCAGAAACTCCAGCCAGAAGCGTTCTTTGGTGGTCATGATCAACGTTTTGCGGGCGAATGCCATGCGGCCACCTTCGTCGCTGACCGCGATGCCGGTGCGCTTTGCCCCGTAATCCACCGCCAGGTATTTCATTCTTGCTCGTCGTCCTCTTCCGTGTCGGCCGCTGTCAGTTCAACGCTGCCCAGGGCGGCGAGATCAATGGTCCGCACGCCGTTTTCATCGGCCTTCAGAGTGCGCAGCAATTTGGGGAACTGCTTGCGCCACTCTTCGCCGTTAAGCGCCGCCGCCAGAAACTCCAGGGTATGCAGCACCTGCCGCTTTTCTTTCATGCCGATCAGCGTGCGGCTGACGCCGAGCTTGCAGGAAGGGCAGCCCACCAGCAAGGGCAGGTCCGCGCCGGTTCCCGCCGTGTTCAGGCCTTCAAAATCGCGCGAAAGCTGGCCGGCTTTTTTGGCCCGTATTTTATTGTAAATGGCGGGGCTGCTCATGGCGCCCATGCCTGATTCGCCGCAGCAGCCGGGGCTGACGCGCACGCTTGCGCCGGTCATTTCTTCCAGCGCGGCGGCGTATATTCCCCCGGCCTTGGCTTTATGCACGCCTGTCCATTCCGCATGGCAGGGGGCGTGATAGAGCAGGGTTTTGCCGGTCAAACCGGGTATGGCGGGCATATGATGCAGCAAAAACTGCACGATATCCTGATGGCTGAAGTTACCGTCGCCTGATTGCGGCAAAGAACCGGGCAAGAGCGCGCGCTCCAGGCCGTCGCGGCAAGACCCGCAGGCAGTCAGAAGGCGCTGGGGCGCAAGCCCCAGGCTTGATGCGCGTTCGCACAAACTCTGTAGCGACTTGAAGTTTACTTCCCGGGTGGCGGCATACGCGTCGTGCAGCCCGGCGGAAAGCAGGGGATAGCCGCAGCACAAGTGCTTTTCGGGCAGCAGCACGGCATAACCCGCGCGTAGGCAGAGCATGATCCCCGCCAGGCTGATGGAGCGGAAAAAGAGCCCCGCGCCGCAACCGGGGAAAAAGAGCACCGACCCTTTGATCTCGCCTTTGGGGGCGAAAATGGAGCCTTTATCCAGGCGGATGACTTCGTGCATGTGTTTGAACCCGATCTGCGGTCCTTTGTCCGAAAAGAGCGGATTCTCGAAAATACGGCGCCACGAGGGCGGGACCATGCGCAGAAACTTGTTTTGCATGCGCTGGCCCGTGGAGGCGAGTTTCGCCATTTTGGGAACGCGGGTGGCTACGTCGCCGGCCATGTATTGCAAAATGCGCGATTTGAGCGGGTGGCCGCCCTGTTTTTCCCGCTCCAAAATGGCGCGTGATGTGAGCGCCACTTCAGCGGAGTCGATTTTTACGGGACAGACGGCCATGCATTTGCCGCAGCCGGTGCAATGTTCCATAAGGCCGCGCAATTCGCCGAACAAAAGCGCGTCAGCCTTGCCCGTATTGATCTGGGAGTAATAAACGGCTTCAATCAGCGCGCCCAGCACCAGGTTTTTATTACGCGGCTGATACAAAAGCGCCGCCTCGGGGTAGTGCATGGGGCAGACCTGTTTGCATTTGCCGCAGCGGGTGCATATTTGCACGTTGGTCAAAAGGCTAATGAGGCGTTCTTTATCCTCGATGCCGCTCTGGCTGATATCTTGGATGAGACGGTTGAAGGAAAAGGTGAAAGGCGCGACCGGCAGCTCTTTTTGCGTCAACTTGGCCGGGTTCATGATATTGCGCGGGTCGGTCAGGCGTTTGACCTCGCGGATGGCGTCGATCTTTTCTTGAGAGAGAAAACCGATTTTGGTGATGCCTATGCCGTGCTCGCCGGAAACTTCGCCCCCAACCTCTTGCGCGCGGCGCATGACGCGCATGGCGGTTTGCTCCGCATTATGCAGCATTTCCGAGTCGTTGGAGTTAACGGGAATATTGACGTGGCAGTTGCCGTCGCCCGCGTGCATATGGTTGGCCACGACAATGCGGGTCGCGTGCATTTTCGCTTCGATTTTCGTGATCTTTCGAGCGAGGGCGGGGTAGCTGTCCCGCAGGGAACCGAGAAAGAGGACGGCCCGCAACTCCATTTCCTGGTCCGAGAGCTCAGCCGAAGACACTTCGCCCTTAATGACCTTTGAAGCATAAGTAAATTCGCGGTTCAGGTCTTTTTCTTCAGCCGGAAAGCCGGGCAATCTACCCACTTCCTGCAAGGCCGCGCGAAAAGCCCGGGCCATGCACTCAAGGTTGAGTTGCTCGATAAACTCGATGAATTCCGGAATGGTGTCTACGGGCAGCACCACGTCTTCGTTGATTTTAAAGCCGGAAGTGCGTTTTGCGATGGCCGAGAGGCGGTGGCGGTCTTCCCAGAACAGCTCGGCTTCTTTGTCGTCTTTGGCTACGAACGCGGCCACGGTGCCGCCGTTGCCGCAGATGTCGATAATCCGGGCGGCCATGTCGTCAAGAGGGGCTTCACGGTCGCTTTCAAGCTGCAGGATCAACACGGATATGGGGTCGCCCTCATGCGCTTCCGATTTCTTTTTGTACTCTATGGCCTGCACATATTTGCTGCCGAATTCTTCCAGCGCGGTGATTTTGACCTGGTCTCCCTGTTTGCGCCCGTCGTTGCGCAGCGCGACGACGGCCTTGATGACCTGCATGGCCCTGACCATGGAACGGCCGAAAAATTCCAGCACCAGCACGCGGCGCAGAGGCATCTGCCGGTGCAGCACAAAGGTGCCTTCTATGACGATGCCGTCGACGCCTTCTTTCTGAACGCCAGGCAAACCGCCCAGCGCCTTGTTGGTCACGTCCTTGCCCAGGCCGGATTTGCGCAGGTCGGCGCCCGGCAGGCGCACCACCGTGCGTACGCCGCCGGAAATGTCGCGTACTTCGAAAACGGCGGTTTCGTCTTCCATTATCTTATGGCGGGGGTGACCTGCCCGCACTATGTCGATGATTTCGCCGGTCGGCGTAACCATGCGGTATGAGAGCAGATTGTCGATGGTGGTGCCGTACTCGAAGCACAACGGCCCGCCGGAGTTTTCAGCGATGTTGCCGCCGATGGTCGAAGCGGTCTTTGAAGCCGGGTCCACGCTGAACAACAACCCTCGCGCGGCGGCGGCCTTGATGGCGTCGTTGGTGATGACGCCTGCCTGGGCCGTCAGGGTACGGGCTTCCGCGTCAATGGACGTTATGGCGTTCATGCGGGTCAGCGAGAGAATAACCGTGCGCTTGCGCGCGGGGATGGCGCCGCCTGTAAGGCCTGAGGCGCCGCCGCGCGGCACCAGGGCGAATTGCATGTCATTGGCCAGCTTGACCACCGCGCTGACTTCCTCGGCTGTGGCCGGGGCCACCACCAGAAGCGGCAATTCCATGCGCAGGTCGGTTGCATCCGTTGCGCTTTCAATGCGAGAATGCGGCCGTCCGTCAATACGGTCTTTGGGCAGCACGGCCTCCAGTCTGGCGATGACGTCCTTGCGGAAAGCCAGGTCATTGTCAAAGGCGCTCCAGAACATGGTCAGGCCTTCGGCAATGCTGTTGGCATAGTGGTGGGCGAGCGCCCGGCGCGACTGCTCAAAACGTGCGTTGACGCTGTCGCGGACCATGGCCGGGGCCACAAAAGGGTTATAGCAGACCAGAAACAGTTCGCCCGCGAGCTCCATGGTCAAGTCACGGACCGCTTCGGGCCATTCGGCGAATTCGTCGGCGTTGATCCGGAGAATACGGTTGACCAACGACTCGGTGTCGATAGAGATATGGGGGGCTTTTTGAGGCATGAAATCATTCCTGTCTATATGGCTCGGAACTGATAAATATAACCATTTGCCCGGTAATTGACAAGCCGGACCCGCTTCATCAAGGTGCTGATTTTATGAGTGATTTGACGACAGCATATCTCGCTCCGGAAGGGTATGAAACGCCCCTGCGTGAGGAACTTGCCGCCAAAGGGGCGGATATTTTATGGCGGCGCGGCAGGTTGTTCGGCGTATCCGGTCCGCGCATCCACGCGGCCTGGGCGCAAAACGTCTGGCTGAATCCCGAGTTTATTTCTATCACGTCCATTGGCGGGGGCATCAAGGCTCTGCGCGATAAGCAGCGTAACTGGGCGTTGTTGCCGGACGCTCTCTACCGCCGTGCCAGCTTGATCCAGCAAGGGCTGCCCGCAGTGGCGCGCCGGCCTTTTGTCTTCGGAACGCCGGCGCCGGTATCGCCCATGGGAGGCTGGATGCTGTGGGATGCGAACACAATTTTGGCTTCCAGTGAGTGTTCCAGTTCTTTTCCTCACGGTGAAATTCATTTTGCGGAAAATACAGTGGATCCGCCCAGCAGGGCGTATCTGAAACTTTGGGAAGTGTTCACGCTAACCGGTCGGCATCCCGGCCCAGGTGATTTGTGCCTTGATCTCGGCAGCGCCCCCGGCGGCTGGACATGGGTTTTGGCAACGTTGGGCGCCCATGTCTTCAGCGTGGATAAAGCCCCACTGGCTCCTCATGTGGAAAGCATGCCTCTCGTTAATCATTGCGCACGAAGCAGCGCCTTTGGCCTTGACCCTACCGGGGTGGGGAAAGTGGATTGGCTTTTCTGTGATGTGGTTTGCTATCCATCCCGGCTTTTAGACTTTGTTACACGTTGGATATCTCATAATACATGTTGTAACTTTGTATGCACAATTAAATTTCAAAAAGAGACAGATCATGAAACTTCTTTATGTTTTGAAAATATAGAGAAATCTTCTTTGATTCATCTATATCAGAATAAACATGAACTCACATGGATTCGTTTCGGGGTATAGATTAATGGTTATCTTATCGTTTCTTAATTTTAACTGCAACAGTAGTGCAAAAATTATTAAAAAAAATGCTGGTCATGTATCCTGAAGCTATGCTAATTATATATCAATCTTGCCGGTAATTGGAAATTATATGAACTGAGCGGGATTCATTTATTTTGAAACCGTTATGAGAATGGCATTTCGCAGATAGCGAAAGGATTCGGGTAACAGAGCGGGGGTTTTTATGGAAGAACATGTTCGACAAGCATTGGAAATCGTAAAAGCACAAGCCGGTTTTCGTATTATGACCGAAGAAGAAATCAGCTCTATGGTGCAAGGGCTTTCTATTGCCATATCCCGCATGATCGCCTCTCCCGAAGGGGAAGGGGAGCAGGGGATCGAGAGAAGCGCCGCTGACCGGACGCCCCGTGATAATGCAATTATTTGTCTGGAGTGTCAGAATGCCTTTAAGATGCTGACTCGTAAGCATATGATGTCTCATGGCCTGACTCCCGCCGAGTACCGTGAAAAATGGGGGTACGCCAAAAACGCCCCTTTGGTGTGTAAATCGTTGCAACGTCAGCGTCGTAAGAAAATGAAAGATATGAAGCTTTGGGAAAAACGCCGTAAACCGGCTGCGTAATGCGCTTTGTTTTTTTGAAAGATGCCGGGCTGTTGCTTGGCATCTTTTTTTGCGCGCGGGGGTACCTTGACTTTTATTTTTAATAATAGTTATTGATAATAGAAAAAGGATACCTATGGAACGGCAATGCAGAACCACACGGCAACGGCTAGTTATTCTGGAAAAGCTCCGCGGGGTAACTTCACACCCCACAGCGGATGAAATTTACAGTATGACCCGCGAGCGTCTGCCTCGCGTCAGCCTGGGCACCGTATACCGCAACCTCGATCTTCTTGCACGGCAAGGGGAGATCGCCTGCCTGGAAAATGCTGGTTTTCAAAAGCGCTTTGACGGCAACACAGAGCCGCATCATCATGTGCGCTGCCGCATCTGCGGGCGCGTTGCGGACGTTCCGGCGCGTTTTGATTTGCCCAGCGCTTCCGGCGTGAAAGTTGACGGTTTTATGTTGACGGGCGTTCGCCTGGAATTTGAAGGGCTGTGCAGCGACTGCGCTTCTTCCCACTGACGCGCATGGAGGGCATATGAGCGACCCTAAAGAAATGTACCGCTGCGGCACTGTGAACTGCGGGTATATATACGACCCTGAACGGGGTGACAAAAAGGGAAAGATCGCCAAAGGCGTTCGTTTTGTCGACCTGCCTGATGACTGGCGCTGCCCCGTGTGCGGCGTCGGCAAAAAAGCTTTTACCCCCATGATGCCCGCTTGAGCGGGTGGTGTAAGAGCATTCTTTGGACGGTTCCGTCCTGATTTTCTGCCTATTCAGTTCGCGCTACATGGTGTCGGGTTTGACCGGCAGCGTGATGATAAACGTGCTGCCCCGCCCGTATTCCGATGTGACGGCCATATTGCCGCCGTGGTTGCTGGTGACGATGAAATAAGAAACAGGCAACCCCAGGCCCGTGCCTTCTCCCGCCGCTTTAGTGGTGAAAAAAGGCTCGAATATTCTGCGCCGGACATCTTCGCGCATGCCGGGGCCGTTGTCGGTAACCTCTATGTGCACCTCGCCCCGTTCAGCCTCAGCCCGAATGGTGATAGCGGGCTGGTCGGTTCGGCCGGGGCCGCGTTGCGGCATGGCCTGGGCCGCATTTTTGAACAGATTGAGAAACACCTGTTGCAGTTCGGTGGCGGAGCAGACAACCTCGGGCAGGTCAGGGGCGTAGTGCTCAATAATTTCTATATGTCTAAAATCATATTGTTTTTTTAGGTCATAATCGTTGGCTGCCAGCTCCAGCGTACGGCTGACCAACTGGGGAATGGAGACGGGCGCGCGCATAGTGTCGCTGCGGCGGCTGAACTCGAGCATATTGCTGACAATGGAGGCGGCTCGCGCCCCCGACTCTCGAATGCCTTCAAGAAAGCGGATAATGTCGCGCTGCTCCATATAGGCGCGGATAGTCCGCATGTCGCAGCCGACTTGTTCGCAAGCGGCGATGTTTGGCGGCAGGTCAGGGTCAAGGCGGCGTAAAATGTTTTGCGCCCCTTGCAAAATGCCCCCGAGCGGGTTGTTGATCTCGTGTGCCATGCCCGCGGCCAGCCCGCCCACAGAGAGCATTTTTTCCGTCTGGACCATGATCTCTTCCATATTAACGCGTTCCGTTATGTCGTCGATGCGGACGATGGCGTTATATGTGCCGTACATGACGACCGGATAAATAACGATGTCATGATAGCGTGAGCCGGAAGGGGCGGAGGTGGAAAGGCGTTTGAGCGTTATCGTCTGCTCTTCCGCAATGGCGCGGCGTATGTCGTGCTGCAGGAAGCTGAACTCCGGCATGATGCTGCTGAAAAGGTGATTGATCGCTTCACTGCGGCTTTTCCCGGTGTCATGCACGGCGGTGCTGTTCCACAGGGTGACGCGCCCGGCCTTGTTCACGCCGATTATACGTGAAGGCATGGCGTTCAGCACGTTATCCAGCGTGGTCTTCGCCTCCCACACATAGTCTTCGAAAATCTTCCGGTCCGTAATGTCGGTATTCGCGCCGGCCATGCGGTACGCCTTGCCGGATTCGTCCCACAGGCAAAGGCCGCGCGTGTGTATCCAGCGGTACGAGCCGTTGCTGTGCTGCAGGCGGTATTCAAACTGAAATTCGTCGACCAGGCCTTTCTGGTAGTCATGGATTTTCTTTCGCAGCCATTCCTGGTCTTCGGGGGCCACGCGAGAAAACCATTCCGCAATGGCATTGGGCATTTCATCGTCCGCATAGCCGAGCATGGCTTTCCAGCGCGGAGAAAAATAAATGGCGTTAGAGAGCAAATCCCAATCCCAAAAGCCGTCATTGCTGCCCTGCATGGCCAGAGAATAGCGCTCTTCACTGATGCGCAGGGCTTCTTTTATACGGGTTCCGGCGGCGATTTCAGTTTGCAGTTGCTCGTGAATATGCTGCAGCTCGGCTTCGCGCAGTTCCAAATTGTTGCTCATGCGGGAAAAGCAGGTGGCGATGGGCGCGAGTTCTGTAAGGGGTAGCGCGGGGGCGGTCGTAAAATCGCCTTTCGCCGCGTTGCTTACCGTTTGTTCCAGGGCGCGCAGCGGTTTGTTCAAAAAGGTGCGTATCAGCGCGCCTGTGACCGAGAAAATCGTCAGCGCGGTAATCAGCGTAATAATGATACTTGCTTGCAAAATGGCGTTGCGATTCCGCAACTGCTCATGCAGCGAAAAAATAAGATGTACCCTGCCGGCCGGGGCATTCGCGAAGATGATGTCTTTTTGGCGTTCAATGCGGTCGGCCGTATGGGCGTTTTTCACAAACCCGTATAATATCCTGCCGCGTGCGTCCTCAACGCGTATTTCATCGACAAGGCTGTTTATGCTGAACATGGAGCAGAGCTCTTCAACGCGCATCGCGTTGCCGCTTGCCAATGGAGAGGCCAGCATGGTGCTGAGTTTGTCGGTGAGAACCGTAATTTTCCTTTCGGATGAAGAAAGAATCTTACGGGATTGGTACGTATAAAAGAAGAAAGAAAAGGATGCGGTAACAACGGTGACTATTATAAGAAGACTGATTGTGATGTTTCTGGCGATAGATCTGTTTTTCAGAAAAGACAAAAAAGAAAAAAGGCTATTGTTTTCAATAGAGTTGCTGTCATGAGGCATATGTGCAGCCTTGATGGATATTCACTAAGTCTTATGGCGCCGGGTCATATCGCAGGTGAGCACTTGTTATGACTTACAGCCCAACGGTATTTTTCGCAATCCCCAAAAGCGCATGCTTCATAAAAATCACGGCACATATTTGCCGTATCTTTCAGTGCCAGGTATGCCATGCCCCTGTCCCGGCGGTACAGGGCCATACGCGGTGAAAGTTTGACCGCTTCTGAAAAATCAGCAACGGCGAGCGCAGGCAACCGTAAAGCAAGGTACGCCACCGCTCGTGAATGGTAGGCTCTGGCAAAGGTCTGATCCAGGCGAAGCGCGCGGGTTTGCGCTTCCATGGCCTCATGGCTACGCCCAAGTTGCAGGCAGGCTTCGCCGAAGGCGGAATGCAGAAGGGGATTTTGCGGATCGAGCGCGAGCGCCTTCTGGGTCGCCGTCAGCACAGCCTGTGGGTCGCGCCATATGCCGTCCAGGCGGGGCAACAGCTTGCGGTATATCGATATAGCCTCGATCCCTTTTGCCAGCGTCTGCAGCCGGGTTCGAAACTGTTCTTCCGTCAGGTCTTTACGAGGCGTTTTTTGCTGCCGGTAAAGGGCGTCGTACTCTTTGAGAAGGTTCTTTTCCCTGTCAACGGCGCGCCGGTAAAGTTCCAGGCGTTCGCTGTGGGTTAAAGCGTCGCGCAGTTTTTCTGGCAGGCTGGAATCAGGAGCCGCCTCGGCGGGTGCGACTGTGACGGAAACCGAGGGCGGAGAGTCGAAATAGCTGCGCAGCAGAACGTGCACCGGAACAACGGCATCCGCCAGGGCGGCAAGATCAATCCGGGGGGCGCTGCCTCCTTCCGGGTTTTGGGCAAACCGCACTTCGGGCCTGGCGGCGAGGATGCGGACAAGCGCCTGGCGTAATGTCTGCCTGGCGGCGGCTTCCGCGGCGTTTGCGGCCATGTCGCGGGTGACGGCGTTTTCGGCGGGCCGTTTTTCGGTGGCGCGCAACCCTGATATGCCTGGGGGAACATCTTCGTGCACCTCCGCCGCAATCGAGGCGGCGGGGAAGCAGGCAAAGACGGCGCTCAGCGGCAGAAAAAGGGCGGCAAGCCGAAGGAGCTTCATTATTTGAGAGACCGCTCGATGTTTCGGGCCGCGGGCCGCAGCAGGTCAATCAGCCCTTCGCTCAGGATGGACTGCGGCGCATCCGAAGTCGGAATTACCGTTTGCGAAAACGTCGAGTGGTAGTTGTTTTTAGTGATGTATGATCCATTGCCCCGAAGCAGTGACAATGTAACGCGCATGGTGCAGGTGAGGCGGGTCAGAGAATTTTCGGTCAGCCAGACCTCGTCGATGACTCCTGTAAGGATATAGGCAGGGTTTGACGCTTTGGCTTGCGAAAGGTCGTCGGCATAGGTAACCGTCAGTCCCGTTTGCGCAAGCTCGTCCGCCATGGCACGGGATATCCAGCTGGCGACATTGGTCCGGGGCTGGAACTTGCCGCCGTCTCTGCGCTCTCCGATTTCCGCCTTGCCGCGTCGGTCTTCAAAAAGAACGACGCACACGGAAGGAGAGCCCGCTTTGGGGGTAACCGCTTCTTTGGGGGCGGGGTACACAAGGTGGACGACGTTTTGCGCGCAGCCTGAAAGCAACACGGCCAATGCTAAAAACTGCAGTATGCGCAATGAGGCGCCTGCGAAATGATACTGTGCGGCGGAGCGTAAACGCGGCATAGGTCCTCCTGGGGCGCCGGGGCGAAAAAGGCCCAAGGCGTCATCGATGCCGCAATATAGCCGATTCCGGCAGGAAGGGAAAGGGTACGCTCGCCGCAATGCGAATTTGCAACAGGTATTTTTTCAAGAATTTTACTTAATTTGGTGAAATTGTATTGACATTCGCGGCTTGCTCTGTAAAACCTGCCGTACTCCTCAAGTGGATGTACCGTACGGCGGTACGTTTCCCATACCTCACAATACTATATGGAGAGTGTCATGACGAAAGCTGAATTGGTTCAAAAGATTTATGCGAAAGCCGGCCTGGCCACCAAAGTGCAGACTGAAGCTGCTCTGAACGCTGTCATCGCCGCCCTGACCGACGCCCTGAAGGGCGGTGAAACCGTTTCCTTCACCGGCTTCGGCAGCTTCAAAGTGATCCAGCGCGCCGCCCGTAAGGGCCGCAACCCCAAGACCGGCGCTGCGATTCAGATCAAGGCTTCCAAATCCGTGAAGTTCACCCCCGGCAAAGGGCTGAAAGACGCGGTGAAGAACGCCAAAATCGCGAAGAAGTAGTTTTTACAGTATATGTACAAAAAAACTCCCGGGGCACCCCGGGAGTTTTTTTGTACGGTTTTTTTCGTGTCGGTCAGATTCCGTTTTGCAGAAAAGAGCCGTAACCGGCCAGGTCGACGTTGCCGCCGGAGATCACGATACCTATTCTTTTGCCGCGCACGTCGAAGCGTTTGTTGAACACGGCCGCCGCAGCAAGGCAGCCGGTGGGCTCAACGACCATCTTCATACGTTCGGCGAAGAAACGCATCATTTCCACCAGCTCAGGGTCGGTTGCGGTAAAGATGTCGGTCACCGTGTCCTTGATGACGGGGAAGGTGTATTTTCCCAGGTATTGTGTCTGGGCGCCGTCGGCACTGGTTTTGGGCGTGTCTATGCGCACGATGCTGCCGGTACGGAAGCTTTGCTGCCCGTCGTTGCCCGCTTCCGGCTCTACGCCGTAAACGGTGATATTGGGGCACAACGCCTTGGCGGCGACAGCGCAGCCGGAAAGCAGGCCGCCACCGCCCAGCGGAGTCAAGAGGGCATCCAGCGGGCCGGTCTCTTCCAGCAGTTCTTTGGCCGCCGTACCCTGGCCTGCCATGACGTGCGGGTGGTCGTACGGGGGGATCAGGGTAAGACCCTGTTCTTCCGAATACTTTTTGCCGATCACTTCTCTGTCTTCGGTATAGCGGTCATACAGAACAACTTCCGCGCCATAGCCTCTGGTTGCCGCGGCTTTGGCCGCGGGAGCGTCTTCGGGCATGATGATGACGGCTTTCACGCCCAATAGTTTTGCGGAAAGGGCCACAGCCTGGGCATGGTTACCCGAGGAAAAAGTGACGACGCCCCGGCTGCGCTGTTCCGGCGTGAATTGAGCAAGCGAGTTGTAGCCGCCCCGGAACTTGAAAGCGCCCATGCGCTGAAAATTCTCGCATTTGAAAAACAATTTGGCGCCGGTCAGGTTGTCGGCCGTCGAAGAGGTCAGCACCGGCGTACGGTGCGCGGCCTTGGCAATGCGCTCGTGGGCGCGGGCGATGTCGTCAAAAGAAATGGCGTTGCCCATGTACGGGTCTCCTTTTATGCCGGGGGGGAGAGGACGCGAAACACTTTTGTTCCCGGCTGGAACCAGCGAAGTTTGCAGCACATGCCGCCGGGAGTCAAGTTAGTGGCTCCGGTCAGTCCGCAGTATCGTTTCGCGGTGTGATGCGCTGCGCTTGCAGCCAGTCACTGTCAGGGCGGGAAATCAGCCGTGCGTTCATATAGGCCCAGTCCAAAGGCAGCACGGTGTGGCCGATATACTTGGATTTCTGTCCTGAGTGCCTGATCTGCTCGACCACCAGGGCCAGGTCGACGGTATCGCCTTCGGTTAGTACCAGGGGCAGCAAAAGGTGCATGGTGCGCCGGCTGGGATACCACATGGGAACGGCCGTGCGGAAATTCCAGCGCACCCGTTTCAGGGCCAGGTCCAGAGCCTCGTTTATGCGGCTTTGCATCAGGCGCATGGTTTTGCCGTCGCCTTCCGCTTCCATGTAGTCGGCCAGATTTTTCGAGTATTCGGCGCATTCGCTTGCATCAATGTCCGCCAGGGCCGAGCGGCAAGAGTCGCGGCAAACGTCGCGGGCAAAAGAGTGGGGAAAGCGGCCGTCGCGGATGCCGTCGATGATCACGTGCCGCCAGTCCACGTCGGGAGCGCGCTCCGGCGACAGGTAGACAAGGTCGCTGATGTCGGAAACATATTCCGGCGGCAGCAGTTCGCCGGGGATATTGCGGATAATGTCTTTGCCGAGGCCCCCTTCGCCTGGCGCGCAGAAACCCTCCAGGATAAAGGGCTGCCGGGCGTGGGACATGTTTTTGCGGAACGCGGCGATAATGGGCTGATACAAACGAGTGACCAGACCCGTGTTAAAGGCCGCAAGGTTCCCTTCTTCAGAAAAGCAGAGTTTCTTTTCCAACTGAACGCGCAGAAAAGTGTACTGCAGATAGTTGAATAAGATGGGGGTCGGCCGTTCGGGGTCTGGGTTGTGGCCGAAAAACCAGGGTTCCGGCAGGGCAAGCCCCGCAAGCTCCTGCAGGTTTTCAGCCCGGCTGGGAAAATACGCCCAGTCCCATAACAGGTCGGGGGATCCCGCCGCTCTGACGGAAACCGCTTTGTCGGGTTTTTCGGGGTCGCGGTCGGGGGCCAGGCGATAGACGACTTCATCCCCCACGGTGATGCGTTTGATATCCGCCGGATAACTTTCGTTGAATCCGAAAAAACGGCGTATTCCGGACCCTTCGTTGCCTGATTCACGGATGAAGCCGATACGGCGTTCAAAGTCGAGGTCTTCAATAATTCCTTTTCGCATATAAAACTCACGGGCAAATGGTCATAAGTGCATAGACTATAATAGAGACGCTATCGTATAAGACTATGCCTATTTCGACCCGTTTCGTCAACAATATACAAAAAGAATCTGCAAGAGGCGGGCAGGCCGCCGAGGGCCTTATGGAGAGGGGATGATCTTGTTGAGAATGAGAATTTGAGCGAAAAATCCGCCTGCTAAAAAAAGGCAGGCCAGGACAACACTAATTTTGTGGCGCAAGGGCGTCTTGCTGCGCGCGGCGGGCAGCCACAGCAGCCAGGCGAGGGCGGGCAGGCCTGCCGCGGCAACGGCAAGCGACATGGATGGCGCGTGCGACAGCTCCGGCAGCATCAGGCTTTGCCCCCGGTACAAGGCCAGCGCTCCGAACAGCATGGCGCCGGGGGTCGCCCAGAGCGCCCAGCGCGCGCAATAAGGCAGGACGAAATTATAATAATCACGCCCGTAATCCTGGCGGGTGCGCATCAGCAGCAGCCAGAGGCAGCTCAAAGCTCCGGCCGCGGCTCCGCCCAGAAAAACGCTTTGCGCAAGCAGGGGCCAGAACAGAGAATCCATGGGGATACTGAAGAAATCAAGCAAGACCATATACCAGGTCATGCCCTCGGCAGGCTGCGCCGGGGGCGTGTGCAAAAGGCGGCGGGCGAACGCCGTGCATAAATAAAGGGCGCATGCGGCGGAACCGCCAGCTTTGAGCCCCAGCCAGATATGGAAGAAGCCGGATTTTCCCTGCTTGGGCCAAAGTAACACGTACAGAATCAAAAAGAACTCGGCAAAAAGCGCTACTGCCGCGGTCAACAGCAAGGGCCAGAAAAAAGGCGGAGCGAACAGCTCCGGTTCCGTGCGCAAGGCGAACAGCAAGACACCGGCGAACGCCGCCGTCGCAAGCGTGCCGAGAGCCAGGTTCAACTGCGCGATCTGTTTGGCCGTTTTCGCATAAAAGGCCCGGCCGCTGCTGACGCCCAGGCGTTCGCTGAATACGGCCAGAAAAGGTCCGAAACAGGCCGCCAGCAGAACGAACAGCGCCGCGGCGACAGTCAGGCAGAACAGAAGCGCCTCCGTAGGCGGCAGGGTGGGCAGGGCCAGGTCGAAAGGCATATACACTCCTTAACGTGCACGCAGCCCTGTTTTTGCCTCAAAATGCGCCCCCGCGCAAGCCGCGGCGGTAAAGTCCTTGAAAAAAAACCGTCGCTCACCTACAGTGCCGCCAATAAGGAGGGCTCATGTCCACCAGGCTGTTTTCGCCCGTTGCTTTTTGGCCGCTCTTGGTCTGCCTGATCCTGTCCGCCGCCGGTTGCGCCGGGGCGGGCAATGAACGGCTGGACGCTATGGAGACCTCCCTTGGTGAATTGAAGGGCCAGGAGATACGCCTCGCTCTTCTGGAAGACAGAGTCAATGCGCTCAGCGGCGAGCTTGCCGCGCTGAAAGATTCTTCCACGGCGCGGGAAGCTGTTTCCCCTCAAACTAAAAAAGGCGCCCGTCCTGCTTCGGGCGCCGCTCCTGCCGCGGCTTCCGAAGCGCCTCTGGCCGCGCCCGCGAAAAGCGGCCCGCAAAGCGCCGGAGAAAAAAGTTACCAGAAAGCGCTGACAGCTTTTGAAGCAGGTAAAACGGAAACCGCCCGGGATCTTTTCACGGCGTTCCTGAAAGACAACCCGGCCAGTTCCCTGACCCCCAATGCCGGGTACTGGTTGGGAGAATGCTATTACAGCCTGAAGCGCTATGACACCGCGATCATTACGTTCAAAGACGTGGTGGCGAAATATCCCCGGCATCCCAAAGCGGCCGCATCAATGCTCAAGGCCGGTTTTGCCTACGCCCGCCTGGGAGATAAGGATAATGCCAAATTTTACCTGGAGACGCTGGTGCACGATTTCCCGGACTCGCAACCGGCGAAATTGGCCCGGCAGCGCCTTTCTTCCCTGTAACTGCCGGAAATAGTATGTCTCTTGCCGCAATGGAGCAATTTTTCCCGGCCCGGCGAGACGACGCGGGCCGGAAAGAGCTTTGGGCCTCTCTGGCGTTGCGCCATTGCCGCGGGTTGGGCCTTTCAAGCCTGAATGTGCTGCTTAACCATTTCGGCTCGGCCTATGTGGCGGTGCAGGGTGTTGCTGCCTGGTCTGAACTGGGCATTTCTTCCCGTTGCGTTTCAAGCCTGCGCGGGGATGGCTGGCGTGAAAAAGCGCGGGAAGAGTGGGATGCCGCGCGTCGTTATCCGGCGGGCCTTGTCTGCTGGTCTGAACCGGCTTACCCGGCCTGGCTGCGAACCATCAGCGACGCCCCGGCCGTGCTCTATTTTCTGGGCGACCCCGGGCTGTTCCGCAATGTGGCGGTGGCCGTCGTGGGTAGGCGCGAATGCAGCGTCGAAGGGCTGCGCGCCACGGTACATATCGCCCGGGGCATCGCCGAAGCCGGAGTGACCATTGTTTCGGGCATGGCCCGGGGCGTGGACCGGGCGGCGCATCTTGCCGGGCTGGAAGGTCCCGGCGGCAGCATCGGTGTGCTGGCGACCGGCATAGACATGGCCTATCCCAAGAGCAACGCCGATTTGTATACGCTGATGCGTGAACAAGGGCTGCTGGTGTCTGAATATCCGCCGGGCTTTGCGCCCACGGGGCGCTTTTTTCCGGTGCGTAACCGCATTATCAGCGGGTTGTCAAAAGCCGTTGTGGTTACGGAAGCTGCCGTGCGAAGCGGCAGTTTGAACACCGCGCGCCACGCGCTGGAGCAAGACCGGGAATTGATGGCCGTGCCTGGGCCTGTCACCTCATCTTCCGCCAAAGGTTGTCAAGAGCTTGTGCGGCGCGGAGCCAAACCGGTTTTTTGCGCTGACGACGTGCTGCGCGAGCTTGTGCCCCACCTGGCGGCCCACGCGCGCGCCGCGCTGGAAGAAAGGGACGGCGCCCGGTTTATGCCGCGCGGCGGGGCGAAAAAACGCGCCACCGCGAATGAGCAGGATCAAAGCCTTCTGCCGCCGGGGCTTTTGCCCTGGGGAACGCCGGAAACGGCGGAGGAAAACCCGGCTTTGCCTGCCGCCATGCCGAAAACGCCTCCCGCGGCGGAAAACCTTCTCCCGACGTTGAGCGGCCAGGAGGGCGAGCTGTACGCCTTGCTTAAAAACGGGACGATGCATATTGATGACATTTGCCGCCGTTTGGGGCAGAGTGTCGGGATCATCAGCGGCTTGCTGACGATGCTGGAAGTAAAGGGTCATATCCGGCGTTTGCCGGGTATGGTGTACGCTGTGCGCTAGCGCGGCGGCGTTGGCTGTTAACGGAAGTAACGAATGCAACGAATCGCACTGTCAAAGGCAACGCCGGGCATGGTCCTGGCCGAGCCGGTCATGCGCTCCGACGGATTGACTCTCGCCGGGCCGGGCCTTGAGCTGACCGAATCGATCATCGAGCGTATTCAGGCTGCCGGCGCGGATACCGTCACTGTTGAAGGGCACCCTCTGGAAGGCGATGACGAGCAAGGCAACCTGCAGGCTCTGGCTGACGGGCTGGGCAGGACTTTCCGCAGGCACAAAGACAATGCCTTCATGATGACCTTGCACAATATGCTGGCTGAATATTTCGCCGGGGCCATCGCTGCCCGCAAAGCCAGAGAAGAAGCCGCCCGCAAGCGCGCCGAAGCGGCTGCCAAGGCGGCTGCCGAAGCCGCAGCCAAAGCCGCTGCCCAATCCGCCGAAGCAGGCGGGGAGGGGAGCAGAAGCGCATGAACGACCTGTCCACCGAATATAAAGGCCGCATTCTGGCCATCGCCAGCCTGCCGGCTTTGCCCACGACGCTTGAGGAAGTCAACCGCATCATGGAATCGCCCGATGCCTCCACCGAGCGCATAGCGAAAGTCATCAGCTACGATCAGGCGCTTGCGGCCAAGGTGTTGCGCATGGTCAATTCCCCGACCTATGGATTTCCCGGCCGCATAGCATCCGTGCAGCACGCGCTGATGCTGCTGGGGCTCAACGTGATCCGGGGGGTGATCATCTCCACGGCCGTGTTCGACGCCATGAACACCAGCATGCGCGGCCTTTGGGAGCACAGCCTGGGCTGCTCGCTGGCCTGCGCGGAAATCGCGCGCATAACCAAACGTAAAAATCCGGAAGAATTTGCCGTCGCCGGGCTGCTGCACGACCTGGGCAAGGCCGTGTTCACGCTGCAATTGCCCGATGCCAAAGCCGAAGTGGACGCGTTGATCGAACGGGAAGACATCAGTTTTTACGACGCGGAGACCAAGGTTCTGGGTTTCAGCCACGACCGTGTGAACAAGTGGCTGGGTGAGCATTGGAATTTGCCCCTGGTCATACGCGAAGGCATGGTGCATCACCACAAGCCCATGCAGGCCGAGTTCCATCCCGATGTCGCCGCCGCCGTGCAACTGGGTGACTTTTTGGCACGGCTGTATCAGTGCGGTTCCGGCGGTGACGATGGCGTGAACGTCGTGGACCCGCGCGGCATGAAACTGCTTGGCCTGAACCAGAAGCTGCTGATAGGCCTGCTTGACACGGTGGGTGATCAGATGTTCAACGTCCTGGCGCAGTACAAAGGCTGAACGCATGTCCGACACCGAACGATATTGCCCACTGGCAACTGCCGGGCCTTTCAAGGCCTGCTTCGTGGGCGCGGATGATGCGGTCAAAAATATGCTGTTGCAAGTTTGGGGCAGGGACGCTGCGGAATGGTCTTTTTTCAGCACCGGCCGCGATGCGGCCGGTACCTTGCTGACCTCGCCACCGGACCTTTTGGTTTGCTGTGCGACCTTGCCGGATATGTCGGGGCTTGAGGTCGCCCGGCTGCTGAAGGGCGAGAACGTTTATTCTCAGGTTCCCGTCATCCTCTGCTTTACGGAAGAAGAGGCCGCCAAGGACCATAACTGGGCGGATATGGAAGCCGACGACTTCTTCGTCGTGCCTTGTCCTCTTGACCTTTTGCGGGCGCGTCTGGATATGGCCCGCAACAGGGCGGCGCGCACCCTGGACGCCAACCCCCTGACGCGTCTGCCGGGCAATACGTCGATCATCCGGCACACGCAGGGGCTGATCGACCAGTGCCGTGATTTCGCCCTGGCCTATTGCGATCTCGACTTCTTCAAACCCTTCAACGATAAATACGGTTTTTCCCGTGGGGACGAAGTCTTGATGATGGCTTCGCGTATTGTGCTCAACACGGTGCATTCTTTGAACCTGCCTTTTTCGTTCGTCGGGCATGTGGGCGGCGACGATTTCGTTTTCATCGTTCCCGTCGAAGCCGCCGAAGGCGCCTGCAAGAAAGTGATAGCGGCGTTCGACGGCATCGTTCCGAATTTTTATGACGAAGAAGACCGCCAGCGCGGCGGCATCGTCTCCACAGACAGGCAGGGCGTGCTGCGGGCTTTTCCGCTGATGGCCATCTCCATTGCCGTGGTGTTTAACCGGGAAGGCAGCATCAGCCACTACGGCGAAGCTTCCCATCTGGCTATGAGCCTGAAGAAAGTGGCCAAGGAAAATCCTTTGAGCAGCTATGTGCTCGACCGGCGGCGGCCGGTGGTGAAAACCTGCAAGTAATAAACAGCTGCGTATGGATTGGAGAGAAACGCGCACAGCCGCCGGAAAAGACGGGCGCATAGGACCAGGCCGTGCCTTCTGGCTGGGCTGCGTCATCACTGCTTGTGCCGCGTTTTTGATACCGCTGGGCGTGCGCGCGCTTGAAATTCCCATCTGGAACAACCCCGCTTTCAAACTCGGAAACGAGTACCTTTTGGCCACTCAAGACGCGTATCATTGGATAGCCGGGGCCGAAGGATTTGAATTCGGCGCGGGGCATCCCATGTCCGTGTTGATCCGCTCTGTCTCTTTGCTTTCGGGCATGGCGCCCGCCAACGTCGGATTCTGGCTGCCTCTTTTTTTCGGCAGCCTGCTTTCCGTCGGTGTTTTTGTCTGGGCTGCGGCGTTGGGCTTTCCTTGCGCCGGGATGATCGCAGGGGCGCTGGCCTCTTTGTCGCCGGGCTTTCTGGCGCGTACCCTGCTGGGGTATTGCGATACCGATTTGGTTATTTTGCTGTTCGGCCTGCTGCTCGGTTTCGTGCCCATGCTCTGGCTGCGGCGCTGGCTGACGCCGCCGGCGGCCTGGGCCATGGAAGTGTTCGCCGCGCTGCATGAAGCGCGGTCGCGCGCGGGCGGCAACACGCTTCAAAGCGCCTTGGCTTTGCTGCGCATGCGGCTGGCAGCCGTTCCCTCGGCCCGGCGGCATGTGGCTTTGTTTTCGCTTTCTCCCGCATGGCTGTGCGCTTTGATCCTGTCCGGGCTGTGGGGATATTCCACACAGAGCTGGCATTCGTATTTCCCGTATGCGGTTCGGTTTTCCGCGTTGCTTCTGCCGCTGCTTATTGTGGCGTTCGGCCCCAAAGGCGGGAAGAGACTGCTCTTTGCCGGAGCGCTTTGCCATTTGCTGCCGCTGCTTTTGGGGCTTATCGGCGTCTTGGCGGCTTGCCTGCTGGCGTTCGCGCAGGTTGTGTTCATCCGGACGGATATCGCTGTCGGCGTGCGGGATGCGCGAACAGCTGCCTTGCGCCGCCGCTTCGCGGCATACGGCGCTTGTTGCCGCGCTTTGCTGCGTACGAAAGTTTTGGTCGTGCTGTGGCTGGCGGTGGCGGCCTGCCTGGTGGATACGGCCGTGTGGGCGACCTTGGCGCGCTCTGTCGGTTCGTATGTGAAAACAACCGGAGAAGTCGCGGGGTCTTCAGCCGACGCCGCCGATCCTTTGGTGTATCCTGCCGTGTCGCAATCCATCAGCGAAGTGCAAAACTTGAGCTTCGGCGAATTTTTGCAGTACTTTCACCGCGTCTCGCTATTTGCCGTGGCGGGGATTGCCGGGTTCGGCTGCCTGCTGCTTTTTTATCCGCAAACGGCGTACCTTGCGCTTATGCTGGCGGTGGGCTTTTCCAGCTTGAAGCTGGGAGGGCGCATGGCCATGTTCGCATCCCCGGTTCTGGCGTTGGGGGTTTGCGTTAGCGTGGCTCAAATGCTGTCCGCTTTTTTCGGGCCGGGTGTGCCTGGTCGGATTGCCGCTGTAGCGCGGTTTTTTCAGTTTGAAAACCCTTTCGTTCCTGTTCGCTGGATTTTTTGTTTCTGCCTGACCATCGGGCTCGTATGGCCGGCTGCTGGCATGATTCCCGAGATCAGCAGCGGCCCGATCATCAGCCGTGATCAGGCCAGGGCGCTGGCCTTTCTGCGAAATAACTCTCCGAAGGACAGCGTTATTTGGGACTGGTGGGACTGGGGATACGCCGCGCACCACTTCGCGCAACGTAAAACCATAGCAGACGGGGCGCGGCACGGCGGCCCTTCGCTGTATTTGCCCGCAGCGGTGTACACGACGAATGATCCGCATTTTGCCCGGCAGCTGATGGCCTATACCTCAGAACACGGCGGTGAGGCTGGCGACGGCTTTGACCATCTTTCAGGAAGCGGTATGGCCGAGCGTCTGGCAGATCTGGATTCGGGAAAAATCGCTCCCGCCGCTAAAAGCAAACAGTACCTTGTCGTCAGCACCGATCTGATAACGCTGGGTTTTTGGATCAGCACTTACGGCACGTGGGATTTTAAGCGCAAAGAGAGCAAAGGGTATTTTATCACCAGCATTCCTCAGGCGGTGCAGTATGCGCTGGATACAGGAGTGGTGCTGATAAAGGGGCAAGAACCAAGCTATGCCGCAAGCATAGACGTGTTCAGCGCGAACGACCTGAAACGCCAAAGTTATTACCGGGGAACGGACGCCCGTTTCGTGTTCAACACCATGACCGGCGACAAGTTCCTGATGCGCAACGACTTGTATAACACCCTGATGTATCAGCTTTTGGTGTCAAAGCCCGATGACACGCGCTTCAATCCGTACTTCAAGCTGGTTTACGACACGGCGCAGGTCAAAATTTATGAAATGCTGTGAGGGAGCTATGAAAGTCCGCGCGGGTATTTTTCTTTTACTGTGGTTACTGCTTTTGCCGGCGGGCTTTGCCCGCGCGCAGGCGGTGGACATGTTTCCCGGCACCTTGGCGGTGTATCAGGGGCGGCCGGTGCTGATTCGCTGCGATCTTGTAAAAAACGCCTATGTGCTGATGGATGTTGCGGGAAAAAGTGATGCTTACCTGAAATTGATCGGCGAATTGGGCGCCGGTTTGCAAAAGCCGGTGGAAGCCAGGGTTTTCGCTTCGTATCGTAGTGTTGACGGGCTTAATGTTCTGGTCGTGGACCGCATTGAAAACATCACGCCGAACAGTTCATGTCATCTTTTTCCGCCCGCGGAACCGCTCAATATTAAAGCGGCGGGGCAGTAGCGTTAACCATGATGATAGGGGCTGCCGCGCAGGATCATGTCCGCGCGGTAGATCTGCTCAAGCAGCATGACATAGGCCAGCTCGTGCGGAAACGTCATGGGGCCGAAGCTGAGTATTTTGACTGAACGGTCCCGTACGCTTTGCGCCAGGCCGTATGCGCCGCCCACAATAAAGCAGGGCCTGCGGCTTTGGTCCAGCGTTTTGCGTATAAAGTGCGCAAAGGCTTCAGAAGTCATTGTCTCGCCGCCTTCATCCAGGCTGACAGCCATATCTGCAGGTTGCAAAGCCCGCAATATGCGCTCACCCTCAATACGCATGCGTTCAACGGGGCCCAGTGATGCGCCGCCGTCTTTGACCACGATTTCATCAAAGGCGAAAGAGCGGCGCAGGCGCCCGGCATAGGCCTCCGCGGCCTCCCGCCAATAGGCGGTGCGGGGTTTGCCCACGATAATGCACTGTATGCGTTGCATGGCGGTTTCGTACCGGTTAGCGGCCGTGAGAGCAAGCGGCTTTTTATCAGAACCGCCTCTTTCTCTTGACCTTATGGCGGGAAGAGATGATTATAAGCAGAGAGATACGGCTGTCGCGTGCGTTGCGAAAGGAGGTGCGGCCATGTCTTTTCCGATTCTTGATCTGGATGCGGCCTGCGTCGCATTGCGCGGCGGTTCTGTCGTCATCTATCCCACGGAAACGTTCTACGGCCTGGGTTGCGATGCATTGAACCCCGACGCCGTCGGCGCTGTGTATGCGGTTAAACGCCGCCCTTACGGCCTGCCTTTGCCCGTGGTTATCGGCGAGAAAGGCCAAGTCGAGCGGGTGGCCGCGCATATTTATCCGGCGGCTGAGCGGTTGATGGAGCGCTTTTGGCCCGGGCCTCTTTCCATCATTTTACCCGCCTCGCCGGAAGTGCCGGATCTGTTGACCGCCAACACCGGCCGCATTGCCGTGCGCCTTTCGTCCCATGCCGGCGCGGCCGAGTTGTGCCGCTGTTCCGGCTTCGTGCTGACGGCTTCGTCCGCCAATATCAGCGGCCGTTCACCGGTGATGCTGAAAGAAGAGCTGGACCCCGAACTGGCGCCGGGCGTGGCCGGGCTGTACGATATCCCGCCCCGCCCGTTGGGCGGCGACCCCTCGACCATTGTCGACGTGCTGCCGGGCGGCGAGGCCGGTGACGGCGTTCTGCGCGTGCTGCGCGAAGGCACCGTCAGTATTGAAGCCCTGCGGGAAGCGGGGTTCGAGACGGTGAATGCCCCTCTGCCGTAATTAAACGTTATAGCTGCAATCTTGCGTACAGGCCGGCGATGAGCGGCCGGGAATATATCCACAACCGGCTCAAAAGCCAGGAAGGTTCTTTGTCTTTGGCCTTGAAACGGCATACGGCCAGGGGGGAGCGGGGCGGGTTCGCGCCGCCCTTTGTGGTGATGAACACCGTGAATCCGGCCTCTTGCCCCAATTGCAGGGCCAGGGGGCTGTATGCCCCCCAGGGCCAGCACAACGTGCTGACCGGGTGCCCCAGTTCTTTTTCCAGCAGCGTTTTGCCTATCGTGATTTCCGCCCGCATGCGCGCCGCCATTTCTTCGTCGGTTTCCATACGGCCAAGATCGGGCCCGGCGGATTGCACCAGCTTTTTCAGCGTCTCCACATGGGCCGGGTCGGCGGCAAAAGCAAACGCTTCGCTGTCGTTTTGCGGCACCAGAGCCTTGATGCGTTCCATCAGGCCGGGGTCGGGCACAAAGGCTCTGTTGGCTAGTCCCGCTCCCTGGGTGAATTTGGGTTGCCCCCAAAATGCGTCGGCCGTGCGGTCAAAGGTGCGGCCTCGCTTGCCTGGCAGCAGAAAGTTGGTGAACGAACCGTTGGTAAAGACGCTCTGGTGGCTGAAGGAATGGGCGGCAACGTCGATGGCGCCGCTTTCTTCCATGTGCCGGGCTTCACGCCAGTTGAAAAAGAGGTCGTGCCGCACCGTGTATCCGTCAGAGTGTTCCACAAACGGCTGGTCCACGCGGGGCAGGTTTCCTTCCGTCAGTCCGTTTTGCCCGAGATCGGCCGAAGTGGGGCGCAGGGTATCCCCTTGTTCTATTTTGCTCGTCACAGCGAAAATCACGCCCTTGTGCCCATACTCGCGCAAGATGGGCCAGGCATGCACGTAGTTGTCGAGATACCCGTCGTCAAAAGTGATCAGGCAGCTTTTCGCGGGCAGGGGGGCGCCGTGAAGAAAATAGGCTTCGGCTTCCGCCAGACCGATGCCGCGCCAGCCGGCGTCGCGCATGGCCGCGCAGTGCCGGGCGAAAAGTTCGGGCGAAACGGCGATGGAATTGGCGTGGCGGCTGATGTAGTGATACATCAGAACCGGCAAACTTTGTGCGTGGGGCGTCTTGACTGTGGACATGGTGAAGTTATCTCTCAGAATATATACAAATTATATTTTCTTCGGCGGATGGCGCGGCAATTTGGCGCATTCGGCGCTGAAGCATGACTCTTGAAGGAGAGCTATACGAGATGGCGGTCGAATACAAGGACTACTACAAACTGCTCGGAGTTTCACGCGGAGCCTCCAAAGATGAGATCGGCAAAGCCTTCAAGAAGCTGGCACGCAAATATCACCCCGATATGAACCAGGGGGATAAAACGGCGGAAAGCAAGTTCAAAGACATCAATGAAGCGTACGAAGTATTGAAAGATGATGAAAAGCGCCGTTTATACGACCAGCTCGGTCCCAACTGGCAAGACGGCCAGCGTTTCAACCATCAGGATTTCGGGCAGACTTACGGCCGTGGCTTCGGCCAGGGCGGTTTTTCGCAAAATTTCAACGGCTCTTCGTTCAGCGATTTTTTTGAAACGCTGTTCGGGGGCGGGGGCATGCGCGGCGGCGGGGCTTCTTTCGGTCCCGGCCCTTTTGCTTCGTTCAGCCGTCAGCCCCGCAAGGGCCGCGACGTCGAAGCGTCCGTGCAATTGACGCTTGAAGACGCGTATCACGGGGGCGGAAAATCCATTTCCTTGCAAACCCCCTCGGGGGTCAGAACGCTGGAAGTGAAAATCCCCGCCGGGGTGAAAAGCGGGGCGCGCATCCGTCTTGCCGGGCAAGGGGAACCCGGCCAGGGGCAGGGCGCGCAGCCGGGTGACCTGTATCTTGCGGTGACCCTGTTGCCCCATCCCTTGTTCAGTCTGGATGACAATGACGTGATTTACGAGTTGCCCATCGCCCCGTGGGAGGCGGTGCTTGGCGCCAAGGTGCGTGTGCCGACTCTGGATGGTGAAGTGGACCTGACCGTTCCCCCCGGCAGCGGCAGCCAGCGCAAGTTTCGTTTGCGCGGCCGGGGCCTGGGCAGCGGCACTTCCAAAGGGGACCAGTTCGTGCGGCTCGCGGTGGCGGTGCCCGCGTCGCTGACCCCGGAAGAAAAAGAATTGTGGAAAAAATTGCAAGATATTTCGAGCTTTAGTCCAAGATAAAGAGTAGTCGGGGGACGCTGTCCCCCGGCCCCCTGCCAGGGGGATGATCCCCCTGGACCCGCATAATGGGGGGCAAGGGGCCTGAGGCCCCTTGCGGGGTTCCAAAGGGGCAGCGCCCCTTTGAGATTATACGTAAAAGGAGTCCGCATATGGACCTGAAGAAATTCACTGAAAAATCACAGCAAGCGGTTGCCGACGCTCAGACTATTGCATTGCGCTTGGGGCACCAGCAGGTTGATGTGGAACATCTGGCTCTGGCCTTGGTGGAACAGGAAGGCGGCCTTGCGCCGCGTCTGCTGGAACGGGCGGGCGTTGATCCGGCGGCGTATGCCGAGGCGTTGCAGAAAGAGCTGGCCAAAAAACCTTCCGTCAGCGGCCCCGGCGCCGGCTCGGCGGGGCTTGGCGCCACGGTGCGCTTGCAGCAGCTATTGATTCGCGCCCATGACGCGGCGCAGCGCATGAAAGACGAATACGTCAGTGTGGAGCATATTGTCTGCGAACTGGCGGGCGAAGGCGCCGGTACGCCCATCGGCGCGGTGAATCGCCAATTCGGCTTGACCCGTGACAAGATATTGCAGGCCATGAACGAGGTGCGCGGCAACCAGCGCGTGACCACCCAAAACCCGGAAGACACCTATGAGGCTCTTTCCCGTTACGGCCGCGACCTGGTGGAAGAAGCCAGAAAAGGCAAGCTGGACCCCGTCATCGGCCGCGACGCCGAAATTCGACGCTGCATCCGCATCTTGTCGCGGCGCACCAAAAACAACCCGGTGCTGGTGGGCGAGGCCGGCGTGGGCAAAACAGCCATTGTCGAAGGGCTGGCCCATCGCATTTTGCAAGGTGATGTGCCCGAAGGCTTGCGGGACAAGAAATTGTTCGCCCTGGACATGGGGGCTCTGATCGCCGGGGCCAAGTATCGCGGGGAATTTGAAGAAAGACTTAAAGCGGTGCTTAAAGAAGTTGAGTCGGCCGAAGGCAACGTGCTGTTGTTCATCGACGAGTTGCACACCATCGTGGGCGCGGGGCGCACTGACGGAGCCATGGATGCAGGCAACATTCTGAAGCCCATGCTGGCGCGCGGCGTTCTGCACTGCATCGGCGCGACCACTCTGGATGAATACCGCAAATACATTGAGAAAGACCCGGCCCTGGAACGGCGCTTTCAACCTTTGCTGGTCGAAGAGCCGGGCAGGGAAGACGCCATCTCCATCTTGCGCGGGCTGAAAGAGCGCTTTGAAGTGCACCACGGGGTGCGCATCAGCGATGCCGCCATTGTGGAGGCGGTGACGCTTTCAAGCCGCTATATCAGCGACCGGCGGCTGCCGGACAAGGCCATTGACCTGATCGACGAAGCCGGGGCCATGATCCGTACGGAAATAGACTCATTGCCCACGGAACTGGATGAAACGAACCGCAAGATCATGCAGCTTGAGATCGAGCGCGAAGCCCTGCGCCGCGAAACCGACGCCGCATCCAGAGACCGCCTGGAAAAGCTGGAGAACGAGTTGGCGGACATTCGTGCCCGCCACGCGACCTTGCTTGGCCAGTGGGAGAAAGAAAAGGGCGGCATCAACGATATTCGCCGTCTGAAAGAGGAAATAGAAAAAACCCGCCGCCTGATCGACGAAGCGCAACGTTCGTATGATCTGAACAAGGTGGCGGAGTTGCAGTATTCGACACTGCCGGGCTTGGAAAAACAGTTGGCCGCGGCGGAAGGCGCCGTGGGCGACAATAGCGGCAACCGTTTGCTGAAAGAAGACGTGGGCCCTGACGATGTGGCCGCCATTGTGGCCCGCTGGACGGGCATACCGGTGGCGCGCCTGCTGGAGACGGAAAAGGCCAAACTGCTGCGCCTGCCGGAAGAGCTGCACCACCGGGTCGTGGGCCAGGATGAGGCAGTGGACGCCGTTTCGCAAGCGGTTCTGCGCGCGCGGGCCGGACTTTCCGACCCTTCGAGGCCGCTCGGGTCGTTCATTTTTCTGGGCCCCACGGGGGTGGGTAAGACGGAGTTGTGCAAGGCCCTGGCGGAGGCGCTGTTCGATTCCGAAGAGAACATGGTTCGCCTGGACATGAGCGAATATATGGAAAAGCACGCCGTATCCCGCCTGATCGGGGCGCCTCCCGGCTATGTAGGCTATGACGAGGGCGGCCAGTTGACCGAGGCGGTGCGCCGCAAGCCGTACAGCGTGATCTTGCTGGACGAGATAGAAAAGGCGCACGGCGACGTGTTCAACTCGTTTTTGCAGATACTCGACGATGGCCGCCTGACGGACAGCCAGGGCCGTACTGTGGATTTTCGCAACGCCATCATCATCATGACCTCCAATATCGGTTCGAACCTTTTGTTGGAAGGCATCGACGAGCACGGGGATTTCGCCCCCGGCGTGCGTGAAGAAGTGCTTGGAGAACTGCGTCGCCATTTCCGGCCGGAGTTTCTGAACCGCGTGGATGAGACGGTGCTCTTCAGGCCGTTGCGGCGCGAACAGATCAAGTCCATTGTGTTTATTCTGCTGGAAAGCCTGCAACAACGCCTGGCCGAGCGCAAGATCAGCCTGACCTTGACCGACGAGGCGGCCGCTTTCATTGCGGAGCAGGCGTATGACCCGGTTTACGGTGCACGGCCGTTGCGTCGGTATTTGCAGCGTAACCTCGAGACCGCGCTGGCCCACAAGCTGATCGCCGGCGAAATTCCCGACGGCACGGCGGTGGTAGTGGACGTGCAGGCCGGGGAGCTGGCCTTCAACGTCAGGCAATAACGGAATAATTCAAAAAATCGTAACGCGGTTTCGGCATGCCATGCCGGAACCGCGTTTCTCATATATGATAAGGTTTACAAAAATCTTGCCCAACTTTGAGAACCGGTGATACACTCGCCGCCACTATACCGTATTTTCGAGGGGCTGTTATGACCATCAGCATGTTTCTGGCGCTTGTGGTTACCATTTGGGTAGCCTGGCTTATTCTCAAAGGGTATAAGCCGCAAACCGTTTTGTTCATCGGCGGCCTGCTGCTCATGGCGGCTGCCATGATTTTTATTTCAGGCATGGATTTCGTCAGCAGCAAGTCGCTGACGGCGGCGCAGTCGACAAAGTCGAAGTGGTTCGACCTTTTCGCCTATATCCGCCAGATTTTTTCTTCCAGAACAGCGGGCCTGGGCCTGATCATCATGTCCATCGCGGGCTTCGCCAAGTATATGGACGCCATCGGGGCCAGCAAAGTTCTGGTGCATATCTGCGTGCGGCCCCTGGCCGTGCTGCGCTCTCCGTATCTTGTGCTGGCTCTGGGCCAGGTGCTGGGCCAGTTTTTGGCCATTTTCATTCCCAGCGCTTCGGGCCTCGGCTTGTTGCTTATGGTCACCATGTTCCCCATTCTGGTGCGCCTCGGGGTTTCGCCCCTGGCGGCTACAGCCATGATCGGCACCACACAGTGCCTTGACTTGGGGCCCGCTTCCGGCAACAGCATACTCGCCTCGCAGCAGTCGGGCATGGATATCATTCCCTATTTCAGCAACCACCAGGTGCCGGTCGCGTTGTGCGTCACTGCCACCGTCGCGTTGCTGCATCTTCTTGTGCAAAGGGCCTTTGACCGCAAAATGGGGCATGTGGCCGCTGACGCGCCGGGGAACGAACCCGCTGTGCAAAAGATGGAAGGCATGCCGCCCACCTATTACGCTTTGCTGCCCATCATTCCCCTGATTCTTGTGTTCGGTTTCAGCAGCATATTCCATATGCCGTACAAGGTGGACATCATTACCGCCGTGCTTATCTGCGTGGCCGTCAGCATGCTGTGCGAATTCATCAGGCACCGTGACGCCAAAAAGGTTTTTGCCAGCATTCAGATAGTCTTTGACGGCATGGGCGCGCAGTTTGCCACGGTCATCACCCTGATCGTGGCCGGCGAGGTCTTTGCCAACGGTCTGAAAATGAGCGGCGGCATAGACGGCCTGATCAACGGGGCCAAAGCCTTGGGGCTGCACGGCGCGGTTTTCACGGTGGTTATGGTGGCCATCATCTCGGTGGCGTCCATTGTTATGGGTTCGGGCAACGCGCCTTTCTTCGCCTTTGCCAGCCTGGTGCCCGATGTGGCGAAGAGCGTGGGCGTCAGCGCGGTTTCCATGATTCTGCCCATGCAGTTCGCATGCAGCCTTGCCCGTAGCGTGTCGCCCATCACCGCGGTCATTGTGGCCGTTTCCGGCGTGGCGGGCGTTTCACCGGTGGATGTGGTCAAGCGAACCGCTCTGCCGATGGCGGGCGGCATGGTCATGAACCTGATAGCCAGCGCGCTCTTCCTCTAAAACAAGGAGTCCCACCATGTATTTGATTCGCAATGCAACCGTATACGCCCCGGAAAAACTCGGCGTTCGCGACATTTTGATCGCTGATGACAAAATTATCGCCCTGGAATCGGGGCTGAACGTATCTCTGCCCGGCCTGGAAACGCTGGATGCCAAAGGGCTTATCGTGACCCCGGGGCTTATCGACCAGCACATTCACCTGACCGGCGGCGGCGGCGAAGGCGGCCCGGTCAGCCGGGTTCCCGAGGTCATGCTTTCTTCGCTGGTCGCTTGCGGCACCACCACGGTTATCGGCGTTTCAGGCACGGATTCCGTGACCCGCCCGCTGTCCGCCTTGCTGGCAAAGGTGCGGGCGCTCACGCAAGAAGGTATCTCCGGCTGGATGTACACCAGCAACTACGCGTTGCCGCCCAGCCTGCTGTCAAAAAGCATTCGCGACGACATCTTTCTGGTGCCCGAAGTGCTGGGCGTGAAAATCGCCCATAGCGATCACCGCAGCTCTTTCCCCACCCATGACGAGATGCTGCGCATCCTTTCCGATGTGCGGGTCGGTGGCATGATTGCGGGCAAAATAGGCGTGCTGCACATTCATATGGGTGATTTGCCCGGCGGTTTCGAAGAATTCGCTTCCTTGATCGCGGCGGGCATACCCGCCAAGCATGTGCGGCCCACCCATTGCGCGCGCAACGAAAAACTGTTCGGCAACGCGCTGGGTTTCGCCCGTAACGGCGGGATCATTGACATCACTTCCGGCGGCAGCTGTTTCGCCGGCAGCCCTGCGGATGTAGTCGCCCTGGCGGTTAAAGAGCTGGGCGGGCTGGATAGCGTCACCATGAGCACAGACGGCAACGGCAGCATTCCCCGCTTTGACGATGCAGGCAATATGGTGGGCCTGGGCACGGGTTCTCCGGCGGCCAACCTGCGGATCGTGCGCGAGTGCGTGGAAAAGAAGGGCATAGCCCTGGAAGCCGTGCTGCCGCTTGTTACCGCCAACCCCGCCAGGCATCTGGGCCTGCCTTGCAAAGGGCAGGTAAAGGCCGGTTTTGACGCGGACCTGTGCCTGTTCACGCAAGATTTGACTTTGCGGCACGTGGTCGCCAAGGGTAAGTTCCTGATGCGCGACAGCGAGGTAGTGGTTAAAGGGACTTTTGAGGAATAGAGCATTCCGAGGGCTTGAGAAAAACGCCTCCGCGAGTGTTTCGTGGAGGCGTTTCATACTGCGGAAAAGGCGAAAGATCGTGCAAAAGAGCAGTTTCGGCGTGGTATTTTTACTGAGCGCCTCGTGCATATGGGGAACGGCCTTTGTCGCCCAAAGCCTGGGCATGCACTATATGGAGCCGTTCACCTTTAACGCCGCGCGTTTCAGCATAGGGGGCTTTGCCGTGTTGCTGGCGTTGCTTTTTGCAGGGAACGCGCGATGCGGTGAGGAAAAGCGGCGAGAAGGCGCGCTTTTGGCCGGAGGCCTCAGTTGCGGAACGGTTCTTTTTGTGGCCGCGTCATTGCAGCAGATAGGCGTGCTGCATACCACAGCCGGAAAAGCCGGGTTCATCACCACTTTGTATATCGTCGTCGTGCCTCTGCTAGGGCTGCTGACGGGCAAAAAAATAGCACCCATGCTGTGGCTCAGCGTGCTTCTGGCTGTTGTCGGCGCCTATTTGCTGTGCGTGAAAGATTCGCTCGCCGTTGGCAAAGGGGATCTTTACGTTTTGGCCTGCGCTTTTTTCTTTGCCTTCCATATTTTGTTCATTGACCGCTACGTTCCGTTGACCGACGGGCTCAAGCTGTCTTGCGCACAGTTTTTTGTCTGCGGCGCTTTGAGCGGGGTTTGCGCCGTCATTTTTGAACACCCGGAATGGGCGGCCGTGTGCAAGGGCTGGGGACCGGTTTTGTACACCGGGGTTTTGTCCTGCGGGGTTGCGTATACGTTTCAAACCTTGGGGCAGCGAACGGTCAGCCCTACTGTGGCCGCGCTCGTTCTCAGCCTGGAGTCGGTTTTCGCCGCGCTTGCCGGTTGGTGGATTTTGGATGAAGCCCTTTCCGGGCGAGAGGTTTTCGGCTGCGCGGTATTATTTGCGGCGGTGCTTATGGCGCAATTGCCCGACCTGGTGCGGCGCCCGCCTGCAAGCATTGCGCAGTGAAAAGGCGCAAACAAAAAGCCCCCGCGGGGGCTTTTTGTTTGCGTTACGGCCTGTTCAACGATTGGGCATGCGGCCCATGAGGATGGCCGCCCCTTGCCAGGGGGGCAGGGTGACGGTGATCTGGTTGCCCTGCCTGGAAAGTTTCGCGCTTTCGCTTACCAATCCCGGCGCGCCTTTGCCCAGAATGCGGGACAAGGTCGGCGTTGCCGCCAGGTTCAACGTTTCCGTCACTTCTTCCTGCGAAAAGTTATACACAGTGATAAGGGCGCTGTCGCTTTCCATAGTGAAACCCGAACCGGAAGAGGCGGTGGACAACACGAGCTTGTTCGCTATGGCCGCGCGGACGCGGGCGTCGTTTTCCCGTTGTTTTGCAGCCCGTTGCTGGCCGTTGCCTTGCACTCCGTCTTCCGGCGTGGCGGCGGAAGAAAGGTGAAAGGTGTTCCCGTCATGTTTGACGGCGGGCGAAATAGCCTCGGGCGATGCGGAGAGCCTGCCGTTTGAAGGCAGCAGCAGGGCGAGGGCTAAAGAGCCGGAAGCGCGGGTCAAAAAACGTCCGTGCAGCACGCCGCCCGCTACCTGCAAGCTGCCGCGCAGGGCGACGATGCGGCCCAGCTTCGAAGCGAAAGAAGAGGAGTCTTGAATCTGAACGTCCGGCGCGGGGTAGGCGTTTTTGGCTTTGGCTATGCCCTGGGACGTGACCATGCGAGCGGCGTTCGCTTCCGTCAGCGCATACGCCCCGTGCGAGGTGAGGGCGATATCCCAGCTTTGAGGAACATCAAGCATGCTGTACCAGCTAAGCGGCAGGGTTCCTGCAAGGTCTTGCCCGGAGAGCAGAAACAGGCCCGGTTGCATGGCCCGGAAAAAAGCCAGCAGCAAATGCCCGTTTTGTATTTTCGGAAGCATGGCCTTGGTGACGGCGTCGGCATTGCCCGCACCCAGCGCCAGCGCGGCGACGCCGGCCGAGGTGGTATACAGCCTGTCAGGGGCAAGCGGAGGGATGTCGTCGCCTTTCGGGGTGCTCATCTTGGCGGCGTATACGACGTCGCGCAATTCTTGCAGCGTATTTTTTTTCAACGCGGCCGCGGTTTGCGGCGTAATTTGCCCGGCGAATTGCACTTGTTTTGACGCGTCTGCGGGGCGGGAAGCGACATCGTTGAGGTGCGGCAAGGTATAATTGATGCCCTCTTCGCTGGGCATGCCGTGCACGAAACGGCGCATATCAAGGCCCAGGCGCAGGGCTTCGTCCGCCATGCCGCGCAACAAGGCGGCGTTGCCGGTTAGCAGGGCATGTTCCAGGCCGGGTGAAAAAATGGAGTCCTGCACAAAATCAGGTCCGCCGGGCATAAGCGTTTGCAAAAAAGACAGGGGCAACTCGTCACGCAACCAGGACCAGCCGCCGTAACGGCGCACTTCGCGGCCGATGGCGATAGCAGCCTCATCCGCAGGCGCGGCCGAAGACGGCCTGTTGCTTCTGGCGGCATCTAAGCCGTACATGCCCTCAAGCCGCATGCCGACCAGAGCGCCGCCCAGCACGCCGACGCTGCGGATTGCGCTGCCGGAAAGGACGCGGCGCGCGGCGGTGGAGGGGTCTTCCCAGTTCAAAATGGGCCTGTCGGGAGAGCCGTAGTACCGGTAAACCCAGCGCCGCATAAGGCCGTCCACGCCGTGTATCTCGCTGGTCACTGCCCAGCCCGTTTTGGCGCCGAAGAGCGGTTTGTCCTGTTCCATGGCCGGGGGCAGCAGCTGTTTTGACGTCAACAGCCGGACCTCTTCCTCGGAAAGCGCTACCCCGCGCCACGGGTTGGGAACGGCGGGCAAGGCAGACCAGACATTTTGCGGCAGTTCGACCATGCAGTACACGCCGGGAAACTGGCGGTGGTTTCTTGTGGAAAGGAAAAAGTCGGGGCCGAGGCCTGTGGCGGCGGGCACAAGGTCCAGCCCCAGCAGCCTGCGGTTTGTGTTCGCCATGTCAAGAAGGCGGCGGTAATCGTCGTCTGATCCGGCCGATTCCGAAAAATTATATTGAATGACGTCTTCGCCGCTTTTGGTCGCATTACGGCCGTAGGCCCACAACCCGCCGGCCGCGCCCGTGGGCGTGATGTGCAGGCCGCGGATATTGGTTTTTTCCATGATTTGCCAGGTGCTGCCGCCCGCCAGCGAGGCAAAGGCCGAACGTTTGTTTTCGGGCAGCAGGGTCGTGGGGTTCACGGTCAGCCATGTGTCGGCAAGCACGAGCAGAGAGTCGGGAAAGGGCGTGGAAGCCGGGCGCAGCCAGGCCAGCTGGCTGCCCGAAACGATGCGGGCGAGTTCCACATCCGCACCCAGCATGGAAAGGCGCTCAAGATATTGAATATAACCGGGATCAGCCCGCTGCGCGCCGGTCTGGACCAGGGTGCCCTGTTTCGGCGCGTCGCGTTGAGCGGGCGTGGCGGCCGCGCACCCGCCGGTGAGGCAAAGAAGCAGAAGAACACAGACGTGATAGGCCCGCATGGTCATCATAGTGAGTCCTTTCTAGTGTTTATCGGTCTTTAGCCTGTGCCTCCGGCGCTGTCAAAGTCTTTTGTGCGGATACGATTTATTGCGGGCTTCTATAGACGAATACGCTGTTTTTTCTGTACAAGTAAAAATACATCCACTTCTTGTAGGAGAGGAACGTATGAACAGTTTCGTCGTTGACCGCGGCCGTTGCCGCAAAGACGGTATTTGCGCGGAGGTTTGCCCGGTCCGGATCATCAGGTGTTCGCCCGGTGAATATCCTGTCATGATCGCCGGTGGAGAGGGCCGCTGTATCGGCTGCGGGCAGTGTATGGCGTTTTGCCCCACAAAAGTATGTTCGGCCCCGGGGCTTTCCATTGATGAGTGCGGGTTTTTGCGCAGGGATCTTTTTCCTTCTCCCGACCAGATGGAAGAGCTTGTTTTCGCGCGCCGTTCCATTCGCAATTATCGGGATGAAGCCGTGCCCAGAGAGACCCTGGCCCGCTTGCTTGACGCCGCACGGTATGCGCCGACGGCGCAGAACCGCCAGGAGTTACGCTGGATAGTGCTGGAATCGCGCGGGCAGACGGTGAGGCTGGTTCACCTGGCCCTTGAGTGGATGCGCGCGTTGCCGCGAACCGACCCCGCCCTGGCGCAAGCCATGCGCGCGGAAGGGCTTGTAAAAGCCTGGGATAACGGTGTCGACCTGATTACGCGCGGCGCCCCGCAGCTTGCGGTGGCCGTTGCGCCGGACGGGCACTGGGGGCCTGTCGATTCGGCCATTGCGCTTACCTACTTGGAATTGCTGGCTCAGGCGCACAAGATAGGCTGTTGCTGGGGCGGGTATCTTTGCCTGGCTTTTCAGCATCAGGCGGGGGGCGAAATCCGTGACTTTCTCGGCATAGCGGCGGACGAAAAAGCATACGGCGCCCAGATGATGGGCTACCCCCGGTTTATGCCTTTTTCACGCCCGCCGCGCAAGGCCTTGCGTGTCACCTGGAAATAATTTTCTAACCGTGTTGTCTTTCAAGGAGTTTAGTTATGCGTAGCGGTCTGTACTGCCTTTCTTTAGCCTCCCTGGCCTTGATTTTGCCCGGCTGCGCCAGTTTAAGCGGCCCCACGCTGACAGAGCGGGCGATGAAAACCGGGGCGTTGTATGAAGAAGGCCAAGCCGCCAGCGTGGAAAGCGAAGCGAAAAGGCCGGATTATCAATCCGCCGCGTCATATTACGAGCGCGCGGCGCGGGGCGGTAGCGCCCGCGCCGCTTACGCCCTGGCGGCCATGTATCGCGACGGGCTCATTACGGAAAAAGACCCGGAACAAACACGGGCCAAAGCCTTTTTCTGGATGCGGGACGCTGCTGTGGGCGGTTGGCCGCAGGCCCAGTATGAGACCGCTGTTTTTTATTACGAGGGCAAAGGCACTACCCCTGATCCTGAACAGGCTCTTGAGTGGCTGCAAAAAGCCGGGGATAACGGCAATGTTCTGGCGCAGCGCTTTTTGGGCACGTTGTACCTGCACGGACAAGATGTGGGGGGCAAAGTACACGCCAAGCCGGATGCCGCCAAGGCGGCTTACTGGTATCTGCGGGCCGCGCAAAACGGCGACGCTGTGTCGCAGGCTGCTGTCGGCGCAATGTACCAGAGCGGCAAGGGCATTGAAAAAGACCTGATACAGGCGGCCAAATGGAATCGCATGGCTGCGAAAAAAGGTGTGGCCGGGGCGCAGAAAAACCTGGCCGCCTTGTATGCGCAGTCGAAAGCCGGTTCCACCAATTATGCCCAGGCAATTCTTTTGTATAAAGACGCCTATGCCGAGGGCGACGCGCAGGCGGGTTTTCGTCTGGGGCTGCTATATTATTACGCGCCCCGTCCGTACAACAACGTAAAGCAGGCCATAGACCTTTTCACTAAAACGCAGGGCGGCGTCGCCGCGTCAGCGGCTATGCTCGGCGTTGCGGCTGAAGAAGGCAAAGGCTTGCCGCAGGATTACAGCAAGGCTTTCTCATGGTATAGCAAAGCCGCCAAAGAAGGGTGCGTGGAAGCGCATGCCTACCTGGGGGCCTTGTATCTTGACGGACGCGGGATACCGCAGAATATTGAAAAGGCCGTTAAAGAATTTCAGACCGGGGCGGATAAGGGCGACCCCAAAAGCCAGCGCCATCTTGCCGATTTGTACGCGCAGGGCCGCGGGGTGCCTTTTGATTATGAGCAGGCTTTTCATTGGCGCCTAAAGGCGGCTGAAGAAGGCGACATCAAAGCCATGTACTTCGTGGGCATCATGTATGAAAAAGCCTTGGGGGTGAGCCGCGATGTGGAAGAAGCCAGGAAGTGGTACCACCGGGTTATTTCAGCCCCGGCCGATGATGCCTTGACCCTGCGGCCGGAGTCTTCGGCCCAGGTGCGCCGCGATGCAAGAGAGGCGCTGAAAAGGCTGCCTGAAGTAGTGATGGAAGAAACGGCGGAAATGGAAAACCAAGGATAGGGCGGATTCGCTTTGTACAAGCGAAAGGGCTCTGAGAACCGGGCCGGGGCAACCCGGCCTTGTCTTGCGTGCCCCATGCCGAACCGCGCCGCCGCGCCTCTAGGCTTCTTTGGCCGCCCAATTGCTGATCTCGCGGGCCGTCTCCTCCCATTTGGAAGACAGGCGGATATCGAGAAATTCTTTGTACAGGGCGTCAAAGAAACCGAGGCAGACTTCGGTCAGGTGGATTTTTTCAAAAAATAGGGCGTCCGGGTCGTCGTCGGGCGAATCGCCTTTTTCCACACTGGGAGTTTTCAGGCTGCCCAGTGAAAAATCCTGCGCTTTTAGGGTCACCTGCCAGGCTTCCGGGTCGCGGGTAAAGCGCACCAGGGCGCGGGTGACTTTTTTGCCCGTGGTCAACCCCAGGCGTGCTTCGCGCAGCTCGGACATCACGCCCGACACGCTGGCGGTTTCAAGCGCGTCGCCTTCGCCGCCCTGAACCACGATGCGCTGCTCCATCGATATGCTGAAATCCGGGCCTTTGTCCGGGGAGGCAAACGTGGGCGCCGTGTCGGAACGGAACCACAGCCAGGTCAGAAATTCTTGCCCCAAAACGAGGTCGGTGCTTTCGCCAAGATAGGGATTGGTGCTCATATATATTCCTATGCGAAACGGGTGGGTTCCAGGCGGTCGAGCTTCGAAAGACCCTCTTCGCCTAAAATTTTTGCCGCAAGCCCGTACGGAGTCAGGGGTTCCAGGTGCAGGTCGAAAGATTTGGTGAAATGCTCTTGAAACAACTCCAGCATCTTGCCCTGAGTTGACGCGAAAAATACCGTGTTGTCCGCGGAGTTCCAGACAACGTTGAATTCAGCCGGAATAGGCAGGCAGCGTTGCATCAGCCTGGCCTGCACCTGCTCACGTAGCTCTTTTTTCCGCTCGCGCGAGACGTATTTCTTGCCCTGCTCGCGGTTGCGGGCCTCTTCGGCCTTCAGGGCGACGGCAACATGCTTTTTCAGCACGGCCGGGGGAATGCGCCGAGTGTCGAGGCGCAGTGAAAAGGCAATATATGCGCCTTTTTGCGGCGGGGCTTCGCGCCAGAACGTATCCAGCATGTCTTCAAAGCTGACCCAGCCCCAGGAACGCTCTTCAGATGTATCATCTATATCCTTAAAAGCGTGTTGCTTCAGGCGGTCGCTTATCTGAGGCCACAGTTCGGCGGGCACGGGGTCGGTAATTTGAAAACGGGTAAAACTGCAACTGGATTTGGTAAAAGCCATGGTTCCCCTCTTGGTTGACCGCTGTTCTCTATCGCATTCCAGCGGGCAAAGCCAGGGCTTTTTCCGGCTGCCGGGAGTTCGGGGCGACACTATTTTATTAAATTTTTAGGTATGTTATGCGATGAATCTCGACAAAATAACGAAAGACGATTGACAAGAATCGGGTGGCGGAGTATTTAAACAATCCCACGTGTGAGCTCCGCTCCGGTTTTTGACCCGCCGAAACAAGCGGAAAAAGAATCGAAAAAAAGCTGAAAAAGTGTTTGACACGGAAACGGCTCTGGGGCATAAGCACGTCTCGCCGGTTGGGGCGGTTCTGAAAAGGACTGCAGTGCAAGTGGCGGTTGGTTCTTTGACAAGTAAATAGCGAGTTGGGAAGAATTGAGATTCAGTCAGTAGTAGACCGAGCAATTGGTCATACTTTTTAGTTATTATAACTGGAGAGTTTGATTCTGGCTCAGATTGAACGCTGGCGGCGTGCCTAACACATGCAAGTCGAACGAAGCATTGGAGCTTGCTCTAATGACTGAGTGGCGCACGGGTGAGTAACGCGTGGATGATCTACCCAGGAGTTTGGGACAACAGTTGGAAACGACTGCTAATACCGGATACGGC
>JAVBNL010000071.1:0-14147 GCA_031551515.1 Desulfovibrionaceae bacterium
CTCGAGATAAGATCTCCCTGAAGACCCCAGGTAGACTACCTGGTTGATAGGCTGGATGTGTACGCACAGTGATGTGCTCAGCTGACCAGTACTAATAGGTCGTTCGACTTAATTCTTTCTTCCTTTCCTCCCTACAATTGGCAAGCAAACTGGCTTTTCGGTTTTAGCTTCGTCAGACTCGGTTTTTGCTCCGGTTACGTATGTCCATATACGCGCCCTCCGCAAAAAACTTCGTCTTCCTCGCTAAAACACAAAAATCCAGTCCGCTTGAGGTGCGGGCCGATATCGCCCAGGAGAAAACTCCTGACCGAAATTCAGTTCGCAAGAACGACACCTTTGCCGGTGTCCATGGAGAGGTGGGTACACCCGGTCCCATTCCGAACCCGGAAGTTAAGCACCTCATCGCCGATGATACTGCATATTCATGTGTGGGAAAGTAGGCCGATGCCGGCATTAATTCAAAGCCGAAAGGCTTGAAGCCCCCGTACGCCACGCGCTGCGGGGGCTTCGACGTTTTAAGGCACTTTGCAGGCCGGGTAAAACGGCAGGGGCCGAGGTTCCTTACCCCGTTCCTTTCTGCTGTTTTTCGATCCTCTTTAGACGCGCCTTTTCATGCGCCTCGACCTCGCCTCCAAAATCAGACGGCTCGAACAACCGGCGCAGCTCTATCGTATCGCCTGGATCCATGGGCGCGCGTTTGGCCCATTCCACTGCTTCTTTCTTCGACCGTACCTTCCAGATCCAGAACCCGCCGATCAATCCTTGTGTATCCTCGAAGGGCCCCTCGGTCACAGCCGGTTTATTGTCAGGGCCGAAACGGATGAGCGCACCTTTGGAACTGGCATGAAAACCGTCACCGCTCAGCATGACGCCGGCATTGATCAGTTCGTCGTTAAACTTGCCCATCACTTCAAGGGCGTTTGCGCTGGGCAGCGCTCCTGCCTCGTATTCCTTTGTGTCGCCAATGTGGACAATGGCAGCGAATCGCATGGCTTTCTCCTTTATTCTGCGCGCCAGAGGCGCCCGCCTGAATTGCTTCAGGTTGTTTTTCCGTTGCCGCTTCCGACAGTTCCTCATTGAGCGGAATACACCGCGCAGGCCACACGGAAGCGGTTTCGCTAAGAACATAGGTATGTCTATTTTTACGTCAAGCGGTCCGCGCCGGTTCGATTTTTCGGATATTGCCCATTTGCACGCAACCAGATACTTGCCCGTGATCTCTTTTCCGCTTTCTTTACTTCGCATGTACTGCATGCTATGCGCCATCTATGGGCAATCAGATGCAGGAATGACCTTTTTTATAAGGAGATCGGAAATGGTAATTATGGGAATATTTGAATGGTTGAGTGTTGCATTCATTGTATTTGTTGTCCAGATTGTCGTTTTTCTCAGAACCAAAAGAATACTGAATCTGCTTGAAGAAAATAATAAAATGACTACCCTATGTGTGTAGTGCTCGAATGTCTGGCTCAAGAAAGCATACAAAGCTTGCCGGGGAAAATTGCACACTCTATCACAAAGCGGGTGAAAACAAACAAGCTGTCGTATTCACGGGGTCTTTTTGATACACTGCTTTATTTTTCTGAAGATACAGACAAGAATTTGTCTTTGCGTGTGAAGGCTACCCTGATTATGTATGCGTTGTATCGGAAGGGTGATGATGGCTTGGGAATGGGGGAAATTGAGAGCTATGCAGCCTCGCTGAAGGATACCCCAGAAGTGCAGGAGATGCGTCGGCAGATGAAAGCGATTCGCTTTGGCGAGGCGGCAAGACCGAAAGCGGCGGAGTGATTGCGGCGAAAACGAGCGAAGCCCTCATATGCACGGCATACGGGGGCTTCTCTGTTGCGCCCGGACTCATGCCAAAAAGGCGGGGTTGCGGCCCCGCCTCGGTTTTGCGCGCCCGGACGGCACGTTGTCCGGGGCGGCGTGTTACTTTTGCGCTGGGTCCAGCTTCGTGATCTTCTGGCCCTGTATGCTGATGCCCGCCATCAGCCCCTCTTGCCCGTAAATGAACGCGTAGACATCAGAGCGCAAGGTCGTGCTTGAAAAGTCCTTGGCCGCGCCCGCGTCCACCAGTACAACGGTCGGCCCGGCCCCGATGGACCAGCCTTCGCTGTTGTCCAGATAGTCCCGCGCCTTTTGCGTCATCAGGAACAGGGCCTCGGAAAAGTTTTGCGCGCCCGCCTGCAAGCCGTAAGAAGCGGAAGCGTTGTTGTAGTAACCCAGCACGCGCCCGCCGGGAGAGAACAGAACCCCGTTGCCGCCGGAACCGCCTATGATAAGTCCCGCTTTAAGAACATCGGGAAATACCAGAATGGCCACTGCTTTCCCCCGTAAATCCTTGGCTTTGGGGGTTGTGGCGTACAGTTCTTTCAGCGATGCCCGGGCTCTTTGCTCAAGATCGGACTGCGTCGAACTTGATATGCTGGGGTTACCCAGGCTTGAGCAGGCTCCCAGCAACGCTATGGCGAAAATAGCTGCGAGCCGCATGAACACTTTTGTCGTCTTCATGGTCGCTACTCCAAAATATATGGTTAAGGACGGCACCATCCTTTCTGAGATTTGGGCCTATACAAGCGTAGCATATTTTTTGCGGCGTTTGCCAGAGGAGATGCCATTTTTAGGGAAGGCGCGGAAAAAAACGGAGGCGGGCATGGCGCCCGGCCTCCTATGATAACGGTGTTGCGACGGCGTGCGGTCAGGCCGCGTTCACAGCCAGAGCCACGGCCCGCGCCACGAGCGCGAATTCCGCGTCATCCAGACTGCGCGGGTCAAGGCACAGCGCGTCGTGCTCCACGCGGGCGGACAGCGGCGGGTCGTTTTGCAAGAGCGCGTCGCGTAGCGCATCCGGGCTGTGCGCATCGCTGGTAACCGCCACCAGCCAGGTGGGAAGGTCCTGTTCGGGAAAAGCCCCCCCGCCGGCGCGCGAGTTGCCCTGGCGCACGCTGACCGCGCATTTCCCTTCAGCGCCCGCAAGGGCTTTTTTGAGCAAACGGGCCAGGCGCCGGGCACGGGGCAGAATTTCGTCCGCGCTCATGCTGATCATGCGCAGGGTGGGTATGCGCTCTTTGGCCAGCGCGGGGTCCAGGTACAAACGCAAGGTCGCTTCCAGCGCGGCGAGCGTCAGTTTGTCGATGCGCAGGGCGCGGGTCAGCGGGTTTTTGGCGATGCGGCCGATATATTCGGCCTTGCCCGCGATAATGCCCGCCTGCGGCCCGCCCAGCACCTTGTCGCCGCTGAAGGTGACCACATCCACCCCGGCGGCCAGCACCTGCCCGGCGGTGGGCTCATAGGCCAGATGCGGCAGGCCTGCCGCGGCGAAATCAAACAGGGTGCCGCTGCCCAGATCTTCAATGCACGGCAGGCCGCGTTCGTGCGCCAGTTTCGCCAGATCCGCCCGCTCCACCTCGGCGGTGAAGCCCGCGATGATGAAGTTTGAGCGGTGCACTTTGAGTAGCGCGGCGGTGTTTTCGTTCATCGCGCCGGCAAAATCTTTCAAATGGGTGCGGTTGGTGGCGCCCACTTCACGCAGGACGCAGCCGCTTTTTTCCATGACTTCGGGAATGCGAAAGCTCCCGCCTATCTCCACCAGTTCGCCGCGCGAAACCACGACTTCGCGGCCTTTGCACAAGGTGTCGAGCACCAGCAGCACGGCGGCGGCGTTGTTGTTGACCACGATGGCCGCTTCCGCTCCCGTGAGTTTGCAGATCAGCGGCGCCACATGGCTGTAACGGCTGCCGCGTTCGCCGCTCTCCAGCTCGAATTCCAGGTTGGAGTAGTGGCGGGCGGCTTCGGTAACGGCGCTCACAGCCTCTTCCGGCAGTCTGCTGCGGCCCAGGTTGGTGTGGATAACCACCCCGGTGGCGTTGATGACCCGGCGCAGGCGCGGGCGACTCCGCAGGCGGACGTGCTCGACAAGCTGCGGCAAAAGATGCGGCAGGGCAAGGGCCACAGCGTCAGTAACCTCTCCGGCTTTAATGGCGGCACGGCGTTCATCCAGAAAGTTTTCGATAAGTTCCCGCAGGAAAGGGCGGGGCAGCGCGGCGCACAGTGCGTCCGGGCCGGAATTTTCCCCAGCTTCCCACGCGGCGAGCGCGTCGAGGGCGGCGGTCATGGAGGGCAGGGCGCGATACAGGGCGTTGGGTTTTGGCGGCATAGGTCTCTCAAGGTGCTGGCACGGTTGCGGAAAAACGGATGCGTCCTCGATTTGCGGTTACAATTACCCGCTATGCCGCGCCGGTCAACTGAAAAGTGGCGGCTTCTCCGGCACGTGCTGATGGCGTTCCGTAAAACTGCTCCAATTGACAGGCGCGTTGCCGCGTGTGATGCTGCGAAATTACGCCGGAAACCGGGCCGAGAACGCCGCGCCCATAACGCATACAACCGGGAGAACCGTCATGACCACCGCGCTGTTGATCAAAAACGTGACCGTATACGCGCCCGAAGAATTGGGCGTGCGTGATATTTTCTGCGTGGGCAGGCGGATCGTCAAGGTCGCCCCCGGCATCGACGCTTTTGCGCTGCAAGCCGCGTTCGGCGGCAATCTGGAAATGACGGACGGCGAGGGCCTGCTCTGCGTGCCCGGCCTGGTGGACCCGCACATGCATTTTAACGGCGCGGGCGCGGGGCAGCCGCAGTTCAGAACCCCGCCCTCTCAACTTTCGGAGCTGACCCGGGCGGGCATCACCACGGCCATAGGCCCTCTGGGCATGGACGGGGTGACCCGCAGCCTGGAAGATCTGTACATGAAGGCCAGGGCGCTGGAAAACGAAGGTATTTCCACCTGGATGTACACCGGTTCGTACCAGTCGCCGTCGCCCACCATCACCGGCGGCATCGCGCGCGATATCTGCGTTATCGACAAGGTGGTGGGGCTGAAGCTTTCATACGCCGACCACCGGTCGTCACAGCCGGACGACACGCAGTTCATCAACGCGGTGGCGGCTGCCCGCGTGGGCGGCATTGCCGGGGGCAAAAGCGGCAAGGTCATGCTGCACATGGGCGGCGCGCCGGACGGCCTGGAGCGGGTGCGGCGCATCATCGGCCGTTCCGAGGTGCCGCTGGATCAAATCATACCCACCCACCTGAACCGCACGCCGCAGACCCTTGACGCGGCGAAAGAACACGGCCTGGCCGGGGGCAACGTGGATATCACGGCGGTGGTTTCCGACCGCTACAACTTCACGGGCACCGTCAACCCTGAAAAGGCCGTGGCGGACCTGCTGGGGGCCGGGGTGCCGGTGCGTCGCATCAGCCTGAGTTCCGACGCCAACGGTTCCATATCCGTGCCCGAAGGCGGCAAGATGGTGGTGAAAGCCGCCCCTGCCGCCAGCATGTATTTCGCCTTTATCGACATGATCAAAGAGGGCATTCCCCTACCGGATGCGGCGCGCATCGCCTCGACCAACACCGCGGACAACCTGGGCCTGGCAGCCAAGGGCAGAATAGGCGAAGGCGCGGATGCGGACCTGCTGTTGATCGTGCCCGGCACCTATGCGTTGAGGATGGTGTTCGCCAAAGGCCGCAAGATGGTGCAAGACGGCGTGCCCCTGGTCAAAGGGACGTTTGAGGCGTAACCCGGCCGCAGCAAGCCCGGCCGGGAAGCGCGGCTGGGCCGCCATCTCAGACGTTTTCGGCGATGTAGTCGCGGATGTATGCCTCAACGGCGTCTTCCGCCAGGCCGAGGGCTTTGCCCAGCTCGCGCTCGAGCTTTTGCTTCGCCGCATCGCCGCAACGCTCTTCGGCTCCGGTCAGACTAGGGCCGCCGAAGTGCTTGCGCGTGTGGCAGGATTTTACGACTTTCACCCAATCCAGGGGGTCGTCCGATGCGACGGATGCTTCGTACACCGCCAGCAGGGTCTTTCTGTCCGGCGCGTCAAGCGTGGGGATAAAGGCCATTCTTTCTATCAGTTCAAGGGCTTCGTCGCGCGTCATGGTGCCGCCTCCCTTCCGGGCGTACTATAGACGGAACGCCCGGCATGGTAAGCATACAGCAAAACGCGGTTTTTGTAAGCGCCCGGAAAGTCCGGCATACGGGGGCGCCCCTGTCCGGGTTTGTGGCGGACAATTACGAAAGCCCGCGCCGCATTACTCCGGAATTGCTGGAGTTTAGCGACGCGGGCATCAGGCCCATCTGTACTTGGACCAAAAAGCTGGGTTATGTCATCGAGTTCGACTCGTGACGGCACTGTCTAAAGGCGCAGTTATTTCCGGGCTTCAATGGACAGGCTGACGACGTAATCCGCCAGTTCCGCGCCTTTGGGCAAGCTCTCGGCGATCTGCTTGTACAGGGGATCGTTCCAGTCCTGCATGTTCCGCACATAATCGGGCTTGGGCGTCAGCACGATGGAGCTGAAGCCGGCCTCTTCCAGCAGGGCTTTCGTTTCTTCCACCAGCACCGCGCCAGCCACGCAGCCCACCAGAGCCGCCGCCATTTCGCGGATATTGTCCGGCAGAGGTTTCAAAAGGGCCAGGTCGGAAACGGCAACCTTACCCCCCGGTTTGAGCACGCGGCGAATTTCACGCCAGACCTGGGGTTTGTCCGGCGAGAGGTTGATGACGCAGTTTGAAAGAACCACGTCCACGCTGGCATCGGCCACGGGCAGGTATTCGATTTCGCCCAGGCGGAATTCCACGTTGTCCAGCCCGCTGCGCTGCCGGTATTGCTCAATGTTTTTGCGAGCCTTGGCCAGCATTTCCGGGGTCATGTCCACGCCGATTGCCCGGCCGCCCGCCTTCACCTTTTCTCCTGCCTGAAACACGTCAAAACCGCCGCCGCTGCCCAGGTCGAGCACGGTCTGGCCTTCCTGCAAGGCCGCAATGGCCACGGGGTTGCCGCACGAAAGACCCATGTTCGCCCCCTCCGGCAGTTTGGCCAGAGTTTCGGCGTCATAGCCGATGGCCTTTGCCAGCCGGGCGGGGTCCGCGTGGTTGCTGCGCTGGCCGGAACAGCAGCAAGAGCGCCGCCCCGTGGCGATTTCCGCATATCCCGCGCGCACGGTTTCTCTGATCTGTTCTTTTGATCCGTTTTTACTTGGCGCTTTCATCGCATTCACTCCGCGTTGATGATGGCCGACTATTCACCATCGTTTGAACAAGATCAACCGGGAAAAAGTAAATTGTTCCTCAAAACCCCCTGGCACGACTTATGCTCTCACTTCCCTGTGGGAAAAAATTGCCCAGTGCCGCATTGAGGAGACGCCCATGAGCATAAGCGCCATTTCCGGATATACCTCCATTTTTGAAAGCAGCGATGTCAACTCCTTGCTGGCGCGCCGCCGCCGTGAAGAGGCGGCCCAAGACGCCTTGGCGGGCAACAGAAACACCGGGCCCGATACCGCCGTCTTTTCCGACGAAGCGCTGGAAAAATACGCCGCGCTGAAAAACGGCGACACGTCTTCCACGAATGCGGCCGCTTCGGGCAAGTCCTCTTCTTCGCTCTCCGGCGTGCGTTCCAACCTGTTCGGCATGATGCTTGAAAGCCTCTTCCTGGCCGACCTTGACGAAGCGCAGCGGGCGTCGGCGGCTTCCAGCGAGACAGGCGAAAGCGGGGACGGCGCGCCGCAAAGCGCGCCGGAACGGATCGGCGGGCGCAACCCCTTCAGCGACACCGGCAAAACCGCTGAAATCAAAAAAGCCATGAACGACTTTGCCAGCGGCAAAGCCGACATAGCCGACCTGCCCAAAGCCATGTCGCTTGGCGGCGGCAGCGGCGTAACTACTGCACCGGCGCAGAAAAAGGCGAGATCGAGCAGCGCTTCCGCTCTGAAAGACGACGGCAACGGCACGGTGTGACCGTTTCCGCGCCGAATATAATGATATAACGATGCCGCGTTGAAGCGGATTGACACTGGATTTGAAAAGCAGCCGGAAAGCGATTCCCGGCTGCTTTTCACTTGGGGATATGCGCCCAGGCGTCGCGGCGCAGGTCGGCCAGAAAGAGGCCGTAACGTTCGGTGTCGATGGGGGTCGGCCAGGTCAGCACGCGCATGGGGATGTGTTTGTCTTCACCGGTATACGAAGGCTGCAAGTGCTCAAAAGGGTTGAGGCAAAAGCCCAGCCGCGAATAAAAGCCCAGACGGCGGCGCGAAATGTCGTCGCGCGGCTCGTCAATTTCCAGATACAGCGGCCGTGGGTCGGCCGCCATGCAGGCGCGCACGATGGCCCCGCCGAACCCGCCGGACCGCAGTTCAGGCGTGACGGCCAGATGCTCCAGATAGCGGTAGCCGTCGTACAGCCAGAAGGCGGCAAGGCCGATGAGGGCCTCATCTTTCAGCCAGGCCAGCAGGCGGTAACGCGGGTGGCGGAACAGAGCCCGTTGCAGGTCGATCTCGCGCCGTTCTTCAGCGGGAAAGGAGAGGGCATACGTCTCCCACATCTGTGTGAACATGGGCGACTGTTCGCTTGTTATTTTTATAGAGTCCATAGTATTTTTTGTAGTTGGCATTGAATTGATGATTCAGATGGTTTGAAATTTCCAAACGGAAATCCTTTTGCGTTACTTAGTAAATATAGCATTGTTTTATTGAAATAAAAATCCTTTCCAATTCGGTTTTTTTGCAATACATAAAATCGACCATGTTCCATTTCCCAATTCCTCCGCAGTACATCCAGCAGGTCTCAGTCTGTCAGGAAGCAAAAGCCGCAGCTCCCTGGATCAATCTGTTCGTCTTGCCTGAATTTGATTCCCCCAATATGAGCGGTTCCGCCACAGCGGAACCTTGCCTGCCGGAGGACGACGCGGCAACGCCTCGTAGCGGCCGGACCGCGTTCCCGGCGTCCGCCTCCGAAAATATGCAGGCGGACGCCCCGGGGCGCGTTCGCGGCCGGAAGATACAAGGGTGGAACCCGCAACGGGCCATAGCGCACTTGCGGCGGCATGCCTCCGTTATCAAAAGCCACTGCAGATGCGCGGAATATGTGGCCAACGCCATTGATGCCGGCGGCGTCCGCCTGAACCGCGACCTGAACCTCACGCCGCGAAACAGCGCCTGCGGTTACGGTGACGTGCTGCAGGCCGCCGGGTTCAACCCCCTGCCCCCCGACACTGAACCGCAAGCCGGCGACGTGGTGGTGATCCAGCCGGTCAAAGGGCATCCCGACGGCCACATGGCCATGTTTGACGGGCAGGTCTGGTATTCCGATTTTAGGCAGTCCAAGGGCATGTACCCCAACGATGCCGAACGGATTCAGCGGCCGCCGTACACGTTGTACCGCCATTCCTGAAATTCATAAAAGTGGCCTTTTGGGCCCTCAGAATGTGTATTTCGGAGAGCACAAAAGGTCGCTTTTAATGATACGTTATTGAAAAATGGGTCAGGGCAAGTCAACGGCGCTCGTTATCCCAATGCGCGGCCCACAGCAGATCGTGTCTGACAAGCGAATCATAAATTTGCTCCATACGCTCCGCCGGCTGTCCGCCCAGCAGGGCTTTCCATGCGGAGCGCATGATAAAAATTCTGGCCGCCTTGTACGACAGGTAAGCCAGAAAAAGACAAATGGGGAACGTCACCCAGAAAAAAAAGGAGTGCAGGGCGACAGGGGCAATGACCAAGGCAATGGCGGCCCAGAAAAAAAGCATGGCGGGAAAACGCCTTGCAATGCCGCGCTTGACCAGAGAAAGCGCCGCCCGCGAATCCAGAACCGCCGTGCCGGCATTGGCGTTTTCCGCCATGCCCCGAAGGAACTCCGCATAAGAAACGCCGCGCGTTTTCAACTGGTTTTCGGGCACTTTTCGCCTCCGGTGTGGATTACTTCCGGCTCAGGTCCGCCTTTGATGCCCTCGGCACTACACCAATACTCTCCAGTTCGCCATAACCACGTAGGCATTTTCACAGGTTCTCTATACGCCTGTATCCGGGAGCGCGTTGCGGCCCTGGCGGAACAGCCCGGCACGGGAAAATCCGGCAGGGTCTTCGGCACGCGGGAGCTTGTGATCGAAAAGTATCCGTATATTGTTCCGTGCCGGGTACAGGATAACAAAGTACACATTCTCCGCGTCTTCCACGCCAGCCGCAAGCCGCCGAAAAATCGGCAAGACGCGCCCCCGGCGTTTTCGGAGCCGGAATGGGAGATGGCTTGAAAAAGTTTTACCGGATGCTTTGCCCGGTTGCTGGGTCCGTGAACACATACAGCGACCTGGCTTTCTTTTTGAGGTCGGCCAGGGCACCGCACAGGGTTTTTGTCATTGGCGCCCAGGCGTATTCCAGGTCGCCACCTCCCGTCTTGCGCGTTCCCAAGTGTATTTTCCGGTTGGTAAAGTCCACATCCGCCCACGGCCGCCGGAAGCCATGCGCCAGTCCGGAACGACCTCTTTTTAAACGCGTCGAAGGCACAAGGCTACTGAAGCCATGGCGGCGACAACCGCCGTCGAGGAGAGGCACAGAATGCCGCCGTTGAAGTCGCCAGCCAGCGAAATCACCAGCCCGATAACGGCGGGTGAAAGGGAAGACAGGCCGCTGGCTATTCCATTGAGGATCCCGCCCGCCGTCGATATGGATTTTCCGGGAACAATCCCTTGCAGCATGGTCCAGACAACCGGCGTTCCCATGGTGCAAAAGGCCATGCCCACAGCAAGCAGGCAGGCGGAGGCATAATTGTTGTCCATCGCTGTTCCGTAGTAGACGCAGACCCCCGCAACCGACATGGACAGCAGCAAGATGGGCGATCCCCGCCCTACCTTGTCCACCAAAACTCCGGACAGCGCCTTGGAGAAAATGGAGAGGACAAAAGGCATAGCCGCTAACCAGCCCATTTCCGCCCAGGAAAAGGCACATTCGTCCTTGAGGTATTTGGGAAGCCAAGCCACAAGCCCCCAATACATGGCTTGCAGGCAGAGCATAAACAGCACCAGCAGCCAGTACCGGTAATCCCTGGCAAAGGGCTTGATGCGCTCCATGAACGGTATGCTTTCTTTGGATTCTTGGCCGCATTCGTCCTGGCCGGCCTCAATGAGTGCCAGTTCCGCCTCGTTGACCCGTTCGTGCTGGGCTGGATAGTCGGTGACATGTTTCCAGAGCATATAGAGCGGGATAAGGCCCAGAACCAGACAGACGTAATAGTTCATACGCCAGCCGAAGTCGCTGACTATCCAGGTGAAAAAAGGCATGGCGGCCGCCGGGGCGACGGATTGGCCGATAACCCATACGGAATTGGCCTTTCCCCGTTCCTGCCGGGGAAACCAGTGTTTCACAAACACACCCTGCAGCGGGTAATAGCACCCTTCTCCCAGCGCCAGCAGAATCCTGCTGATGATGACAAGGCTGAAACAGGTCGCTACCCCCCCTATGAACAGGGAAATGGTCCATATGATGATGGAAAACATCATAGTCCGGCGTGGGCCGAAATGATCGGCCAAAGGCGCCAGCAGCACATTGGAAAGACCGTATACAGCCAAAAATGCGGTCATCAGCAGCCCGATCCTCACGGGATCGTTCTGAATGCCCATATCCGCCAGGAAGACGGCGTCCGCGCTCAGCACGGAGACATTGACCCTGTCGATATAGGCGATCACAATGCCTATGAACAGGCAAACTACGACTAGATAGCGCTGCCGCGTAGGTTTGGCTTTATCCAGGACCCCGTCTGCGTGTTCCGTGTATGTGTTGGTCATGCGGCCTCCTTGTTTAGAGCCGTTTCGTTTTGAGGTCACCGTTTAGAACAGTTCAACTTTGAGATGATATACTTGGCAGTCTCCCATGCACGGAGGCTCGTTTTCACAACACTGCGAAATCATATATATTTAAACAAACGCAAGCGGGCAGCCGACCTCCCGGGCCTTGGCAAGATTAGTTGCAAGTCCGGAGCATGTTATCGTGGGGATATACGTTCAAAGGTATGAACTCCCTCCCGACGGCTATTTTTCGGCGGACGCCGGATTGCGCTATATGGCGGCGGAAAGATCTACGGCGCCTTTTATAGCGTCCAGCACCTTCCCGACCTTGGCCGCGTCTCCGAGGCAATGGACGCTGACCCCTCGCTCCTTCAACTGTTTATACAGGGCGTTTTGTGGAACGCGTCCCGCCGCGATCACCACAGTGTCACACGAGAGTGTGACTTCCGCCGGACCGTCTTCCCGCTCCTGAATGAGCACAAGGCCGGTGTCGGTAAGAGTTTTTACCTGGGCGAGCGTGTAATTTTTGACGGCAAGACGCTTGAGGTCACGCAGAACCGGACCGGCGCAGCCGGGATCAAAGCCGTTGCCGATTTTTTTCAGCATTTCCACGATGACCACGTTTCTGTCACTGGTATTGAGTAACCGCTGAATCGTTTCCACGGGTTCGGCCTGTTGCGTCATCAGGAATTTCAGAAGCCCGCCGCTGAGCGTTCCCCGGTCCGCTAAGTACTGCGCCACCTCACAGCCCACAGCGCCGCCGCCGATAATCACGACGTTCTTTCCCGGTATACGGGCGTGGGACAAAACATCGTCGGCATACATGACCGTTACGCCGCATGTGTCATGAAGCGGCAATTCACGCTGCATGGAACCCGTGGCAACCACGACCTCGTCAAAATTGGACGCAAGAATTGTTTCTACCGAAGCCGCGTGATTGAAGCGTACGATTATGCCCAGTTTTCCAAGCATGACCCGGTAGTAATCGACAAGCGTTAAAAACTCCTGCTTGGGCACAGGAGCTGCCGCCAGGGGGATCTGTCCGCCAAGATCTCCGGTTTTTTCCCACACGGTGAGATGGTGCCCGCGTTTGGCCGCTTCCACGGCGAATTCGCAGCCGGCCGGGCCCGCGCCGACCACAAGAATGTTTTTGACCTTGGGTGCCGGCCGGGAACTACCCAATAAGTATTCGCGTCCCGCCCTGCCGTTCACCAGGCATTCCACGGGATTGCCGAAAAAAGTCTTGGCCAGGCATCCCTGGTTACAGCCCAGGCAGCGGCGAATTTCTTCGGGTACTCCGGCTTGAGCCTTGGCGGGCCAGTCCGGATCGGTGATCAGCGGCCGTCCGAGACAAATCATGTCCGCACGGCCAAGAGCCAGAATTTCCTCGGCGGTATCCGGATCGCTGTTGCGGTTGGAGGACATGACCGGGATAGACACAACCGCTTTGACCTCGGCTGCAAGGTACGAAAACCCGCCGCGCGGCAAGTCCGCTGTAATTTGCGGCACCACCGATTCATGCCAGCCTCCCGTCACGTTGATGGCGTCCACGCCGGCTTCTTCGGCCAGAGTCGCGAAACGCGCGGTATCTTCGCCGGTATTGCCGCCGGGCATAAAGTCATTGCCCGCGATGCGGATGAGCACGGGAAAATCAGGGCCAACGGCCCCGCGTACCGCCCGGATGACCTCCAGGGGGAAGCGGCAGCGGTTTTCCCACGAGCCGCCATATTCGTCATCGCGTTGGTTGGTTATGGGGGAAAGGAACTGGCTGATGAGATACCCGGCGGACCCAAGAATTTCCACGGCGTCAAACCCGGCGGTCTTTGCCCGGACCGCGCCTTCGGCCCATTTGCGACGCACGGTTTCAATATCGTCGTGCGTCATGGCCCTTGGCGTTTCTCGTGAATAAGTGGAATACACCGCCGAAGGGGCTAGCGCTTCAGCGCCGATATTTTTTTGTTTGGCGTACCGACCGGCATGATACAGCTGCACCGCCAGCTTTACGTCCGGCACGGTTTTGTGCAGAGCGCCGGTGAACGCTTTCCAGCCGGGGATGGTGCTGTCATCGCGCAGGCTGAGCATACTGGTGCTGAACCCGTAATCATCAAAACTGCAGCCGCCGATGATGATCAGCCCTACGCCGCCTTCGGCCCGGCGGAGGTAGTATTTCGTGACGCGTTCGTTGACAGAGCCGTCCTCGGAATAAACCATGTGCACCGGAGCTTGGACGATACGGTTTTTTACGGGCATACCGTTGATGACGATGGGGGTGAAAAGTCTTGTGTACTGCACTGCGAACCACCTTGATTTGAAACATGTCGGGGAGGGTGCACGTGGAAAGACCCGGCCCTCCCTGGTGAGAAAAAGCGGCGCTCCAGGAATGCGGGTTCGGCACTGTCCCCCGGAGGCGCGGAAACGTCCGGCAAAACCGCCCGGAAAGGCGGGGGCAAGCCCAGGGGTTTGCGGGCGGTGCCGGCACGGGGGGGGTTTTTTGGGAGGACACCTAGTCATAAAACACGACACCACCCGATTG
>JAVBNL010000006.1:0-30918 GCA_031551515.1 Desulfovibrionaceae bacterium
GCCGCTGGTGCTGGTGGACGGAAACAGGGAGTTGGAAGCATTACCTACCGGATCGGGGAGCAAGGGGTAATCCCCGGCCTGGTTGTAGGTGATGGTTTCTGGAGCAGCCGCCCAGGCCGGCACAACGGCCGCGCCAAAAAGAAAAAGACCGCACAGAACAAGGGAGGAAAGCAGAATTCTGGGCTTCATACCCCATGCAAGACGCAAAAAAATTCCGCGCGATGTATCTGCGGAACAATGCAACAGGCCGCGAATGCGGTTATAAAGTGGAGTTAAGAGAGAGAGAGAGAGAGAGAGAGAGAGAAGCAAGAAAAGTGCCTATGTCAAAAATTCCCGACCGGGAGGGCTTCCGCCCGAACGGTTCTTCTGACGTGGCGGCGGCCCTGCTGACGGCGAAACTGCGGCTCATACTGCACCTCTTTGATGAATATAGATTGCGATATCCTGCCTCATTCCCATTAGATATAGAAAAATTACTGCAAACGCGTATCACGATATAACGCGCCGGTCAACGCGCGGCCCCTTCTCCCGCGTGGAGTCTTCAAGACTGTCGGCTGAACCGTGAAGGCAATACCGAAATTTCAACCCTGAACTGTTTTGAATCTCCGTTGACAGTGTGAAAGGTCGGCGGCTATCTTGAACGCTGGCCAAGATCGAACTAGCTGGTAATCATCCCATTTTTAGTAGCTCTTCAAAGTAGAGCCTATGCCGCCTGTTTCAGGATGCACGTCAGTCGGGCTGCACAGCTCATAAAAACGCATTCCGTTAAAACAGAGCCAGATCCGTTCGTTGAAGCTTATGCCGAACTGCCCGGGTGGGGAAAGTTTGTACGAATACTCAGAGCCATCATTGAGGCGGAGAAAGACTACGGTCTGCCAATTATGAGACGGGGTACGTTTCGCGGTAATTTTGAAGCGATATTTGCAAAAATTATGCTGCCGTCCGCAGGCTTCGCCATGAAATGCGGCAAGCTCGGCATCCGCACTTGACGCAGTACCGCCCATGCGTGATGATGCGCCTTGCGGGGAGGCGCAGGCATGAGCATACAACGCTGGGGCACGCTCGACTCTTTTCTCGAGCCCGGCGCCGTCATCGGCAGGGTCAGCGCCAACGCGGGCTGGCTGACCGCGTTTTTGCGCGCCGACCCATACGACGAGTACCACTTTTTCGCCCCCCTGCCGCCCATGCGCGATCAAGCCAAGAACGAATTTGAACGGGTTTTCGCTTCCCTTCCTGCTCTGGCCAAAATCCGCTGGCACACCTGGATGGACCTGCCCCGAACGCTGGCGGAAACTGACTTTCGCGCCTTTCACCTGACAGACCCGGTAACGCGCTTCACCCCCTTGCAGCGCCTGCGCAACCGGTATGCGGCAAAGGCCTTTCCCATAACCTGCCTCACGCATTCGCTGAGTTACAGCGATTACCCCGCCCGCATAAAAAACCACGTCTGGCCGGGCACCCTGCCCTGCGACGCGGTTATTTGCACCTCACGCGCGGCCCAGAGCGCCATGCGGCGCATGTACGCCGCCGCGTCAAACGACGCCCCGGCAGCCACAGGCCGGACCCCGCAGTTGCCGCGCATCCCTCTGGGCGTCGCCCCCGCCGCCTTTCACGCGCCGGGCGGCCCCGCCCATATGCAGGCCCGGCAACGGGTTCGCGCGCGGTTGGACATCGGTGAAGACGCAGTTCTGCTGCTGGTCTTCGCCCGCCTGTCGCACACGGGCAAAATGGATTTTCTCCCGCTGTTCCGTGCGCTGGAACGGGTCGCCGCAACCTTTCCGCAAGGCAAGCTGTGCCTTGCGGCAGCGGGCAGGGTGGATGGAGGCGACCCGCTGGCGGCCATGCTTTCCGCGCCCGCACGCGAAACCGGCGTGCCCTTTCGCGTGCTGCAAGACCCGGATGACGCGCAGCGGGCCGGCATTTATGCCGCGGCCGATATTTTTTTGTCCCCTGTCGACAACATTCAAGAGACTTTCGGCCTGACCCTGCTGGAAGCGGCCGTTTGCGGCCTACCCGTTATCGCTTCCGACTTTGACGGCTACCGCGACCTTGTGCTGCATGGCGAAACGGGATTTCTGATCCCCACCAGCCAGCCGGAAAACCAGAGCGGGCTTGATTCTCTGGTCTGGCTGCTGCCTTCCGACCTCGCCCATTTGTGCCTGGCGCAGCAAACCGGGGTGGATGTGCCGCGCCTGGCGGACGCCATCCTGACCCTGGCGCGCGACGCGGATTTACGCCGCCGCATGGGGGATGCGGGCAGGCGGCACGTGCTGGCGGGCCTTACCTATGGGCACGCCGTCACGCGCACGCTGGCCCTGTGGAACGAACTGGCAGCGAGTGCGCCGCAGCAGATATCCACGGCCCTGCGTGAAGCCCGGCACCCGGCGGAACCGGATTATGCGGGCGTTTTCGCCGCCTGGCCCAGCGAACGGCGCGATTTCGGCGGCGAAAGTCCCCTATGCCGCCGTAGCGCATACGGCGAAGCCGTGTACAAACGCGAGCGGGCCATGCACATTTACGGCGGGCTGGAAGCGCTGTTGCCGCCCGAGCGCTTGCGCGCCCTGCTGGTTCTGGCCCGCAAACCCCTTTCGTTGGGAAACCTGGCCGCGCGCCTGGCCGCGCAAGGCACCTGCACGCACGACGAAGCCGTATTCTGCGTTTCCTGGGCCTTAAAGCAAGACTACATCAGCACCGAGCCGCTATGAAACGCCTGCGCTGCTATCTCTACCGCGAAGGGCGCGATTTCACCCTGCCCGAGGCCTTCACCGGCATGAGCCTGAACAGGCCGGAAGCGGCGGAATGCGTCGTGGAGCTGCCCGGCGGCGGCCACGCCCCCCTTCCGGAGTATTTTGAGCGGGTTTCGCCCGATGAGGCGGAGGTTTTTCTTTTCCCTTACGACCTCGGCCCTATTCTCAACTGCCTGTTCGCGGAAAAAACCGCCGATTTTCTGCGCGGCCTGCCCTACATGAAAGGGCGGGAGGGCAGGCACGTCTTTTCGGACAACGGCGACTTCCCCGCCTGCATTCTGCTGCCCGTGCTGCTGTTCAAACGGAGTCTCCTCAAGCATGCCGACGAAGACCGGGGCCAGGTCACCAGCCTAGCGCGGCTGCAAGACCACCCGAATGCCCCCAGCGTCTTCATCACCTGGTACCGCCTGCCAGACCACGTGGCGGCCGACAAGCCGGATTTCAACCCCGACCACATCCGCTACGACTGCTCTTTTGTGGGCGGCTACAGCAACATCATCCGCAACATGGCCGTAAAATCGCTGGAACGGCAGGAAGACATCCGTTTTTACAACGGCGGGTTCGAAAATATGCGCCTGGAAGGCAACAGTTTCCATTTTTTGCCGCAAACGCCGGAAGAAAGCGCCGAGCGCCGGGAAATTTTCCGCAAGGTGACCAAAGCCTCGCTGACCGTGCTCTGCCCGCCGGGGGTCGGCCCGCAGTCGTTCCGGCTGTATGAAACCATGTATTACGGCCGCATTCCGGTTCTCTTCACCCGCAAGATCTGCTATCCTTACGAAGACCGCATTGACTACGACGCCTTCTGTCTGTTTATCGAGGAAGGCGATATTTCCCGCGCCGGACAGGTCTTGCGCCGCCGGCTGGACGAACACAGCCCTGAGGCGTTATGGAATAAATGCGTCCTCGCGTGCAGGACATGGAATGCCTGGTTTCATAACCGAGACCGCGCAGCCCGCCTGACGGACGGCATCCGCGACCACGTAACACGGCTGAACGCCCGCTGACGAGGCCCCTATGCCCAAGTTGCTCAAATATGCGTTTGCCTTTCTGACCGTGCTCTTCGCCGTATTTTTGCTGGCGCTCAACCACGGGGCGGCTTCGTTTGCCGCCTCGTTCGCGCCGGCCGCGTTCGGCTGGACCCACCTGGCCCTGCTGCTGATCGAGCTCTGCGCCTTTTTCTGGTTGTGGCGGGGCATGTTCGGGCGGCGGCGACATCTGGTTTTCAACGCCGCAACGCAAGAAGAACGCGACCGTTTCGCCCGCGAACTAACGGCCAGGCTGCGGCGCAACCCGCACATCAAGGCGGCGGGTTACGCCAGCGTGAACATGGATGACCCGCAAGGGCGCCAGCGCTGCCTGACCCTGCTGCGCGAAAAAGCGGACGCGGAAATCCGCCGCACGGCGGAGCGCATTTTTTTGGCCACCGCCCTTTCGCAAAACGGGCGCATTGACGCGCTTATCGTATTCGTCTGCTTGTGCCGCATGGTCTGGCGCATATCAGGCATTTACAACCAGCGGCCCCACCCGGCGGAAGTGCTTTCGTTATATTGGGCCGTCGCCACTTCCACGTTCCTCGCCTTTTCCTTTGAAGAGCTGGATATCGCGACGGAAGTCAGCACCGGCTTCGGCGAGGCCTTTCACGCCATGGCCCCGGCCACGGTGGCCGGCGGGCTGCCCTTCGTGGGCGCGGCCTTGCAAAAATTCACCGCTTCCGTCATGGACGGCGCGGCCAACTGCTTTTTGACCCTGCGCGCGGGCGTCATCGCGCGCAACGCCTACACTTACGCCCTTGAGGCCAAAGAGCGCCCCGGCCGGGCGGCGGTTTTCAAAGAAGCGGGCGCTTCGCTGCTGGAAATGTCCGGCCGCCTGATAGAACAGGTCACCAAAGGCCTGGGCGACGCTCTCTGGGGCCTGACCAAGGCCGCGGGCAACAAAACGGCCCAGGCGGCCATGGGCGGGGTGGGCAAGATCGCCTCGGGGGTGGTTTCCGGCGTGTCGGCCCCGTTCAGGAAAAAGAACAGAGACGAATAGACCATGCCGGACCGCGACGAAAAGTGGCGTTTCGGCGTCATCGCCAATTCACGCCGCATAGCCGACGATATCGTCGCCTTGACGGACCCGGCCACGGAAACCGTGCGCGTGAGCATCACGGAAGATGAAGATGTGGAAGAACGCGCAGCCCAACTGCTGGCCGAGGGCTGCGAAGTGCTTATTGCCCACGGTAGCGTGGGCGAAGAGTTGTTGCCCCTCTTCGGCCATTCCGCCGTGCACATCCCCAAAAGCGACCGCGTTATTTTGAGATGCCTGCGCGAAGCGGCCCGGCACAGCCGCAAGGTCGCCGTCACCACGCACGCCAACGAAGATTTTGACCGGGCTCTGTTCGAATCGATCCTCGGCATACATATCGAGATAATACCCTATACCACCTTGCGCGAAATCAGCGTCGGCGTCGACGACGCTTACCGCCGGGGGTTCACGTCGGTCATCGGCGGCGGCTTCACTTGTCGCTGCATCGAAGAAGCCGGCGGCGTGGGGGTGATGATCCGGCCCGACCCCCGGCTGACCGGCCTTGCGCTCAAACAGGCCCGGGCCATTGCCGCTACCAAGCGCGGCGAAGAGCGGCGCAAGAGCCAACTTTTTTCCATTTTGCGCCTCATTGATGACGGCGTGGTGGCTGTTGACGGCGGCGGGGCCGTTTTATTCGCCAATGCCCGGGCGCAGGCCGTTTTCGGCGCGGCCGCCTGCCGTGAAGGCGGGCGTTTTCCCGAAAAACATGCCGAGACCCTGGCCCTGCGCACCGCTCTTGGCGGCGATGCCGCCGGGGAAAACATCATCAGCATCGGCAAAAAGCGCTATGTGGCTCACGCCGTGCCTCTGGGCATTCAGCCCGGCGAAAGCGGGGCCGTCGCCTTCGTCAAAGACGTGGGCAACCTGGAAGACATCAACCGCCGGGTCAAAGCGGCCCTGTACGATCGCGGCCTGGTCCCCAAATACAGCCTGGACTCCATTGCCGGGGCTTCCCCTTCCATTCAGGCAGCCCGCCAAAAAACAGCGCTCTTTGCCCTGGCTGACGCGCCCGTGCTGATAGAGGGCGAAACCGGCACCGGCAAGGAACTGTTCGCCCACGCCCTGCATCAGGCCAGCCGGAGGCGCGGCTGCCCCTTTGTGGTGACCGACTGCTCCGCCCTGCCCGAATCACTGCTCGAATCCGAACTGTTCGGCTATGAAGAAGGCGCGTTCACCGGCGCGCGCAAGGGCGGCAAAGCCGGGCTTTTCGAGATGGCCCACACCGGCACCCTGTTCGTGGACGAAATAGGCGAGATGCCTCCCGCCGTGCAGCAAAAACTGCTGCGTGTGCTCGAAACCAAAGAAGTCATGCGCATTGGCGGCGACAGGGTTCTGCCGCTCGATGTGCGCATTGTTGCCGCGACCAATCGTGACCTTGCCGCTATGGTGCGGCAGGGAACGTTCAGAATGGATCTTTTTTTCAGGATAGCCGGGTTGCGCCTGCACATACCGCCGCTGCGCGAACGGCTGGCGGATGTGCCCGACATTCTCGTTCCGCTGTTGGCCCGTCACGGGCGGGACGCATCAGCTCTGCCGCCCGCCATGTTGCAGGCCATTGCAGAATACTCCTGGCCCGGCAATATCAGAGAACTGCTTTCTTTGATGGAAGCCTTTCTGGCGCTCGGCACCGGCGGCGCTGACCAGCAGGCCCTTTTCGGCGAAATTCTGCTTTCTTTTCGCCAAAGCGGCCTTGAACAGACCATCGCCGAAAAAAACCGGCCCATCACCCCGCTCAAAGAGCAGCTCGACCTCGCCCGCGCCGCGATCGCCGCCCGCGCCCTTGCCGCCTGCGGCGGCAACAAAGGCAAAGCGGCGGAACTGCTGGGCGTCAGCTACAACACCTTGTGGCGCATTCTCGGCGAGAATCAACACTAGCCTACAATTTTATAATATTTTTTCCATTTTTGAGAGATCGGCGCAATCGCGCCGTCTTTCTTCTTTGTCAACCATGTTGAATATAAACATATATTTTTGCATCACCACGTGGTCCACGTCTTGCAGCATGCCCGGCACATCTGTTACCGGCGAGGAAAGTCCATGAAAATCACCAGTGTCGAAGTTTTTGACCTCAACGTTGCCGGGTCCGCTGCCCCCTGGCATCCCGTCGTCGTCCGCATCAACACGGACGAAGGGATCAGCGGCGTCGGCGAAGCCGGCCTTGCTTACGGCTGCGGCCATTCGGGCGCGGCGGGCATGCTGGTCAACATGGCCGAACAGTTTTTGCTGGGCAAAGATCCCATGTGCACCGAGGCGATCTGGAACATGCTGCAAACACAGACCTTCTGGGGCTATAGCCCCGGACCGGTCATCTACAGCGCCGTCAGCGCCATCGACATTGCCCTGTGGGACATCAAAGGCAAGGCCCTGAACCTGCCCGTCTACCAATTGCTGGGCGGGCCCTGCCGCGAGCGCATCCGGGCTTATGCCAGCCAGGTCCAGTTCGGCTGGGAGCCGGGAAAATCGCTCAGCTTGTACAAACCCGAAGACTACGCCCGCGTAACGCGCGTCATGGTCGAGCAGGGCTTTACCTGCGTCAAGGTCAACCCCATCCGCGCCGACCTTGACGGAACTTTCATGCCGCACATTCCCGGCAAGCTGTCTTCGGAACTGCTCGAAGCCATCGTAGCCCGCGTGCGCGCCGTGCGCGAAGAAGGCGGGCCGAATCTGGACATCATTATTGAATTCAATTCCCGCTGCTCCACCGAGGCTTCTGTCCAGCTGGGCCGCAGGCTGGAAGAATTGAACTGCATGTATATGGAAGAGCCCGTGCATTTCATGGACATCAGCCTGATGCGCGATCTGAAAGCCAGAATAAACATTCCGTTGGCCGGCGGCGAACGGCTGTACACACGCTGGCAATTCCTGCCCTATCTGCGCGAACGCATCATCAGCCTGGCCCAGCCGGATATAGGGCTGGCCGGAGGCTTTACCGAAGTGAAAAAGATCTGCGACCTGGCCCACATTTTCGACGTGCAGATGCAAATGCATATCTGCGGCGGCCCCGTCTGCGCCGCAGCCAGCTTGCACATGGCCGCTGCCGCGGTAAACTATTCGCTGCACGAACACCACGTACACCTTTTAAACCCCGCCAATAGAGAAATCGTGTTGGAAGATTACCAGCCGGTGAACGGCTATTTCCCCTTGCCCAAAGGGCCGGGCCTGGGCGTTGAACTCAACGACGCCGTGGTTAACGCCTCGCCCAAAAAAACCATTGTCTGAAACCATCTTGTTACGGGAGGAGTGATGAACAAATTTTTCGCCATATTGTCAGTTTTCGCTCTCGGCCTTTCGCTGAGCGCGGCGCCGGCCGCCGCCAAAGGCGACACGCTCACCGTAGGCGTCGTGCAGGGCACTAAGACTCTCGACCCCCAGGGGACCACGGCCGGCGCGACATACAGCGTTCTTGTGCATCTGAATGAGACCCTGGTGGCCGTTCAAAAGGGCAAGGTCGTTCCGGTGCTGGCCGAAAGCTGGAAACTGCTGGACGATAAAGTAACCTACGTGTTCAAGCTGAAAAAAGGCGTTAAATTCCATAACGGCGAAACCATGACGGCGGATGACGTGGTCTTTTCGTTCAAGCGCGCGCTCAGCCCGGCCGGGGTCGCCATCAAATCCTTTTCCATGTACCTGGCCGATGTGCAAAAAATCGACGAGAACACCGTGCAGCTCAAATCCGTCAGCCCCATGGGCGAGGCCTTTTTGGGCAGCCTCAGCCACCCCTGGGCTTCCATTTTGAACCAAAAGGCCGTGGAAGCCGCGGGGCTGGATTACGGCCAGCGCCCCGTGGGCACCGGCAAGTTCAAGCTGAAGCACTGGGTGCCCGGCGACCGCGTGGAAATGGAACGCTTTGACGACTATCACGGCCCCAAGGCCAAGGTGAAAAACCTCATCATGCGTGGCATCGTCGAAGCCACCAGCCGCACCATAGAACTTGAAAGCGGCGCCGTGGACGTGGTCATGGACGTGGCGCCCGTGGACGTGGGGCGCATCAAAGACAACCCCAAACTGGCGCTTTCCACCGTGCCTTCGTTCCGCAGCTATCATATGGGCTTTGACGTGACCCTGCCCCCCTATGACAACCCCAAGGTACGCGAAGCCATCAACCTGGCCCTCAACCGGCCCGGCATCATCAAGGTCGTGTTCCGGGGGCAGGCCGAAGCGGCCAGAGGCCCCATACCCTCGACCATCGAGTACAGCAACTATAAGAACGCTCCCGATTTTCCCTACGATCCCGCAAAGGCGAAGAAACTGCTGCAGGAAGCGGGCTTTCCCAACGGATTCAAAAGCGAACTGTTCATTTCCGACCGCAGCGACTATGTGGGCATGGCGACCATCGTGCAGAGCAACCTGAAAGCCATCGGCATCGACATCTCCATCAAGGTGTTCGAAGCCGGGGCCTTTATCGACGCCATACGCCAGCCGGGGCACGGCCCTTTCCTGAACAACTGGGGCGGCAACGTGCCCACGGCGGATCCCTTCTTTTCCATGACCCCGCTGTTCCATTCCAAAAACGTCGGGCAGACCAACCGCTATTTCTATAAAAACCCCAAGGTCGACGAACTGCTTGAAAAGGGCGTGCAGACGACCGACAGCAAAGAGCGTTCCGCCATCTACAAAGAACTTTGGGATATCCTGAACAAAGACCTGCCCCAGGCCACCATTCTCGCTCCCCTGAATATGTACGGCCATGTCAAAGAGTTGAAGGGGGTGGAATATTCGCCCACCCTGCTTAACTACTTCGGCAACGCCTATTTTGAATAACCCGGAAACCCGCCCGGAAGGAAAATCTTCCGGGCGGGCCCCGGCACGCAAAGCGCCTTTCCGGCACGGAGGTGCAGATTGACCCGATATCTGCTGCGAAGAATTTTGGCGATGATCCCCGTGGCCCTTGGGGTTACGTTCATTCTTTTCTCTTTGCTCTACGTGACCCCGGGCGACCCGGCCCGTCTGGTGCTGGGGCAGGAAGCCACGGAAGATCAGCTGCAAGAGTTCCGGCACCTGCACGGCCTGGATCGCCCCTTTCTTGTCCGCTATGGCCTGTTCGTTTACAACGCCGTGGTCCATCAGGACATGGGCCGCTCTTACGCCACCCGGCGCCCCGTGACGGGCGAGATCGCCGCCGCTTTTCCCATTACGCTGAACCTGGCGCTTGGGGCCATCGCTCTCGCCACCGTGCTGGGGCTGACCTTCGGCATCGTTTGCGCGGTCAAGCAGTATTCCATTTTTGACAACGTGACCATGGTCATCGCCATGCTGGGTATTTCAACACCCATCTTTTACCTGGGCATTTTGCTCATCCTCTGGTTTTCGGTCCACCTCCGATGGCTGCCCTCTTCGGGTTTCGATTCGCTCAGCCAGCGCATATTGCCCTGGATCACCCTTTCTTCCACCTCCATGTCCATCATCACGCGCATGACCCGTTCCAGCATGCTTGAAGTCATCCGCTCGGACTATATCCGCACGGCCAGGGCCAAAGGGCAGAAAGAATCGGTCATCATTCTCAAACACGCGCTGCGCAACGCGCTGATCCCGATCATCACCATTGTGGGCATTCAGTTCGGGCATTTGCTCGGCGGGTCCATTCTGGCGGAGTCCGTGTTCTCCATATCCGGCGTGGGCAGGCTGGCCGTGGACGGCATCAAGGCGCGCGATTACCCCATCGTGCAAGGCGCCGTCTTGTATATCGCCATTGCCTATGTGTTCATCAATCTGTTGGTGGACCTTCTCTATGCCTGGGTCGACCCCAGACTGCGCACCCGGTACCGCTGACGGCGGGCAAAGGAACAATCATGGCTTTACTGCGTAAAAACGGCAATTTGTATCTCACCCTGGTGCGCCTTGGGCGCAACAGGCTGGCGGTGCTGGGTCTGGTCATCATGATCCTGCTGGTGCTGACCGCCATTTTCGCGCCGTGGCTGGCGCCCTACCATTACGAGACCCAGGACCTGGCCGGGGCATTCGAACCGCCCAACCGGCAGCATTTGCTGGGCACCGACGATTTCGGCCGCGACATTCTCAGCCGCATCATCTACGGCGCGCGGATTTCGCTTCAGGTCGGCATTTTCGCGGTCTCTCTGGCCATGATCTGCGGCGGGCTGCTGGGCGCCATCGCCGGTTATTACGGCGGCCGCATCGACGGCGTGATCATGCGCTTCATGGATATTCTGCTGTCCATTCCGCAGATTCTGCTGGCCATCGCTATTGCGGCCGCGTTGGGACCCGGCCTTTTGAACCTGACCATCGCGGTGGGCACGGCGGCGCTGCCGACATTCGCCCGGGTGGTGCGGGGGGCCGTTCTCTCCATCGTGGGGCACGAGTATATCGAAGCGGCTTACGGCATGGGGGCCTCAGACCCCTGGATCATCGCCCGCCACATTCTGCCCAACTGCTGCGCGCCCATCATCGTGCAGGCGACCTTGCGCGTGGCCCAGGCCATTTTGGCGGCCGCCGCCCTCAGCTTTCTGGGGCTGGGAATTCAACCGCCCTATCCTGAATGGGGCGGCATGCTGGCCAGCACACGCGGGTATGTGCGCGATTATGCGTATATGACCATCTTCCCCGGCCTGGCCATCATGATAACCATCATGGCTCTCAACTTTCTGGGCGACGGGCTGCGCGACGCCATGGACCCGAAACTGAAGCGATAAGGAAAGTCCATGGCGCAACATAACGAACTTCTTTTGGATATTCGCGACCTCATGGTGCAGTACCACACCGACACCGGCGTGGTGAAAGCCGTGGAAGGCCTGAACCTGAGCCTGGCCAAAGGAGAAACCCTGGGCCTGGTAGGCGAAACCGGGGCGGGCAAGACCACTTCGGCGCTCGCGATCATGCAGCTTATCGCCTCTCCGCCGGGCAGGATAGCCGGAGGCGCCATCTTCTTTGAAGGCGAAGACCTGCTTCGCAAGTCGGAGGACGAAAAGCGCCACATACGCGGCGGCAAAATCTCCATGATCTTTCAGGATCCCATGACCAGCCTCAACCCCGTGCTGCCGGTGCAGGAACAGATCGCGGAAATGATACGCCTGCACCAAAAGGTCAGCGACGCCAAAGCCCTGGAAAAAGCGCGCGACATGCTGAGCTTGGTGGGCATACGGCCTGAACGGGGTCCCGATTATCCGCACCAGTTCAGCGGCGGCATGAAACAGCGGGTGGTCATCGCCATCGCGCTGGCTTGCAACCCCCAGCTTTTGATTGCAGACGAGCCCACGACCGCTCTGGACGTAACCATTCAGGCCCAAGTGCTGGAGCTGATGCGCGAGTTGAAACAGCATTTCGGCACGGCCACCATTTTGATCAGCCATGACCTGGGGGTGGTGGCTGAACTGTGCGATTCCGTGGCCATCATGTACGCGGGGCGCATTCTTGAAAAAGCGGATGCCGTCAGTCTGTATGACAATCCGCTGCATCCGTACACGCAGGGCTTGTTCAGCTCCATCCCCGATTTGAGTCGGGACGTGGCCCGGCTGAACACCATCCCCGGCCTGCCTCCAGACCCTACGGACCTGCCTGCGGGCTGCTGTTTCGCGTCGCGCTGTGAATTCGCCTCTCTCGCATGCGCTGAAAACAGCCCCGCCATGATTGAAGCGACGCCGGGGCATTTTGTGGCCTGTTTCAAAGTCAACGGCAACACGGGCGGCAACGCCGGAAACGAGGCAAGCGTATGAGCGAAGCTGCGACAGCCCGGCCGGCGGTGGAAACCCGGGGCCTGAAAAAATACTTTTCCACGCCCAAAGGGCCGCTGCACGCCGTGGACGATGTGAACATCACCATCGCCAAAGGAGAAACCCTGGGCCTGGTGGGTGAATCAGGCTGCGGCAAGTCTACCTTGGGCCGGGTCATTATCCGTCTGCTGGACCCTACCGAGGGCGCCATACTTTTCGGCGACGCCGATATCGTGCGCTACGGCAAAATGGACCTGCGCCGTTTCCGCAAGCGGGCCCAAATGGTCTTTCAAGACCCCTATTCGTCGTTGAACCCGCGCCTTTCGGTAGAGCAGCTCATTTCCGAACCCCTGCGCATCCATAATATCTATGCGAATGAGAGGGAAACCACGGCCAAGGTCAAGCAGTTGATGGATACCGTCGGCCTGGCCCAGCGTCTTGCGACCTCTTTTCCCCACGAGCTTGACGGCGGGCGGCGGCAACGCATCGGCGTGGCCAGGGCGCTGGCTCTGAACCCCGAATTCATCGTGCTTGACGAGCCGGTTTCCGCTCTGGACGTGTGCATACAGGCGCAGATTCTGAACCTGCTGCAAGATCTCAAGAACGAATTCAGCTACACCTATCTGTTTATCACGCACGACCTTTCCGTGGTGCGCCATATCTCCAACCGCATCGCCGTCATGTACTTGGGCAAGGTCATTGAAATGGGCGACCGCCTGGAAATTTTCAAGAACCCACAGCACCCGTACACCCAGGCCTTGCTTTCGGCCATACCCGTACCCAACCCCAGGGCTTCGCGCGGGGGCCGGGTGATACTGGAGGGCGATGTGCCCAGCCCCGTGAACCCGCCCGCGGGTTGCCGCTTTTACGGCCGTTGCCCTTCGCGGCGCGATGACTGTATACTGCGGTCTCCGGAGTTGACGGAAATCAGCCCGGGCCATTTTCTGGCCTGCTACCACCCGGGACCGATCACCGCCTCCGCTACCCACGCGTGACACCTGGAGGCCCGGTGGCTCAAAAAAAATTGCGCGACGTGCTGGGCGTTCCGCCGGAGGACATCGGAACGTTGCGCTGGCAAGTTGTGGTGCCGCTCGGCACAAACCCCTTCTTGCTCTTCGAGCTCTTTCAGTTCGCGCTTGCGGGTGCGGCCATCGTGCTGCTTACCTTGTGCGTTGGGGTTTGGGCCAGCGAAGGGATGCTGGCTTTGGACGACCTTACAACCGCGCTCAAAGCCGCCGCCGTCGTCTTGCCCGCGGTCATGGGCGGTTTCATCGCCGTTTCCGCGCTCTTTTTCGGCAACCGATATTATGCCGTGTACCAGATGGATTCCGGCGGCATTTATCATGAGGGGTCCAGGGGAAAAGATGAACGCAAAGAGGCTTTTTGCCTGCGCGTGCGCCCCTTTCCCGTGACCGGCGCCGTCAGCGCCCGCCGCACTCGCAGCCGCCACCTGCCCTGGGAAAAAATGGACCGCTTTCAGGATATCCCCTCCATGCGGACCATTTTGCTGCGGCGGAGTTTCTGGCATATGCTGCGCCTGTATACCCCGGATGCGGAAACTCACGCACGCGCGGTGAGCTATCTCGCAGAGCGCCTGAAGAAAATCTGACCCACGCGCATGGCTGTCCCCCTGGTGACGTCCGCCTCCGCCTCAGCTTTCGCCCATGCCGTCCCGCAGCCAGATGGGGTCTGTCCCGGTTTTCAAAAACACGATGCGGAACCACTCCATCGGTATGCGCAGCGAACGCCGCGCCTCCGACATCAGGACCGGCGTCGTTCCCAAAAACGCGGCCAGCTCGAAAATCGTGGTGCAGTCGGTAGCCGCGTAAAACCGCCATCGTATCTCGTCAAATTCCGCCGTATCGCGCACGGTGTGGCAGTCGGGCGCCTTGTCGTTGCCGTATTCCATACGTTCTTTCGTCCTGTTTTTCTCAGCGATTGCGCGGCAAAAAACCGCGCGGGACAGACATAGCGTAAATTCGCATATCCGAATCGAATCAGACGAAAATTGCCTATAAAGTAAATTCGATATTCACTCTTGCTTTTCAGGCAAGACGCACTACCTTCGGTAGCATGAAAAGCACCTGCGCCACCTGCCTTGACGGCATCATTCAGGCTGCGGCCACGCCGTTCGCGCTCGTCACGGACGGGGTCGTCGCCCTGACCAACGCGCGCTTCGCAGAGTTGGTGGGCCTGCCGTGCGAAAAAGTGATCGGTTCGCCCCCCGGCTCCCTTCTGCCCGGCCTGGGGCTTGAAGGCATCGTGCCCGAGGTTGTGCGCCAAAACCGCCCGCTGACCATCGAGCGCACCATCAGCTTTGCCGGGCGGCAAACGCCCGTCTGGGCGCGGGCCGTTCCGGTAAAGATGGCGGCGCGGGAGGCGGCGCTTTTGATGGTCGTTGACACTTCCGCCCTGCACCAGGGCCAGGTGGCGCTGCTGCGGCAAATGCGCAAGGCCCGCACGGACAACATCTGGATTTTCGACGAAGACCTGCGCGTGGTGTATGCAGAACTTGAGCCGGAACTGCAAGCCCTGCGCGAACGGCCGGATTTCGATCCCCACGCCCTTTTGCCGCCCGGCCAGGGCGACGAGGTGCGCCAGATTCTCGCGGCCGCGAAAAAAGAACCCGGCAAACAGCACAGCGTCACGCTGCGCTCGCAGCGCGAGAGCGGGCGACTTTTGACCGTGTACGCCGACATCATCTATTACGCCGACACCCTGAGCGGCTATTACCTGTGCTGCACGCGCACGCGCGAACTGCGCGGCTCCGGCATCGTCACCCGGCTGAAAGAAGCCTACGGCGTGTACACCGACGTGGAACTGGCCAAACTGCTGCAAACCAGCCCGGCCATGCTTTCACGCGCGCGCCACGGCAGAAAGCCGCCCGGCGACTGGATCATCAAAGCCTGGGAAGACCGCAGCGTCTCCGCCGACTGGCTGCTGACCGGCCGGGGCAGCAAGTTTTAAAATAAAACCCGCGCGTGCCGCACATGCGGCGTTACGCTATGGCTGCGCATACGCCTTGTCATTCATTCACAATAAGCGAGGAAGCCATGCGTAACCCCGTTCTTTTCGCCGTCTTTTTCGTGGCGGTCCTTCTTCTGGCGGTTCAGGCCGCAGCGGCGGATACAATCGAGGTGGTCCAAGCCACGCCTGCCGCGCCGAACGCGGGTAAACTCGTCACCGCGCTGGATCCGGACGTGGTGCTGAATATAGCCAAAGGCTACGGCAGCGCTATTTTGACCAAAGACAAAATAGGCGCCCCCCGCATCGACGGCAAGATAAACGGCATCAGCTACCTCGTTCATTTTTACGGCTGCGCCAACGGCGCCAATTGCGAAAGCATACAGATCGGCGCCGCCTGGAGTAAAAACGTGAAAGCCGTTTCTCTGGATGAAGCCAACGCATGGAACACCAAAAGGCGTTACGCCCATTGCTTTGTCAGCAAAGACGGCGGCGTCATTTTGCAAATGGACCTGATGCTGCGTCACGGCATGACCGAAAAAAACCTGGACGCCAATTTCTCCCTCTGGAGGTCGCTGATAGAAGCGTTCAAAAAGAAGTGCTGAAATAACGACAGCCTGAAGAAACACGCAACGAACGGGGCCGCGGCGAAAGTCGCGGCCTCTCTTCGCTTTGCCCGTTCCGCCAACTTTCTATTTTCACTTGCCTTGTTTTGTGAAAAAGAGTACTCGAGTACCGGTTATATGCGTGAAATAAGTCACAATGTAAAAACAGCTACGCCGTATGTACACGTCAGACACAGTCGTGCTGGTCACAGGGCACGCCAAACCCGTAAAAGACGACGCGATTTTCGCCGTATACTCCGTCTTTTCGGTCAGCCTTATGGTCGAGACCAAAGACGACAGCATCGTTGACCTGGCCTGCACCACGGTGATGAAACTTTCAGAGCCGTTTCTTTCTTCGCTGGTTGTGGGCAAGAACCTTGTGACCGACATGGGCCTGATACAAGAACAGATTAAGACGCGGTTCCTTTCTTTGGCGCAAAAACCTTTTATCGTGGCCTTACGCGACGCGCAAAACCGGTATTTGCTGGCTTTTCCGGGCAAGCGGATTCCGGGCGCCGCCGTGAAGTAGACATTCTTTTTTATTGGTTTATAGGCATTCCCTGTAAATTGAGATAAAAAAGACCAAAAAAGAGCGGGCAGCGACCCGCCCTGTTTGGTCTTTCTTTTTTTGTGAAAACCGCTCGAAGCATAACGCCGCGCGAACGGCAAGGAGGCATTCGCATGATAACGTTGACGAACAAAGGCCATTACTATTTGGACGGCAAACTCGTGCCGGCCGATAAGGCCGCCGGCGTCGCCGCCCCGGACCAAGCCAGAGACAAAACCATCGCCTATTCCATTATGCGCATCCACGACAAGAGCAATGACCACAAGAAGATGCGCATCACCTTTGACGCCCTCATCTCGCACGACATCACTTTTGTGGGCATCATTCAGACCGCGCGGGCGTCCGGCCTGACCGAGTTCCCCGTGCCCTACGCCATGACCAACTGCCACAACAGTTTGTGCGCGGTGGGCGGCACCATTAACGAAGACGACCATGCCTTCGGCCTTTCCGCCGCGAAAAAGTACGGCGGCATTTACGTGCCCGCCAACCAGGCGGTCATTCACCAATACGCGCGCGAATGCATGGCCGCATGCGGCAACATGATTCTGGGGTCCGACAGCCACACCCGCTACGGGTCATACGGCTGCATGGGCATAGGCGAAGGCGGGGGCGAGCTGGTCAAGCAGCTGCTGAAAAACACCTACGACCTGGCGGCCCCGGAAGTCGTTTGCGTGTACCTGGACGGCAAGCCCCGCAAGGGCGTCGGCCCGCAAGACGTGGCCATCGCTTTGGTTGCCGCCACCTTCCCTGACGGCTATGTGAAGAACAAGGTTTTGGAATTCGTGGGCCCCGGCATCCGCCATCTTTCCGCCGACTACCGCATCGGCATCGACGTGATGACCACCGAAACCTCGTGCCTGACCTCCATCTGGGAAACGGACGAGGTTATTGAAGCCTACTACAAAAACGTCGGCCGCCCGGAAGCGTACAAGCAACTCGCCCCGCAAAACGGCGCGTACTATGACAGCGTGGTGCATGTGGATCTGGCGACGGTGGAATGCATGATCGCCCTGCCCTTTCACCCTTCCAAGGGCTACACCATCCATGAGGTGCAGAAAAATCCCGAGGCCGTGTTCAAGGCCGTGGAAGACGACTGCAACAAGCAGCTGGGCGGCAAGGTGAAGCTGGATCTCTGCCGCAGCATCAATGAAAAAGGCCAGGTCGTTTGCGACCAGGGCATTATCGTGGGCTGTTCCGGCGGCATGTACGACAACATCATGATCGCGGCCGAAATCATGAAGAACGGCAGCATCGGCAACAGCTATTTCGATATGAGCGTGTACCCTTCATCCACCCCCATATCGCTTGCCATCACCCAAAACGGCGCGGCCGCGGAACTGATGAAAACGGGCACGGTCATCAAACCGGCTTTTTGCGGCCCTTGCTTTGGCGCGGGCGACACCCCGGCCCACAATGCCCTTTCCATACGTCACGCCACCCGCAACTTCGCCAACCGCGAAGGGTCAAAACCCGGCGACGGGCAGATTTCCGCCGTGGCCCTGATGGATGCCCGTTCCATAGCCGCCACCGCTGCCAACGGCGGCATTTTGACCGCGGCCACGGACATCGAGTTTACCGAGCCTGAAAGCCGTTACGTCTATGACGGCTCCGTCTACAAAAAACGCTGCTACGAAGGCTTCGGCAAGGCCGATCCCAACGTGGAGCTGCGTTTGGGCCCCAACATCAAAGACTGGCCCGCCATGCCCCGGTTGGAAGAAGATATGCTGGTGAAGCTCTGCGCCGTCATTTTTGACGAGGTCACCACCACTGACGAGCTGATTCCTTCCGGCGAAACCTCTTCGTACCGTTCCAACCCCATCAAACTGAGCGAGTTCGCCCTGTCGCGCCGCTGCCCCGGCTATGTTGAAAAATCCAAGGCCGTCCTGGCCCTGGAAAAAGAGCGCCAGGCCGGGAACATGCCGCAGGAGCTCAAGGACGTTCTGGCCAAAGTCGGCGGCGACGCGCGCAAAACTTCCGTGGGTTCCTGCGTTTTCGCCAAAAAGCCCGGCGACGGTTCCGCCCGCGAGCAGGCCGCCTCCTGCCAGAAGGTGCTGGGAGGCTTCGCCAACATCTGCTACGAATACGCGACCAAACGCTATCGCTCCAACTGCATCAACTGGGGCATCGTTCCCTTCACCATCGGCAAAGACACGCCTTTTGACTACGCGGAAGGCGACTATGTCTATATCCCCGGCATCCGGCAGGCCATCGCCGCGGGGCAGGCCCGCATTCCCGCGAAAGTTCTCACCGCGAACGACGCGGTGCACGATATCGAACTGATTTGCGAAGGCCTGACCGAAAACGAAAAGCGCATACTGCAGGAAGGCTGCCTCATGAACTTCTATGCGGCCGGCTATTCCGACTGATGTTTGCAGCCAACAAGAAACCAACAACATGGTAACAAAGGAATATTGGTCATGAAAAAGATTGCGATGACGACCCCCCTGGTGGAAATGGACGGCGACGAGATGACCCGCATCTTGTGGCAGATGATCAAAGATGAACTCATTCATCCGTTCGTGGAACTGAAGACGGAATACTACGACCTGGGCCTGTTGTACCGCAACGAAACCAAGGACCAGGTTACGGTCGATTCCGCCAACGCCACCAAAAAATACGGCGTTGCGGTCAAGTGCGCCACAATCACCCCCAACCAGCAACGCATGGAAGAGTATCCGCAGCTGACCCAGATGTGGAGAAGCCCCAACGGCACCATCCGTGCCATTCTCGACGGCACGGTGTTTCGCGCGCCCATTCTTGTGGACTCCATCAAACCGGCCGTCAAAAGCTGGAAAAAACCCATCACCATAGCCCGCCACGCCTATGGCGACGTATACCGCAGTGTGGACTTCAAAACCGAAGAGCCCGGCGAAACCACCATGACTTTCAAGGGCGCCTCAGGCAAAGAGCACACCGTCTCCGTGTTCAAAGTGGACGGCCCGGCCATCTGGCAGGGTGCGCACAACACGGAAAAATCCATCCGCTCTTTCGCGCACGCCTGCTTTCAGTACGCCCTCGCCACCAAGCAGGACCTGTGGTTCTCTACAAAAGACACCATCGCCAAGGTCTATGACGGTTTCTTCAAAGCGATATTCGACGAAGTTTTTGTGGAATACAAAGGCAAATTCGACGCGCTGGGCCTGGAATATTTCTACACGCTCATCGACGACGCGGTGGCCCGGGTCATCCGGTCCGAAGGCGGCTATATCTGGGCCTGCAAGAACTACGACGGCGACGTGATGAGCGACATGGTCTCAACCGCCTTCGGCTCCTTGGCCATGATGACTTCCGTGCTGGTTTCACCCGACGGCAAGTTCGAATACGAGGCCGCCCACGGCACCGTGACCCGGCATTACTACAAATATCTGGAAGGGGAAGAAACCTCCACCAACCCCATCGCCACCATCTTCGCCTGGAGCGGCGCGCTGCGCAAACGCGGCGAGCTTGACGGCATAGACGGCCTGGTGAAATTCGGCGACGCCCTTGAAAAAGCGTCGTTGAACTGCCTTGACGACGGCATCATGACCAAAGACCTGATAGGCCTTGTGGAGCCCGGCGTGAAGGCACGTAGCGTCACCTCCAAGGAATTCATCGCGGAAATCCGTTCCCGCCTGGAAAAACTGCTGGCCTGAGCGCGGCGAATACTACGCCGGGGGGGCATAGGCTTGCCCCCCGGCGTGCCAAAAGGGGTTACGATGAAAGTCGTAACCCCTTGAACTTTCTTGAAGCCATCTTTTCAAAAACCGTCCCGCAGATAATGCGGCAGCTTTAGCATACTGACATGTTAGTATTGACAACTGACATTTCAGTAATGTATATTTCTTCACAGTAAGGGTATCCTTGGCAAAGTGTTGCGCCGGCAACAGCAGAATATTGTGATTGTGAGACGCTCCGCTCGGAGTTGACGGCGAAAGGAACGGATCATGGCTCGAACTAAAGGGGAAGAACTTTACGCCCGTGTGTATGATGACATCATTAACTTGCTTCTCAAGCCGGGCGAAAAGATTTCCGAAGCAAAGCTCGCCTCCAGGTACGGTGTCGGCAGAGCGCCGGTGCGCAATGTCATTTTACGGCTGAAGGAAGAGGGCTTTGTGTTTGTCAAACCCCAGGCCGGCACCGTTGTGCTGCCTATTTCCGAACAGCAGGCGCGAGACATTCTGCAGCTCAGACTGTTGCTTGAGCCTTTCGCCGCCGAGATGGCTACCATGCGCATCCGGGAAGAGGAGTTGCATCTCCTTGAGAAAGAGTTTTCACGGCTCGGCCAACTACCTGCCGGATCTCCCGAAAAACAGACAGCGCTCAGCGAAGTGGACGGCCTCTTGCACGAAATTATCTGGGAACGTTGCGGCAACGGAGAAATCGCGCCTCTTCTCAAAAGGTATGTGCCTGCCATGCGCCGCATCCAGCTTGCGACTCTGGGGCTGCGAACCTCACGCATGCGGCCGAGCGAGCAGGAGATGCGCGCGATCCTTGATGCGCTGCAACAGCGTAACCCCGATGAAGCGCGTGAACGCATGCGCGTTCATATACACAACATTGACAGGGCGTTGAGCCCGTAATCACACGACGCGCGTTTCCCCCAAGAATCGCCGGCAGCAGAATCCGTGTGCGTGAATTGAGAGTTTTCACCATGACAGAATTCTCCGCTACGCCGAAATTTGTCAAAAACAGGGCGGACCTGACAGGCGGCTCCAAAGGGCGTTTGCGCGGTCATGCCCTGGATATTCTTGAGGCTGGACTCGCGCGGGCCGTTCCCGACTACGGCACCCGGGCCAAAGTGCACCGTAACGGCGCCACCCTGACCATCGGCGACGAGGCCTACAATCTTGATGCTTACGCCCGCGTGCGCGTGCTCGGGGTCGGCAAGGCGTCGTTCCCCATTGCCGAGACCCTGGAGAATATTCTCGGGCCGTATCTGACCGATGGCCTTCTCGTCCTGAAAAAAGGTGATGTCCGTACCCTGAAGCGCATCCGGATCATCGAGGGGGCACACCCCATCCCGGACGAGAGTAGCGTACAGGCTGGAGAAGCAATGTTGGCCTTTGCCCGATCATGCGCGGAAAAGGATCTTGTGCTCGCGCCTGTCACCGGTGGAGCCACGGCCCTTGCCACGATCCCCCATCCCGGCCTGACCCTGGACGATATTAAGGCCATGAACGAGATGTTGCTGAAAAGCGGCGCGAACATCAAAGAAATGAACATCGTGCGGCGGCACCTTTGCCAGCTAAAGGGCGGCAGGCTCGCCACAGAAGTTCAACCGGCCATGATGGTGACTCTTTCCTTGCAGACTGAACAGCCGGGTATGCCCTGGCCGGACATGTGCCTGCCCGATCCGGCAACCTTCGCTGACGCTATCGCGCTGTTGCGCCGTTTTCGCATTTGGGAAAAAACGCCGCCGCGCGTGCGGGATTTTCTGGAAAAAGCCCGGGACATGCCGGAACTTGAAACCGTGAAAAGCTTTGATGGGGTGAACTCGCGCATGGTCATGGTTGGCGACCCCTCCAGCATGTGCCGCGCGGCGGCGGACAAGGCCGTTACGCTTGGCTACACGCCCATGATTCTTGCCTCCCGCATGCATGGCGAGGCCCAGGAAACCGGCATCTGCCTCGCGGGCATCACGGACGAGATCATCGCCTTTAGCCGCCCGTTGGAGGCTCCTTGCGCCCTGATCAGCAGCGGAGAATCCCCGGTGACCATCAATAGCGCCGCCGGACTCGGCGGACCCAATCAGGAACTGGCCCTTAGCTTCGCTTCCAGGGCGAATCCGGCAAGCGACTGGGTCTGCGTTTCCATTGACACGGACGGAACCGACGGCCCCACGGATATCGCCGGCGGAATAGTGGATAACAGCACTGCCGCCCTTGCGGAAAAAATGGGGCTTTCCCTGCCTGACATACTTGCCGCGCACGACAGCGGTACAGCGTTGCGCGCCCTCGGCGGCAGTATTGATACCGGGCATACAGGCACGAACATGCAGCATTTACGGATCATACTTATTAACGCGCGTAAAGAGCGGGGGAAGTAAGTGCATAGTACCATCGAGAATATTTCCGCACGCGAAGTGCTTGGCGGAGCCGGTCGGCCGACGGTGGAAGTGACGCTGACCCTTGATTCCGGCGCGTCCGTCAACGCTTCGGTGCCGAGTGGCACGTCACGCGGCGGGCACGAGGCGTTTGAGCTTTTTGACGGGGAAGAACGCTTCAAGGGTTATGGCGTACGCAAAGCCGCAGCCACTGTGCGCGAAAAAATCGCCCCCGTTCTCAAGGGCATGTGCGTGCTGGATATTGCCGCTCTTGACCGGCGCCTGATCGAGCTTGACGGCACGCCGGACAAAAGCGTCCTCGGCGCCAACGCCATATTGCCCGTTTCCGTGGCCGCCGCCAAGGCCGCCGCTCTGGCCACCCGTCTGCCCGTATACCGCTATCTCGGCGGACAGGTCGCGACACGCCTGCCCATGCCCATCGCTACGGTCATCGCTGGCGGCGAGTATTCGCCCTCGGCCCTGCCTTTTGAGGATTTTCTTTATATCGTCGAAGGATTTTCGAACATCAGTGACGCGGTGGAAGGGCTCGCGGCCACGCGCGCGCGTTTGGGGGCGCTTCTTGTCCAGAGATTCGGCCCCGTTGCCGAAGTGGGCGGCGCGCTCGCCCCTCCCTTGTCAAGCGTGCGCGAGGCTTTCGACATCATGTTGCAGGCGGCTAAGGACACCGGGTGCGAGGGCAGAATGAATCTGGCGCTCGATGTGGCCGCCAACGAGATTTACGACGCGGCAAGCGGAACCTATGCCCTGGGCGACAGACGGGTTCAAGCTCCCGAACTGTGCGGGGTGTATCTCGATCTGGTGCGTGAATACCCTTTGCTGTCCATTGAGGATCCTTTTCATGAGGATGATTTCGCGGCCCATGCGGAACTCGTGACGCAACTTGCGGCTGCGGGATCCCGTTGCTCAGTGGTGGGCGACGATCTTTTTGCCACCAACCCGACGCGCATCGCGCGGGGCATCGCTGAAAAGTCCGCTACGGAACTGTTGTTGAAAATGAACCAGATCGGCACGGTCAGCGAGGCCATGCAAGCAGGAATCATCGCCCGCGAGAACGGCATGGCTGTCACTGTCTCTCTGCGTTCCAACGAAACGTGCGATCCCTTTGCCGCCGATCTGGCTGTGGCCCTTGGCGCGGAGCGCATCAAAAGCGGATCGCCGGTGCGCGCGGAACGCAACGCCAAGTACAACAAATTGTTGCAGATTGAGGAAGAGTTGGGAACCAAGGCCCGCTTCGCCGGGCAGTGGCCAACTTCAGAACGTGGTCGATAAATCCTTAGGCTTCTTTCAAAAGGAGAATCCCATGCAGAGAGTGTTTCGTTACCTTCCGGCGCTGTTGCTTTCACTTCTGGTCGCCCTTCCCATCACAGCGGAGGCCAAATACCCCGAGCGCGAAGTGCGTATGATCATCCCTTGGAATCCGGGCGGCAGTAACGACCTCATGGCCCGGGTCATCCAGCCGGTGATGGAGCGCGAAGGCGTCAAAATGGTTGTGGAAAACATTCCCGGCGGCAGCAGCGCCATCGGACTGGGGCAGGTGGCCAACGCCAAACCTGACGGCTATACCTTGGGTTGGGCCACAAGCTCTATTCTGTCCCTTATGGCCGAGGGCAAGGTGCCGCTCAAGATGTCCAACTACACCACCCTGGTCAAGGCTTCCGAGGACGACCTGATCCTGATCGTGTCCAAAAACAGCCCGCACAAAGATCTCACAGCCTTCATGGACAACATCAAGGCCAACCCCGGCAAGGTGACCATCGGCACCCCGGGTGCGCGCACCCTGAACGACCTTCTGGCCATCTCCGCGGCCGGCGCCGTGGGGTCGACCCAGCGCAGCGTGCCCTATTCCGGAGGTTCGCGCGCGGTGGCGGAACTGCTCGGCGGCCATATCAACGGAGCGATTCTCAAGCCCGGCGAAAGTATGCAGGTCATCAAGAGTGGGGATGCGATCCCCATCGGCATCTTTACTGACAAACGCTCGCAGGTGCTGGCCGACGTGCCCACCTTCAAGGAACTGGGCTATAACGCATTCCCTTACGGCCCGCTGAAGCAGATATCTTTCATCGTTGGGCCGGCCAATCTTCCGGAAGAAGTCAAGACCGTGCTGATAAAAGCCCTGACAGCAGCTTACAAGAGCCCGGAATTCAAAAAGTTCTGTGATGAGAACGTGGTTACCATCGATCCTATCAGCGGCAAAGAACTTGATGATCAAATCAATGCCGTCATTGAAACCCTGCGTACCGTGCTCGGGAAGATGAACGCTGACGCTAAGAAATAATGCTCTTGAGGAGGTGTGCCGCAATAAAGGCACGCCTCCTCTTTCAGGGAGATACCGATGAACGCCCTGCGATTTTACGCTACCTGCTCGATTACTTTAATTTTGCTCATATTGTGCGTCATTTTGGCACAGCCGACCTACCTGATGCTGGTCAATTTTCACGACTCGGGAATGGGGCCGGGCGTGTTGCCCTCCATCAGTCTCGGAGGCGTCGGCACACTGACCGTGTATATCTTTGTTCTGGAACTGCGGCGCTTCCGGCAACAGCGCGCCACGCCGGAGGATCCGCAGGAAGCGATCGACACTCTGGGCCTGCCTATCCGTCCCTTCCTCATCCGCAGCGGCATAGCGCTGGCTCTGCTTTGGGCCTATATCGCGCTCTGGCAGGTGGCGACCTTTGTGCCGGCGACCATAGCCTTTGCCGTTTGCCTGGGGTTTGTCGCCCTAAAGCCCGAGGAACGGACAAAAAAGCGGATTGCCTTTCTCGCCGTTTCGCTGACGGTCGTTACCGTCGCGATCTGGTTCAGTTTCGCCTATCTGTTGGGGGTGAGCCTCCGCTAACCTTTGTTTTCAGCATGAAAAGAGCGCACGGCGCGGCTCTGCCCAGGAGATTTTTATGGATATGCTTTTTCCTATGCTTGTGGCGCAACTTACCGACCCGACGGCTATGCTCTGCATCATCGTCGGCGTGGTGCTCGGGTTCATTTTCGGTGCCCTGCCCGGATTGACCGCCACCCTTGGGGTCGCCCTGCTGACCCCGCTGACCTTTCCCCTGTCCCCAGAGAAGGCCTTGGCCATGATGGCAGCCTTGTATTGCGGTTCCATGACCGGCGGCGCTATTCCGGCAATCCTGATGAACATTCCGGGTACGCCCTCGGCCGTGGTCACCACGCTTGACGGGCATCCCATGGCGAAACGCGGCGAAGCCCTGCAAGCATACGGCTGGGCGCTGACCGCGTCCGTCTGTGGCGGTCTTGTGTCCTGGCTCTGTCTTGCAACGATCGCGCCGGCGCTGGCTCGTCTCGCCCTGCGTATCGGCCCGGCGGAATACGCCATGGTCGCGCTCATGGGTATGACGATTATCGCCTCCATCACGCCGGGACAGGTTCTTAAAGGCCTGATCGGCGCCTTTATCGGCCTTGGCCTTTCCACCGTCGGGTTTGACCAGATCACGGGCGAAGGCCGCTGGACGTTCGGCACCCTGGCATTGCTCCAGGGGGTTTCCGTCATGCCAGCCATGATCGGTTTCCTTGTTATTCCGGAAATAATCGGTTCGCTCGGACTGGAGGCGCGGTGTACCGCCGCCACAATAAACTACAGCCGTCTTCTGCCTCCGGTGAGAGAGATGCTGCGTCGGAAATGGAATTATTTACGCTCCGCGCTCATTGGCGTTGGCATCGGTATCGTGCCCGCTCTGGGCGGGAATGTGGCCGCCTTTGTTTCCTACGACCAGGCCAAAAATTTCGACCCGGCCGGGGGTAATTACGGCAAAGGCGAACCGGGCGGGATCATCGCTTCCGAAGCGTCCAACAACGGGGTCACCGGCGGCGCGCTCATCCCCCTGCTCACCCTGGGCATTCCCGGTGACGCGGTCACGGCCATGCTCTTGGGCGGGCTGATGATTCACGGCCTGCAACCAGGCCCCATGCTTTTCGAGACCAGCGCCGCGGCCGTGTGGTCCATCATCGCGGCCTTGCTCATTTCCAACGTGGTCATGGCCTTTGTGGGGTATTTCGGCATCCGCGGATTCATCCAGGCCTTGCGCGTTCCCAAAATGATCCTTGCGCCGACCCTGCTAACTCTGACTATCATCGGAACTTTTTCCCTTTCGCACCAGTTCTTTGATGTCGTCGTCATGCTCTGTCTGGGCGTTTTCGCCTTTCTTTGCACCTTGGCCAATTTTCCCGTCTACCCCATTGTCATCGGCATCATTCTCGGGCCGCTTCTGGAGGCCGAACTCCGCCGCGCCCTGGTCATCAGCGGCGGCGACTGGAGCATTTTCGTGACCCGCCCGGCCTCTGCCTTTTTCCTGTTCATGGCTCTGGTGGCCCTTCTGGGGCCGACCCTGGTTTCCCGTTGGAAAAAAATGCGCACCGCGTCGCGCGGGCAGGAGAAGGCGTGCCTGTAACAAACCGCCTGGCTGAGAACACGAAAATACCAGAATGTATTCTGTTCCGGAAACTTATTTCATCTCTGGAGGCCGCTTATGCGATTAGAATTGGAGTATGTGGAAATCCGCGATATCCGTTTTGGAGATAACACGTTCATTTCGGATGGAGTTCTCCATATCAATAAAAAAGAAGCTGAAGAGCTTTTGCTGGAAGACATCAAAATTGCGAACGTGTCGGTGGAGCTGACGCATCCGAATGACGGCACGCGCATTGTCAAGGTGCTGGATATTGCGCAGCCTCGCTGCAAAGTGACTCCTAAAGGCGGTGACTTTCCGGGGTTTATTTCCAACATCCACACTGCAGGCGACGGGGTGACGCGCGCGCTCAGGGGGATGTCCGTTATCATGACCAATCCGACCTCAGGGCGGAGGGATGTGCCCTCCCTGGACATGGGCGGAACCGTTGCAAGACTCAGCAAATACGCCGTCATGCCGGCCGTGGTGGTTGTTCCCGAGATGACGCCGGGGACGGACGAATTTGAATTTGACTTTGCTTTGCAGCGCGCGCTTTTCAGGCTGGCGGTGTATCTTGCCGAGGCGGGAGCGGGACAGCCTGTTGCCGAAAAAAAAGTCTATGAACATGTGTTCAAAGATTTGCCCAAAGACTCCCCGTTGCCGAGAATTGTGTATTTTTATCAGATGTACACCCCGCAGTACGATTACAAGGGCAATCCCGAACCGTTTTTTTACGGCACCAACGTCAAAAATTTTATCCCCACCATATTGCATCCCAATGAAATTCTGGACGGCGGCATCGTCGGTTTTGTTCCCAATAAAAGCCTGGATACATACTCCATGCAAAACCACGCGATGATTAACGAACTGTATGACCGCCACGGGAAAGATTTGATTTTCTGCGGCATGATCGCGGGGGTGGCGCATTCTAACGCCCAGGAGCGCGACCGCAGAGCCATGATTGCCGCCAATCTGGCCAAGGATATCCTGGAAGCGGACGGTATTGTCATGACCAAAGTGAACGGCGGTATGGTGCATATGGATGCGGCGGCGATTGGCGTAGCATGCGAAAAGCGGGGCGTGCGGACCGTTCTCCAGACGCAGGGATTGACCAGCCCGGGCACCAAAGCAAGCAATGCGTACTTTAAGCACGACTTGTTGACAGCCGTTCACCATATAGGCGTCACTCATGAGAGGTTGAACATCGAGTTTGATGTGAAGCGCGTGCTGGGCGGGACCCCCGAAACGCTTCTGTATTCACCGTATAATGACATCTTGCCGGCAAAAAGTCCGCGTGTTTTCAGCGAGGAATCCGCCATTTGCGGCATACATGACTTTACAGGCGGTTCATATATTACCGGCGAAGACTATTAGGGAACTTAGGAGGTTACGGCATGAAAAAAATACGCACAGTCCATTATATCAACCAGTTTTATGGGCAAATCGGCGGTGAAGACAAGGCACACACGGGCTTTTCTGTAAAAGAAGGGCTTGTCGGGCCGGGTATACTTCTGCAGAAAGCCCTCGGTGACCAGGCTGAAATTGTCGGCACGATTATCTGCGGCGACAACTATTTTGCGGAGAAACCCAAAGAAGCCGGCGAAGAGCTGCTCCGTCTCATAGCTCCTTTTAAACCGGATATTTTTTTCGCGGGTCCCGCTTTTGCCGCGGGCCGATACGGCATTGCCTGCGGTCATGCGTGCAAGGTTGTGGGCGAAGCTCTCGGCATTCCTGTGTTTACAGGAATGAATGAAGAAAATCCCGGAGTGGATGTTTACAGAAGCAGTACGTATATAGCGAAAACCCACAACAGCGCGGCCAAAATAGCTGAAGACATGGAACATATGGTGAACATAGCCAGGCACGTTCTGGAAAACACCCATGGTCAGCATTTTGTGTCCGGCTTTGGCATCGGCACCCCGGAAGAAGAGGGCTATTTCCCGCAAATGATGATTCGCAACGTCTATACCGAGAAAAAATGCGCTACGCGCGCGGTGGATATGGCGTTGGCGAAAATCGCGGGCAAACCTTTTAAAACGGAACTGGAATTTCCTCAGACAGAGTCTGTGGAACCTCCCCAACCCGTTGCCGACATGCGTTCGGCGCGCATAGCCGTTGTTTCCGACAGCGGGCTTGCCGATCCGAAGAATAAGGGTGGCCTGAAAGGACGCTCCTGCAACGCATGGGTCTCGTTCAATATTGATGAATTCATGGCTCCTGGAAAAACCGGGAATGATTACGTCATCTACCATGAAGGCTATTTCCACGCACACGTGCTCCAGGATCGCAACCGCATGATTCCTTATGACGTGCTCAAGGAATTTGAACAGGAAGCCCTGTTTGGCAAATTGCACGATGATTATTTTGTTACCGGCGGCAACTCCACTGTTATGAAGTGGTCCGCCAGAATGGGTGGAGAAATTGCCGAAGAACTTAAAAGTAAAGGCGTGGATGGTGTAATTCTCACATCCACCTGAGGCGGAAGCACTCGTTGCGGTGCAACGATCGGGCTTGAAATTGAACGGGCTGGCATCCCTGTGGTGCAGATTACTGCTGTTGCCTCGGCTTCCAAGATGACCGGACTTCGCAGAATTCTCATGGGAACGCAAATTCCCAATCCTTTCGGCAATGCCGACTATACGCCGGAACAGGAGAAGGCTCTGCGCAGACGCTATATAAAGAGGGCTCTTGACCTTTTGCAAACGGATGTCAAAGAAACCACGCTCTTCACCCTGGATGGGAAATACGAAGAATAAAAAAACGGCGGGCCGGGCAGTGTAGCTTGTTCCGGCCCGCCGTTACTTACAGGCGAAAACCTCCCGCTGCAGTCAGCTTCTCGGCAAGCCGAGAAGCGTCCTCTTGATAACCCGCCACCGTCGAACAGTATCCCCAGAGATACCCCCCAGAAAGTGTGGCTGCACGCGCATGTTCATGCACAAAGACGGATCACGGTAGGCTATAAAAGTCAAGTCCGCCAAGGCTTTGTGGACCTTGGCGGACGCCTGTGGATTTGTTGCTGGTGGCAGTACAGGACTTGAACCTATGGCCACCGCCGTGTGAAGGGGATTTTTATTGCCATATTGAATTTTATCAGACTTTATTATATTTGTAATTACAGCATATTATCAAAATTTTCCTTTGTTGCAATTTGATGAAATCTACCCTATTTTGAGCTTGCGTGTTGGGAATGATGTTGGGAAGAATTGCGACAAGGAAACCGTATGAAGCGCGAAAAGACTAAATATCAGGGCGTCTACTTCCGGCACAAAAAGCGTCTTGACTCGGACGTGTTGGAAAAAACATACTACATTATGTACCGTCAGGGGGGAAGAGGCTCCAAACTGATCGAAGAACCGGTCGGAAAAGAGAGCGAAGGCATGACTCCCGCCAGGGCGGCTCACATACGCGCTGACCGCGCCCGTGGCCTGGAGCTTCCCAACACGGACAAACGCGCCGCCGATGAAGCCGCCAAGCTGGCGGACGCCTCACGGCCTACCATAGCGCGTCTTTGGGCGCTCTACCGTGACAGCCGCCCGGAGCGGAAACGCTGGGAAACCGACGAATCCCGTTACAGCAAATATCTGAAAGAACCTTTTGGGAAAAAGCCCCCTTCGGAAATCGTCACCCTGGACGTGGACCGGATGCGCGTGCAGATGACGAAAAACGGACGCGCTCCCGCCACCATCAAGGGCGTGATGGATCTTTTACAGCGCCTTATCCGGTTCGGCGCAAAAAAAGGGCTGTGCGGCATTCCGGAAATGTCTCAACTGCATTTTAACTTTCCCCAGGTGGACGGAATAAAAACTGAAAATATGACCGCCGACCAGATGAAGGCATATTTGAAGGCCCTGGACGCGGAG
>JAVBNL010000036.1:0-107387 GCA_031551515.1 Desulfovibrionaceae bacterium
ATCTTGCGACAGGCGGCCCCGATGCTCTCGCCCTGGTTCACCAGAACCTCAACTTCGCGGAGTTTAAAGATAATCTGTTCAGCTGTGAATGTTTTTCGACCCATGGCCTACCTCCGTGGCCGCACCTTACACTAACTTTTAAGGTGGACCAGTTTTTTAGGGGCAAGTCACTTCCATGCGGGTGATTTTACTACGTCGGGGTTACTGGCATATGCTACGCCTGTACACGCCCGACGCTGCAACCCATGATATGGTGGTGCGGTATCTTGCGGAACGTTTGCGGCAGATATGACGTACCTTCAATATACGAAAAGCCCGCAGCCATCAGACTGCGGGCTTTTCGTATATGGTGCGTGGGAGCGACTCGAACCCGCACGAGACTGGTGCACTCCCCCCTCAATCGAGTGAGCTGAAAGTAAAAAAAATCTCCTGCCGGAGATTCATTTTTTTGTGGTGCGCAGGGGGGGACTCGAACCCCCATAATCTTGCGATCGCCAGCCCCTCAAGCTGGTGCGTCTACCAATTCCGCCACCTGCGCCAATGTGGAGTCAGGTATAAAGTGAGCCTTCATGTTTTGCAAGAGAAATATGAAAGAAAAACGCCGGAATCGAAAAATTCCGGCGTTTTTACCAATGCTGAGGGGAAGACGGCAGATAAACTATTTCGCCGCACCGCCTGTCGCGTTTTGCGCGGGGGTTGCCGCAGGCGGCACTTGCGCGGGGGCCTGCGGTTTGGCGGGCGCCGTGTCTTCAATCTTCACGTCGGGCAGCACCGATTTCGTAGGTTTGCGTTCCGTGGTCATGATGTTGTAGCCGAGCGAAGTGATCACAAAGGCGATGGCCGCGAACATGGTCATTTTGGCCAGAACCCCGCCCGCGCCGGAGCTGCCGAACAGGGAGGAACTGCCGCCGCCGAAAATGACACCCATGCCTTCTTTGCCTGACTGCAAGAGCACAAGCACAACCAGAATGACACAAATGCCGATATGGGCGGCCAGAATCATCGTTTCCAAAATATTCTCCTTACCTCAGGCCAAGACGATCTTCTTCATGCTCTGCGCATCTAAAGAAGCACCGCCTACCAGGACTCCGTCCACATTGTCAAGACTTATGATTTCGGCGGTGTTCTCCGGCTTGACGCTTCCCCCATATAAAATGCGCAAATCGCGGCCTTGGGCGGGAAAACGCTTGAGCAAAAGTTTGCGCACAAGAGCGTGTGTTTCCAGAATTTCTTTCGGCCCTGCCACCTTGCCCGTGCCGATGGCCCAGACCGGTTCATAGGCTATGGCCAAAGAATCCGGCCGCACGTCGTCAGTAACGGACGCAAGCCCGGCTTCCAATTGGCCGCCAAGCACCGCTTCCAGTTTGCCCCCTTCGCGTTCCTGCAGGGTCTCGCCGATGCACAGCACGACGCTGAGCCCATGCTCAAGGGCGAATGCGGTTTTTTGGCCGACGAATTCACTGCTTTCACCCAGCAGCGCGCGCCGCTCGGAATGCCCGGTCAGCACGTGGGTGCAGCCCGCGTCTTTCAGCATGGCGGGAGAAATTTCGCCTGTAAAGGCTCCATGCGTCGCGGGATACACGTTTTGCGCGCCCCAGAAAAACCCGGCCTTGTTCGCAAAAAGAGAAGCGCAGGTGGACAGCGTGGTATACGGCGCGAATATGGCGACTTCTCTGTCCGCGGGCAGGTTCGGGATGGAGTCGATCAGCTCCGCCGCTGTGGCGCGGGCTTCCGCCTGCGTCTTGTGCATCTTCCAGTTGGCTGCCATCAGTTTTTTCACAGTGCACTCCCGGTTGATTCGTGTAGGGGCAGCGCGGCTACGAGGCTTGCCGCGTCAAATCGCAGACGTATACGTGGGCGTCTTCGCCCGTGTCGGGGTAATAGCCCCGCCGCACTCCGGCCCGGGTAAAGCCCAAAGACCGGTATAGCGCAATGGCCGGAACGTTATGCTCGCGCACTTCAAGCACGGCGCGGGTAATGCCGTTCTTTGCAGCGGCCTGCATCGCAAGGCACAGCAGCTTTTTGCCGATGCCCTGTTGCCGGTAAGCCTCGGCCACGGCAATGTTGTACACTTCCATCTCGTCGGCCCCGGCATGGGCGGATACGGCTATGTATGCCGCAAGCTCCCCTGCCCGGCCGTCCGGTCCGGCGGACTGTAAACGGGCGCCGAAGACTTTGCAAGCCCCATGACGAAGCACGAGGTCGTATTGCTCCGCGCTCCAGGGCGTAGAAAAAGACAGCGCCTCAAGGGCGGCAATCTCGGGAATGTCTTCCAGCCCCAAGGCCAGGAATGTGAAGCGGCTTGTTTCCATATACAGAACGAGATACAACATAGCCGTTTGCCGCGCCGGGCGCAACGCCGGGCGGCGCCAACGATTATGCACAAAGGCCGGTATGTCCCGCAAATCCAGTTTTCGCAAAAAAAAAGCGCTCCGCATGGACGATGCGGGGCAAGAAAAAGAGCTGCTTGAAGTGCTTGATCAATCGGGCAAGCCGTTTCTCGTCATGCACAGGGACGGCGTTTTGCGGCAAAGGCTGCGGCATCGCGTGGCGCTGGTCTGCCTGCGCGACCCCGAAGGCAGAATCTACGTGCATAAACGTGCGCGCGGCCGCTCGGCGTATGCCGGGTTATGGAATGTTTCCGCCTCCGGCCGCGTGCTGGCCGGCGAAGCCCGCCACGACGCCGCGCTGCGCGAGCTTGCGGAAGAATTGGGCATCAGCGGCCTGGAACTGACGTTGACGGCCCGTATCGAGCCTTCCGCCGCCACCGATAACGCGGAAATCAGCCTGTATTGCACGCATTTCGTATCCGCTGTGCCGCGGCCGAACCCGGACGAAATAGAGCAAGGCATGTTCGTGGACCGTGACGAATTGGACGCGCTGGTGCGCGACATGCCGCATCTGCTCACGCCCGCACTGATCTGGGCGGCGGAACATATGGAATGGAATGATTGAACGTTTGCTCTAGTAGAGCCATTTCGTGATCAGGCGTTCGCCGAACAGCTCCACCAGCTTTTCCTCAACGATCTCTTCACCGTCGCTGCCTACAAAAAACGCTTCCTGCAGTTTGACCAGGCACCCTTTCAGGTAGTCGCCCGCCCGGTCGAACAATTTGACCAGGTGCGGGGCCGTGTCATGGTCGAAATAGTAAATTTCGCCGGTATCGCGGTGAAAACAAAAGGCGTTGCCGTTGCCCAGGTATTCGCTGAAGGTTACAAGCTGCGGCAAAAGAGCCAACTGGTCCGGGTCCATGAATTCTTCCGGCTCAAAGCCTTCGGCCCAGGCGGAGAGATATTCCATATTTTCCAACGCCTGCAATTCTTCGCCGATATCCGCGACGCCGAACGTGCGGTAAAAGAGCGCCAGATCCGGAGGCAAGGCCGCGCCCAGGCGCTTTTCCGTGGCCTTGATCAGATTTTCAGCCACCGGCCTGTTCATGGGGCTGCCCCAGTGCTCCGCCTGTTCGGCCAGCAGCATGCCGGTGGCCTTTTCCCAACCCGTTTCCCCCATGACTTCAAAGGGCACGATGATGTCGGCAGCGTTACGCAGTTCAAGCATGGCTGTCCTCCGGTTCATTCAGCAAAAGGCGCAGCGTCTCGTGCACCCGGCCGTTCGTGGCCAGCACGTCGTGCGCGCGCCGGTGGTACGGCGCGCCGTTCATGCGGGTCATATGGCCCCCCGCTTCCTGCACCAGCAGCCAGCCGGCGGAAACATCCCAGGGGTTGAGCCGCAGCTCATAAAAAGCGTCATAGCGGCCCGCCGCCACATAGGCCAGGTCAAGGGCTGCCGCCCCCCAGCGCCGCACGCCCTGGCAGGCGGGCAACACGCTTTGCAGGCGGCGCAAGATTCCCGGCAGTTCTTCTTCAATGGCGTACGGAAAACCCGTGGCCACAAGCGAGTCTTGCATGGTTTCCGCGTCGGAAACCTTGATCGGCGCGTCGTTCAGATACGCGCCGCCGCCGCGAAAGGCGGTAAAGCATTCTTGCATGAGCGGCGCGTTGACAACGCCCAGAACCACTTCGCCCCCGCGCCACAAGCCCACGGAAGTCGCCACCACAGGCAGGCCATGGGCGAAATTGGTTGTGCCGTCCACTGGATCTATGATCCAGGTGTTGTCGGTCAGTTCCGCGTCGGCCGCACTTTCTTCAGCCAGAAAAGAAGAACCCGGCAAAAGTTCGCTCAGGTTTTCTTTCAAAAACGCTTCCACGGCCAGATCGGTGCCCGTCACCAGATCAATACGGCCTTTATGCCGGATATCCCTGGGCTTGGTGTTATGGTCGGCGATAAGGTCGCCCGCCCGGCGGACAATGCGCGTCACCCCGGCGAGCAGCGATGCGAGATCGTTCATACTCAGTTGATATACACTTTGCTGAAAAATTTCATGTCGTCCAGCGTGCGCCCGCTGCCGCGAACCACTGTGGTCAAAGGGTCGCTGTCGATATGAACCTTAAGGCCGGTCTCTCGTGAGATCAGCATATCAAGACCTTTTAGCAGCGCGCCGCCGCCAGCCAGCAACATGCCGTTGTCGCCTATGTCGGAAGCCAGTTCAGGCGGGGTTTTTTCAAGGGCCTTGCGTATGGCCTGAATGATTACCCGCACCGGCTCGGCCAGAGCTTCGCGCACATGGCCGTCGGTAATGCGTACGGAACGGGGCGTACCGGAAACCAGGTGCTTGCCTGAAATTTCGACGACCAATTGTTCCGCCAAGGGATACGCGGAACCCACGGCTATTTTGATGCGCTCGGCCATGTTCTCGCCGATCATCAACTGGAATTCATTTTGGAAATAGCGCTGAATGGCGGTGTTCATGGCGTCGCCGGCCACGCGGACCGATTCGGCGTACGCGATGGCGGAAAGAGAGATGATCGCCACCTCCGTCGTGCCGCCGCCAATATCCACCACCATGTTGCCCAGAGGTTCGTGAATGGGCAAATTGGCGCCTATGGCCGCCGCCATGGGTTCTTCCACCAGGTGCACGGTGTGCACCCCGGCCAGTTGGGCCGATTCGATGACCGCGCGCTTTTCCACCTGGGTGATGCCGCTGGGCACGCAGATCACCATGTTCGGCCGGGCGAAATGAAAGCCCTTGATCACTTTTTTAATGAAAAAAGCAATCATCTGTCGCGTGACTTCAAAATCGGCGATAACCCCGTCGCGCATGGGGCGCACGGCCCGGATGCGCTTGGGCGTGCGGCCGAGAAACTCTTTGGCCTCGCGCCCCACGGCCAGCACGTGCCCCCGCTCAGCGTCAAGCGCCACGACGGAAGGTTCGTTCAGTACGACCCCCTGGTTGCGCGTATATAAAAGAGTGTTGGCCGTGCCCAGGTCCATGGCCAGATTTTTACCGAAAAAATTGAGCAAATTAGCAAACATGCATCAACACCCGCCCCTTCCCGTCACAGTTTGCCTGTTATGTTACGCCGCAATTCTTCCTCTCGTTGCGCGGCGGCGGTGCACACATCGCGCAGACGGCACTTTACATAAAGATTCTCAAGAAAAAGAGCCAGGTGGTCAGCAGCCATTTGCACAAAATCGCGCGTGGCGTCTGAAACTTCCAGTGGTTCTTCCGCGGCAAGGCACAGCACGCCGCGCGTCTTGCGTTGCAGCAGCAGCGGCAGGGCCATGACTGTGTGAAACTGCGGCGTGGCCACGCTTTTGCCGAACAAAGAAGACTCAGGCATGCCGCCGGGGGCGTTACTGAACAGCGGCGTGCCGTTGCGAAACACCCAGCCGATGGCCCCGCCGGAAAGAGGAAAAACCGGCGCAGGGGCGCGGGGTTTCCAGACCAGGGAAGGTGTTTCCCCTTCCAGGTTATAGCGTTCACCCTCCAGCGCCGCGCAAAAAACGGCATAACCAAAACCGGTGGTCGCGGCCATAAGCTCAAGAAAACGCTTCAAAAATTCCGACCAGCGCGAATGCTCCTTGCGCAGGGAATATACCGCTTTCAGGGCCGCATAGTGCCGCATGGCGGCGGAGCGTTCCCGCTCTTCGCCCGCTGTAGCGCACAACTCTGTCAGCAACTCGGCAAAAAGGTACAGCAGTTTTTGATCTTTCTCCGAAAAAGAATATTGGCGCTTGCTGTCCACGCACAGCACCCCAAGGCCGTCCGGCAGGGCGCAGCCCATGAAAGCCTTGATGCGCAGCTCTTCGTTGTCGCGGTAATAGCCGAGATGATTTTTACGCTGGTCGAAATTCGGCACCAGCAGCGGCTCAAAATTTTTGGCGATCCAGCCGACCAGGCCTTTTCCCGGCTCTATGACGGCGGTAGGGTCGATAGAGTCGCCCAGGCTGAACCGGGCGGCGATACGGTATTGTTTTTCACCGCTTTTGCCCCGTCCGTCCGCAAGAAAAAGCACGGCGGAATATGCGTCAAGCACGCTGCATAAGATGCCGAGAATGCGGGAAGAAGAACTGTGGCGCATACGAATCCGTACTCGAATGTGTCGCGTAATTTCGTCCGGCACCGCGCAGGACGTTCTTACGAAGTACAGTAGTCCGGGCTATCTTTCAACCGTTTGTCTAAAGATCTGGTTCGACTTGTCGCGTCGCCCTTCCAGGCCCGTGCCGGCTGGACGCTGGTCAAGAGGGGCCGAACGCGGTATATGCGTACAGAGCTGCCCGCAGGAGGATATATGATCCGCACGATATATCGTTGCCTATGCATTATCTGCCTGCTCTGTCTGCTGTCGGCAGGCTGCCAGACCAAAGTGCAGGGTCAGGCCGACGTCGGAGTCGGCGTGTATTCGAAATAATGCGGCCTTGCCGCTTGGAGTTGTCATGGAATTGAGAGGCACTACTATTTTGGCGGTTAAAGATGCGAACGGCGTTGCCGTAGCCGGTGACGGCCAGGTGACCATGGGGCAGGCCGTGGTCATGAAACATACGGCCCGCAAGGTGCGGCGCCTGTATTCCGGCAAGGTCATCGCCGGGTTTGCCGGGTCCACCGCCGACGCGTTCACATTGTTTGAACGCTTTGAAGCAAAACTTGAAGAACACGGTGGCAACCTGACCCGCGCCGCCGTGGAAATGGCCAAAGATTGGCGCAAAGACAAATACTTGCGTCGTCTTGAAGCCATGCTGATAGTCGCCGACCTGACCGCTGTGCTGGTGCTTTCGGGCAACGGCGACGTCATTGAGCCTGACGACAACATCGCCGCCATAGGCAGCGGCGGGCCTTACGCCCTGGCTGCGGCACGGGCCCTGGTCAAGCACGCGGCCATGAGCGCCGAAGACGTCGCGCGTGAAGCTCTGGGCATTGCGGCAGACATTTGCGTGTACACCAACAGCAATTTGACCGTCGAAACCTTGCCCGCGAAGGTGGAACAGGCGTGAAAACGGTCTTGCGGGCAGGCTGCAAGATCAACCTGTTTTTGATCATCACGGGCAGACGGTCTGACGGGTATCACACGCTTGAAAGTCTGTTCCTGCCCTTGCCCGAACCGTATGATCTGCTTGAGGTACAGGCGCATGACGGTGAAGGCCTGCTTTTCGCTTGCGACGACGCGACCTTGGAAGCGCCCGGCAACACGGTGCGCAAAGCGTATGAGCGTTATGCCGCGGCCACGGGCTATGCGCCCTCTCTTTCGGTTTTTTTGCACAAGGGCATACCCTATGGCGCCGGTCTTGGCGGCGGCAGCGCCGATGCCGCTGTCTTTTTGCGCTACCTTAACGATCTGGCCGCGCGGCACGACGGTCGCTATCTTGACAAAAAAGAATTGTGCGCCCTGGCGGCGGGCATCGGCGCGGACGTGCCCTTCTTTTTGTTGAATTCACCCGCCCTGGCCACAGGCATAGGCGAAGTGCTGCAGCCGGTGGAACGGCCTTTGCCAGGCTGGCACTTGGTGCTGGTCTGCCCGGATGTGCAGGTGAACACCGCCTGGGCATACCGGGCCTGGGATGAAAAAAATTCAAGCAATTCCCCTGCTGAAACCTTGACAAGCGCGGTCGATACGGATACTAACCCACTCGTCCACGGATGGCGTGTGGAAAACAGTTTTGAGCCAGTCGTATTCGCGGCATACCCGCAACTAAGTCAGATTGTTGCGCAATTCCGCACTTTGAATGCGACGGCCGTCGCCATGAGCGGCAGCGGTTCATCCCTGTTCGGTCTCTTTCAAACGGAAGAGGCGGCGCGGCGGGCGGTTACGGCCTTTCGCCACGGCGGGCAGCGGGTTTTTCATCATAATCTGTGACGCGCTGGGGTGTCGCCAAGCTGGTAAGGCAATGGACTCTGACTCCATCATCCGAGGGTTCGAATCCTTCCGCCCCAGCCAATCAGCATTCGCGTTTTTTGAAAGTCAGCAGTTGTTTTCCGGTCTCGTTGGGGTGTCGCCAAGTTGGTAAGGCAATGGGTTTTGGTCCCATCATCCGAGGGTTCGAATCCTTCCGCCCCAGCCATTTTTTTGTAACGCGCCGCATGCGCCGGCTTTGCCAATCCGGACACTATGTACTATTCATCAGAGAAATTTCCGTATTGGCTGCCCCTATTACAACCCTCTCTCTCGGAAAATTCCATGTATCGCGATCTCAAGATTATGGCGGGCACATCAAACCCTGCCCTCGCTACCGCAATCTGTGATCACCTCGGCTGCAGACTGACCCCCGTTTTGTGCGACACCTTCAGTGACGGAGAAATTCGCATTGAAATCGGCGACAACGTGCGGGGCGATGACGTGTTTATCGTGCAGTCGCTGTGCGCGCCCGTCAATTTCAACTTGATGCAGCTGTGCATTATGCTGGATGCGCTCAAGCGCGCTTCCGCCGGCCGCGTCACCGCGGTGGTGCCCTATTACGGCTACGCCAGGCAAGACCGCAAGGTCAGCGCCAGAACCCCCATTACAGCCAAACTGGTGGCGGATTTTCTGACGGTGGCCGGGGTGCACCGCCTGATGACGGTGGATCTGCACGCCGGGCAGATTCAGGGCTTTTTCAACATTCCTGTGGACAACCTCTATGCCGCGCCGATCTTTTTGAATCATTTGAAGCAGATCGAAGGCGACGTCATCATCGTTTCCCCGGACGCGGGCGGGGTTGAACGGGCGAGAGCCTATGCCAAGCGCCTTAACGTGGGCCTTGCCATCATCGACAAACGCCGCGACAAGCCCAACCAGGCTTCCGCCATGCACGTCATCGGCGACGTGGCGGGCAAGGTGGCCATCGTGCTTGACGACATGATCGACACCGCCGGCACCATGGTCGCCGCCGGCGACGTGTTGTTGCAAAACGGCGCCAAAGAAGTCATGGCCTGCGCCACCCACCCGGTGCTTTCCGGCCCTGCCATTGAACGGATCAACAACTCCGCCTATACCCAGATTTTGGTTTCCGATACCATTCCGTTGGGCGACAAGGCGGCGGCCTGTTCCAAACTAAAGGTTGTGTCTATTGCCGGTCTTCTGGCAAAGGCGATTAATAACATTCATACTGAGTCCTCTGTCAGCGTGCTCTTTGTTTAAGGGGCATCCGTCAGCAACGGCGCAAGTCATGGCTGAGGATCACGAAGGAGTTCTCCATGTCCACCGCATTTACCACCCTGACCGTGCAGAAACGCACGACCACCGGCAAAGGCAGCAACCGCCGCCTGCGCGAACAAGGCATCATCCCCGCCGTATTTTACACCCCGGGCGGTGACAACATTCCCGTGCAGGTGGCTGAAGCGCCTCTGAAAAAAGTGTTCGAAACCCTCGGCCGCACTACGGTTTTCAACATTGAAATCGAAGACGGCGGTAAAAAGAGCACCTTCCCCGCCCTGATTTGGGATGTGGACTATTATCCGATCAAAAACCGCTTTCAGCACGTGGACTTTTTCGGCGTGGACCTGAACAAGGAACTGAAAGTGCGCGTGCCACTCGAGTTCTCCGGCACGGCCGTGGGCACCAAGCTGGGCGGCGTTCTGGAAACTTTCTTCGAATCCATCGACGTGTTCAGCAAACCCCTTTCTCTGCCGAGCAAAATCACCATCGATGTTACCCCCATCGAACTGGGGCAAAGCCTGCGGGTTGGCGATCTGAAGCTGCCTGACGGCGTTCGCGCGGCCACTGACGGTAACGTCACCTTGGTCAGCGTGCACACCCCCTCCAGTGCGGATGAATCCGCTGAAGGCAGTGCCAACGGGGCTGCCGCGTCTTAACCGCTCTATACCGCACCACAACCGCACGGCCCTTGGCTTTTCAGGGGCCGTGCGGTATTTTGCACAGCTATGAATATCGCCGGTTTATTTTTAGGTTTGGGCAACCCCGGCCCGAGCTATGAGCATACCCGCCATAATTTCGGGTTTATGCTGGTGGATGCGTTGCTTGCCGCCTGCCGCGACGGCGGTGACGCCAGCCCCCTTTCCGGCGGCAAAGATCGTTACGCGGCCTGGAAGTGCCGCCTGCCCGGTTCGCGCGCTGTCTGGATAGCGGCCAAACCCTTGACATATATGAACAGAAGCGGCGAAGCCGCCGTGCACCTCTTGGGGTATTACCGCATTCCTCTCTCTTCGCTGTTCGTGGCTCATGATGAGCTGGACTTGCCGCTTGGCAGGATGCGCCTGAAGCTTGGTGGCGGCAATGCCGGGCACAACGGGCTGCGGTCCATTTGCGATTTAACGGGGTCTTCGGATTTTTACCGCCTGCGCCTGGGCATAGGCAAACCGGCGGGCTATGATGCCGCCTCGTTTGTGCTCAATCGTTTTTCTTCAGAAGAAAGTAAAGTGCTTGAGGCAGTTTTGCCCGCCGCACTTGAGGGGTTCTTGCGTTTTGCAAACGGCGGTATGAAAGAAGCACAACAGTTCGTCAACGGTTTTACGCCGTCATAGCACGGCCGAAGCGGCCTGATTTTCTCCTCTTTTCGCCTTTTCATACCCGGCGTAGACGGGGCGGCCTCTTTTGCGTATAGTTATAGTTCGTCATAACTATGCCCGCCAGAATTTAAGGAGTTTTCGTGTTCACCCCCAATCAACTCGTTGTATATCCCGCCCAAGGCGTGGGCAGGATGGAACGCGTCGAGCGCCGTGATATCGGCGGGGTCGGCATGGATCTCTATATCGTGCGCATTTTGGGCAACAACATGACCTTGATGGTTCCTGTCGCCACCGCGCATAACGTGGGTTTGCGCGCACTTTCAACCAAAAAGAAAGCCGAAGAGGTTCTTGAGTCGCTTAAAGACCGCAGCGGTTTTTCCGGCTATATCGGACAAAACTGGAACCGCCGCTACCGTGAGTATTCAGAAAAACTTAAAAGCGGCGACTTGGCTGATGTTTGCCATGTGCTCAAAGAGCTGATTCTGATCAGCGGCGAAAAAGAACTGTCTTTTGGTGAGCGGCGCCTGCTAGAACAAGCCACCAGCCTTGTTTCCATGGAGCTGGCCTGCGTGCTTGACCGCGAACCGGACGCCGTGAAGGCTCTTTTGGAAAGCTTTTTCAGCGATGTCTTGCAGAAAGCTGAAAAAACCGAGCCCTGAATCAAATAATTTTCTTGCCAAGAATCCGCAGGTACGGTAGGTAGCCATTGCTCGTCAGTATGTCCGGCCGTGCCCTGTTGTTACGGTCAGACAAGTATATTTATCCCTGATTATGCATCCGTCTTTTTGTCGTCGATCCGGACGGCTTTTGTCCTTTGTTTGTGCAGTTGCCCCACCCCGGTCCATCCGGCGGTGACGGGATTGGCATTACCCTTTCACCCCTGCGAACTTATGCGGAAAAAAAAGACCCCCCCCACCCCTGTGGTCGATCCTCAGGAAGCCGACTCCGGTATGAATTTATCCGAACTTAAAGTAAAAAGCATGCTCGAGCTGATGGAGCTTGCCGAACAATACAACGTCGAAAACGCCAGCAACATGCGCAAGCAGGAACTTATTTTTGCCCTGCTGCAAAATTGCGCATCGCAAAACGGCGCTATCTTCGGCGACGGCGTGCTGGAAATCCTGCCCGACGGCTTCGGTTTTTTGCGCTCTCCGCTGTGCAGTTACACCCCAGGCCCCGACGATATTTATGTCTCTCCTTCTCAAATACGGCGGTTTTGCCTGCGCAAGGGCGATGTGGTTTCCGGCCAAATTCGCCCGCCCAAAGAAGGCGAGCGCTATTTCGCCCTGCTGAAAGTCAACGAAATCGGCTTTGAATCACCCGAGCACGCTAAAAACCTGGTGCTTTTCGACAACCTGACCCCGGTCTATCCCGACCGCAGGCTGGTTATGGAAAACGGCGGCAAAAATTTTTCCAGCCGGGTGATCGACATTATGTCTCCCATCGGCTGTGGCCAGCGCGGCCTTATCGTGGCCCCGCCCCGCACCGGCAAAACCATTCTTCTGCAAACGCTCGCCAACTCCATCAACGCCAATAACCCGGACGTTTACCTGATCGTTCTTCTGATCGACGAACGGCCGGAAGAAGTGACGGATATGGAGCGCACCGTGCAAAAGGCGGAGGTTATTTCCTCTACCTTTGACGAACCGCCCACTCGTCACGTGCAGGTTTGCGAGATGGTGCTGGAAAAGGCCAAACGCCTGGTCGAGCGCAAACGGGATGTGGTGATCCTGCTGGATTCCATCACCCGCCTGGGCCGCGCGTACAACGCCGTGACCCCTTCGTCGGGGCGCATTCTTTCCGGCGGCCTTGACGCCAACGCCCTGCAGCGGCCCAAGCGCTTTTTCGGCGCGGCGCGCAATATCGAAGAAGGCGGCAGTTTGACCATCATCGCCACCGCGCTTATCGACACCGGCTCGCGCATGGACGAGGTGATCTTTGAAGAGTTCAAAGGCACCGGCAACATGGAAATTTATCTTGACCGCCACCTTTCGGAAAAGCGCGTGTTCCCGGCCATGGATATCAACCGCACCGGTACCCGTAAAGAAGAACTGTTGCTGCCGGAAGACGTGCTCAACCGCGTCTGGATTTTGCGCAAGATACTCGCGCCCATGAGCCCCATCGACAGTATGGAGTTCTTGCTGGACAAAATGCGCGGCACCAAGAGCAACAGCGAATTCCTCAATGTCATGAACAAATAAGCCGGCCATGCCTGCAACAAGAAAGGCCGTCCTTTGGGCGGCCTTTCTTGTTGCAGGCATGGTATTTGGTTTACTTTTCAGGCGAGGTTACCAGCGTATAGCTGGGATCCGTTTCGGGGTTGAAGGCAACCGTGCGGTCGCGGCCGGCCTGTTTGGCGAAATAAAGCGCTTTATCCGCGCTGTCTATCAGGTTGTCTTCATAGGCGCCGCTCCACCCGCTCCAGGCGTTGGCCATGCCCGCGCTGATCGTGATGCGAAGCCCGTTTTCCACCACATTGCCGCAGGCATCGCGAATCAGGAAATTGAAATTTTTGACGGCCAGTCGGATTCTTTCCGCCAACTGAGGCAATTTCTTCGTACACGGGCCGCTTACGGCAACGACAAATTCCTCACCGCCATAGCGGGCGGCAAGCACGTCGCTTTCCGGAGCGCCCAGTTCCTGAATGCACCGGGTCAGTTGTTTGGCCACCACAATAAGCACCTGATCGCCTATTCTATGACCGTGCTCATCATTAAAACGCTTGAAAAAATCAATGTCGAAAAGAGCCAGAGACACCGGCCGGCCCTCAGCGCGCCATGCGCCCACGGCGGAAGTGATGAAGGCGTCGAAAGCGCGGCGGTTGGCAATGCCGGTCAGGGGATCTTTGCTGGCCAGCGCTTCAAGAGAGCGCACGTCGTTTTCCAAAAGCGTTTTAACATCTTGAAATGCTTCACGTAACTTTTCAACCAACGCCCGTTCATCCGTTTCACTCTCGACGCAGCTGATAGTGGTGTCTTCAAGTTTGACGATGTCGCCATACCGCGAAGACATCAAGTCTTTAAAGCTGGTGATGATGCCTGATGCTTCGCGCAGCAGGTCTTCTATTCTCCTTTTATACGGAGAGATGACAATATTACGATATTCCAATAATACCTTTTTAAGGTTCTTATCGGAATAATCTTTTTGCGAAAGGGTTGATGTAAGCAGGGTTTGAACTTCAGTTTTTTGAATATCGCTCAGATGAGTATAGTCTTTCATTTCTCTGAAATAGAGAAATAGCGATCTCCATTTTGAAGCCTGCGACACTCCCGCTTTATCAAACATGGAAAAAAGCGCGGCGTACGAAGAAGAAGATTCTTCTTTATGTTCTTCACGTATTTTTGACATACGGCATATTTTCTATGTTGAATGTTAATCTTTTGATGTTGAATACATCAAAATGAATATCTTGAAAAGGGCTTCGGACGTTCGGCCTGCAAAAGGCAAAAGCGGGCCACGAAAAAATCGTGACCCGCTTGCGAGCGTCCGGCGGCGTATTTCAGCTTTCGTAATACGAGCGCAAAGTCTGGCTGCGAACCGGATGACGCAGCTTGCGTAGCGCTTTTGCCTCGATCTGGCGGATACGTTCGCGGGTGACGTTGAACAGTTTCCCCACCTCTTCAAGCGTATGGTCGCTTTTTTCACCGATACCGAAGCGTTTGCGCAGCACCTGCTCCTCTCTTGGGGTCAGATCGGCCAGCACGGACGTGATCTGCTCGGAAAGCTTGGTGTTGACCACTTCTTCTGCCGGGGCCACAGCGCGTTTATCTTCGATGAAATCGCCGAGGCTGGAATCTTCTTCGTCGCCGATGGGCGTTTCAAGAGAAATGGGCTCTTTGGCGATTTTCAGCACCTTCTTCACCTTGTCGATGGGATAATCCATGCGATCGGCGATTTCTTCGGGCGTGGGATCGCGTCCCAATTCCTGCACCAGGTAACGGGAAATGCGGATAAGCTTGTTGATGGTCTCGATCATGTGCACGGGAATGCGGATGGTGCGGGCCTGGTCGGCAATGGCGCGGGTTATGGCCTGGCGTATCCACCAGGTGGCATAGGTCGAGAACTTGTACCCGCGCTGGTACTCAAACTTGTCCACAGCCTTCATCAAACCGATGTTGCCTTCCTGAATGAGGTCAAGGAACTGCAAGCCGCGGTTGGTGTACTTTTTCGCAATGGACACCACCAGCCGTAAGTTGGAGCGGATCAGCTCCTGTTTCGCCCGCATGGCCGCGATGTTGCCTCGTTTGATGCGCCAGAGAACTTCTTCAAGGTCGGGCGCATTGTGGCAGCATTTTTCTTGCAGCCGGGCCAGAATTTCAACCTTGCCCAAAATCATTTCCTTGAACGAGAACAGCTCTTCGATGCTGAGCCCCAGGCGTTCGGCCAGAATGCCGGGGCTTTCTTCCCGTTCTTCCAGCTTGCGGAACAGCTCCATGATGTCAGCCTGGTTCTTGCCGGTGGAAAGAATGTAGGCCGACAGGTCGCGCTGACAGTTGTGCATCTGGCGCACATAGTCTTCGACCGTTTCAATGATGCGGTCGATGAGCGTTTTTTCAAGCTTGATGTCGCGCAGGCGGGTGACCACGTCGTCTTTGTAGCTGACGATTTCTTTTTGCAGGGCGGTTACGCGGCGTTCAAGCGTGCAGCACTCATCCAGCCGTGAATACAGCTTGCGTTTCTTTTTGAAGGTGTTCTTGATTTCATCCAGCAGCAGGATAACGCGCTGGCGCTGGTTCATTTCATCTTCGCTGGGGTCGTCTTCCTCAATGGTTTTAACCACGTCTTTGAGCTTGATGCGGTTGTGCTTGAGGTCTTCGCCCACGCTGATGAGTTCTTCAACCGCCACCGGGACTTCGACCAGCGCGTACAGAACGTCCTGCTCGCCCAGCTCGATTTTTTTGGCGATCTGCACTTCGCCCTCGCGGTCAAGCAGGGGCACGGCGCCCATTTCACGCAAATACATACGCACGGGGTCCGTGCTGCGCGACGAATAGTCGGCGACGTCTTCATCTTCGACCAGGTCAAGATTCGGCTCCGGCACGGGATCTTCTTCCGGTTCTCCCGCTGAGACGCTGATCTTTTTGCCCTCTTTTTCAGAGTCAACGATCATAATGTCCAGCTGATCGAAGATACCGATGATCTCTTCGATCTGTTCCGGAGTGCTCACTTCCGAAGGCAACGCCTTGTTCACCTCGTCAAAAGTGAGAAAGCCCGCGCTTTTGCCTTTGGCGATCAATACTTTGATCTGTTGTATATCCTTAATGTTTCCCATGCTTCCTCCGCACAGCTTCCTGCAGGGCATTCAAAAGCTCAACATCATAATCGGCGCCGGAACTGGTTCTTTGAATGGCCTGCGCGCAAGCCTTGCTCTGCCGGTCAAGGCAAAGAAGATCCAGACGCGCGCATATGTCCGAAAGTTCCTGTTCCGACCTTTCCGGCTCTTTTTTTATATCATCACCGAAAGGCACGGCCATCCGGTGTTTGATCCAAAATTCTTTTTCCTTATCGGCAAGGCGGTTGAAAATATCATCCGCCGCGTAGTCGGGCGCGCACCCGGCAATGCCCGCCCACAGCGAGCGCGAAAAAGGGTGGCTGAGAATCAGCTCGGCCCCGTGATCGCGCAGCAAAGGCAAATGCTGCGGGTTGCGAACCACGTAATCCAGCAGCAGCCCTTCCAGTTTCAGCGCACCGGAACGCGCCGCCGGAGCCGGAGAGGCCGGGGCCAGGGCCGCCCGCCCGCTTTGGGGCAGGCTGCGGCGCAGTTCCTCTTCATCCAGATCAAGTCCGCGCGCCAGTTTGCTTACATACGGAGAGACGAGTTCCGGCTGTTCAACTTGACGCAAAAAATTTTTCACCCACTCCACCGCTTCGCGGGGAGAACCCGCCCCAAGGGCGCGGATGCAAAAATCCAGGCCGTCGGGGGCGCTTTTGCGCAAGGCTTCGAAAGCGTCCGTTCCTTGCTCTTGCAAAAGGCTGTCTATATCTTCGCCGTCGGGCATCAGCACGACGCGGCAACGCAACCCTTTGGTCATGGCCATTTCAACGGCGCGCAACGCGGCCTTGCGGCCCGCTCCGTCGCCGTCGAACAGCAATTCAAGGTCCGAACAGAACCCCGCCAGGCGTTTGACCTGTTCCGGCGTCAGGGCAGTGCCCAGTACCCCGCAGGCGTTGGTATACCCGAACTGATGCAGGGTCAACACATCCATGTACCCTTCGGTCAACATGGCGGATTTTTTCGCGCTGATGGTCCGCCGCGCCTGAAACAGCCCGTATAGATGATCGCCTTTTTTATACAGCGGCGAATCCGCGCTGTTGATATATTTCGCCGCTTCCTCGTCGGGCGCGATGATGCGGCCGCCGAACGCGATGGCCTGGCCCGACAGGTTGCGTATGGGAAACATCAGCCGCCCCCGAAACCTGTCATAGGGCGAACCTTTGTCGGACGAACTGAGCAGCCCCAGCTTCACCGCTTCATCAGCGGGAAAGCCGGAACGGCGCAAGGTATCCGCCAGCCCTTTCCATTCGCGCGAACTCCAGCCCAGGCCGAAGCTTTCGATGATCTCTTGCGTCAAGCGACGTTTTGCAAGGTACGCGCGGCATGCTTCGCCGTCGGGTCCGGCCAGGTTGCGGCTGTAATACCCGGCGGCCAGGTCGTACATTTTCAGCCCGGCCCTGCGGGTTTGCGCGGCTTTTGCCGAGGCTCCGTCCGGAACGCCTTTACGGTCATCCAGCCGCACGCCCGCTTCTTCGGCCAATTGCTCCAGGGCATCCCGAAATTCCAACCCGTTGACGCGCGCGTAAAAGTCAAAAATATCGCCGGAAGCCTGACAACCGAAACAATGAAAAAACCCCTCTTCTTCATTGACGGAAAACGAGGGTTTCGTTTCCTGGTGAAAGGGGCACGGGGCCACCCAGCGGTTGCCCGCCCGCCGTAACGTGACATAGCGCCGGACAATGTCGGCGATGTTCAGGCGTGATTTGATCGCCTGCGTCACGGAGCCTCTGGCTGTTGTTCCACTCATGCTGCCGGTCGCTTATGTAAGCACGACATGCGTCACGCCGTCGCCGCCCTGGTCTTCCGGGGCGATAGTATATGATTCCACAGCGGAAAAACGCTGTAGCGCAAGATGAACTTCGCGCCGTAGCGCTCCGGTTCCCCTGCCGTGCAATATTTCAAGATGTGTTCGTCCGCTCAAAATAGCCGCATCCAAAAAGCGTTCAAGTTCCGCTATAGCAACATCAGCACGCATACCGCGTAAGTCAAGACGCAAAGGCGCATTTGTTGTGGTATTGATGCGTATTCCCCCCTTGGGGGACGGACCGCTTTGTTTGCCTGCGGCCGCCGGAGCGCAGTCGGCTATTTCCGCCCACAAGGTCACGCCGGAAAGGTCCAGGCGCACTTTGCCCCTGCGGTTGTCCAGATCAACAATTTGTCCGTTCTTGCTCCAGGGCAGGTAGTAAATTTCCATGCCCGGCCGCAGGGCCGCTGCGTCAAGCGTCGTCTCTTGCGGCGCGGCGTCGCTTGCGCCTTCCCCTGTCGCCAGAACGCTCTTTCTGGTCTTGGCCAGTTCTTTAAGCGCCTGCTTGTGGCTGATGCGCGAGGCTTTCCAATCGCGCAGCACGGTCTGGGCTTCCGCCTGAATACGGGTGAAAAGCGCGTCGCGCTCTTTGGCGAAACGCTCATCCAGGCGCAGCCGCTTTTCATGCAGCTTGGCACGCTCCGCAGCCAGATCGCGCAATTCTTTTTCCCGTTCCACGGCCAGGGTGTTCAGCCGGTCCACCAGGGCCGAAGTGTCGGCCCCGTCAAGCAGCAGGTATTGTTCCGCCTTGCGCAGCACTCCTTCCGGCAGGCCGTGCTCTTTGGCCACATCCAGAGCCTGGCTGGCGCCGACCTGGTCGTAAGCCAGGCGGAACAGCGGCTTTTTGCTTTTGGGGTCAAACAGCACCGAGGCCGCCCGCACGGTCTCGCGGGAAAGCGCGTACGCTTTCAGTGCAGGAAAGTGCGTGGCCGCGACGACATAGGCGCCGCGTTCCAAAAGGCCATCCATGACGGCCTGGGCCAATGCCGCTCCTTGGGCCGGGTCCGTGCCCGCGCCGAATTCGTCAAGTATGACCAGCGAATGCCCGTCAATCTGGTCCCAGATGCGGGCCAGATGACGAATCTGCGCGGTATAGGTAGAAACGTGGTCCTCAAGACTCTGCTCGTCACCGATAAAGACGTGCATGCACCGCCAAAACGGCAACGCCCCGCCTCTGCCGATGGGTACCGGCAAGCCGCACATGCCCATGAGCGCCGTCAGGCCCAGGGTTTTCAGGCAGACAGTCTTGCCGCCCGCGTTGCCGCCGCTGACGATGAGCGCGCGTTGGGATGCGTGTAGCTCCAAATCGACCGGCACGGGCGTGGGCGCGCTTTTGGAGTCCGCCTTGTGCTGCAGGGCCAGCAGAGGGTGCCTGGCGTCAACAAGGTTCACGGGGCGGCCTTCGTCAAATTCCACGGAATTTCCGTCATACAGGGCCGCCAGGTGCGACACCGCCAGCACGACGTCCATATCTACCAACAGGGCGTACATTTCGCGCACCCCGGCGATCTCTCCGCGTACAAGGTCCGTCAGGTAGCGCAGAACCTTGAGTTCGGCTTCGCGCTCTTCGCGCCGCAGTTCCTGCAGGCGGTTGTTGACCTCCATCAGGAAAATCGGCTCGAAATAGCAAGTTTCGCCGGTCTGCGAATAGTCGTGTATGACCCCTTGCAGCCGCCCCTTGAAGTTGGCCTTGAGCGGCAGCACATAACGGTCTGAAGACAGGGTCATGTAGTCGTCTTGCAGGTATTGCTCCAGATTGTGGCTCTGGATAAACTCTTTGACCCTGCGCGTGCACATCTGATGCAGGCTGCGGATGCCGCTTCTGGCAAGAGTAAGTTCGGGTGAGGCTTCGTCGCGCAGGTGCCCGTCATCGCCCAGGCAGCGCGTCAGCGCGGCCATGACCTGCGCGGGCGGAATGAACGATGTGGCCCGTTCGGCCAGCAGCGGCCAGAGTTGCTCGGGCGCATCCAGCCGATCACCGCCCTGCCCTTTGCTGCGGCCGTTTTCTTCTTCGCCGCGCAAAGAAAGCATGACCTCTTTGGCCTGCGCAAGCGTGCGGCGCAAGGCCCAGAGCGCATCCAGATCCAGCAGCGCCGCGGGGCTTTCCAAAAAGCGCAGCACCCCGTCCAGCGGAGGAAACGCGATGAGAGTGAATCCGCTCTTTGCCCGCCACGTGCGTCCCTGGCCGAACCAGGCCGCGTTGCGCTGCGCCTCTGCCAAAGAAGCGCCGGGGCGCAAGGCAAGGCACGCTTCCTGCCCGGCTTCGGAAACAGCCAGAGCGGAAAGGCGCGCAAGAACTTTCGGCAGTTCCAGCAAAGCGAGGGCGCGGTCTTCCATAGTTACCCGGCGCCCAACAGAGAGCGAACCAGGTCGCTGGCCTCTTTGCCGTTATATTGCCCTTTGCGGGCAGCGGCCAGGGCCTGCATGACCTTGCCCATGTCTTTCACGCCCTGGGCGCCGGTTTCGGCGATAAGGGCGGTGATGACGGCGGCAAGGGCGTCGCCCGTGATCTGTTCCGGCATGTAGGACTTGAGCACGACGAGTTCGGCCGCTTCCTTGTCCGCCAGATCGTCGCGCCCCGCCGCGCGGAATTGCGTGATGGAATCGTCACGCTGTTTGCACTGCCGGGCGATGAGGTCAAGCACGTCACCGTCTTCCAGCGGTTTTTGCAGGCGTTCAACCAGCAGGTTTTTCATGGCGGTCTTGAGCAGGCGCAGCACCGAGAGGCGCACGGCGTCTTTGCTTTTGTACGCCGTCACATAGTCAGCTTCAATACGTTGAGATAAATTCATGGCATGACCCTGTGCTCATAAAGACAAGACAGGGAAACCCGTAATCGGGTTTCCCGGTCGAAGAAACTTAGTGAATCGTAACGATATGGCAAGCCTTTGCCGGCACGCGCCGGATAAAAGGTTTACGCCTGATTCATTTTTCTGATCTTTTTCAGCAGACGCTTACGAGCGGCGGCTTTCTTTTTCTTACGCATGACGCTGGGTTTTTCGTAATGCTGGCGTTTTTTCATTTCTGAAAGAATACCGGCCTTTTCGACCTGCTTTTTAAAGCGGCGCAGCGCGATGTCAAAGCTGTAGTCGTCGTCGTGAAGATATACTCCGGGCAAAAAAATCACCTCCCCTTGCGTCTGATGCCGTGCAGTGATCGTGTCGCCGCAGCGGAACGATAGACAATATACGGATGACTGAAAAAAGCAAGCGGAAAGAAAAAAAATACCGCGAACCGGAACGCCATTTAAAAAAACGCGGCCAGGCGCAGAAACTCTTGCGGAGACAAAGCTTCCGGCCGCAAAGAGGGTTCAATGCCTGTTTTCCGTAACGATTCGACGGTGATCACACCTTTCAAAATTGTGCCGAGCTGCTTGCGCCGCTGCTGAAAACAACGGTGCAGGCAGGCGGCCAGCTTGACGCGCTGTTCCGGCGCGGGCCTTGCCGCCGCGGCAAGGGGAGTGAAAGAAAGCACCGCCGAATCCACTTTGGGACGGGGGATAAAAACTTGGGGCGGTACAATGAACTCCAAGCGCGGCAGCATAAAAGTCTGCACCCAGGCTGACAGCGCGCCATAGGCAGATGTGCCCGGTTTCGCCGTCAGGCGCAGCCCCACTTCTTTCTGGATCATAAATACGGCGCGGGTCAGGCCGGGCGCGCGGCTGAACAGGTCCCACATCAAAGGCGACGCGATATTGTAGGGCAGATTGCCGATGAACTTCCAGGGGGAGACAAACCGCTCCCACTCCAGGGTCAGGGCGTCGGCGATAATGACCTGGGGCCGTACAGGGCAGCTTTCGTCTTTTTGCCGCTCGGCGGCCCAGTGGTTGTCTTTTTCCACCAACACAAGACGCGCCGGTTGTTGTTCCGCGATCAAGCTTGTCAGCGCGCCCGGGCCGGGCCCTATCTCCAGAACGCTGTCCTCCGGCCTGATTGCAAGAACCTGCACGATTTTTCGGGCGATATTGCGGTCGGTCAGAAAATTCTGGCCAAGGCTTTTCTTGGCGCGGGGCTGGTCGGCGAAAGAGTGCATCGGTTTATGCCAAATCGAATTTTTCAAAGCGCATCATCATGCCCGCCCTGCCCTGCGTTGCGGAACGGAGCGAAGTGGAAAAGCCGAACAGGCCGCGCATGGGAGCCAGAGCCCGGACCAGCTTTTGCCCCGCCTCGTCGCGGATTTCTTCAACTTTGCCGTTTCTGGCGTTGAGCAAGGAAATTACGGAGCCGATCATGGGTTCCGGAACGGACAGTTCCACATCCATGATCGGTTCAAGCAGGGTCGGTGAAGCTTCCTGCATGGCGGCCTTGAGCGCCAGGGCGGCGGCCATGCGATATCCCGGCGGGCTGGAAACGCCGTCTTTCCGGACGCAATTGGTAACCGTGACCACGGTATCCTGCACAGCATAGCCCAGCGGTCCGCATTGCAAAGCATCGGCCAGGCCCTGCTCCATCGCTTCAAGCAGCGATTTGTGCCAGCCTTCGGTGTCGGCCGCGATGCGAATGCTGTTGCCGGCACCGCGCGGGGCCGGCGCCACGCTGACGGAGACAAATCCGTAATGCTGCACCTTGCCCAGCTCACGGTCAAATTCGCCATCCGCCGCGCCCGTTTTGCGTATGGTTTCCTGGTGCACGACCTGGGGGTTGCCGGCACGCGGGGCCACGTCGCATTCGCGCTTCATGCGGTCAAGCAGCACCTCAAGGTGCAACTCGCCCATGCCGGAAACGATGCGCTGGCCGGAAGCTTCATCCAGCGTCGCGCGCAAGGTGGGATCTTCCAGTAAAAACCGGCCGAGCGCTTCGTCCAGCTTCTTGCCCTCTTCGGTATTGCGGGGCTCAAGCGCCAGAGAAATGACCGGCGTGTAGGCCGCGATATTTTCAAGCAGCACCTGTCTGGCGGGGTCGGTTATGGAATCGCCCGTGCGCGCGCTGCGCAGCCCCTGCACCTCGACGATATCGCCGGCAAGAGCTTTGTCCAGCGATTCTCGCCGCCCGGCTTGCAGGCGGTAGATGCGCCCGGCTTTATCCAACTCTCCGGCCGAGACGTTGCGGCAGGCCATGCCCTCGCGCAGCGTGCCCGCGTAAAGGCGCAGCAAGGCCAGCTTGCGTCCGCCTTCCACAAGCACTTTGAACACGAGCGCGGCCAAAGGGGCTGCCGGGTCCGGGGCAAGCGTGGTTTTTTCACCGCTGCGAGGGTCTTCGCCTTCCGCCGGCGGAACATCAAGAGGGCTGGGCAGGTATGCTTCAACGGCATCAAGCAGCGGCTGCACCCCCATGTTGCGCAAGGCAGATCCTGCGAACACGGGGGTCAGCCGCCGCGCAAGCGTTGCCCGGCGTAGCGCCGCATGGATGATCTCCGGCGCTATCGTTTCCCCGGCAAGGTACGGTTCCAGTATGCTGTCGTCGCCATCAGCCAGGCTTTCCAGCAATTTTTCGCACCAGGGCGCGGCTATAGCCTCATCCTCCTCGCTGAACGGAACGCGGCTTACCGTGCGGCCTTGGTCGCTCTGATCAAAGAGCACGCGCTCACCGTGTATAAGGTCCAGCACGCCGTTAAACTCTTCACCGTCGCCAAGGGGTATGGTCACGGCAGCGGGATTCGCGCCCAGGCGGCGGCGCATGGCCTCAAGCACCATGGCGAAATCCGCGCCGGGCCTGTCCAGTTTGTTCACGAAAGCCAGCTTGGGAATGCCGAATTTTTCAGACTGGCGCCACACGGTTTCCGATTGCGGCTCCACCCCGCCCACGGCGCAGAACACGCCGACAGCGCCATCCAGCACGCGCAGCGACCGTTCCACTTCAATGGTGAAATCCACGTGGCCGGGGGTGTCGATCAGGTTGATGGAAACCGAATTCCACGAGCAGGTGGTGCAGGCGGAGGCGATGGTGATGCCCCTGTCTTGCTCTTCGGGCATGAAATCCATGGTGGCCGCGCCCTCATGCACTTCACCCATGCGGTGAATTTTGTCGGTGTAAAAAAGGATGCGCTCGGAAAGCGTCGTCTTGCCCGCGTCAATGTGGGCGATGATGCCGATATTGCGAAGCTGGGCCAAAGAGTCGGACATGGCTACCCACAACAGGTTACGGACAAAGAGCGAAACCGCGGTTCATAAAAAAGTCCGGGGTGATATCGGGCCAGAGCCAGCAGGATTCATGCCCCGGCGTCAGAACCAGGGGGCAACGGGCCAGCCAGCTTTGCGCGGCATCAAACGCGCAGAAAACAGCAGACAGTTCACCCGCTTCCATGTCGTCCGCGGGCACGAAAAACGCGTCAGGATGCGCAAAGGCCAGCTTGCCGTATGGATGCGCCGCATATGCGGGCGGCAGGCTGTTGCCGTCTATGCCGATGCACACCCGACCCGGGCATAGACGGGCTGGAATGGATGCTTCAAGAGCCATTGCCGCCACATCCGCCGTGAACCGGTTCTGCCCCAAAGCGACTATTCTGCCGGTGCGGCCCTGGCGGCGCAGGCCGCCAAGGTGCTCCGCAAGATCGCGAAGCGCGTCCATACCGCAGTCGGCGGTCAGCTCTTGCCCGGCCAGCTCCAGCGCGGCCAGCACAGGCGCCGGAAAGGCGGATGCTCTGCCGCCGTGGACCCGGCAGGCCAGAATATGCGGCACCCCGGCCAGAACCGCAGGCATGAGCGCCGCCAGCAAACGGGTGGGCCCGGCGCTCTCTTCATCCCAGAGTATACACGCGAAATCAGCGCGTTGCTTCGTTTCGCGCAGATGAAACCCTTGCCGCATGGACCGCATCGCATCTTCCGCCGCGGCCGGAACTTCGCCGAAACAGGCGGCCAGCCGGGCGACGGCAAGTTTGAGCTCGGCACGGTGCGCCGCATCCACGGTGGCATAAGCAGCGGCAAAAGCTTCATCCGCAATCAGCGTTTGTTCCAGCCAGTCCGGAAAAGGGCTTTGTTCCATAGGCGTTATTGCAGCGGCCCGGCCAATTGCGGCTTGCCCAGCTTGCCTTTGATGAAGTTCACCGTCATGGCGGCGATTATTTCTTCTTTCGTCAGGCTGTTGCCGTATCCGTTGTCTTTGATGACTTTCTGAAAATCCGCGGTTCTGAGCACTTCGCTGGTTGCGGCGGATTCCGAAACCTTCGCGGAATACGGGGCGAAACGCTGCCGCAACGCCGCGAGATCCAGCGCGCGCAATGATTCCACATAGGCGACGACTTCATCGGCGGACGGGCGTTTGGAAGAGAGCAAAAAGGCTTTGAGGCCGTTGAAAGAACGCTCCGCGCCGCTTTTAATATGGCTGTGTTTGACCATGTTCATGCTCGCCCAGCCGGCGTTCAGCCATTTGAACATGGAGTACACTGTGTTCTTGCCGCCGGGCGCGTCTTCGTACAACACAAGGATGGAACAAGAGCCGTACATAAAAGTGTCGGCCCAGCCGATACCCGAAGCCAATGTGCCGGGCGCGCCGGAATAGACGAAGTCCCAATCTTCATATTTGCCGATGGGTACGGCCTTTTTGCCGACTTCCGATTTGCCGCGCTGCCAGGTGAGAGAGATAAGCGCCTGCTGCCCTTCGTGTTCCGTGAGCATCAGCAGCCTGTCCATGGTATAGCTGTAATAGCTGCCGCTGAACGTGTCCGGGGTTATCTCTTCAAATTCGACTCCGCGAATCACAAGCGGTTTGTCTTTATGCTTGCCGAGCTGGTTCCAAAGCGGCGGATTGAGCGAGGTAAACGCGCCCGGCTGCCAGTGGGCCCTGCGGATTGACGCCGGATACACGGTTTCCGTCGGCAATTTGGGGTTGTAGAGATATTGCAGCGCGGTAGCAAGAGGCACCGCCACCCTTGAGCGCCAGAAAATGCCGACCCCTTCGTCGCGCTTGGCGGGATAAGGATCTTTGCCCTCAACGGTGAGGTTCAAAGGAGACATGGCATAATCCAGGAACGTGCTCAAAACGGCCGCATCAGGCAGAGGCGCTTTGGGATCTTTCAGCGTCAGCAACGTATTGATGCTTTTTTGCACTTCAGGGGGCAGATTGCCCGCGGTTTCATTGGCCTCGGCGGGCGCGCAAAGGCAAAAAACAACGGCCAGAGCCGCTACCATGTGGGTAAAACCAACGAGGCCACGGTTTTGAACATATGACATGGGGTATGTTTGGGTCATTGTGAAGCACCTTAAAAAGATATACAGAAACAAGAGAGTGGCACAGAATACGTTCCTCAACTCAGCAGGTCAAGCCTTGCGACCAGCTTGACGCTTCCAGCCCAGGAGACGCCATGCTTACAGTTTTTCTTGTTCTGATCCTACTTTACGCCATCGCGGTCCTCATCGCCACAGTGCCGTACTGGTACGAAACGCCCAACAGCCCCTGCAAAGACATTCCCGCCCCGCGGCTCGGTGTCTTGCCCATGCTCAGGTTGTGGTGGTCGGCTTTTTGCTCTTTCGGCTGGATACTTCTGGCGCATCCGCTGAACCTGATGCTGCCCTGGCTGAAACCGGACAAAGAGCCGGACCTGCCCGAGCGCGAATACCCCCCGCTGCTGCTCGTTCATGGCTTGTACCATAACGCCACCGGCTGGGCCTTTTTGCGCAGGCATTTGCAGCACGCGGGTTTTACGCGCATTCACAGCTATTCGTATTGCAGCTTCGGCACGAACGTCACGCGGCTGACCAACCGCCTGGAACAAGAGATCAGCGCCCTGGAAAACCGTTACCCCGGCGAACCCGTCCTTTTGGTGGGGCACAGTCTGGGCGGGGTTCTTATCAGAAACTGGCTTGCGGCCGCCCCCGGCAATCAGAAACGGGCGCGCGGGATATTGACTCTGGGAGCCCCGCACAAGGGCAGCAAAATGGCCGCCTTTGCCTGCGGCGAACTGGGCAGAAGTGTCTCGCCTTCTAATCCCTTCTTTAGCGAACTGGCCCGCGCGGAGCCGAAAGCCGTCATTCCGTGCCTTGCCCTGGCGTCTGAAGCGGATACCATGGTTCTGCCCCAGGAGAATCTGGTACCTGTGACGCCCGGCTGGGATTTCCGTTTGACCCCGTATTGCACACATGTGGGGCTGCTAACGTCTTCGGCCGTGGCCCGCATGATCGCGTGGGAGCTGCATCGCATGAGCGCCGCGACGGATGGCGCGAAAACGGATGCGCCTTCTCCCGCCCAGGTTGCTTCCGCCTCTGTTGCGGAAAAAAACATCACCGCCCCGGTCACCCAGGCAGCGCAGGAAAAAAAGCCCCTTGCCCAGCCGCAGGCAAAAACGGCCAAAGCTTCCCCTCCCCAGTCCGGGTCGGCAGCGAAAGTTGCGGCAAAACCGGCAAAGAAGGCGGCGGCTTCGGCCAAAAAACAAAAAATGAAACCCGCAGCAAAAACGGCCGCGAAAACAGTAACAAAACCGGTGGAAAAGGCGGCTTCCGCCAAAAAGCAAAAAGTGAAACCCGCGGCAAAACCAGCCGCAAATTCTTCAGCGAAAAAGAAAAAATAGCGCCTGGCCGCATGTAATAAAGAAGGGGTTCCCGTATTTGCCGGAACCCCTTCTTTACGTCTTTTTATGCCTCGCGTTTTTTTCGCAGTTCTTCTTCAATCAGGGCGATCATTTCCTCTATGCCCGCGCCTTTCGGCTCCAGCGAGGCCACAGGCTTTTCGGCGCGGCGGAGCGCTTCCACCATACGGGCAATGGCCGCCGGGTCTTCCGGGCGGCGCAGCACCTGCCCCTCGGGCAGAAATGCCGCCGCTCCCGCCCGGTCGGAGCAGATAACGGGCAGGCCGCTGCCCAGCGCTTCAAGCACTACATTGCCCAAGGTGTCATAAAAGGTCGGCAGCACAAACATATCCAGGGCGTGATAAAAACTCTGCATGTCATCGACTTTGCCGTGAAAATGCACCCGCCCTTCCACCCCGGCCCGCCGGGCCCGGTCGCGGTACACACCGGGGTTGCGTCCGCCCGCCACATGCAGGTGCGTGTCGCCGGGCAGCAGCACCAGCGCGTCTATCAACTGGGCCACCCCTTTGAGCGCGAAGTTCGTAGTGGCAAGCCCCAGGGCATACGTGCCCGCTTTTACTTTGAAGCGGTCTTTGGCCGTGAGCTTTTCGTGCGGCAACGGCGGGTGAAAGCGAGAAACATCAGGGCAATTATATATGGTACGCACGGTCTGAACAGGGCCGCCCGCAAAGGGGGCGCCCTTTGCCAGATGGGGATAAGCCTCTTCCACCCACCCGCGCACGGCGTCGGAAATGGCCACAATGCACGGCGTGCGCGTAAACATGCGTTTTTCAATCAATAATGTCAGCCAGTTGGCGGGTTGGATCAAACGGGCAAAGCGTTTAAGCGCGCGGGGAGCGCCCGCGGGCCAGGCCAGCTCCGACAAGCGCCAGAACACCTGCAAAGGGCCGCCTCCCACCCTGGTGATGTCCTGATTCCAGGTTTTGCCGAGGCTGACGGTCAGGTCATACTGTTCCCGCTGCCGCAGCTGTTCCGCCCGGATCAAAAACCAGAGCATTTTCAGCGCCCTGACGCCACCGATCCTGCCGACGTTGCGGATGCGCACCCCTTCGGGGGCGGGGGTTTCCTGCCGGGAACAGATGAAGTCAACGTTGTGCCCCGCCCGGCAGAGCGCTTCGGCCAACTGATAGCCGAACTGCTCCACGCCGCCGTAACGACTAAACCGGGGAAGCATAAGGGCGATGCGGGCGGCGTTTTCTTTTTTCATCGCCGTGCAATAGCCCGAGCCGCCGGGATTGGCAAGGGTGTGAAGGAGAAGCGCGCTAGACGACGGCTTGCATCACGTTTTCCGTACGCCGCAAAAGGTTGTGCAAGACAGCCACGGGAAGGTCCACATAATAGGCGCCGGTGACCATGCTGCCGTCAGCGGCCCTCCAATAGCCGCTGCCTTCAAAGAAAGCCAACAGCGCTTCTTCGTCCGCGCAGTTGGCGATGCACCCGGTGCGCAGTTTCTTCTCGCGCATGACCAGCGCCATGTCTTCCACAAGGCAAAAGGCCGCTTCCTGCATGCGGGCATGGGCCATGACCCCACTCTTGCCTGTTCCGGAAAAATACGCGCGCAGTTTTTCCAGCTCTTCCTGAAGATGCAGCATAAATTTGGCGGTCATCTGGATGGACACTTCATAAGCGCCGCTCTGCTCCGCTATGGCCCGCAGACCCCGCGCGCAGATCAGAATAAACATGTCGTCGGTTTCACCCGCGTAGCGGCTGAAAATATCGCCCCCTTCCACGAGCAGCGGTTTTGATATAGAAATCGGCATGGCGACCTCGCCGTGTATGTGTTAATCTATTTTTATAGGTTTTACTATATAACTTGAGATAGTCAAGCTTCTCTCCTGCCAGGAGTGTATTTTCGTGCGTATCATCCGTTTTTTTCCCCTTTTTTTGCTGGTCCTTATACTCGCCGCATGCGGCGGCAAAGAATCGTTGAAACCGGCCAATCCCATGGGGCTTTCAGGCAAACATAACGCGGAGGCGGAAGCCGCTTTCGCCTTGGCTCATGTGCTTTGGCACAACAGTGATGTCTGTTCCGATCCGGAACAGGCCATCACGCTGCTGGATAAAGCCATACGCCTGGAACCGGATTATGCCGACGCTTACTTGCGCCGGGGGCTGGCCAAAAGCGACCAGCGTGACTGGGATGGGGCCTTTGACGATCTTTCAAAGGCCATCAGACTGAAGCCCACGGCCGAAGCCTATGCATTTAGGGGGCTTGTTTCCATGCGCGGGGGCAACGGCCTGGGCGCGCGCAAAGATTATGACCGCTCGCTTGCCCTGAACCCCAAGCAGCACCGGGCCTGGAATTTCCGGGCCGCGCTCAACCTGCTGGAGGGGCAGCGCGATGCAGCATGCAAAGACTTCACCAAGGGCTGCGACAATGGTGATTGCGTGGGGCTTGAATCCGCCGTGAAGTTCGGCGAATGCCCCAAATAGAGCATATTCGCTTTGAATTGTCGCTTAACGGCGAGCAAAGCTCGCCTACGCCAATCTTGTGGCAAGGATTTGCGACAAATCCTTGCAGAACAGATAAACATTTCCAATGGTAATCCGCTCTGGTCCGTTTTTCTTCCGGCACAAATGCTGCATGGTTTTGTGAAGCAGCCGTTTTTTTGACTACGCTGACCACAAGGATGGCTTATGAAATTCCCTCGTATCGCAATATTGCTCGTTCTCATTTTGGCGGGAATGGGCGGCATCTGGTTATGGTATTCTTCCGGCAAGATCATGGCGCAAAGCGCCGTCGTGGACGGCAGAACCTTGTCCGTCACGGCCAAAATTCCCGGATATGTTCAAGAAGCGCCCGTGAACAAAGGCGATATGGTGCGCAAGGGGCAGTTGCTCTTTCGCCTGGATCGCACCGAATATGAGGTGGGCGTCGCCGAAGAACGGATGATGCTTGCCAAAATCGCCGCCACCCTTCCCCCTCAGGCCCTGGTACGGCATCCTGACAAAGCGCCTCCGGCTGACGGAAAAACCCTTGCCCAGGCCAGGACGGAAGAAAACACCCTGCGTAAAGCCCTGGAAGCCGCTTCCGATGCGCAAGCCCGCGCCAGTCTGGCTCTTGCCACGCTGATGCAGCGCCCCGCTTCGGAACGCAGCGATGAAGCGCTGGCTGCGGCCCGCCGGGCGGAAGACGCGGCGCGGGCTGCCCTGGAAAAAGGCAAAAGCGATTTTGAAAAAACGAGCAACCAGCGGGCCACGCTTGAAGCGGAAGAACGCCGCGTTCAAACTCCCGGCGGACAAGTTCCGGCGGCGCTGGCCGCGCAGGTTGCCGCGTATAACGCCCAGATGGCGCGGGTAAAGGTGACGGAAGAAAACCTCGCCGCCACATCGGTTCTTGCGCCCCGCTCCGGACGGGTGATAGAGATGACCGTACGGGCTGGACAGACCATTGAGCCGGGAGCGGCCGGCGTTACCATCGCGCCCGAGGGCGAAGACGGCCTATGGATCACCGCAGTTTTTACGCCGGAACAGGCGGCGCGGCTCTCGCCCGGGCAGGAGTGTGACGTGGTTTTGCCTGCCAGAGGCAACCTGGCGCTGAAAGGGCGCATTGAGGGCATATCGCCCGCCGCCCGGGGGCAAAAAAATGCCGCCGCGCGTATCGTTTTTGTGGATTACGGCGCGCTGCCCCAGGGACTTGCCCCGGGAGAAGCGGCCACCGTCACTATTTTCACCCGCGCGCGTGAAGCGGCGGCCCCAAAGAACGCGGGCAGCGTCAACGCGACCCGCTAACCCGAATATTGAGAAGCATGCGTATAGCCGTTCTTGGCGGAGGCAGTTGGGGCACGGCCCTGGCGCACACATTCGCCGCTAAAAATCATAGCGTCACCTTGTTGCTGCGTGACGGCGTCCTTGCGGATGCCGTCAACAACACGCATGAAAACCCCCGCTACCTTCCCGGCCTAGCCTTGCATCCGACTCTTGCAGCCGTTACAGACCCAGCGCGGGCGCTTGATGCGGCTGAACTGTGCGTGCTGGCCATACCGTGCCAGCATTTGCGGCGCAGCCTGCGCGACATGGCCTGTTTTTTTTCGAAAAAAACCATCCCGGTCTGCGCAAGCAAAGGCATAGAGCGCGGCAGCCTCGCCCTGATGTCACAAGTGGTGCGGGAAGAATTGCCCGCCCTCGCCCCCCGCTACGCCATGCTTTCAGGCCCCTCGTTCGCGCATGAAGTTATGAGCGGCCTTCCCACCGCCGTGGTGCTGGGCTGTGAAGACAGAATCCTGGGCGAACGGCTGCGCGAAGCGCTTTCAACTCCCCATTTTCGCGTCTACTCCAGCCCTGACCGTACCGGCGTGGAATGCGGCGGCGCGTTGAAAAACATCATCGCCTTGGCGGCGGGCATCTCGGACGGGCTGGGCTTCGGCCACAATTCGCGCGCGGCCCTCATCACCAGGGGCCTCGCGGAAATAAGCCGCCTGGGTGAAGCGCTGGGCGCCAACGCCTCAACGTTCATGGGCCTTTCAGGCATGGGCGATCTGGTTCTGACCTGCACGGGTGATTCGTCGCGCAACCGTCAGGTCGGGCTGCGCCTGGGCCGTGGCGAATCACTGCCCGCCATCATTGAATCCATGTCCAACGTGGCTGAAGGGGTGCCGACGTCGGAAGCTGCCCGCGACCTGGCGGCCAGGCTGAACGTCGAACTGCCCATTACCGCCGCCATGAGCGCGATTCTCAGCGGCAGCGCGGCGCCCGAAGCGGCCGTACGCTCATTGATGACCCGCAGCCTGAAAGAAGAATAGCCGGGAAAATCCCGGCTATTCGTACTCCTCATCCTTACGCGCCGTGAAAAAGCATCACTGATTTACCGCGCAGCCGGACGTCACGCCCGTCTGCACGGGCATCTCGTCCGTTTTTGCCGCCGCCGCGTCCTTGCCGCGTATTTCCGCGCGTTTGATCTTGCCGCTTATGGTTTTGGGCAGCTCTGCCACATATTCGATGATGCGCGGATATTTATACGGCGCGGTCACGCTTTTGACATAATCCTGCAATTCTTTGGTCAGGGCGTCCGAGGGGGCGAAGCCCACGGCAAGCACCACGGTGGCTTTTATTGCCTGGCCGCGCACGGGGTCGGGAACTCCGGTGACGGCGGCTTCGATCACCGCGTCGTGCGAAACGAGAGCGCTTTCCACTTCAAAAGGCCCGACCCGGTAGCCGGATGTTTTGATCAAGTCATCCACGCGGCCCAGAAACCAATAATACCCGTCTTCATCCACCCAGGCCTTGTCACCGGTATGGTACCAACCGCCGTGCAGGGCTTTTTCCGTCAGTTCGGGGTCGTCAAGATACCCGGAGAACAGGCCGCAATGGTGCGATTCGGCAACCCGGATGCACAATTCGCCCTCTTCCCCTGTGGGACAGACTTCACCTTCTTCGTTAATGACCCGCACGTCCCAGCCGGGCACAGGCTTGCCTATGGACCCCGGTTTTGGCGTCATGCAGGGCAAGGTTGCCACCTGCAGCGTGGTTTCGGTCTGGCCGAAGCCTTCGTAAATATTCAGGCCGGTGGCCGCCTTCCAGGCATGAAACACGCTTTCGTTAAGCAATTCTCCGGCCGTGGTGCAGTGACGCAGGCGTGAAAGATCATGGGCCGCAAGGTTCTCACGCACCAGAAACCGGTACACAGTGGGCGGCGCACAAAAGGTGGTGACCCCATGCTCCGCAATGACTTTGAGCAAGGTCGCGGGCTCGAATTTTCCCCGGTAATCATAGACGAAAACAGCTGCCCCCGCCATCCACTGACCATAAGACTTGCCCCATACGGCTTTGCCCCAGCCCGTGTCCGCGACGGTCAGGTGCACGTCCGTTTCTTCCAGGTCGTGCCAGTACATGCCGGTAAAGAGATGCGCCAGGGGGTATTGATGGCTGTGCATCACCATTTTGGGCATGCCCGTTGTGCCAGAAGAAAAAAAGATCAGCATGGGGTCTTTGCCGCAGGCCAGCAGCGCCGGGTCTTCGGGCCGGGGGAACACGGGGGGGACGTCTTGCAGCAGACGGTCGTAATCCATCCATGCGTCCGCGGACGGCAAGTGGGGCGAGCCTACCTGCACACACAGTTTCAGGTCCGGGCACTCCGGCCGGGCCGCTTCCACTCTGTCTGACAGGGTGAAATCGCAGATCACGGCTTTGTTTTTCGCTTTGTTGCAACGAAAGACGATATCCTTGACCGTCAATTGCGCGGGCGCGGGGATGGCTACGGCGCCCAGTTTATGCAGCCCCAGCAGCACATGCCACCACTCAAGGCGGCGGTAGAGAATCAACATGACCCGGTCGCCCTTGCCTATGCCCTGGGCGGCCAATGCCGCGGCGACCCGGCTGGAGGCGTCGGCCACTTCGCGAAAGGTCTGGTCCCTGCGCGTAAAGTTATCGTCGATATGGCGAATGCACAGCTTGTCGGGTGTTTCTTCAGCCATTTTATCCAAAACGTCGAAAGCGAAATTATACTTTTGCGGCACGTCGAGAAAAAAGCGCCGGCAGAAGTCTTCGTAACTGGTTGCTCTGAGCTTGTTCATACAAGTATCCTTACAAAAAGCGGTATTCTTTCCGTTGTCGCCCTTGCCGATTGTTCGGGGAGTCGCGCGGATAAAACGCGACTCCCTAAATAATCACGCTGACGAACACCGCTTCTTTGTCATCAAGCCCGCGCAGCCCGTGCGGGATATGCGAGCTGAAATAGATGCAATCGCCCGGCTCCAGCACCGTAATCTCCTCGTTCAGGTGTATCTCCAGCCGTCCTTCCAGCATATATGAGAATTCTTGCCCCTTATGGGCAATCAGGCTGACTTCCTCCCGCTTTTTCGGCGGCACGCGCACCAGAAACGGCTCCATCAACCGCCCGGTGAAACGGGAAGCAAGGTTGCGATAATCATAGTCTTTTCTACGTGAAACCGAGAGCCCTTCCCCTTTGCGCACGATGCTGTACGAATGCAAGTGGGCTTGCTCGCCGGAGAGCAACTCCGTCAGCCCCACGCCGCAAACGTGGGCCACATCCATAAGGTAGCTGACGGGAATCTCCGTGTTGCCTTCTTCGTATGTCGCCACCAGTTCCGGCGAAGCGTTGATTTTTTCCGCCAGTTCAACCTGCGAATAGCCGACGCCTTCGCGCAGGGCCAGCAGCCGGGGGGCAATTTCTTTGTGCCGGGGCGTATGTTCCTGAGTCATGGTGTCCTTCCTTCATGAGTAAAAAAAACACGGCTCTCCTCTGGGGGAAAGCCGTGTCCTCAACACTGTGGTTACGTTTCGTACGCAAGCCGCTCCCCCGTTACTACGAGGGGCTAATAATGCCTCCGGTCCGTTCGATGATGGCAATGGCGCCGGCCATTTGCCTACCGAGCGAAGATTCACGTGATATTTCACGTTCCAACGTGGTTATACCTTTGATCACGGTGGAGTGGCTCCTATTAAAGCGGTTGCCTATTTCCTGCAAAGACAGGCTGGTGTGCTTACGCGCCAGATAAAACACGGTGTTTCTGGCCACGACCAAGTCCTGTTTACGGCTTTTCGAGTTCATTTGATCCAGCGAAATACCGTATCCTTGGCATACATATTTTACTATTCTTTCAAGATCAAGCTTTTTTTCGCAAGAGGCATATTGCTGCACAGCTTCCCATGCCATCTGCATGGTGATGCCGGTTTTAAGAATTTTGGCTTTCAGCGCAAGGTTCTGCAAGCAGCTCTCGATCTGACGCACGTCGCTTTCAATGCTTTCAGCCAGAAAATCGGAAATTTCGTCGGGCAGCAAGACTTGATGGAACTTGGCCTTTTCTTGAAAAATACGTTTGCGGGTCTCACGGCCGGGTTTCTCAATGGTGGCCAGAAAGCCGGACCCCAAGCGTGAAAGCAGCGATTCGGACATGCCGCGCATGTCGCGGGGCATGAAAGAGCTGGAGAAAATGATCTTGCTGCCTTTGTCTTGCAGCGTCTTCAGCGTGGACAGCAGCTCGTCCTGCATCTTCTCTTTGCCTTGCAAAAAATGCACATCTTCAAGCAGCAGCACGTCCACGTCGCGGTATCTGGCTTTGAACCGGTCCGTGTCGTTGGTTTTGAACGCCACGACCAGGCGGCTGGTAAATTCTTCGGCGGTCAGATATTCCACTCTGGGCACACGGCGGTTGCAGGCCCTGCAAAGTTGTTGCCCCGCCGCCTGCATCAGGTGCGTTTTGCCCAGGCCCGGCGCGGAACTTAAAAACAGAATATCGGCCCACTTGCTTTCACGGCACATGCCGCGTGACGCGGCGAAAGCCATTTCATTGGAGGGACCGACAACAAAATCGTCAAAGGAGTGGCGCCAGGAACGGGCCGTCAGGCGGGAAGGCTGCTCGGCATAGTACAAAGGCAAAGCGTGTTGCCCTGCCTGGGCCGGGCTGACCGCCAACGGAACCGGTGGATACAAGGTCTCCGGGGCGCGGCTGCTGGCCACCAGCGGCACGGGTAAGTCCTCCGCTTCGTTCCGCGTAATGAGTTCCGGCTTGGGCGCGGGACAAGACTCCTGCGGCCTGGGCTCGCCGATCGCAGCCGCCTGGCCGGGGCGCTGCCCGGGGAAAGCTTCCGTGGTGATGCGCACGGGCAGCTGCTCGCCGAGCGTTTCGGTTACAGCGTCCTGAATGGCGGTAAACAGCCGTGAGCGGATAAAACCGGCCACAAACTCGTTCAGGGCATGGACGACATATTCGCCCTCCGCGCGCCGCCCCGCAAGAGGAGCGACCCAGACCTTATAGTGGCCAGGGTCCAGGCGCTGCTGCAGAAGAGAAGAAATATGAGACCATGCCGAGTTCATGGGGGTAGTTCTATAGAGAGGGGGCGAACGCCTCAAGGGCTGAATCCTGTTCTTGCTCCTGGCGGCAAGCTGGTTATATACACAAAGACCGATTATTTTAATACTCTGTAATAACTATATAATCTCAAAAAACGAAGAAGTTCAAGGACTCCATAAACTATTGCTTGGTCTAGGCTTCGCCAAAAGCAAGTCTTTTCTGCACGGTCTCGTAAAAATTATATGAACATTCAAAAACAAAAATATCTTCATTTTTTGCAGAAAATCACCCAAATTCTCTATTCGGTTAATTTCCCGTTATAAAAATGTAACCTTTCCGTCAAAGATACAAATCGGTATAAAAAACTCGCGCAATGGCCTGAGGGTGCCGCTTTCACTTTGTAAAACGCGACACTGCCCCGGGCGGCAACAAAAAAACCGGTTGCGTGGGCAGCCGGTTTTGCGGAAAAGATCAGGGAAAAATTCCTAGTTTTTTGCTAACGGAAAGCGACCGCAGGTAAATTTTTCACCTTCAGGGCAATAACACAACCGTTCGCACCTGGCCCCGGCATGGCGGAACACCGCAGGTAAGGCGTCGGCGCAAAGCTTCAGCATGCGGTCGGCCAGCGCCCGTATTTCCCACTGGGCGCGCGTGCAGCAGCGGTGCTCGAAAAAGTTCAGCAGGCTGCGGCAGTTCATGGTCAGTACGATGCGGCTGGCGGCTGCCTGGGGCAAAACAAAGCGGGCGTCTTCGTTGGCCCTGCTGCCGGTGCGGCCATCTTTTTCCAAAAGCGCCTTGATGTCGGCATACGCGCTGCCGATTTCAGCCATGCAGGCCAAAAAGCGCTCTTTGGCCGCCACATTTGTCGCAACGGCCGGAGGAATAACGTGCTCAAAGTCGCTCCCGTCAACATAACGTTGACTCTGCTGGGAATAGGAGGCGATTCGATGCCGCACCAGCTGATGGGTCAGGGCGCGCGACACCCCGGAAACGGCAAAGGTAAAGCTGACGTGCTCTATGGGGCTGACATGGCCCGATTCCATAACGGATTCTACGAACTCCGTCTGTTTTTCGCGAGAGATCTCGCCGCTGCACAACCTGGGCCACATATCGGCCACGAACCCGGCATGGTAGCACTGGCGAAAAGCCGCATAAATCAGAGCCAGAGGGTCGGGCGTATGCGCAAGCAGCTCAACGCGCAAATCAGCTTGGGGCATGTCTTGTCCTTATCCGAGCATATTCATGTGTCTGTAAGCTTTTGCCGTTGCCACCCGGCCCTGCTGGGTGCGTTTGAGAAAACCGCACTGTATAAGGTAGGGTTCATAAATCTCTTCAATGGTCCTGACGTCTTCAGAGCAGGCGACAGCCAGGGTTTTCAGGCCGACAGGCCCGCCGCTGTAATGCTCTATGATGACAGAGAGCAGCTTGCGGTCCAACTGGTCCAGGCCGGCGTCGTCAACATCCATGCGGGCCAGGGCGTGATCGGCCTGCCCCGCGTTGACGCAGTCATGCCCGTGCACCATACAAAAGTCCCGGACCCGCCGCAGCAGGCGGTTGGCTATGCGCGGCGTGCCGCGTGAGCGGCGGCCGATTTCCAGCGCGCCTTCGGGCGTGATGGCCACCCCCAGAATCCGCGCGGTACGAGTCACTATGCGCGCCAGTTCTTCCGGTGAATAGAATTCCAGCCGCAAGGTCACGCCGAAGCGGTCCCGCAGGGGGGAAGAAAGCAGACCAAAGCGGGTCGTGGCGCCCACCAGGGTGAAAGGCTCCAGATCTATTTTGACTGTGCGCGCGCCGGGCCCCTGCCCGATCACCAGGTCCAGCTTGAAATCTTCCAGCGCCGGGTACAGCACTTCTTCCACCGCGATGGGCAGGCGGTGTATCTCGTCGACGAACAAACTGTCGTGGCGTTGCAAGTTGGTCAGAATGGCTGCAAGATCGCCGGTGCGCTCAAGCACCGGGCCCGAGGTTGAAACCATATTCACGCCCAGTTCCGCGGCCATGATCTGGGCCAACGTGGTCTTGCCCAAGCCGGGGTTGCCGAAGAACAACGTATGGTCCAGTGCCTGCCCGCGCTCTTTGGCCGCTTGCAGATAGACGCGCAAATTGGCCCGCAGATCGTCATGCCCGATGAAATCATTCAGGCTGCGCGGCCTGACGGAGTCTTCCATGGAACCACCGGAGCAGGAAAGACCTTCCGCATCCCGCCTGTCGGCCGGGCTATTCCCGGTAGAACGTTGCGAGGCGCTCTCTTCGGTGAAACCGCCGGACCGGTCGGGCCGTAGGCCCTTTCCCGGCGGCATGGGGCCAAAAGGATCGTTGGAACTCATGCGCGGCCTTTGCCCAGGATTTTCAGCGCGGCCCGCAACAGGCCGCTCACGTCAAGGTCAGGCTGCTCGGCCATAATGCCTTTGACCACCCGGACCGCCTCTTCTTCGCTATAGCCCAGGTTTACCAGGCCCGCCACCGCGTCGCGGGAAGCGGAACCGGCCTTGCCCAGGTCGGCTGCGGGCAACGCGGCCACGCCGTCGATTTTCAACTTGTACTTTAATTCTAGAAAGAGCTGCTGTGCGGTCTTTTTGCCGATGCCGGACACGCGGGTCAGGGCCAGCACGTCTTCAGCCGCCACCAGTGCGCGCAAATCGTCCGGCCGGAACACGCTCAGAATGGCCAGAGCGGTTTTCGCGCCCACACGGGTAATGGAGGTCAGCACGATGAACGTCTGCCGCTCATCCCAAGTGGGGAAGCCGTACAGCTCAAGGGCGTCTTCGCGCACCACGGTGCAGGTGTAGCAAAACAGCGTTTCGCCCCGCCCCGGCAAGCGAGAGAGAAAATGCCCCGGCATATGGATTTCATAGCCCACGCCGCCGCCGGTAACCAGCAGGCAAGCGTCATCCATGATTTCCGCGAGGCGTCCTTCCACATATGCGATCATTGGCACCCTCTATCACAAACGGTATTATTTCACCAGACGGCGCAAACGGCGCATATTCAGGTGGCAGAGGGCGCAGCCCAGGGCGTCGCCCGCATCTACCGCCCAATCCGGTTTCACGCCCAAAATGCGGCCGGCCATGAAGCTGACCTGGCTTTTATCCGCTTGCCCCGTGCCCACAAGGCTCTTTTTTATCACAGTGGGCTCATAGCCGGTCACCGGCAGTCCGGCCGCGGCGCAGGCGGCAATGGCCGCCCCCCTTGCCTGCCCCAGTTTCAGGGCTGAAAGCACATTCTTTTGCACAAACACGTTTTCAACGGCGGCCTCGTCAGGGGCAAGCCGGGCGATGAGCGCGGCCAGGCCATGAAAAATCTGGCCCAGCCGCTGCTCGAACTCTTCCGCTTTGGGTCTGATGGTGCCGCAGTCCACCAGGGTGGCCACCCCGGAAATTTCGCGCACAACCCCCCAGCCCAAACATTGTGAGCCGGGGTCTATGCCCAGAACGGTAATGGCCGTTCCCGCCGGGGCTGCCGTCATCCCGCGTCCAGTTGCGCCATGATTTCGTCGCTGACGTCAAAGTTGGCGTACACGTTCTGCACGTCGTCGTTGTCTTCCAGGTTTTCCACCAGGGTCATCAGCTTTCTGGCCGCATCGGCGTCCACGGCGATGGTGTTCTGGGGTATCATGGACAGGCTCGCTTCCTGCGCTTCCAGTCCGGCGTCTTCAAAGGCCTGACGCACGGTGTCGAAATCGGCGACGGCCGTGTGCACTTCCCAGGTATCGCCTTCATCCACGATATCGTCGGCGCCCGCTTCCAGCCCCACTTCCATGAGCTGGTCTTCGGTATATTTCGCGTGATCAAAAACGAACACGCCCTTTTTGTCGAACATCCAGGCCACGCAGCCCGATTCGCCCATGGACCCGCCGCCCTTGAGAAAAATATGGCGTATTTCGGCCACCGTGCGGTTTCTGTTATCCGTCGCGGCTTCGACCAGAATGGCGATGCCGTTCGGGCCATAGCCTTCGTACATCACCTCGGTGAAATCGCCGCCCGCTTCTTCGCCCGTGCCTTTACGAATGGCCGAGTCGATTTTGTCTTTGGGCAGGTTCACGGCTTTGGCCGCCGCGATGGCCGAACGCAAACGGGCGTTATAGGCGGGATCGCCACCGCCCTTAGCCGCGATGATTATTTCTTTAGCCGCCTTGGTGAACGCCTTGCCGCGTTTCACATCCTGGGCGCCCTTACGGTATTTGGTTGTTTTCCACTTACTATGTCCGGACATGATCTGATCCTTTACAAATAAAAAACTGTCGGATTGTCACGCTTTGCCGCATCAAGCATCGTCCGCAGCCGCGCGCCCTCCTGGATCATGGGGGGGCAGTCCCTTGAAGCCGAGGCCGATATAAAAAGTTTCGATGCTTTCCGACCGGGAGCTTTTGGGCTTAAAGGCTTTGACCGTGGCAAAATGCTCGCGCATGGCCTTGGCCATAGCCTGCACGTCCGGCCCCATGAAAACCTTGACCACAAAACTGCCGCCCTTTATCAGGTATTGCAGGGCAACGGCAAGGGCCTCTTCGCACAGCGCGGCCGAACGAGCCTGGTCTGTGCCGCGGTGCCCGGTGGTAAAGGGGGCCATGTCGGACATAACCACATGAAAAGGCGCGCGCGCGGCCAGCTCCGCCTCAAAGGCCGGGCTGCGATTAAAGACATCTTCGCGCATAAAGGTTACGTTGGCGGGAAAGCCGGTATCCGTGCTCTGGATGTCCGCCCCCAGAATGCTGCCGTTAGGGCCGACCATCTGCGCCGCCCCCAGGCACCAGGAACCAGGCGCGGCGCCCAGGTCCAGAACCCGCATGCCGGGCTTGAAAATGGGGAATCGTTTGGCGATTTCCTGTAATTTGTAAACGGACCGGGCAGGATAGTTTTCCTGCTTGGCCTTTAAAAAATAATAATCCCGGTATTTCTTCATGACTGGCGACTGTATATACCAAAACGGCGCTACCGCCAATCCTTATACAGGAACCGGAAAAACCGGCAGGACGACAACAAGGAAGCCGCATGCTGCTCCTTACCGCTGAAGCCGAACGCCGCCTGGTGGCCGGTGAAGCCCTGGCCGCTTTCGCCAGGAACGGCTGGCGCGTTGCCGCGCGGCCGGAAGCGGAACTTGCGCCCCAGGCTCTGGCCCGGCTGTTCGCCTTGTCGCCGCAACGCTCTAACCTTGAAGAACATCCCTCCTTGTTTTTCAGCGTCAATTTTCACGGGCTGGACAAACACGGCGAAGCGTTCGATCGCCTGAATTCAGCCGGCGTGCCTGTGGCCGTGTGGGTCGTGGACAACCCCTGGAATCTGCTTTCCGGGTTGCGTGTGGATTTTTGGAAAAAAGTTCATCTGTTCGTGACCGATCCTTCCTTTATCCCCGGACTCAAGACGCATGGGGCACATAGCGTTTCCTTCCTGCCCCTGGCCACGGACCCGACCATTTTTTTTCCCCGCAAAGCCCATTTTGGTTCCAGTCCTCTTGTGTTTGTTGGCCGCTCCGCCTTCCCTGACAAGGAGCGCTTTTTTGTCGGGCAGAGCGTGCCGGGCGACATGCTGCAAGAAGCCCTATCCTGCCTGCGCGGCGGACAGCGGCCCGACTTTTTCTGGTGGCTGGAAAAGCTGAAGTTGCAAACATCCGCCACGCCTTTATGGCCGGGAAGCGCCGCACGCAGGGCTTCTTTGGGGGCGGAGGAGTCTTCTCTTGCCTGGCGCTCCGCTTGTCTACGCGAAGCCGCATCCATAGGCCTGACCGTTTACGGCGACAGCGGCTGGGCAACACAGTTTCCGGCCGACAGTACAGGCAGCGCGCCGGAAATCCGCCCTCCTTTGGATTATTATGCGCAATTGGCGGGCGTCTATGCGAGCGCTCCCTTTTCTTTGAACATGATGAGTTTCCTGCTGCCGCAGGGCCTGAATCAGCGGCATTTTGACGTTTGGGCCGCCGGGGGCTTTTGTCTGACCGACGCAACGCTCGGCCTTGCGCTTTTCCCCGAAGAGCTGGCAAAACCCGTTACGTTCGAAACGCCGGAAGCAATCGGCGGCCTGCTGCGCCGTTTTACAGAAAACCCGGAAGAAAAGGCCGCCCTGGCCAAAGGATGGCGCGAACATATCCTGGCGCACCACACATATGACCAGCGCATAACGGCCCTGCTGGCGGAAATTTTTTCCTGACCATCAATTTTTTTTCCGATTTTCTCTTGCCAGCCACGGGAAAGAGCGCTATATACCGCGGCTCTGGGGGTGTAGCTCAGCTGGGAGAGCGCCGCGTTCGCAATGCGGAGGCCAGGAGTTCAATCCTCCTCACCTCCACCAGGATTTTAACGGGTTATGATGCAAGCATCATAACCCGTTTTCTATGCTTTTATCTTTCTCAAATGACCGCCGAGATGCTTGCGTAGGCTAGCCAACTCCTGATAATAAATCAGGGTAAAGATGGCGTTGATGTAACTACATATTTTTTTATAACAATTTCAATTTGTCCACTAAATTGGAGAGATATCCATGAAGATATCTGATCGCCAAAGAAGAGAACTCCAATTTTATGATACATACGCAGACAATAAAGCGCATGACAGGGTAAGTTTTGATATAATACACCATAAGTATAATAGGCCATGGAATTCATACTGGAGAATCTTTGAGTTAATAAAGAAAAATTGTACCGCGTGTGATCAGAAGGTTTTAGATTTTGGCTGCGGTGATGGATATTTTTCTGTAATTTTGGCAAAGATGGGATATGAAGTCTTTGGTTTTGATATATCGAGCAAGAATATTAAAAATGCGAAAAAATTATCAGAAAAATACAATCTCCATGACAGAACACATTTTTATGTTAATACAGAATGTGAAATAAATTTTCCAGATAACTATTTTTCAATTATAGTTGGCATTGATATATTACATCATGTTGAAATTGAAACTGCCCTATTAAAATGTTATAATATGGTTAAACATGGTGGAATCGTAATTTTTCATGATCCAGTCAAGGTTCCTGTCTTCGATAGATTGAGAGAATCAAAGTTTGGCCTGTGGCTGTTTCCACGAAAACCCTCCATTGAACGCCATATAACAGAAGATGAAAGAAAGCTGACAAGAGAAGACCTGGCGTTAATAAAGTCTTCTCGGTTTTCAGACGTCATGGAAGAACGTTTTTTCTTGTTTACTCGTTTGAATTGCTTTATGCGCAAGTTTACTAAGGGCAACACGCTACTCTTGTTACCCAAGCTTGATTATTATTTGTTCAAAATTTTCCCTTTTCTTAAAAAATTTGGTGGAATATCCATTATTGTTTTGAAAAAATAGTAAATAGCAATACCGTGAATCACCTGGCCATAGATCTGCATATGCATTCCCGCTTCAGTTCGGACGGAGAGTTTTCTCCTTCTGAATTGATAACCCAATGCAGCGCCGCCGGGTTGAGCGTCGTATCCCTCACAGACCACAACTCGGTCAAAGGCGTTGCCGAAGCGGTTCGCACGGGCAGCGAACTTGGCTTGAAAGTCCTGCCGGGTCTTGAGCTGGATTGTGACTGCAAAGGCACGCCCATCCACCTGCTTGGATACTGCTTTTCAGGCCTTGAAGAGGCTGTGGGCAAAATCGAAGAGGACTTCACCCGTCAGGAACAGGAAATCGGCGTCGTGCGCATGCGTAAAATTAAAGAGTTGGGCATGGCGTTCGATGAAGAGAAAGTCAAAGCGCTTGCCGCCGGCTCCCTTGTGGGCGTGATCACGGTGGAAATGATAGCGGAAACCTTTCTGGCGGACCCCAGAAACCGGAGCAATCCCCTGGCCCGGCCGTACCTGCCCGGCGGTTTACGCAGCGACAGCCCGTTCGTGAATTTTTACTGGGATTACTTCGGCCCTGGCAAGCCCGCATACTGCCCCATGAACCTTATCAGTTTTGAAGAGGCGAACGAACTCATTCGCGGCGCGGGCGGGTTCAGCGTCTTAGCGCACCCTGCCATCACGGTAAAACGCGATGCAGGTCTGATCGGATATATGGCCGCATGCGGCGTGAAAGGAATTGAGACCCACTGCAGCTATCATTCGCCTGAAGACGCCGGGTTCTATGCCGGCATTGCCGCCAGATACGGCTTGATGCCCAGCATCGGCAGCGATTACCACGGCAAGACAAAACCCAACGTAGCGCTGGGCGCGGTTCCCGGCGACCCGGATCAAAATACGCTGTTGAACAGGCTGGAAAAGTATCTCTCGGCTGCCCCCTGCGCTTTTGCGCCTTCTGTGACCACCCCAAAGGTAAAAACTGTCTAAAAGGCTCGCTGACGCCTGGCAGCGAGCCTTTTTATTTCTTACGCTGCAAGCAGTTTTACCTGCATTTACAAAACGTCTAAATTTTTATATTAAGTCAAAAAATACGCATTTTCCGGCGCCGTCCGCACGATTCGGTTGTGGGCAGTCAGGCCCGCGTATTTGCTGCAATATCCGTATCCAATATCAAGGAGTCTTTATGAAAGAAGAAATCCGCACTCCCAAAGCCCCTCTGCCGGGTGGGCCCTATTCCCAGGGAATCAAGGTAGGGTCCCGCGTCTATGTTTCAGGGCAGCGGCCCGTCAACGCCGCCACCAACACCATTCCTGAAAGCCTTGCGGATCAAGCCGTGCAGTGCCTGGAAAACGTGCGCCACGTGCTGGAAGCGGCCGGGGCGGGCATGGATGATGTGACACAGGTGACCGTGTACCTGGCCGACATTGGCCATTTCGCGGAATTCAACGAAATTTATAAACGCTATTTCAAAGCTCCCTTCCCCACCCGCACCACCGTCAGTTGCTCGTTGCGGGGTATTTTGGTGGAAATTAACGCTATCGCGGAAATGTAACCGGCCTTTTGCGCATAGTTCCCATTTTTTTCACCGTATAAGGAGATGATCGGGGCTTTCGTCATGATTTTCATGCTCGGATATGGCGCCCGCCACGGAGTTTCTGGTGCGCCTCGCCTGCGGCTATCTGCATAAGTAAACTGCGACGCGTGAAAGCAGCAGTTTTGTCGTAACCGGCCCCGTTATTCTACCTGAATGGCGGGGTCGCATATATGCAAAGTCGTCATGAAACCGTTCTGGTTTTTCATCCGGTTTGGGTATACGCTCTGCGGATTAACCAAAACGCCCGCATCATGAAACGCACTATTCTGAATTACTTTTTCCGTTACCTTGCCTTCTTTTTCGGCGTCGCGTGCATGGCTTTGGGCATTGCGCTCACAACGCTGGCAGACCTCGGCACGACCCCCATTTCCGCCTTGCCGTATGTGGCCAGCCTGGGCTTTATGTCCTCGATGGGCTTTTTTACCGGCCTGATGAATCTCTGCCTTGTGGGGCTGCAACTCGCAATTTTACGAAAAAAATTTCCCCCCACGCAGTATTTGCAGATTCCCGCCGCGCTGGCCTTCGGCTTTTTCATCGATTTCTGGATGCGCCTCACGCCGCTGCCGGACCAGATGACCTATGTATACAGCTTGCTCTACCTTGCTTTAGGTATTCTTGTGCTGGCGTTCGGCGTATTCGTCGAAGTGTGCGCCGATGTGGTGGTTATGGCCGGTGAAGGCGCCGTTCTGGCTCTTGCGACGCTGTTCCACAGGGATTTCGGCGTAATTAAAACCATTTTTGATACCACGCTTGTTCTGCTCGCGGCGATCCTCTCTTTGACCCTCTTTGGCAAGTTGCAGGGCGTGCGTGAAGGCACGCTGATTTCCGCCGTTCTTGTGGGGGTAGTCGTCAGATTTTTCTTTCACTTGCGCCGCCGTTTCACAGGCGCGAAAACGGCCGGACCCTGAGGTTCCCCGGCCTTTCTTTCTCCGTTTTTTAGGTATACAGCATTGACAATAATGCTGTGAGGCGGCTCATGCTGTTCGCGTTGAAACTTATTCTCACCCCCCTGCTTATCGCCATGGCGACGTTGGTCGCCCGGCGCTGGGGCCCTGTGGTGGGGGGCATCATCGTCGGCCTGCCGCTGACCTCCGGCCCGGTTTCCGTCTTTCTGGCTTTGGAACAAGGGCGGGAATTCGCCGCTGTGGCCGCTAACAGCGTTCTCTTGGGCACCCTCGCGGTACTGACTTTTTGTCTTGTGTACGCGTTTTGCGCCAAACGTTCCGGCTGGTTTTTGTCGGCGGCTTTTGCGCTTGCCGGGTACCTTTCGCTGGTGGCCTACCTGTCGCGCGTGCATTTTTCCGCGGTCATATCAACGCTGTTGGTCGTAGCGGCTGTGGCGCTTTCTTTACGTTGCATCGGGCCCAGCCAACGGGGCGCACCCCTGGTTGCCGCGCCCCGTTGGGATTTGCCTTTCCGCATGGCTGCGGCCACGACCATAGTGCTGACCATCACCACTGTCTCAAGCGTGCTGGGCCCCGTTCTCAGCGGCCTGCTTTCCGCTTTCCCCGTTTTCATCTGCGTCATGTCGGTCTTTTCTCATGCGCTTTACGGCCCGGCAGCCGCGCATCAGTTCGCGCGCGGGGTCATTGCGGGCTCGTATTCTTTTGCCGCCTTCTTTTTCACCGTACTAATGACCATCGCCCACCTCAATCTTTTGCTCGTCTATCTTTGCGCCATTGCCGCCGCCATCGCCGTGAACGTTCTTTCTCTGAAACTGTTCGCGGGCGGCAAACGGGCCTGATGCCGTACTAAACGGCTCGATTATTTTTTTACCAAGAAACTTGACTAAAATACTCAAATTTATATATCGACTCAGGCTGAGTTCCCCGCAACGACAAGGAGCAAGTATGGCCGGCACAATCAACAATGAGTCATGGGCGTTTGAAACGAGGCAGCTGCACGCAGGGCAGGAACAGCCAGACCCGGCCACGGACGCGCGCGCCGTGCCCGTGTATCAGACGACGTCCTATGTCTTTCGAAATTTCGAGCATGCCGCCGCGCGCTTCAACTTGACCGACGCGGGCAATATTTACGGCCGCCTGACCAACCCGACGCAAGACATTTTTGAAAAACGCATGGCGTCGCTGGAAGGAGGCGTGGCGGCCCTGGCCGTGGCTTCCGGGGCGGCGGCGCTGAGCTATACTTTTCTCAATCTTGCCCGCGCCGGCGACCATATCGTTTCCGCGAAAACGATTTACGGCGGCACCTATAACCTGCTGGCGCACACCTTGCCGCAATACGGCATCACGACTTCCTTCGTCGACCCGTATGCCCCGGACGCGTTCGCCAGCGCCTTGCGGCCTAATACCAAGGCGATTTTTATCGAACCTCTGGGCAACCCGCATTCCACTCTTGTAGATATAGAAAAGCTCGCCGCGCTGGCGCACGCGTATAAAATCCCGCTGGTTGCGGACAGCACCTTCACCCCGCCCTGCGTGTTGCGGCCCCTTGAGTATGGGGCTGATATCGTCGTGCATTCCGCCACCAAGTTCATCGGCGGACACGGCACGTCGCTGGGCGGCGTGGTGATCGACGGCGGCAAATTCGACTGGGAAGGCAGTGGAAAATTCCCTTCCATTACGGAACCAGACCCCGGCTATCACGGCCTTTCTTTCAGCAAAGCGGCCGGTGCGGCGGCTTTTGCGCTCAGGATGCGCGCCGTGTTGCTGCGCGACACCGGCGCCGCAATCTCTCCATTTAACGCGTTTTTACTGCTGCAAGGGTTGGAGACGCTCTCATTGCGCGTGGAGCGGCACATTGCCAACGCACTTGCCGTGGTGGGCTATCTTGCGAAACATCCCGGCGTGGAAAAAGTGCATCATCCATCCATGACCGATGATCCGGGGCATGCCTTGTACGCGAAATATTTTCCCAATGGCGCCGGTTCCATCTTCACCTTTGAGGTCAAAGGCGGCCTGGATGCGGCGCGGCGCTTCATTGACCGGCTGCGCTTGTTCTCGCTGCTGGCCAACGTGGCGGATGCCAAATCGCTGGTCATTCATCCGGCCAGCACGACGCATGCGCAACTGAGCGATAAGGAACTTGCGGAGCAGAACATCAAGCCCAATACCGTGCGCTTGTCTGTCGGCATCGAGCATATACGGGATATTCTGGCCGATCTGGAGCAGGCGCTGGCCGGGTAGCGCTGGCGCGCCCAATTCAGGCAGGCAACAGGCGGGTCTCAGGGAACGGTACGCACATCCGGGCTGGCTTTCACGTTAATCGTCGTGTTCACGCCGGTGCGCACGCTGTTCGCGGAAACGATGACGTTTTTTCCGTTCTGGCTTTTGTGGCGGCAGTCAAACTGGCTAAATCTTCCTTGTTGTTTCTGGCAGTAGATGTCGTAGCGGGGTTCAAAAAGCGCGTAATCCGCCTCTTCCACCAGCACGAAAGAGGCAAGGTCGTCGGTTCTGTTGCCGATAAAGGAACCCGTAACCTGCATCTGTATTTCTTGCAGCGTCCAAGTGCATTCTCTGGCGTCTCGAACCGCGATGGGAATATCGATGGAATAAGAATTTTTGCCGGGTAAAACCGCAAACATTCGCTTTATGACGCCCGGCTTTTTGGCGCCTTCGTTGCCGCCGGGATAATATGACCAGCTGTCGCGCCCGTCACGTATAAAGCCGCCCAGGCAGCGGGAACTGGATGACGTGAAATTCACCCAGATCACGAAACTCATGTCCTTTTCCTTGTCGCCCCGAATGGACAGGTACGGCTCTGAAAAGGTTATGCCGTTCTTGCTGAACACATGGTCATACACGCCCGTGTCGTTGCGCTCGTGCTCGCCGCATCCTGAAACAACCAGCACCGCCAGGGCCAGAAGGCACAGTATATATGGCCGCATAGATTCATTCCTTTGACAAAGAAGCTGCTCCGGCGGCATATGGCCGCCATTTGAAAAACAAGACGCCGAACAAAACCGCGCAGAACAGGTACACGGCGTTGATGCCGAAAAAAGCGTTTATGCTGTAGGCGGCCAACGGGCCGAAGGCAGCGCCCACATCCACCACCAGCGCATATCCCATCAGCAGCGAGCGCCCGCCGGCCTGGGCGGCGACGTCGGATGCGGCGGCATCGGTCACGGTGGTTAGCGATGTCGCAACCAATTGCATGCCTAAAAGACACATAAACCATACGATCAAAGGCAGCGGCGCGGCAAGCAGGGAAAAAATGCCCGCTCCCAAGGCAAAAGAATACAAGAGCATCCTGTGTCTTCCGCCCGGTTTGTCGGATATTTTACCGACAGCCGGGGCCAGCCACGGCTCCCATGCCCAGCGCAGAGCCTGAAAGAATCCGGCCAGGGTGGATGCCCCGACAAGAAGACCGAACACTCCTACCCACTCTCCACAGTGAACGGCGATCAGTCGACTAAGCGTTGAAGCGACGGAACCTTGCAAAACGACCGCCACCAGGCCGCCCGCGGCCACGATCCAAAAGATTTTCGAATCTTTTGCCGCCAGAGACAAGCTGCTTACAATGCCGCTTCCGGCGACGCACTCTTCGCGCTGTTCTTCCCTCTGCTTCGGAATATACAGCAGAGCCAGCGGAAGCGATAATGCGGTAAGGATACTGAAAACCACGGCGGTAACCGTTATTCCCGCCATATCGGCAAGCAGCCCGCCCAAAAACATGCCCACGAGGCTCCCCAGCCTGAAGAGGCCGTTGTAAAGTCCCGTGTACTGCCCCCTGTTCTCGGGCGTGGAAAGGCGCAAGATGCAGAACAGCGACCCCAGGCGTAAAAGCGTCCAGGCCACGCCCCAAAGGCAGCGGGCCAGCACCCAGAAAACGAAGCTGGGTAAAAACCCGTAAGAAAGAGTCGTCGCGGTAGCCAGCACCACAGCGATGAGAATGCCGGAACGCTCGCTGACAAAGCCATAGAACCAGCCGATGCACGGGTTGAGCGGCAAACGGACGATACGGTTGACCGACAGGATGACGCCCACTTCCCATAACGAAGAAAGCCCCGCCTCCTGATAGTGCACCGGCAGCACGATATACAGCATGGAGTCGCCGATCAGGCAGAGGGCGGAAATAAACGCGAAGACAACGATGTGCCTCTTTTTTTCAACGGCGGTCATAGGCGCGCTCATGTATTTTTGTTAAGCAATACCCATATGCCGCACAGACGTCAAAAGGAGGCTGTCATGCGCGAGTACAAACAGTTCATTAACGGCTCTCTGCAAACTTCCCGCTCAAAAGATGTCATAGAGGTGGAAAACCCCTTTACGCAAAAAATTGTTGCCACAGTACCCAACGGCGGCGCGGCCGATGCGGCGAAAGCGCTTGAAGCGGCGGCAGCGGCGCAAGATGCCTGGGCGGCTCGCAGCGCGGCCGACAGAGCCGGATATTTGAAAAAACTGGCTGAAGGCATCCGCAAGAATCGTATAGAGCTGGCTAAAGTTTTGACGGAAGAACAGGCCAAGATCCATCCCCTGGCTCAGGTGGAAGTGGATTTTACCGCCGACTATTTTGAGTATTATGCGGGGTGGGCGCGCATATTCGAAGGTGAAATCATTCAAAGCGACCGGCCCAACGAAAGCATTTTTCTCTTCCGCAAGCCTGCCGGGGTAGTGGCGGGCATTTGTCCCTGGAACTTCCCCCTCTTCGTCACCGCCCGCAAGGTGGCGCCCGCGCTGCTGACCGGCAGCGCCATCGTGGTCAAACCCAGTTCCATAGCTCCGGCCACGGTCATGGCGTTTGCTGAAATCGCCGCCACCACCGGCCTGCCCAAGGGCGTACTCAACGTCATTACCGGAGCGGGCTCCAGCCTGGGCGAAGCCCTGGTTCGCAGTGAAATAACCGGCATGGTCAGCCTCACCGGCAGCGTGGAAGCCGGGCAGCGGGTTATTGAGGGAACGGCGAAAAACGTGGCCAAGACATCACTGGAACTGGGCGGCAAAGCCCCTGCCATTGTCTGCGCCGATGCGGACCTGGACCTGGCGGTAAAAAGCATCGTGGCTTCGCGCGTCATTTTCAGCGGCCAGGTCTGCAACTGCGCCGAACGCGTCTATGTCGACAAAAAAATTGAAGGCAAATTCATGGCCAAACTGGTCAAAGCCATGAAAGCCGTAACCTATGGCGACCCCTTTGCCGCCAAAGCCCCCGACATGGCTTGCCAGGTCAGCGCGGACCAGCAGAAGAAAATTGCGGACATGGTGGACCGGGCGAAAAAAGCCGGCGCCGAAGTGCTTTGCGGCGGCTCTATACCCAAAACCAAAAGCGGCTATTTCTACGAACCCACGGTGCTGGGAGGCTGCAACCAGAAAATGGAAGTGGTGCAAAAGGAAATTTTCGGCCCTGTGCTGCCCGTTCTTTCATTCAACGACTTTGACGAAGCGGTCGCTTTGGCCAATGACTGCGAATACGGCCTGACCTCATCCATTTATACAAGCAATGTCAGTACGGCCATGTGGGCCATGCGCCGCCTGAAATTTGGTGAAACCTACGTCAACCGCGAAAACTTTGAAGCCATGCAAGGGTTCCACGCGGGCTGGCGCAAGTCCGGCATCGGCGGTGCGGACGGCAAGCACGGCCTGATGGAGTATCTGCAAACCCACGTGGTCTACGTGCAATATTGATCCGGCAACGCGGCCGTAAAACACGAAAAGGGTCTGCCTCTGTACGGCGGACCCTTTTCATTCGCATAAGCGAAACCTATTTGAAGATCGCCAGCAGCACATCCGCAAGTGGGCGCTTCGGCACATGGTGCGCGTCTTTTTCGTCGCGCCAGTAGTTTGTGGATTGCCCTTTTTGCAGCGTATCCAGAATGACGGTTTCAGCCGGGTAGCCCACGGCCAGCACCAGCAGAACCGTTACATCCTCAGGAAAGCCGACGACTTCGTGAATGGCTTTGGGGTTGATATTCGCCAGCATGCAGCAACCTATGCCTTTTTCCATAAGGCCCAGTTGAATGGTCTGCGCGGCGATGCCCATATCGGCCTGATGAAATTTGCTGTTCGCCATATCACCGCCGATCACGACGTAACCTGCCGGGCGTTCGCCTTCTTGCGGGCCTTTCCAGTCTTTCAACTGCGCGGCCCAGCGCACCAACGGAAAAAGACGCGCGTTACATTCGGGCGAGGCGGAAACGGCATAGCGCATCAGCTGCTGGTTGCCCGCGCAGGACGTAATGCGCGCCGCATCCACCAGGTCGATCAGAATATTTACATCCACGGGTTTATCTTCTTGAAAGCGGCGGTATGAGCGGGCTTTGGTCACCAGATCTTTTATGCTCATGGCTTCTCCTCGTAGAGGTGGCAGTGCTGGCAGTGGTGTTTTGTTCAAGCATATCGTTGGCTGATCAGGCTCCACATGTCAAGAACGGCCCGGCGCTTGCCATGCGGAAAGAAGTGATGCATGCAGAACGCTAAACGACCAACAAGGAAACCGGAATGCCTGCCATCACGCGTATGGTGATGTTTTTTCTTCTGTTCTGCGCCCTGCCCGCATCCGCGGCGGAAAACACGCCTCCCCGCACGGTGCACGTGCTGGTGGCCCTGTGCGACAACATCTCTCAGGGCATCGTGCCGGTGCCCCCGGCTTTGGGCAACGGGCAGGACACCTTGAAAAACCTCTATTGGGGTGCGGGATACGGCGTCAAAACCTTTCTGCGCAAGCAAACTGACTGGAAAGAATCGGAAAGCGTAAAAAACCCCGCGCCGGGCATTTTGGAACGCATAGTTTTTCGCCATACCGCGACGAACACGATTTTAATAGCCGACGCGTACGATGGCGCGTACATCAAGGAAACCATCGTTGATTTTTTTGACTATTCCGCCGGACGGAAAAAACTGGCACTGAGCGTCAAGGGTTCCCCCGTTCCCGCCGGGGGAGCCGCGTCGTTCATCATCTACATAGGCCATAACGGGTTGATGGACTTCAGTCTGGACCAGACCCCGGTGAACGCCGACGGCAGAACCCGCGACGCCGCCGTGTTCGCCTGCATCAGCGACCGCGATTTCGCGGCGGCTCTGCACCGGGCCGGAGCGCGCCCTCTGATTCTGACCACCAACCTGATGTGCCCGGAAGCGTATACCCTGCACGCGCTGGTGAATGCCTGGATACAAGGAGAAACACCCCAGCGCATGCACGAAGCCGTTGCGCAGGCCTATAACACGTATCAAAAATGCGGCCTGACCGGAGCGCGGCGGCTTTTCACCACCATGTCGCGTTGATTCGGGCGTTACCGGCCGTCCGCGACTTTGCCTTGACAAGGGCGGGCAAAGAACCATACAAAAGCCGCTCAATTCACGTCTTACGGGCCTATAGCTCAGTTGGCAGAGCCGCCGGCTCATAACCGGCCGGTCCGAGGTTCGAATCCTCGTGGGCCCACCAGAAAATTCAACCGAGTACAGATTTGTATCTGTACTCGGTTTTTTTTATGCCGCCCATATGCCGCCCTCTTTCGAGCTTGTTACCAAGCTGCATGCATCGCGTTGCCACTAGATATATATCTATATTTATTTGGGATAACAAACACAACAATCGATGTATAAACTATTTTTAAACACATAACTGATTGCTTGTACACTTTTTTATACGCAATTTTTTAATTTTTATTTCACTTTTTGCTTAACAAATAAAAAATTAAGATTATGTTCTTTGATAGTTGTTTATTTTGTTCTTTTGCAGTGAACATTATTACAATAACATCAAAGGAGTGCATATATGCGCACCAAAATCATCAGCCTGTTGTTAGGGCTCTTTCTGGTTGCTGGAACCGTGGTTAACGCGGCAGCAGCGCAGGAAAACCTCATTGTGTACACCTCAATGAAAGAATCCCTCATCGGCAAACTGCGGGAGGCTTTTGTGAAAAAGCACCCTGAAGTGAACATGGACTACCAATCGGCCGGGGCGGGCAAGCTGATGGCCAAAATCGCGACTGAACGGCAGGCCGGGAAAATACTGGCCGACGTCATATGGACCAGCGAAGTTCCCGATTTTTACAATATGAAGCAGGACGGGATGCTTGAAAAGTATGTTTCGCCGGAAATCAAAAATGTTCTGAACCCGTTCCCGGATTTTGACGGCAGCTTCGCCGCGGCCCGGCTGGGCACGCTGGGCATAGCCTACAATACCCGGTTCGTGAAAAAAGCCCCCACATCGTGGCAGGACATGACCAAACCCGAATACCGGGGGGCCTTCGGCATTGCCAACCCGGCTCTTTCCGGCACGGCCTATATGAGCGTGTCGCTGCTGTCCAAACAGTTCGGCTGGGACTACATCCGCAAGTTGCAGGCCAACAAGGCGAAAATGGGGCAAGGCTCCGGCCAGGTCATCGACGATACGGCTTCCGGCGAATTGCTGGCGAGCCTGGCTGTTGACTACATCACCAACGACAAGATTTCCAAGGGCGCAACCATGGTCATGGACTACCCTAAAGAAATGCTGGTCGTGCCCAGCCCCGTGGCCATCGTGAAAGGCACTCCCAACCTGGACGCCGCGAAAAAATTCGAAGACTTTCTGCTGTCCAAGGAAGCGCAGACCATTATCGCCGGTGAAGGCACCCTGCCCGTGCGCACCGATGTGACCGTGCCCGCGAAGTACGCCATGCCCACTCCCGCGGAAGCCATGAAACGGTCTATTCCCATTGATTACAAGGGGATACTGACACAGAAAGAAGCAATCATCAAAAAATTCACCGACATCATGGCCGGCAAAAAAGTCTAGCAACGGGCCGCGAGGCGCAGGCCGTCCCGCCGGGGAGGAGCTATCCTCCCCGGCGCCTCAATTCGTGCGCGGACGCATTGTCTGAAGAGGTATACCATGGCTACGATTCAACTGAAAAACATACATAAGGCCTTCGGCAAACAACAGGTGCTGCGGGACCTTTCGCTGACGGTGAACCACGGGGAATGCTTCACCATCCTGGGGCCGTCCGGGTGCGGAAAAACCGTGCTGCTGCGGTTGATCGCGGGCTTTGAAACGCCGGATGCGGGCGAGATACGCATCGGGGATACGCTGGTGGCCGGGGGAGCGGAAGGCGTTTCCGTACCGCCCAACGAGCGGGAGCTGGGCGTGGTCTTTCAGGATTACGCGGTCTGGCCGCATATGACTGTGGCGGCCAACGTAGGGTACCCGTTGAAGCTGGCCAAAACGCCACCGGATGTTTTGGCCGGAAGGGTCAGGGAAACCGTGGCCCTGGTCAACATGAGCGGGCTGGAGGACAGGCTGCCCTCCGAATTGTCCGGCGGGCAGCAACAGCGCGTTGCCCTGGCCCGCGCCCTTATCGCCAAACCTTCGCTGATGCTGCTGGATGAACCGCTGTCTAACCTCGATGCCAATCTGCGTGAGGAAATGCGGTTTGAAATCAAAGAATTGCAGCACAAACTGGGCATCACCGTTCTATATGTGACGCATGACCAGGAAATCGCCCTCGCCATTTCCGACCGCATGGCCATCATGGACGAAAGCGGACTTATCCGTCAGACAGGCACGCCGTGGGAAATATTCGAACAGCCCGCAGACAGCTTTATTTTCAACTTCATGGGTGTCGCCAATTTTCTGCCGGTACGGCATGAAAATGGCGGCTTTTTTGTGGGGCGGGGGGCGCAACCCATCCCCTGGCATGCGCCCAAGGGTGATGCGCAACGCTGGGTGGCGGCTTTTCGTCCTTCCGACGTATCCATCCGCCGGCCGGGCGGCGCGGGCCGGTCTTTACGCGGCGTGGTCAAACGGGCCAGTTTTCTGGGTGCGATGATGGATTATCTGGTGGAAATAGACGGGGCGCATCTGCGCACCGAAACGGAAACTCTGGGCGCCGCGACCGGCGGGTTGCTGTTTGCGGAAGGCGAGGCATGCGAAATCACCTTCCGCACGCTGCACTGGTTTGACGCGGCAAGCCTGGCGGAGGCGGCATCATGATGGCACAGGCAATAAATTCCCACGCGAAACGTGGCTTTTGGGGCTGTTTCGGCACGGCACAGATCGTTCTGACCCTTTCCATCGCCATTCTGGTGATCGTGGTCGCGGTGCCCGTAATTCTGATTTTTATCAGCGCGTTCTGGGCCCACGGCAAACTCAACCTGGCCGACGTCGCGGCCGTGCTCAGCCAGCCGGATACCTACCAGGCCCTGCTCAATTCCATCTACATCGCCTGCGGCACCACCCTGGGCAGCACCATCGTGGGCACCTTTTTCGCCTGGCTGGTGACCCGCACCGACTTGCCTTTCAAGCGGCTGATGAAGGCCATGTTCATGGTGCCTTTCATGCTGCCTTCCTTCATCGGGGCCCTGGCCTGGAAAATGCTGCTTTCTCCTCGGGCCGGGCTGATCAACCACTGGCTGATGAACCTGGGGCTGAGCGGCGGCATATTCAACATATACAGCTACCACGGGATTATGGCCGTAGAGGTCATGTACCTGTTTCCCTTTGTCTTCATTCAGGTCTGCGGCGCGCTGGAACGCATGGACCCCACCCTTGAGGAATCGGCCCGCATTTCCGGCGCGGGCCTGTTCACCATAACCAGCAAGATCACCATCCCCCTGGTGCTGCCCAGCATTCTTTCCGGGTCGCTCCTGATCATGCTGTATTCCATGGCCCAATTCGGAACCGTGGCCGTACTGGGCATGGAGAGCGGCATTTTCAACATCCCCACGCTGATTTACGAGCGCATCCACCAAAGCGCCGGGTCTTTTGACGCCATCCGCACGGGCACGGTGCTGGCTGCCGTGCTGGTGGTTTCCGCCGCCTGCATCATCTGGCTGCAGAACAAAATCCTGGGCAAGGGCCACTACCAGATCATCGCGGGCAAAAGCTTCAGGCCCATGGAGCTCAAGCTGCGGCGCCTGCGCATCCCCTTGCTGCTCTTTTGCATGGCCTACATCGGCTTTACCGTCGTGCTGCCCACGGTGATCATCTTTCTGGTGGGCGGGTTGAAAACCTACGGCCTGCCCTTCACCTGGGCCAACCTTTCGCTGCACAACTACCGCGATATCCTGTTCGACCAGCAACTGACCCGCGACGCCATTTTCAACAGCGTGACCCTGGGCCTTTCCGCCGCGCTGATCACCATGTTCGCCGGGGTGATGATCTCCTATGTTATTGTGAAGATGAAGGTACGAGGCAAGGGCATTCTGGAATTTCGGGGCATGCGGCCCTTTTCCGTGCCCGGCTCCGTCATCGCCCTGGGTGTGATCCTGGCCTGGAGCGGCCGTTTCGGCATCAATCTGTACAATACGATCTGGATCATCCTCGTGGCCTATATCGCGCGCTACATGGCCTTTTCTCTGAAAGCCAACTCCGCCGCCCTGGAACAGGTGCACGACTCCCTGGTCGAGGCGGCGCGGGCCTGCGGCGCGACCATGTGGCAGGCCCTGCGCGACATTGTGCTGCCGCTGGTGCGGCCCGGCATGATCGCGGCATTTTTTCTGATATTTCTGCCCGCCCTGCGAGAACTGACGGTTTCCATCATGCTCTACGCCCCCACCACCCGCACCATCGGGGTCACCATCTACACGCTGAACGAAGATGGGGAAACCGTTTCCGCCGCCGCTCTCGCGGGCATCGCCCTGATCCTGATCATCACCGCCCAGTTTCTGATCAACCGTTTTACGGCCAGGTACGGCAAGAGGTGAGTTATGGCATACGTGCGGCTTATTGATGTGACCAAACGGTTCGGGGCCGTGACCGCCGTCAACGCCCTGAACCTTGAGATAGAACGGGGCGAGTGTTTTTCCATGCTCGGCCCTTCCGGCTGCGGCAAGACCACAACCCTGCGCATGATCGCCGGGTTCGAGGACCTGGATGACGGTGAGATTCACGTGGGCGACCGCCTGCTTTCTTCCAAGCGCAAAGGCTATTACCTGCCGCCGGAAAAGCGCGATTTCGGCATGGTGTTTCAAGCTTTTGCCGTATGGCCGCATCTGACTGTGTATGAGAACGTGGCCTTTCCCCTGCGCATCCGCAAGGTGGCCGCATCCGAACGGGACCGCCGGACAAAAGACGCCCTGCAGGCTACCAACTTGCTGGATATCGCGGACAAAAGCCCGGAAGATCTTTCGGGCGGCGGCAAACAGCGCGTGGCCCTGGCCCGGGCCCTGGCCATCAACCCTAATGTGATGCTGCTGGACGAGCCCCTTTCCAGCCTGGACCCGCACCTGCGGGAAGAGATGCGCTTTGAGATCAAGGAACTGCAGAAACAATACGGGTTTTCTATCATCTACGTCACCCATGACCAGGCGGAAGCCATGGCCCTTTCCGACCGCATTCTGGTCATGAAGCAGGGCGTGGTGCAGCAGATCGACACCCCGTTGAACGTTTACAGCCACCCTGCCAACAAGTTCGTGTTCAGTTTCATCGGCCTGTCCAACTTTCTGGAACTGGCCCCCCGCGACGGGAGGCTGGCCACTCTAAACGGCGACTGCGGCCTGCCCCCGGACATGGCCCCGCCGCCGGAGCTCGCGGGCAAACCCGTGCTGCTGGCCAGCCGGCCTTCGGAAGTCGAGTTTGCAATGGCGCATGGGGAAAGCGGCCTGAGCGGCACGGTGCTGCGCAAATCGTTTCTGGGCGAGACGCTGGACTACCAGGTCGATGTCGGCGGACAGACCCTGCGGATTCAGAAAGGCCGGCGCAATCCGGGGCCGGAAGCCGGCGAGGCTTGTTATCTGCGGTTTTTACGGCCGCATTGGTATGCCGCCGACTCATAACCGGCCTGTCCGAGGTTCGCATCCTCGTGGGCTCAAAAACACCAAGAAGACAGCCATGTCTAGCATGGCTGTCTTCTTGGTGTTTGGCGGTTACAGGCGCGCGCTTTCGAGGCCGCTGTTATTTGTTCGCGATGCTTTCGCCGGGATTGTCATACCACTCGAAATACCGCCGGGTCCACGATCTGCCCGAATCCACCAGTTCTTCTTTGGTTGCGTCGGCGAGAGAAAACTCCGTCGCTCCAACGCCAAGGGTATCGATGTATATGGTGCGTTGCCAGTCGTCGCTATGCAAATGCGTATTGTTCTGAGAATCAAGATAGGTCAAAGCGATGCGCTTGATAAAATCGAACAGGCTCTTGACCGCGTGAACCGCAGGTTCTTTCTGGTCTCTGAACATCGCGATTTCGTCCTTGCTGTCCAGGCGGAATCCCAACGTTTCCTTGTTGTAGACGTACGGCGAACTTTGCGGGTGTTCTTTCAAAAACGCCTGATTCACGGCCGCATAATACTCGGTCTTTCTGCCCCCTCCATCGCTTGCCACATATTTTTCGCGATCGAAAATCTTGACCGGGTAATTGTCAATGACACCGCCGTCCACGTACACGTCCTGGCGCTGCCCATGACGCTTAGCCGCAAAAAAGAAGGGGATGGACATGGAGAAGCGCACCGCGTCCACAATGCGCGCATCCGGAGTCTTTTCCGCCGAAAAAACTTCTGAAAAGCCGGTGCACAAATTGGTCACCATGAAATGCATGCTTTTGAAGGACTTGGCTTTCTTCATGGACTCCACTTCCGCAAAGGTGGTGTCAACACTCCCGGTTTTGGCTTTTACAAGGTCGGCCAGCCAGCTGTGGCAGAAATCTCCCTTGAACCAGCCGTAGGAAGTAAAGAGCCTGATAGAGTTACGGATAAGCCCCAGATTGGCATCCATCATTTTTTTGAAATCCAGTTCCCAAAGGATGTCGCGCGTCTCTTCGTTCGAATAGCCAAGGCCGACCAACGCGGCGTTGATGGCGCCGGCGGATGTTCCGGCAACCCGTTGTATGGCGGGGAGGATGCCGCGCGCTTCCAACTCCTGCATTGCGCCGACATACGCTATGCCCTTCACGCCGCCGCCCTCGAACACCAGGTTTTTGAAGTGGTACACCACGGCATCTCTCCTTGATGAATAGGGTATCGGTCACAGAAAAGGTAGAGAGTTCACGGTAAAAGGGCAAGAGGGATTCCCCATGACTTCATCAAATAGATACTGAAATATTAATCTCAAATATAATTTATAGTTATTTATAATTTACAGTTAATAATTGATTGATTTTGACAATCATACTCAGATACAGTAGTAAAGCGCATACGAACACCGGCCACATTTCACGCAAAGGAGATTGCAATGAACCCTACCGGAAACTGGTGGAAATACGGCCTGGCCCTTGGCGCCGGGGTCGCCGTGGGCGCGATTGGCGCCGTTATTTTGAGCCGTGGCAACGTGAACCTGAAAAAAGTCGCAGCCGACCTGCTCAGTCACGGGATGGACCTGAAAGAGAAAACAGCCACATTCATGGAAACCGCCAAGGAAAATTTTGAAGATATCGCCGCGGAAGCCCGCCACGCCAGCGAAGCCAGAAAAACCGCGGCCACCAAGACGGAAGCATGACACGACGCGCGCGCGCTCCTCTTTCCTGTCCGGGAGAATCTTCCCCGCATTCCCTGCCGCCCACAAGCGGCAAGGGATCGCGGGGTGATACTTCTCCCCGTGTGTTGTACGCACGGCAAGCCGGAAGCGTCAGCTTTTTTTTGGCCCATGAAATTCCCGGCCGTATGCGTCTGCGCCCTGTTGATCGCAAAGGGGCAGGCGTTGAAGCTGATGTGATCGAAGCCGCCTTGCGCAATGTGGCGGGAGACCAGGTGCGCTGCACCGTATCCGCCAGGACCGGCAGCGTTCTTTTGCTGTACACGCAAGCAGAAGCACGGCGGCGGATTCTGGCCGCCTTTGCCGTGCCGGTTCCCAAAGGCAGCGCCCCGCTCGCCGCAAATACGGCCTTGCCCGGCATGGCTAAAGATGAAGCGCAACCCCTTGCCGTGCATAACCCCATACCGGGCAAACTGCTCTCCATCTTTTTCTATCCGCGCATTGTGCAGTCTCTTTTGGCCGGATTGCGGGCGGTTCCCTACATTATCAAAGGTCTGTGGGCTTTTCTGCGCGGCAGGCTGGACCTGACCGTGCTGGATGGGGCCGCGCTTGTGGTCTGCCTGCTGCGCCGCGATTTCAAGTCTCTTGGGTCCATCGTGTTCTTTTTCGCTCTGGGCGATTTCCTCGCTGAATGGACCAAAAAGAAATCGCGCTCCAGCCTTGAAGAAAGCCTGAATATCGATATCACCCATGTCTGGATACGCCTGGATGGCGTGGAACAGGAAATCCTCTTCCGCGACCTGAAAGCCGGCGATACGCTGGTTGTGCGCACCGGTTCCGTCATTCCCGCCGACGGCACGGTGGTTGACGGCGAAGGGCTGGTCAACCAGGCTTTCATGACCGGCGAGTCCATGCCGGTACGCCGGGCCGCCGGTTCCACCGTATACGCGGGAACCACACTGGAAGCGGGCGAACTTTACATTCAGGCGACCAAAGTGGGCTCCGATACCCGTATCAAATCCATCATACGCTGCATCGAAGAGTCAGAACTGACCAAAGCCGCCATTCAGGGCAAGTACGAACGGATAGCCGACGCCATTGTTCCCTACAATTTTCTACTGAGCGGCCTTGTTTTTGCGCTCACCCGCGACCCTGTGCGGGCCGGGTCCGTTCTTTTGGTGGACTATTCCTGCGCCATTCGCCTGGCCACCCCGCTTGCCATTTTCACCGGCATGCGCGAGGCGGCGGAACACGGAGTGCTGATCAAGGGCGGCAAATTCATGGAGGCCCTGGCCCATGCGGATGCCGTGGTGTTCGACAAAACCGGCACGCTGACCCAGGCGCAGCCCGCGGTGGTTGACATCGTGCCTTTCGGCGACCATACCGCCAAATCCATACTGCGCCTTGCGGCCTGCCTTGAAGAACATTTCGCCCACCCGGTGGGCCAGGCTGTCGTGCGCGCGGCTGAAGAGCAAAATTTGCAGCACCGCGAAGAGCACACGCAGATAGAATTCATTGTGGCGCACGGCATTGCCTCGCGCTGGAAAGGACAACGCGTGCTCATCGGCAGCGAGCATTTCGTGCTGGAAGATGAAGGCATTCGCCTGGGTACAAAAGAAAAGGAAACCATCGACGCGCAGGCGAAAATGGGCCGTTCCGTACTGTATCTTTCCATCGGTGAAGAGCTTGCCGGGGTGATTCTGATTGAAGACGCCATCCGCCCTGACGCACAGGACGTCATTCAGGCCCTGCGCGAAGACGGCATACAGCGCATCATCATGCTGACCGGCGACGGGCCTTTTACGGCGCAGGCCATAGCGTCCCGCTCCGGCATTACGGAATTCAAGGCACGCGTGACGCCTGAAGGCAAGGCGGAGTTCATCAACCAGCTCAAAAAAGAAGGCCATACCGTGTTGATGGTCGGCGACGGCATCAACGACTCCCCCGCCCTTTCAGCGGCGGATGTGGGCGTCGCCATGCGCGGCGGGGCCGACCTGGCCCGCGAAGTGGCGGATATGGTTCTGACTCGTGGGGAACTGGGCGATATCTTGTGGGCCCGGCAACTTTCGCGCAACGCGCTCGGCAGGGTGCGCGGCAACTTCTTTTCTTCGCTGTTATGGAACAGCCTCTTTCTTACCGGCGGGCTGCTGGGTATTCTCAGGCCCGGACTTTCCGCGCTGCTGCACAATGCAAGCACGGCGGCCATTGCCGTTTCCAGCATGCGCCCGCTTCTGCCCCTGCCGCAAAACGGCACAGAGGACGCGGTTTCAGACCCGCAACAAGGAATACAGCCATGATCAGCAGTTTTATCGACGGCAGAGTCCGTTTGCGCACCCCCGCCCTGACGGACCCGGCCATTATGGAGCAAGTGGTCAGCATAGCGCGGGCGCAGGAAGGCGTGCATACCGTAACGCCCAATACGCGCACCGGCAGTTTGCTTGTGGAGTACGACCCCACGAAAGTAACCAGAGAAGTGCTGGATCTCGCCCTGCAATCCCTGCGGGAATTTTTGGCCCCTCTTGAAAAGCCGCGCACGGGAAAAAAACTTTTCCCCCGTATTTCTTTCGCGTGCGGGCGGCGCGGGGTCGGCGGCAAGGCCGAGCTGCGTTTACTGGGCCTGTCCGGCGGCATCAGCCTTGCCGGCAGCCTTTTTTCCCCCCGTCTGCATATTCTTTCAGGCCTTTTGTTTACAGCGCTTATGGCCAGGCACGTATTTTCGTATCGAAACAAACTGCTGTAGCGAACCGTTTCAAACTCAAAAAATCCCCTCTTGCGGCAGCTTGGGGGGATTTTTTTGCGGGCAGGCAAGAACATGACGCTTACGCCGTTTCTTCCTGCCGGGTATTGGTTACGGACAACACAAAAGGCAGCGCGGCGACCGTATCCACCAGTTCCGGCAGGTTCTTGCCGCCCTGTATTGTCACGCTCAAACTGGCGGTCTGCCTTTCTTCGTTACGGTCGATGGCGAATTCCGTCAGCATGAACTTTCGTTCCGCGCAGATGGAAACAAGCGTTCCCACGGCGTCATACCCTACCTGATACACGATATACAGGCGATCGTGAGCTCCCACGATACGGGTGATCAGAAAAGTGTACCCGTAAACCACAAAAAAATGCCCGGCTGTGGCGCAAATGGCCAGAACGGGAAGCCCCGCGCCGCAGGCCATGCCCACCCCGGCGGTCAACCAGACCACCGCCGCCGTGGTCAGGCCGCGAACAATATCTTTGCGCACGAAAATAAGCCCGCCGCCGATAAACCCGATGCCGCTCACAACCTGGGCGGCCACGCGGGAAGGGTCGAGAACCACCCGCCCCGCTTCCAGCACGTCGGCAAACCCGTATTTGGAAACAAGCATCATCAAGGCCGCGGCCAGCCCTACCAGCGCATGCGTGCGCAACCCGGCACTTTTCAGTTTATATTCGCGCTCAAGCCCGATGGCCGATGATAACAGAAAGGCCAGCAAAAGTTCCGCCAGTTGCGGCAGGCCTTGCCCGGCAGGTTCCATGGAAAAAAATTCAGCGATGCTCATTGGCTCTCCCAAAGTGTTGCCCGTATGGGCGCGGGCCAGAAACCATCCGTTACAACGGCGGACGAATCGTACGCTATATTTTTATATTGCACAGAACAGCAGTCTGTCCAGAGCGGCCGGGACCTTCGGGCCCCCTCTTGTGATATGACCCGGTTGCGAGTAAGTTGGCTTGTCTTTTTTCCTGTTACCCTTGTCCTAACGGAGCTTCTATGCGTATCGGCATTCCCAAGGAAATCAAGATTAATGAAAATCGCGTGGCGGTTACCCCGGCCGGGGTGGCGGCTTTTGTCAAAGCCGGGCATCAGGTGGTTATTGAAACGGGCGCCGGGCTGGGCAGCGGCATCAGCGACGCCGATTACAGCGCTTGCGGCGCCGTGGTGCAGGCAAAAGCGGCGGACGCCTGGCAGGCTGAGCTGGTACTGAAAGTCAAAGAGCCGTTGGAAGAAGAGTATCAATATCTGCGCCCCGACCTGACCTTGTTCACCTATCTGCACCTCGCGCCGGAGCCGCACCTGACCCGCGCCATGATGCAAAGCGGCATGACCGGCATCGGGTATGAAACCGTGCAATTGGCTTCCGGCAGCTTGCCTTTGCTCGAACCCATGAGTGAAGTCGCAGGCAAAATGGCCATTCAAATCGGCGCGCACTTTCTGGCGCGCCACCCGGATACGGGCCCCTTGGGCGCGCCCGGTTCCGGCGTGCTGCTGGGCGGTGTGCCCGGCGTTCCCGCAGGGCATGTGGTCATCATCGGCAGCGGCATCGTGGGCACCAACGCGGCCAAGGTCGCTGTGGGCATGGGCGCGCGCGTGACCCTGTTCGACATTAAAATGGACCGCCTGCGCTATCTTGACGATATTTTCGGCGGCCGGGTGGGCACCACGGCGGCCAACGCCCATACCATAGGCGAAGCCGTGCGAACGGCCGACCTGGTGGTCGGGGCGGTGCTCATCCCCGGCGGCAGAACGCCCGTGCTGGTCAGCGAAGACATGGTCAAAACCATGCGGCCCGGCAGCGTCATGATTGACGTGGCCATTGACCAGGGCGGCTGCATTGAGACCATGAATCAGGTCACCAGCCATGCGGACCCGGTCTTCATACGCCACAGCGTCATCCATTACGCCGTGCCCAACATGCCGGGCGCAGTGCCGCGCACGTCGACCTTCGCGTTGACCAACGCTACGCTGCCCTACGCCTTGAAGCTTGCCGCGCTCGGCTGGGAGGCGGCCTGCCGCGAAAACCCGGCCCTGGCCAAAGGGGTGAACATCACCTGCGGCAAATGCACTCACCGCGGCGTGGCTGAAGCGCAAAACATTGAATATACCCCGCTGGACCGCGTGCTCCTCTAAGATGGGTATGTTGTTCCCACGCCGGTCGCAGAAGATGCCGCAGCAAAAAATCATCGTGATCGGCGCGGGCGAAGTGGGCTTTCGAATCGCACAACGCCTGTCCACCGAAAGCCGCCAGGTCGTTGTGGTCGATCGTGACCCCGAAAGACTCGCACATATACACAACGCTCTTGATGTCCAGGTGCTGCAAGGCTCCGGCGCGAACCCGGCGACCCTTGCCCGGGCCGGTATCGACGGTGCGGGCATCGTACTGGCGGTGACCGACTCCGACGAAGTCAATCTGCTGGCCTGCCTCATCGCCAACCGGCTCAACCCGGCCTCGGTCAAGCTCGCCCGTGTGCGGGATGAGGAATACTCGCACATCGAGGGGCTGCTCGCTCCCGATTGCCTGAACATCAGCGCCCTGATCAACCCGGATACGGAGGTTGTCGCCTCCCTCGAGCGCATGCTGGCGCTGCCGCGGGCTGTGGACTATGCCGAGTTCGGAGACGGCCGCATCAAAGTCGTGGCCGTGCAGGTGCTGGACGGCGAACTGCCGGAAAAACCCCTGACGCGGTTTCCGTCCATCGCGCGCGACCACGGCGTGCGGGTGGCGGGCATTTTGCGCGGCGAAAGGCTGCTGCTGCCCGGCGGGCAGGATATCATCCACGCTGGCGATGTGGTCTATTTCGTCTGCCGCGAAGAAAGCCTGGATACCGTGCTCCGTATCACGAACGCCAAAACCGAGCGCGCGCGCCGCATTCTGATCGCGGGCGGCGGCAACCTGGGCCTGAAACTGGCCCTGCGCCTGGAACAGACAGGCTGCCAGGCCAAACTGATGGACAAAGACGCCGCCCGCTGTGGAGTTCTGGCCGATACCCTGCAGCAGGTCACCGTGCTGCACGGCGACGCCACGGACCGCGATTTTATGCGCGAAGAGAACGCGGGCGGCATGGACATGGTCATCGCGCTCACGGGCGACGAAGAAACCAACGTGCTGATCTGTCTGCTGGCCAAGTCCCTGGGCGCGCAAAAAACCATTACCAGAGTGAACAAAAGCGGGTACCTGCCCATTGTCCGGGCCATCGGCCTCGAGCTTTCCGTCAACCCCCGTCTGGCCGCGACCAACAGCATCATGCGTTTCATCCGGCGCGGCATGGTTCTTTCCACCCTGTCCACCCAGGATGAAGATGTGGAAATGCTGGAGGCCCTGGCGCAGGAAGGTTCCCGCCTGGCGGGGACGGCCCTGCGGGACATTGCCTTCCCCGCCGGGGCCAGCGTTCTTGCCCTTTTGCGGGATGCGGACGTCATCATACCCAGAGGCGACACGGTGCCGCTGCCCGGCGACAGAGTACTGGTCATCTGCGACCGGGCGCACGTGGCCTGGGTCGAAAACGTGCTGGCAGGCACGAAACGCGCCTGAAAGGCCGCCCGCAATGCGCATCCGTACCATCCTCTATATTATCGGCGGCCTGCTCTTCGCCGTGGGCATAACCATGCTGCTGCCCCTCGCCGCCTCTCTTTGGTACGGCGATGCGGGCCTGCTGCCCCTTGCCGCCTCCATGGCCGTCATGCTCTGTTGCGGGGGAGCCCTCCTGCGGGCCTTTCGCGGCAGCCTGTCGCGCAGCGCCCCGCTCAGCCACCGCGAAGGCATCGCCACCGTGGCCTTCGCCTGGATAGTCGCCTGCCTGTTCGGCGCGCTGCCCTATATTTTCGCGGGCACTCTTGCGCCCACGGACGCTGTGTTCGAATCCATTTCCGGGTTTACAACCACAGGCTCATCCGTGCTGTCCGACGTCGAATCCGTCGCACCGGGCTTGCTGCTCTGGCGGGCACTGACCCACTGGCTGGGCGGCATGGGCATCATTGTGCTCTCCCTCGCCATTCTGCCCTATCTGGGCATGGGCGGCATGCAACTGTACAAGGCCGAGGTGCCCGGCCCTTCGCCGGACAAACTGACCCCCCGGCTGAAAGACACCGCCGCAATTCTGTGGGAAGTGTATCTGCTGATGACCGTGGCCCAGATTCTCTGCCTGCTGCCGGGAGATATGAACCTTTTCGAGGCCGTCTGCCACACCTTCGCTTCCGTCGCCACCGGCGGCTTTTCCACCCGCAACGCCTCACTCGGCGCGTACGGCGCGTATTCACAATGGGTCTGCATCGTGTTCATGTTTCTGGCCGGCGCGAACTTCGCCCTTCACTTCAAGTTGTTGCGCGGCGAATACGGCGTATTCCGAATGGACGGGGAATTTCGTTTCTATGCCGCCCTTGTCGCCCTCTCGACGCTGATCATATTCATCCAACGCCTGGGATACGAGACGGGCGTTGAAAGCGCCCTGCGCACCGCGGCGTTTCAAGTGGTTTCCATCGTCACCACCACCGGCTTTGCCACGGCCGATTTCGAACTGTGGGCGCCGCTTTCCCAACTTGTCCTCGTGCTGCTCATGTTTATCGGCGGCTGCGCCGGCTCCACCGGCGGCGGGGTAAAATGCATGCGCATTCTGCTGTTCGGCAAGCAGCTGTATCACGAGATCTTTTCGCTGGTACACCCGCATGCCGTCCATCATCTTAAACTGAACAAGACCACGGTGCCGGCGTCGGTCATTACCGGTTGTTTCAGTTTCGTCGCGCTCTTTCTGCTGCTTTGGATGCTTTCTTTTCTGGCCCTGGCGGCTCTGGGCATTGACGCGGTCACCGCCTGTACCGCCACGCTGACCTGCCTTTCCAACGTGGGGCCAGGTTTCGGCATGGTTGGCCCCATGGAAAACTTCATGCATCTGCCGTATACCGCCAAGTGGGTGCTCTGCGCCGACATGCTGCTGGGACGCCTGGAGCTGTTTACCCTCTTTATTCTTTGCGTTCCGGAATTCTGGCGGCGCTGAACGAACACCGTGGGGCGGCGTTCCGCAATCCACCGCCACGCCACGGAGGCTACATGGACCATCTCCAGGCCGCACCGATGAAAAGCAACCAAGGTCCGCTTACTCTCGCAGCCGGATTTTGCGCGCTGATTATCGCCATGGGCGTCGGGCGTTTCGTCTACACGTCGCTTTTGCCGGGCATGATGCAGGCGTATGGCTTTGACGAATCGGTGGCCGGCGCGATGGCCGCCTGGAATTACGCCGGTTATCTCACTGGCGCTCTGGCCGCCCGGTGGGCCGGGCGCGGCTCACAGCGCTATCTGCTCTTCATCTTCTCGCTTGTTCTCAGCCTTGTGACCACGGCGGGCATGGGCCTGATTCACGGCGAGGCCGCCTGGCACGCCATCCGCTTTTTTTCCGGCCTGGCCAGCGGCGGCATTTTCGTCCTTGCCTCGTCCATTGTGCTTGATGCCCTGGCCGCTCTCAAACGCCCGGAACTGGCCGGGTTTTTATATAGCGGCGTCGGCACGGGCATTGCGCTGGGCGGCATCGGCGCGCCCATCTGCGCTTCCGCATTCGGCATCGACGGCGCATGGATCGCCATGGGGCTTGTTTGCGTGCCGCTCGCGATTTTTGCGGTCTATCGCCTGCACCCGGGAAGAACGCCCGCGCTTCCCGCAATGCCGGCCGCGCTGGCGGCATCTGCCGGCGGTAAAAGCGATAGCGCGTATACCCGCCTTGTGGCGGCCTATTTTCTGGAAGGTTTCGGCTACATTATCGGCACGACCTTTCTTGTGGCGTTGGTGCGCAGCGCTACAGGCTCCAACGTTCTGGCGGACGCCTCGTGGGTCACAACCGGCTTTGCCGCGGCGCTCAGCGCCCCCTTGTGGCCTCTTGCCGCATCGCGGGCTGGGAAATTGCCCATGCTTATTCTCGCCTTTCTGCTGCAGAGCGCCGGCGTGCTGCTGCCCGTGCTTTCCGCCTCCGCCGGCGCGGCCGTCTGCGGCGGGCTGCTGCTTGGCGGCACCTTCATGGGCATAACCGTGCTTTCGCTGCAACACGGCGTTGCGTTAAGCGCAAAGCCCAGCACCCACACCATAGCCACCATGACGGTGGTCTACGGCATAGGGCAGATCATCGGGCCTTTTGTCGCCGGGGTCACCGGCAGGGGCGGCGCTGGTTTCAGCGTTTCTTTCGTCATTTCTTCCCTCTGCCTGTTCGCGGCGGCGGGTGTGCTCGCCTTGGAATATCTTCACAAGAAGCAATAAGAGCGGATGAATATTGAAAATATTCATCCGCTCTGCAAGGATTTGTCCGCAAATCCTTGCCACGAGATTGGCGTAAGCGAGCTTTGCTCGCCGTTACGCGACAATATTAAAGTGAATATGCTCTAAGAGAAAAACCCCGGCTGTTTCCAACCGGGGTTCGGGTTCAAAGCAAGCGCGGATGGCGCATCAATGCTGTTTAAGCAGGCGGGGCTGAATGCGGCCGTCCGCCGCAAAGGTGATGTTCACCGGGTCGCCCAGAATCTCCATGCCCTTCTTGGCCTGCACTTCCGGCAGCAGCGCTTCGGAAATGTAGCACTCTTCCAGAAACAGGGTGTTGGGCACGATGATCAGACGCGCCTTTTCCGGCGAAACGCTGCCGGACAGGCATTGCAGAATGGTTTCAAGAACTTCTTTTTCCGTATCGAAGTGCACGGGAATCTTCGCCCGGATGGGGAAGGTCGCGGTCAGGCAGTTGAGATAGGTCGGTTTCTTGTCGATTTTGTCCACCAGCTTCTGGGTGGTGAAATCGGCAAGCCCGACGCCCGTGGCGTTGCCGTGCGACTCTTCCGACAGATCCATGATGGCCAGATAACGCATGTGCGGGTCCACGGGTTCCGGTTCGCCCTGAATGCACAAGCGCCCGATGATGTTGGTATCCATGCCGGTGCCGCTGTAGTTTTTGCCCATTTCTTCAACAATCAGGGCATGCAGCTGGGTGACGGGCAAAGACGGCATCAGGGTCTTGGAATACGCCAAGATCTTGGCTTCTTCTTCCAGCAGTTTTGTGGCGGGCACCGCCTGGATCAAGGCCGTTTCTTCATACGCGTTTTCCACCACGGCAATGCCGCCGATGACCGGCATCTTTTCCAGGATCAATCTGCCCACATCCTGCAGCAGAATCGGCAGGTCCGTGGCCTTGCCCTGGCTGTGGAACTGCCGCGCGCCCGGGGGGCCGCCCAAGCCCACGACCAATTTTTTGATCAGGCCGCTTTCAATCTCGCCCTTGAACGAGGTGTGCGTCTTAACCCGGTTCAAGGGGACGATGGCGTCCACTTCAAAGGCGGAATCCAGCATATAGGCATGCAGCCCCCGAGAGGTAACGCCTATTTCCCTGCCGGCGGCACAGGTGATGATGGGAGCGCCAACGCTTTTCTCCGTAATGCCCAGGCTTTCCAGCAGTTCCGCCTGCCCTTCTTTCGTGCCGCCGCCGTGGCTGCCCATGGCCGCAAGGAACACGGGCTTGGCTCCCGCTTCACGCACCGCATCGGCCGCGGCAACCAGCATGGGCACGATGTTTTGCACCCCGCGGCTGCCCACGGTAATGCCCACGGTTTTGCCGGCGCCTATGCCCGCACCGTTCAAAAGGACACGCATTTCAGCCGCCACGGTCGCGGAAATATCTTCGACCTTGGGGCGGGGAAAATGCTGCCGCACCTTGATCAGTTTCGGAAGAGATATAGCCATGGCATATCCTGCTTTTCAATAAAGATTGATGAGAGGGAACCAGATAAAAGCCGTTAACGCCCACAATGCCCAAGCCGCCAGCCCCACAAAACAGGAAGCTTTGATCTGTTCGGAAACCGTGTAGTATCCCGCGCCGAACATGATGATGTTGCCCATGGTGTTGAAGGGCAAAAACAAGGCGTAGCCCATCAAAATCGCCAACGGCAGCACGAACCCGGCCACAGGAAAGTTAAAGGTCTGCGCCAGGCCGATATAAATGGGGATCATGACGCCGGCCATGGCGGTGGTCGTCGACCAGATCACGTGGCTAAAAATAGTAAAGCCCATGAGAATAATCAAGAGCGGCATCATACTGACTTCCGTCAGGCCCATGGAGGCGATAAGCGATTTGATGACCCATTCAAAAGCTTTGGTTTTCATCAGCGCGGAACTCAAGGTTAACACGCCTCCGAAATAGACGAACAATTCCCAGGGGATAGATTTCTGCGCGTCCTGCCAGGTCAAAACGCCGATTTTGGGCAAGAGGATAAGCAAAGAGACGAAAAAAGCCACCATGGACGAGTCGAAACGGTGCCACATGTCGGATGCCCACAGGCAAAGCGCCAGCAAAAAGAAGGCTATGGCCTTTTTTTCGCGAACGGACATGGGGCCCATGCGGTCGAGTTCGTCTTTGATGTATTCCAGCCCGCCGGGGATGGATTTCATTTCGGGCGGATATAATTTCAGCGGAATCCACATGGCCGCGAAAAGCACGAGAAGGTTGGTGGGCAGGGCCGCAAGGGTCCAGAACCCCCAGGTCGTGAATGCGGTCGCGCCGGTGACGGCGACGATCATGCCGATGGCCACGGGGTTGGGTATGGTGCCGGTTAAAAAGGCCGAAGCCGTAATGTTGGACGCAAAGGTGTTGGCCAGGAAAAGCCCCTTGCCGAAATTGCTGCCCCCTTTTTCCAGTTTGTATGACTGGGCCACGCCTTCAATGATCGGCAGCATGGCCGCCGTGCGCGCGGTGTTCGAGGGAGTCAGCGGGGCCACGATAAGGTTGGCGATCATGGGGGCGAAGGTCGCGCCCATGGGAGTTTTGCCGAACAGGCGCATCATCTGCAAAGCGACGCGCCGGGCAACGCCGGTCTGGGTCATTGAAATGGAAATGATGAAACCGGTGACCAGCAGCCAGAGAGAGGAAGTGGAAAAGCCACTGATAACAAAGCCCGATTGCCGGATGAGCGCGCCTGAAGCATTGACCTTGCCCTCAAGGTTGCCGACCCAAAAATAAAGAAGAACAATAATAAGGAAAGTGCTGGTGGCGAAAGATACGCCGATGGTTATCCAGAGAATAACCGCTCCGCCGAATATGGTCAGCAGTTTGTGCTGCACCAGGGTCATGCTGGCGGGGGTGGGCAGCATCCAGATAAGCAGGCCGACAAGGATGCTGAGAATCAATCCATACTTTTTCCCAAAGTCTTCGAACTTGTTCGCCATGATATCCCCTCAGTGTCAAAGTGTGAGTTGGGGTGAGCGTCAAACGTGCGCTCCACGGTGTCCGATATGCAAACCTCCTGCTTGTCGTACAATCTGATATTCGTAGACATATTCCAGATTTAAAAAAAAGTTAAGCAAAATTTTCCGAAATGCCTTGACTAATACCGGCCATGTGATCCAATATTGCCGCCCAGCATATAGTTGATATATGAGGAGTCACCCCTTTGGATGTTCGCGCACGCCGGGTCTCAGCCCGGCCATTCCGCAAAGCAATACGATGCTTCTACCGCTTAGGCAGTAGGAGCATCTTGCTTTTTGGGGGGCATATTCATGAAAGTATCTGAAATTATTGGCTGCATTGAAAATATCGCTCCTCTGTGCGCGGCCGCCCCCTGGGATAAACCCGGCATGCAGGTCGCATCGCACCGGGATGCGGCGGAGCATCTGGCCGTTTTGCTCGACCCGACGCCGGATGCGGTGCGCAAGGCTCTGGCGGCCGGGGCGGATATGATTCTGGCCCACCACCCGCTCAGCATGCAGCCGCGCTTTCCTGATACGCTTGATGCGTACCACGCCGTTCTCAGCCTGCTTTTCACCCATGACACGCCGTTGTACAGCGCACACACTTCGCTGGACGCCAACCTTTGCGGCCCCGCGGCCTGGTTGGCGGACGCACTGAACCTGCAAAAACGAGCCACGCTTGAAGTGCTGCACGAACGCCCGGAAGTTGGGCTTCCGTATGGTTTCGGCATTGCGGGCACATTGCCCGAGCCCATGCCCTATGCCGCGTTCACGAATCTGCTCGCTTCTCTGATCGGCAAAAGCGCCTGGTCGGCCGCAGGCCCCAAACCTGAAACGGTTGCCGTTGTCGCGTATTGCCCCGGTTCCGGCGCGCCATTGGCGGATGCGGCAGCCAACGCGCGGGCCGACGTCTATATCACGGGCGACGTCAAATACCACGCCGCTCTTGAAGCCCGCATCCGCATTCTGGATGTCGGGCATTTCGTGTTGGAGGAAATAATGATGCAACAGCTTGCCGTGCGGTTGCGACAAGCCTTACCCACACTTTCCGTCACTTTTTTTCCGGCCACCGACCCCCTTGTTTTTGAGGGAGGCTGCAATACACGGCCGGACATTTGCTCAGGCCTTTGAGCCGTTCTTCAGGAGGATGTTTTGAGCTTGTATCTGAAACAAATCGAACAATTGGTGGCTTTGCAGAAAGTGGACGACGAAATTTTCGTTATCCGCCAGGATATGGAAAGAGCCCCCAAAGAAGTTGAGGAATTGCGCGCGCAGTTTGCCGAACTGGAAGAACAGAAAAGCCGTCTCAACGATAAAATGGCGCATCTGCGTGAGCAGGCCAAGCGGCTTGATTTCGATATCGACTCTGATGTCGGCAAAATCAAGAAAAGCAAAAACAAACTGATGCAGGTCGGCAACGCCAAAGAATACCATGCCATGATGCGCGAAATGGATTCGTTGGAAAAGTCCAACCGCTCTCGTGAAGAAGAAAAGATGACCCTGGCGGAAGAGCTGGAACGCCAACGGGCCTCCATGGCCGAAGTTGACGAACGATTTGAGGGGATGCAGACGGATCTGGCGGCCAAAGAATCGAGCCTTGCCTCGCGCGTGAGCCAGGCTGAAAAAAGCCTCAAGGTTTTGGATGCCCGCCGCAGCGAAACCGGCAAGGAAATTCCCTTGCCGGTGCTCTCTCGCTATGAGTTCATCCGCCAGCGCCTGCCCCATCCGGTCATCGTTTCCGTCAAGGGCGGCGTCTGCTCCGGCTGTAACATCGCCATTCCGCCCCAGGGATATATCGAGTTGCAAAAAGGGGCGCAGATTCTCTCTTGCCCCAACTGCCAACGGCTCATCTACTGGAGCGAACACTTCAGCGAATAAGTATGAGGGGCGCGATGCGCCCCTCTCGCTTTTTCCGGCATTTTCTTCTATATCCCCAGTGGGAGCCGGACGGGTCATCGCCGCGGTTGCAAAACCGGGGAGGAAAGTCCGGGCTCTATAGGGCAAAACGCCGGGTAACGCCCGGAGGGGGCGACCCCTGGAAAGCGCCACAGAAAGCAAACCGCCGGCCGGGTAACACCGGTCAGGTAAGGGTGAAACGGTGGGGTAAGAGCCCACCAGTCCGGGCGGTAACGTCCGGAGCTAGGCAAACCCCGTTCAGAGCAAGACCAAATAGGGGGGCGTCATGAGCCGGCCCGGCCATGCCCCCGGGTAGGTTGCTTGAGGCGGCGGGTAACCGTCGTCCGAGAGGAATGATGACCTCTCGCGCATAGCGCGGGAACAGAACCCGGCTTATAGTCCGGCTCCCTTAAAAAGATCATTATGCAGTGTTGGGTAATCATAGCCGCAGGCGGGCAGGGGCTCAGGCTGGGCGAACAAACCGGCGGCAAACCCAAACAGTTTTTGCCGCTGGCGGGCGATCCTTTATACTGGCGCTCCGCATTGCCTTTCACCCACATCCCGCGCATCAGGGGAATGGTTTTCGTCTTTCCACCCGCCCTGCTCACTGAAGCGGGGGCGGAGCTTGAAGAACTCGTCCGGCGCGACGCCCCGGGCCTGCCCTGGCGCATCGCGCCGGGCGGCGCTTCCCGGCAGGATTCCGTAGCGAACGGCATAGCGGCCCTGCCCAAAGAATGCGACCATGTTCTGGTGCACGACGCGGCCCGCCCTTTTACCCCCCCTGCCCTGATCAACAGGGTTCTTGACGGCCTGGCCGGCGGGCATGCCGGGGTTATTCCCGGCACCATGCTGACCGACACGGTCAAAGAGGTTGATAATGCGGGCATCGTCACCGCAACGCCGCCGCGCGAAACCCTGCGGGCCGTGCAAACGCCTCAGGGCTTTGCCCTTTCCCCGTTGCGCCTTGCCCACGCGCGGGCTCGGGAAGAAAACTTTGCCGTCACCGACGACGCGGCCCTGCTTGAACGCTACGGGCACCCGGTATTGGTCGTCGAAGGCGACGAAGCCAACCGCAAAATCACAACCCCGGCCGATCTTGCCCTGTTGCGGGAAAACGCCCCCCAGGAAAACGCCATGAGCAGCCTTTTGCCTGTCACCGGTTTCGGCTATGACGTGCACCGCTATGGCGGCAACCGTCCTTTTGTGCTCGGCGGGGTCGCCGTTCCAACCGATATCACCGTTTCCGCCCATTCCGACGGCGATGTGCTTTTACACGCGTTGATGGACGCTCTGCTGGGGTGCCTCGGCATGGGAGACCTCGGGGAATTGTTTCCCGATTCTTCGGCTGAATATGACGGCATCAGCAGCGGCGTGCTGCTGGCGGAAGTCATGCGTCTGGTTCACAAGCAAGGCCTTGTCGTAACGCACGCGGACCTGACCGTTGTGGCGCAAGTGCCGAAAATCGCCCCCCTTCGCTGGCAGATCGCCAAAAACATCGCATCACTGCTGCAATTGCCGCTATCGTCGGTCAATGTCAAAGCCACGACGGAAGAACGCCTGGGCTTTACCGGCGAAAAACTGGGCATCAAGGCATACGCGCTGGTTACCGGTCTGAAACGGCCGTAGCCTTTCGCTTGTTGCCTCCGTTTCCGCTTGCGGATATACCGAGGTAACCGCGTTTTACTTTAACCCGTGAGCGTTATGACGGACTCCATCACCTCTTCCGAAGCGTTTCCCTGGCTGGCCCATTATGACGAGGGCGTTCCCACCGCATTCAGCTATGAGCCGGAGCCGCTTTGCGCCCTGCTGGACCGCGCCGCCGACGAAAATCCCCGGCAGACGGCTTGTTTGTTCCGCAATTACCGCGTTACCTATGGCGAGCTGCGCAAGCAGGCGGAAATCATGGCCGCCAATTTGCGCGAGCACGGCCTGAACGCGGGCGACAAAGTTTCGATCATGCTGCCCAACCTGCCGCAAACGGTGGTTTCTTTCTGGGCCGTGCTCAAAGCGGGCGGCGTGGTGGTGCTGACCAACCCGCTGTATATGGAAAAGGAGCTGGTGCAGCATATCACCGACGCCGGCGCCCGCTTCATGATCACCGTGGATCTCTGCTGGCCCAAACTCAGCGGCTTGCGCGGCCGGCTGGGCGTTGAAAAATATTTCATCACCAGCATTGCCGACGCGCTGCGTTTTCCCCTCAACTGGCTGTACCGCATCAAGGCGCGACGGGACGGCACCGCGAAACCCGTGCCCTATGACAACAGAGCCGTTTTTCCGTACACGCCGCTGCTGCGGGGTTCGCAACGCCTGGCTGTCAAGGTCGACAACCCCATTGAGACGCTGGCGCTTTTGCAATACACCGGCGGCACGACAGGAGAACCCAAAGGGGTGGAGCTTACCCACGCCAACCTGACCACCAACGTGGAACAGGCGCTCAGCGTGCTGCACACCCTAAGAGGCAAACCGCACATTTTCGCGTCCTTGCTGCCCTTCTTTCACGTTTACGGCTTGTCCACCTGCCTCTTGGTGCCCACGGCGTTGCGGGCGACTTCCGTGATCATTCCCCGGTACGACCCTGGGGAACTTCTACGTCTGATCCCCAAATACAAGGTCACTCTTTTTCCCGGCGCGCCCAGCGTATACCTCTCGCTGATGCAGCATAAGGAATTCACCAAGCACGACCTTTCCTGCATCCAATACTGTATCTCCGGCTCCGCCCCCATTCCCGCCGCCGCGCTGGAACGTTTTCAGACCCTGACCGGCTGCAAGGTCATCGAGGGGTACGGCCTGACCGAATGTTCGCCCATAACGCATCTCACGCCCACCCACGGCAAGCATAAATTCGGGTCCATCGGCATGCCTTTGCCGGGCACCGAGGCCAGAATCGTCGATATGGAAGTCGGCACTCTTTCCGTGCCGCAAGGCAAAGTCGGGGAACTGATCATCCGCGGGCCACAGGTTATGGGCGGTTATTACAACCGGCCGGACGACACGGCCAACACCGTGCGCAACGGCTGGCTGTACACGGGCGATATAGCCTACATGGATGAAGACGGATATTTTTTCATTGTGGACCGCAAAAAGGACATGGTCATCGTGGGCGGGTACAACGTCTACCCGCGCGAGATCGACGACGTGCTGCTTGAACACCCGAAAATCAAAGAGGCCGTGGCGGTCGCCATTTTGCACCCCACGCGCGGCGAGACGCTTAAAGCTTATGTTGTGCCCAAGGCCGGCGAAGAACTGACCGTTGCCGAGATAGTAGGCTATTGCCGCAAACAGCTTGCCAACTATAAGGTGCCCAGGCAGGTGGAGTTTCGAGAAAGCCTGCCCCGGGCCATTACCGGCAAAGTGCTGCGCCGGGCGCTGCGCCTCGAGGAAATGGAAAAATATTCTCGCCAGGCCGATTACGTCACGCAGTTTCCGCATGAACAGGAAGAATGCGCCGAAGCGCAGCAGGCATGTCCCCCTTGCCCTTCTGACAACAAAGAAATGGACGGGGGCTGAGTCGTGCGTCTGGTCATTCAGCGGGTGCGGCAAGCTTCCGTCGGCGTGGGCGGTGAACCCATCGCGGCTATCAATGTCGGCCTTGCCATACTGGTAGGTTTCGGGGCGGAAGACGCCGGTCCTGACGCCTGGCCGGGCATCGAGGCCACATTGCGCAAACTGCCGTTACTGAGAATCTTTCCGGACGGCGACAAGCACATGAACGTCAACCTTGCCGATGTTGACGGTGAAATTTTACTGGTATCGCAATTCACGGTATACGCCGACTGCAGCAAAGGCAGACGCCCTTCTTTTCACCTGGCCTGCCCGCCGGAAGAAGCCGCCGTCCTGTATGGCAAAGCGTGCGAAACCATGCGGGCCATGCTGCCGGGCAAGGTGCAAAGCGGCATCTTCGCGGCGGATATGGATGTGGCGCTCGTCAACTGGGGCCCGGTGACGCTTATTCTGGACAGCAAGGACGTTTAAGGAGGCGACAATGGCCGCAACGCGATGTTCCGTCGTTTGTTTCTCGCCCACCGGCACCACGCGCAAAATAGCGAAGGCCGTTGCCGAAGGATGCGACCTGCCCGTGACCATGCACGACCTGACCTTGCCACGCCTGCGTGAAGGGCCGGCTCTTTCATTCGCCGAAAGTGACCTGGTCATTCTGGCCGTGCCCGTCTATTTCGGCCGGGTGCCGCGCACCGCCGCCGCGGTCCTGGCCGCCGTCAAAGGACACGGAACGCCTGCCGTTCTGGTTGTGAACTACGGCAACAGACACTATGACGATTCCTTGCTTGAACTGCAGGATATGGCAAGAGAAGCGGGCTTTGTTCCGGTAGCCGCCGGGGCTTTCGTGTCGCAGCACTCCTATCATACCGATGCCTACCCAATGGCCCCCGGTAGGCCGGACAAGCATGACCTGGAAACGGCGGCGGATTTTGGCGGAAACGTTATGTCCGCTCTCGGCAAAGCCGTTCAAACGGAACTTTCCCTGCCCGGCAACCGGCCCCACCGCCCCTACCCTGACATGTACCGCGCGCCGGTCACAACGGATGCCTGCACCCGCTGCGCCGCGTGCGCCAAGGTTTGCCCCACCGGCGCCATTACGATAAATGCGGACGGCGTGAATACGGATGAAAAAAATTGCATCATGTGCCAGGCCTGCGTGGCGACCTGCCCGGCAAAAGCCCGGCAAGACGCCGCGCCCGGCGCGAAAGAACTCAGAGAACGTCTTGCCCCCATGGTGAAAAACCGCAGGGAAGCGGAAGTGTTTTTTGCTTGCGCCGACTGACGGCAAGTCCATCTTTAACAATATGAGTAAAACATGATTTACGGCCATATAGACAATCTGAACGCCATGCGTTCCTGGCTGCCCGCGCCCGTGGTTCTTGCCCTCGAATATTTGAAAAACGCCGATTATTCCGATTCTCCCGGCGGGCGCGAAACGCAGATAGCGCCGGGCATCACGGCCAAAGACAACCGCCCGGTCACGCAACCCGCGTCCGAGGTCAGAGCGGAAGCGCATAAAGCTTACATCGACATTCAATTTCTGATCAGCGGCCGCGAACGTATCGGCGTGGCGCCCGAACTGGGAAACAACCCGGTTGCCGAAGACAGGCTGGCGGAACGGGATGTCATTTTTTTCTCTTCCGCGCGGAACGAATCGTTTCTGGATTTTGCGCCGGGCAACTTCGCCGTGCTCTTTCCGCATGACGTGCACCGCCCTACTTGCACTCCTGACGGAAGGCCGGAAACCATCCACAAGGTCGTCGTCAAAATACGGGCGGATTTATTATAGCATCGGGTTGCAGCAGAATCCTTGCCTTTTTACCCTAAAAAAAGATATTCTGCGCAAAGCTCAAAAGACACGATCCGAGTAGGGAGACGCATGGAACCTTTTGTCCATAAAAACTTTATCGGCGATTTCGTTGATGTTTTGAATATGGAAACGCCGTTGCGCGAACATATCGCCGACGCCTGCGTTGCCCGGTTCGGAGCGACAGCCAAGCAAGAGGCCGTGCTTTCGCGGTATTTCGGCGACCTGGGTCTTGCGCATGTGGCCGAATTTTCCGCATCTCTTGATTCGCTGTTGACCGGCCCCGTACAAATGATCGTGCTTGATTTTTCCGCGCTGCACTCTTTTTGCCGCAACGCGGCCGCCGCGCTGGTCAATTTCGCGGCCACAATCCACGGCATGGGTAAGCGTCTGATTTTGTTCCGACCCGCCCAGCCCGTCCGCAAAACCTTGCATGCGCTCACGTTGTCGCATATTTTCACCATCTACGACGATGAAGATGAACTGTTGCTGGCTCTGCCGGATTGACCTTTACATTTCGCGGACCCCTCATGCCCTATTATCTGCGCCACTACTTCTCTCCGGATTTCAATCATAAACGTCTGCGTCCCGTGGCCATGGCCGACGGCAACGTCAATGACCGCTATCTCGGGTATGTGCAGAACGTCGTGGCGGGACAGGTTCTGGCCGAACTCGTCTATCTGGACGCCCTGCCGGAAGGCATGACCGCCATGGACCAGGCTCCCTGCGATGCGGTTCCGCTTTCCCCAGCGCCGGACAGCCCGGGTGAGACGGATCCCCCTGATCTGGCCGCCGATGATAAGTCCGACCTTGCCCCCCGGTATATATATGCCGACCCGGTGTTTCCCGAAGGTCCCAACTGCGGACGCGACCCCAAAAATCCCAACCGCATCATTTCTCTGGCCAACGGGTACTGTTTTTATCATCAAGGCCTGATTACCGTAAAAAAGCTGCTTAACGTGCGGCAGGACGTCAATTTCCATACCGGAAACATTCTGTTCGTGGGCGACGTGGTCGTGCACGGCAATATTTTCCCCGGCTTTTCCCTGTACGGCTCCGACGTGCTGGTCAAAGGGCGGGTGGATGGCGGCACGGTCAGGGCGCAAGGCAAAATCACCTGCCAGGACGGGGTCAAAGGCGCGCCCAAGGCCCTGTTGCAGGCGGGCGGCACGATTCATCTTTCGTATTGCGAACAAGCGCGCATCGTCACGGCCGGCGACGTCATCATCGACGGCGCCTGCATGCACAGCGAGCTGTATGTCGGCGGATCGCTTATTGTTAAAGGCCGCTTGCAAGGCGGCGTCGCGCATGTCGGCGGCCTGGTGTACGTCAAAGAGCAACTGGGCGGCGGTCAAAACGCGCCCACTCGTATTTGCCTGGGGTATAACCCGCTCGATTACTTGCGCCTGCAAGAAACGGAAGAGTATCTCACCGCCCAGAAAGAAAAACTGCGGTATTTTGAAGGCCGTTCCCGCATGGGGCAACACCATGCGCAAGAGTGCGCGCCCTTGCAAGAGCTTGCCGCGCGCAAATTTGCCGTGGCCCAGCAACTCCGCCAGTTTTATTGGCGCGCGTTCAGCGCCGATGCCGTCATTTCGGAAAAAAGCCGCGTTGTCGTGCCCGGCGCCGTATATCCCGGAGTGGAAATCAGCATCAGCAAGGCATATCTGAAAATAGTGGACCAGCAAAAAGACGTCTTCTTCCGTCTGCATGAAGATGAAGTGACGTACAACTATCCGGCCCTTGCCGCCAACCAGGAAGCTCCGGCTATTCCCGTTTCCGCGCCGGACGACCCGGCCGACGTTCCGTCATGAAGAGCGCCGCTCAAGCGCCCGCTCCCGTATACAGCGGGGGGCGCCTTACCGATATTGCCGTGCCGCTTGCAGGCCGCTCCACCCTCATGTTGGGCGCCGGAGGCGCCGCCAGAGAACTTTCGCTTCTGGGCGATCTTTCCGCATTCAACGCCGCCGGGCGGCTGCCGGTGCTCATAGGAAGCGGCGTGGGATTTGCGCTGACAGCTCTTGTAGAGCGCCTGCGCAAAGAACACGGGGACAATTTCGCTCTGGCCGTTGTCGACAAAGAGCAGGACATCACGGGCGCCAGCGGCCTGCGCGAGCAATTCGCCCGTTATCCCGGTATCGCCTGGTTTTCTGAAACCGACCCTCAAACGCTTTTGCGAGGTCTGACCCGCTGGCAGGAAAAAAACGGCAACCTGCCGCTATGCCCTTTTGTTCATCCGTTCTATCTGCGCCTGGACAGGAATTTCTACGCCGCTGTTCGCGATGCCGCATCCGCCAGCGCCACATTCAATTTCTGGGAAAAGGCCGCGTATCCCAAATTTGCATCCAGCCAACCCCGCCTGCTGCTTTTGACCAGCAGTTATTTTTTGATCGGCGAGATCGTGGCCGCCTGCGAACGCCTTGCACTTCCGCACCGGTTTATCCAGATACCCGACGGTGAGCTGGGGCACGACGAATTTGTGGAAAAGCTGCTGGCAGCGGTCATGGAATTCAAGCCGGACTGCATTGTCACCATCAACCACTTGGGGGTCGACCGCGAAGGCGTGCTGATGAACCTGCTGGAGCGCTTGCGCCTGCCGCTTGCCTCTTGGTTTGTGGATAACCCGCACCTGGTGCTGGCGCATTACAGCAACCTGGTCAGCCCCTGGGCGGCCATTTTCACCTGGGACGCGGATAACCTGGCATCGCTGCGCGCCCTTGGCTTCGAGCATGTTTTCTATCTGCCCCTGGGCACGGACATCACCCGTTTCTGCCCGCCCGGGCCGGAAAACATGCTGCCGCCCGGCCATCCCTGGCGTTCAGACGTCTCTTTTGTCGGCAACTCCATGCTGCACAAGGTTGACGCCCGCTTGAAAATTTTACGCTTGCCGCCGCTGCTGCACGAAAGCTATCGCCTGGTAGCGGCCCAGTTCGCGGACAGCGAAATACGGTCTGTGGATGAATTTTTGCGGCGCTGCCGCCCCGAACTCGTTCCGGCTTATGAAAGCCTGGGCGGCCCTTTGCGGCAGCTTGACTATGAAGTCATGTTGACCTGGGAAGCCACGCTGCAATACCGACTTTCTTGCGTAAAAGCCACATTGCCCTTCACCCCGCTGATCGTCGGCGACGACGGCTGGCACACCCTGCTGGCCGATTGCCCCATGCCGTGGCGTTCGCACCCGGAAGTGCGCTATTATATTGACCTGCCCCTGTTGTACCCGGCATCCAAAATCAACTTCAACTGCACCAGCAAGCAGATGAAGGGCGCGGTCAACCAACGGGTCTTCGACGTGCCCGCCGCAGGCGCTTTTTGCGTCACCGACTGGCGGGAGCAGATCGAGAACCTGTTCGAGCCCGGCAAAGAAGTCGTCTGCTATCATTCGCCGGAAGAAGCGACGGAACTCATCCGGCGTTACCTGGATGACCCGGCCGGGCGCGCGGCCATCAGTGAAGCCGCCAGAAAACGCGTGCTGGCGGAGCATACCTATGACCACCGGCTGCGCGCGCTGGTACAAACCATGCAATCGGTGTTCGGCTGACCGCATGACGCCCCGTTCCTTTCTTTTCTGTACAGTCTTTTGCGCTTTTTGCTTTCTGCCGCAAGCATCGGGCAATTTTTTCCGTCAGACGGAAGCGATTGCGGCCGAAGCCAAACGCGCGCCAAGCGGCACGGAAAAACTCATAGAAGGCGCGCGGCAGGAAATCGGCCGCGCCCCTCTCTATCGCAGCGCTTATTATAAGGGTGGGTACCCGCCGGATCAGGAAGGCGTTTGCACCGATCTGATTTGGCGCGCGTTCAAGCATGCCGGGTATGATTTGAAAGCCCTGATCGACGCCGATATCCGCAAGTTCCCCAAGGCATACCCACGCGTGCGAAAGGCCGACCCGAACATCGACTTCAGGCGGGTTCCCAATCAGACGGCTTTTTTCAAACGTCACGCGCAAAGCCTGGACACCACGATCAAACCGGGTAATGCCGAAAATCTCAAATCTTGGCGGCCCGGAGATATCGTGGTCTTTGCCGGGCCGGACCATATTGCCATTCTTTCCGACAAGACCAACAGCGAAGGCGTGCCCCTGTTGCTGCATAACCAGGGCCCCTGGGCCACCGAAGGCGACGACTTCATAGCCTGGGCCAAGGGCGGCATCGTCGCCCATTTCCGTTTTTTCCCGTAAACCCGGCCACTCTTCTCAAAAATCTTTCCCGCACGCGGCGTTCAGGCCGCGATTCTTTGCCACCCTACGGCCGTTCGGCTATTTTTTCCTCGCCTTCCCATCCCCTTGATATCCGTCAAAAAAAGGGCGGCAAAAATTTCCCGCCTTCCAATGCAATAATAAATATCTTTTCTTGCACCAAGATAACATATTTATTTTACAATGTTTTTTTATTTTGGCATCACTATTGCTTTGACCAGGACAACAAACCCCCAGTATGGGAAGGAGGACTTATCATGTCTTTGGTCATAAACCACAATATGATGGCCATGAACGCGGCCAGAAACTTGGGCAACAGTTACGACAACCTCGCAGTCTCCGTGCGTCGCCTTTCTTCCGGCCTCCGGGTCGGCACCGCGGCTGACGACGCGGCCGGTCTGGCCATCCGCGAATTGATGCGGGCCGACATCGCCACCCTTAACCAGGGCGTGCGTAACGCCAACGACGCGATCTCGCTGTTGCAGACCGCGGACGGCGCTCTGCAGGTTATCGACGAAAAATTGATCCGCATGAAAGAACTGGCCGAACAGGCCGCCACGGGCACCTATAACTCCGACCAGCGTCTGATGATCGAATCCGAATATCAGGCCATGGCTTCGGAAATCACCCGAATCGCCAACGCCACCGACTTCAACGGCGTGTATCTGCTGAACGGCAACCTGTCCAGCTCCGTGCACAACGGCGAAGGCCTTGCGGCCACCGGTAAGCTGAAGATCCACTTCGGCACCGGCAACGACTCTGCGGAAGACTACTACTACATCACCATTGGCAACTCCACCGCGTCCGCCCTCGGTGTCGGCAACCAGGCGGCTGAAGGCCCCGGTTACTCCATCTCCACGCAGGGCGCGGCCCAGAGAGCTCTGGACTCCTTGAACCAGGCGATCATATCCAAGGATAAGATTCGCGCGCACCTCGGCGCCGCGCAGAACCGTCTGGAAAACACCATCAGCAACTTGCAGATCCAGGCTGAAAACTTGCAGGCCGCTGAATCGCGCATCTCTGACGTGGACGTGGCCACTGAAATGACGGAATTTGTACGCAACCAAGTGCTGACCCAGGCCGCCGTGGCTATGCTCTCGCAAGCCAACTCGCTGCCGCAGATGGCCCTCAAGCTGATCGGCGGTTAAGCAAACTCTATCGGCTGAGGCAGACCAAAGACAGGAAAACCGGGGGAGCATCCCTCCCCCGGTTCCTCCCCGACTCTTGGTCTGCAGGGATACAAGCGGTGCTATGAGGCTCCGTTATCCCTCTTGGGCAAGCATGGCGCCGGGCGTCGTATTGGAAAGAAGATATTCCAGCGCCTGGCAGGCAACAAGTTGTTCCGCTCGTTTCAGACTGGGACCGTCGCTCATGAAGACAAGCGCATCCGGCAAGGTGACCTGCACGGTGAATATTTTGGCGTGCTCCGGCCCGGCGCTGCCGACCAAGGCATACACGGGACGCTCTTTGTAGCGGCGCTGAATCAACTCTTGCAGCAGGCTTTTGCAGTCTTTGCTTTGATTCTGTTCTTCATTGACGGGCCACTTGTCGTTCAAAACCGTGCGCACAACAGACTGCACGGCGGCGAACCCCCCATCAAGAAATACCGCGCCCAAAAGCGCTTCAAAAGCGTCGCTCAGCAACGAAGGGCGGTCGCGCCCTCCCTGACTTTCTTCTCCTTTGCCCAGCCGCAAGCAACCATCAAGCCTGCACGCGATCGCAAAGGTCGCGAGCGAAGGCTGGCTGACCAATTTTGCACGCATTCGGGTAAGGTCGCCTTCGCGCGCGCCGGCAAAACGGGTGAAGAGCTCCGTCGAAACGCACAGCTCAAGCGCCGCGTCTCCTAAAAATTCCAGACGTTCGTTATGCTCCGCCTTGCCGCCCTGCTCGTTGGCGAACGAGCTGTGCGTTAAGGCCGTCAACAACAACGACTCATCAGAGAACTGATAGGCTATTGTTTCCTGCAAAGCTCGGAATGCGAGCGACTCTGTGTCGGATAATAGATTCTTGCCCATACCAAATTATTGCGTCATGCGGTGTGTGCTTTTACGAACAGCGGGAACGCCCGAAACGTCGAACATTCCCTGCCCTGCTTGATAACAGTGATCTTGAATAAAGTATAGCCGATTATTCCAGTTTATTTCAGTTCGGTCAAAATTATGACATCTCTTCCTTTTCCTTGACAGAGCGGCTTATGCCCCCTACCTATTCGCAACACAAGGAGTAAACTCATGGCCTATGATATTTGTATGGTAAAGCTGGTAACCGGTGAAATGGTCATCGGCAAATGCGACAAAGAAGCGCAGCGCATCAATGATCCCGCCGTGTTGCAAACGGTGCCCACTCAGCAGGGTGTGCAGATGCTGCTGATGCCCTACGGTTATCCTTTTGAAAACGAATTTACAGGCTCTTTGTCGCAAACCCATGTTTTGTACACATATACCAAATGCCCTGAGGAATTGAAAACCAAGTACATGGAAGCTTGCTCCAACCTGACGCTGTCTTCGGGCGGCCTGGGCGGCCTGAACCTGAAAAACCCCGGCCCCGGCGCGGGCGGCGATATCGCCAGCCTGCTTCGCGCGAAATAGTTTTCTCACCGGCGGAAGGGGCCTTCCCCTTCCGTACCTGGAACCCATGCGACACCTTCTGCCACTTTTGCCCAAGCCCAGCCGGTATCTCGGCATTGAAAGCGGATCAATCCACAAGAACCCTTCCCGCGTTTCATTCCGGACAGGCCTTGCCTTTCCCGACAAATACGAAGTCGGCATGTCGTACCTGGGGCATAAAATCCTCTACGGCATTTTGAACGAACGCGAAACATGGCAGGCCGAGCGGGTTTTCGCTCCCGACATTGACGCCGCGGAAGTGCTGCGCGCGAAAAAAGCGCCGCTGTGCACGATGGAATCGGATACCCCCCTGGCGCAGCTGGATGCGATCGGCTTCGCCATCACCCACGAGCTGTGCTACACCAACGTGCTATATATGCTCGACCTTGGGGGCATTCCTATGCGCTCCGCCGACCGTGCCGTGTCTTTCGGCAGCCTGCCCCTGATCATGGCGGGCGGCGGCTGTACCCTGGCGGCGGAACCACTGGCTCCGTTCATGGATATCATGCTGCTGGGCGAAGGCGAAAGCATGCTGCCCCAGGTTCTGGAAACGCTGGAAGAGGCCAAGCGCCAAGGGCGCATGGCGCCCGAAGGGCGTGAAAGCCTGCTGAGAGAGCTGGCGCGCATTCCCGGCGTGTATGTGCCCGAATTTTTTCAGCCGGATGCGACGGGCGCCATGCGCCCCCGCTTTGCCGACCTGCCACGGCCCGCCCGGCGCGTTGAGCCTGATATGGATGCCGCGCCCTACCCGGTCCGCCAGGTCATTCCCTTCGGCGCGGTACATAACCGCCTGGCCCTGGAAATAGGCCGGGGTTGCACGCGCGGCTGCCGTTTCTGCCAGGCGGGCATGACTTACCGCCCTGCCCGCGAGCGCAGCGTCTCAGCGCTGACGTCTCTGGTTGACCAGTGCCTCTCCGGCACGGGGTATGGCGAACTGTCTTTTCTTTCGCTCAGCAGCGGCGATTTTTCCGCGCTGAAGACGCTGTTCACCTCCTGCGTCGCGCGCTGCGCGGCTGAAGAAGTTTCCGTATCTCTGCCTTCCTTGCGCGTCGGCTCTGTCGACGACAGCATCATGGGCCAGATGGCGGGCATACGCCGCACCGGCGCGACCCTTGCTCCGGAAGCGGGCAGCCAGCGCCTTCGGGACATCATCAATAAAGGCGTGACGGAAGAAGAGCTTATTCTGCACGTGCAAAAGTTGTTCGAGCACGGCTGGCAGCAGGTGAAGCTGTATTTTATGATCGGCCTGCCCGGGGAGACCGACGACGACCTGATGGCCATAATCGATCTGTGCCGCAAAGCACGCGATGCAGCCGGCCCAGGCATCAAACGCCTGCAGGTCACAGCAGCTATCTCGCCCTTTGTGCCCAAACCCCACACACCTTTTCAGTGGGAACCGCAAATTTCGCGTGAAGAGATACACCGCCGCATCGGCGTGCTGTTACAGGTCTTTCGCAAAGAAAAACGCATCACCATGCGCTGGCATGACCCTGAAGTCAGCTTTCTTGAGGGTGTGTTCTCGCGCGGCGACCGGCGTCTTGCTCCCGTATTGGAACGCGCCTACCGCAAAGGCGCGATCTTTGCGGGCTGGATGGAGCATTTCACCCTTGCACCTTGGCTTGAAGCGCTGAAAGAAGAAGGCATCGCGCCCGAACATTACCAGCAAGGCATCGCCCTTGACGTTCCGCTGGCCTGGGACCACCTGGAAAACGGCGTTTCACGCGCTTTTTTACAGCGTGAACGCGAACACGCCCTGACCGGAAAGACCAGCCACGACTGCCGGTATGACGGTTGCCTTGCCTGCGGCGCTTGCGATACCGCAACAAAACCGTCTTTGCTGCCCGTGCTTGAGGGCAACATGGGGTATGCCAACCGCCTGAACTACCCTCAGCGCGACCAAAAAAAGCACACTGCCAGCGTGGACGAATACGGCAGGGTCAAACTGAAGGAAGGCGTCACGCGTGACAACGGCGGCGAAAAGCCCGAAGGAAAAGCCAAACCGCCCGCCATCAGCGAGCACCTGATCCGCAAAGCCGTTCACCTGCGTGTTTGGTACGAGTGCAAAGACCTGGCGTCCTATCTCAGCCAGCTTGAACTGCAAAGCTTGTTTGAGCGCGCTTTTCGCCGGGCGGACCTGCCGCTCGCCTTTTCTCAGGGGTTTCACCCCCTGCCGCTGCTGTCTTTCTGCCGCGCACTGCCGGTGGGTGTCGCTTCCGAAGGCGAATGGCTGAGCGTGTATCTGCGCGAACACCGCGATCCGGCTTTCGTGACCCGCGCGCTGGGTGAAATCGTACCCGGCCTGACGGTCACAGACGTTGAGGCTTTGGATATAGGCCGCCGTCCTGCCGAAGCCGACCACGAAACCTACCGCTTGGATTATCACGGCCCGAAAGAACTGCGCGGCGATTTTTTTGACGCCTGGAGCGGTTTTGCCGCCCTTTCCTCTTTACCCTGGTCGCGGGAAACCAAAAAGGGCCCGCGCGAAACCAACGCCCGCGCATTTTTTTTACAAGTGACGCCCATTGACGAAACGGCTCTCCTGTTCAATATCTCTTGGGCAAATGGCTATCTTTCGCCCTTGGGCCTTGTTTCAGCCGTGCTGCGGGGCATGGGAACAGAATTTTCCCTGCCCGATTTCACGCTGACCAAGCTGCGGCTTCGCCCTTCGGCTGACGCATAAGGAGAATCACTATGCGCATCGTCGCTCTTACCGCTCTGTTCTGCGTGTTGCTGACAGGCGGCCAGGCTTTGGCCGCGCCGGCCGCATCACCCCCTGCCAAGGATGCCGCCATGCCCTCTTCCCCGCAAAACACGCATCAGGCCCTGCGCATCACTAAACTGCCCAATGGCCTGACCGTGGCCGTGCAGCAGGATACGCGCTTTCCCCTCGCATCGTTGCGCCTGTATGTGCATGCCGGTTCCGCTTATGAGACGCCCGACCAGGCGGGCATAAGCCACCAGCTTGAACATATGGTTTTCAAAGGCACGGAGAAACGCCCCAAAGGCGCCATTGCCACGGACGTTGAAAAAGTGGGCGGGTATCTGAACGCGGCCACCAGTTTCGACTACACCGTCTATCAGACCGACATGCCCGCGGATCAATGGGCTCTTGGCATGGACGTGCTCAAGGACATGGCTTTTCACCCCAGCCTTGACCCGCAGGAACTGGAATCTGAAAAGAAGGTGGTACTGGCTGAACGCCAGCGTGGCGAAGATTCGCCCGGCAACCGCATGTTCACCAGAATGCAGGCCCAGGTGCTGCGCGGCACCCCGTATGAGCGCCCCATCATCGGCTTTCCTGAAACCATCCAGAAATTTACTTCCGACGGCATCCGCGCGTACATAGCCAAGTGGTACCAGCCGCAATCCATGCTGCTTCTGGTTGTGGGCAATGTGGATCCCGACGCGGTTCTGGCCGAGGCCACCCGCCAGTTCGGTGATATTGCCAACACCCAAGACGTGGTTCCGCCCGCCGTGATTCCTCTGTCGTCTTTCACCGCTCCGCAAGGGGCGTTCATTCAGGTGGAAAAAACCCCCTGGAACAAAGTGCGCCTGTCCGTCTCTTTTCCTTCCGTGGATCAGAACGACGCCAGGGCTCCGGCTTTGGAAGTGCTGGCGCAACTGCTCGGGGGCGACAAGACCTCGTACCTGTACCGCACCTATAAATACCAGAAACGCCTGGTCGACAGCATTTCCGCCTCCAGCTACAACTTTCAGCGCACGGGCATTTTCACCATTTCCGCCTCCATGTCGCCTGAAAATCTGGCGCCTTTCTGGACGGCCTTCAGTAAGGATCTGGCATCGTTCGGCAAGCTGCGCTTCAGCAAGGAAGAGCTGAACCGGGCAAAGCTGAATTTGACCGACGATATGTACCGGCATAAAGAAACGCTGGCCGGATACGCCTCCAAGTTGGGCTATTTTCTCTTCTTCGGCAACGGAGAGGATGCCGAGGCCAACTATCTGCGCCAGATCGACCTGACCGATCAGGAAACGCTGGATCGCATCATGTCTGAAATCATCACGCCGGAACGCGTCTACGTTACCGTGCTGACCCCGGAAAAAGCAACGGCGCCGCAGCCCGGGCAAGGCAAGAACGCGCCCGCGAAAAAACAGCCAGAGCTGAAAGCGGCCGCCGCGCCCGATGCCAAGTGGCTGGAATCCACTTTGCGCTCCGCATGGCCCGCGCCCAAAACCGGACCAACGACCGCAGACGCGGAGCAAAGCGCTAAACAGGAAATCATCAAGCTCGGCCCCGGCCGCACTCTGGTCCTGCTGCCAGACTCCACATTGCCCTATGCTTCGGCCGACATGACCTTTACCGGCGGCGACAGCCTTGTCACGCCTGACAAGCAGGGCCTGGCCACTTTGACGGCAAGCCTGCTCACCCGCGGCACAAAAACCATGAAAACCCCGCAGTTGGAGGCGTTTCTCAGCGACAGGGCGGCCTCTTTCGGCGCATCGGCCGGGCGGCAGACCTTCACCGTCAGCATGCGCTACCCCACCCGTTTCGCGCCGGACATGTTCGGGCTGCTGCACAGCACCCTGACTTCCGCAACTCTGTCCGACCAAGAGCTTTCCCGGGTGAAAGAAAGTCAAATCGCGGCCATAGTCAGCCGCGAAGATCAACCTCTGGGCCTTGCTTTCAGAAAGATTTATCCGTTCCTGTTTGGCAAGCACCCCTACGGGTACACCTCGCTGGGCGAGAAAAATGAAGTGGCGAAACTGACGCGCAAAGACGCAGTGGATTTTTGGGCGGCTCAGTCGGCCCAACCCTGGGTTCTTGCCGTATGTGGTGATTTTGACCGCAACGCCGTCATTGCCGCGGCAAAAGCGCTGCCTGTTCCGACCAAAACCACCCCGGTTCTTGCCGCGCCGGCCTGGGGCGAGAAAAAAGATCTGACCATCACCGTTCCCGACCGCAAACAGGCCCACCTGCTGTTGATCTTCCCCGGTGCGGCGCAAGGCAGCCAGGATGAAGCCGGGCTTGAGCTTTTGCAAAACATTCTGGCAGGGCAAAGCGGCCTTTTGTTCCGTGACTTACGTGACAAACAGGGGCTGGGCTATACGGTCACCGCTTTTTCGTGGCGGGCGCCGCAAACGGGCATGCTGATCTTCTACATCGGCACGGAACCCGACAAAATGGCGCAAGCGGAAGCCGGGTTCGTCACCGTGGCCAAAGAGCTGCGCGAAACGCCCCTGCCGGAAGAAGAGCTGGCCCGCGGCAAAAACCAGATGAGCGGCGACTATGTGCGCGGCATGCAGAGAATCAGCGCGCGTAGCGCGGAAGCCGCCAATCTGACGGCCCTTGGCCGCCCCATCAGCGCAGAACGCGACACCATTGAAAAGGCCCGGCACCTGACGGCTGAAGATTTGCAGGTTCTGGCCCGGAAGTATCTGCAAATGGACAAGGCATACACGGTCAAAGTACTGCCGTAACGCCCGTGACGACCGAAGGCCCCCGCGAGGCTTCGCGGGGGCCTTTATCTTGGGATAGTATGGGGATTAGTAAGGAGACACGGCGTGACCCGCTCAATGAACACCAAACCTGAAGGCGCGATTTTTTATAACGCTGCCATTCACACCATGGACCCTGCCCATCCGCACGCAGCCGTCCTCGCTGTGCAGGGGCAAAACATCGTCTATGCCGGTTCGGACCTGAAAGACGCGCAGGCCGCGTTGCCGCCGGGCGCAAAACGGATTGATTTGGAGGGCAAGACCGTAATCCCCGGCCTTATCGAAGGGCACATGCACTTTCTGATCGAAGGCCAGCGACTGTTCGAACTCGACTTTACCGGCAAATCCAAGGAAGAGATTTTACGCATGGTGGCGGATGAAACCCGCCGTCGCAACCCCGGCGAATGGATCATAGGGCGCGGCTGGAACCATGAAAACTGGCGTGACAACCGCTGGCCGGACAAAAAAGAGCTGGATGCCGTCACCCCCCGCAACCCGGCAATGCTCACCCGCGCGGACGCGCATTCCGTCTGGGTAAACTCCGTGGCGTTACGCGCGGCGGGCATAGACCGCGACACCCCCGCCATGCGGGGCGGCGAAATTTTCAAAAACCTCGATGGCGAACCCCAAGGCATTCTGGTGGATACACCCATTTTTCGCGTGCGGTCCGTTATTCCTCCTCTCAGCGACGGGCAGATGCGCCAGGCGTATCTGGACGCCCAAAAAGAACTTTTCGGCTACGGCATTACCTCGCTGGACAATGCCAGCCAGACGGTGCGCAACCACGAGATGTTGAAGAGCCTTTATGAATCCGGCGAGTTGAAAATACGCGTGTATGAAATGCTGGCGGCGCATACCGGAGACGATCTGGACTATTTCGCGGCGGGCGGCAAGGCGTTCAGCGGCCTGTACGGCGAGCGGCTCTCCATGCGCGCCATCAAGGTCGTGGGCGACGGCTCGTTGGGGTCCGAAAGCGCCTGGCTGCTGCGCGACTACGCCAACAGGCCCGGGCACAAGGGGGACGGCCGGTACACGGATGAAGGCCTGTACGCCATCGTCCGCCGTGCGCGGGATAACGGCTTTCAGGCCTGCGTCCACGCCATAGGCGACGCCATGGTCCGCCAGGCCATCAACGTCATGGAACGGGTTCTGCGCGAACAGCCCCTGGCCGACCACCGCTACCGCATCGAGCATTTTCAAATCGTCGCACCCGAAGACCTGGAACGCGCCTTAAAATTGGGCATCGTTCCGGCCATGCAGACCATCCACGCTGTTTCCGACAGGGTCATGGCCAAGTTGCGCCTTGATGGCGCAACGCTTGATAACGCCTATGCCTGGCGCAGGCTGCTGGATAAAGGCGGCATTTTCACCAACGGTTCCGACGCGCCCATGGAAAGCGTAGATCCCTTCCTCGGCATGCACGCCGCCGTCACCCGCACGGATGCGGCGGGCAATCCGCCCGGCGGCTGGCTGCCGGAACAGAAATTGAGCCGGTATGAAGCCCTGCAATCGTACACCGCGTGGGCCGCGTATGCGGAATTCGGCGAGGCGCGCAAAGGCTCGCTGACGCCCGGAAAGCTGGCGGATTTCGCCGTGCTGGATAGAGATATTCTGACCTGCCCGGATGAAGAGATCAAAAATACACGAGTGCTTCTCACCGTCGTCGGCGGAGAAATCGTGCACGACGTACGGTAAGACCATCGCGGCAGGAAATAAAATGGGGGAAGAGCGGCAACGCCCTTCCCCCATTTTATTTCCTGCCGTTTATCCTATTCGCTGGTTGAAAAATCCCCGACAGCGTTAACCCGACGAATCAATTCGCTCACATCTTTCTGGCTGTCCAGATTTTCGAAAACGTCGAAAATGCTCTTGCAGTCTTTTTCTTGCACGACGCCTTCCGTCATCATGACGAACTTCTCTTTGATGCCTTTCCAGTCGACCGGGTTGTCCGGGTCGCCTTTGGGGCTGAGGATTTCTTTTTTCACGGTGCGGCCGTCCGCAAGGTCGGCTTCCATGCGGCAGGGCCAGTATTTGGGCATCATGCCGTCCAGTTCCGGATCGGCGGATACCGTGATGCGCTTCATGAAATCCCGCGCGGCGGCATCTTGTATCGCATCAGGGGTGAAGCACGGTTCCGTGACCGGCTGTTTGCCCAACCAGGTGGCGGAAACGCAGTATTTCATGCTGAATCTGGCTTGCAGCGGCTTTTGCGGATCTTCAATGTTCGACGCCCGCATCACCGTATTATAGGTCTTGACCCGTATGGCCTTAACCTCCACTCCGCCCGCTTCGGCGCGCAAAGCGTCAGCCGCGTCGAGCGCGGAATGCAGGTGGCGGCAGCAGGGATAGGGCTTGATGGAGACTTCCGCGGTTCTGAAGTGGTTGCCCAGGTCGGCGAATACTTTGGGGTCGATTTCCTGCCGCGCATACCCGGCAAAGAAGCCTTGCGTTCCTTCAAGAATACGCGTCGCGCCGGAGAAGCCTTCGCTGGCCATATACGCGGCCAACACGCCGTTGACAGAAGCCCTGCCGGGGTGCAGGAATTTACTCATACCGCCATCCTGTAAGTACTGCCACAAACCGGCGGCCATGGTGCCCGCGTTGCCGAGCGCCCAGTTCATGGCATCGCCTTTCAAGTCAAACAGTTTGCCCGCGGCCATGGCGGAACCGAACGCGCCGGTGGTGCTGGTGGTATGCCATATTTGGTAATGCGCAGGGCTGATTGCGGAACCGATGCGCGACATGATTTCATACCCGGCCACGATAGCGGTCAGCAGATCTTTACCGTTCTTTTTCCGCCACTCAGCAACGGCAAGAGCCGACGGCATGACGACGATGGAGGGGTGAACCACTGAAAACCGCTCCACATCATCCATGCTCATGATATGCCCCAAATACCCGTGGTAAAAGGCGGCATTGAGAATGGTGGAGCCCGTTTTTTCACCGATCACAGACGCCTGGGCGGAACCGCCCATGGTGCGGATCAGCGTGCGGGCGGGAACCGCCTCTTTTTCACGCAGGGCTCTGATGATGCAGCCGAAGAGGTCAAGAAAGCTGCGTTTGGCCTGCTCTATGGCCGTTTGCGGGATCGCCTCATAACGCAAATTTTCCGTAAAATCAGCGCAAATTTTAGAATACGGGGCAAGAGACGGGGTCGCGTTCACAGCGCTTCTCCTTGTGTGTCATTCAGGGCCGCGATCCCGGCATTGATACCGGCAACACCGGGATCGCGGTTGAGTCACATGCTATGCGGTTATATCCGGTTCTCGGCAGCCCGTTGCTTGAGTAGGCGGAATTCCGCCGGAATTATCGGCAAACTTGCAAGGAGCCCGACGACCCCGCAGATGATGCCAAGGTACCAGATGCCCACGAAGCCCAGGTGAAAACCTGTGCCTTCAACGGTATATTTGACGGCCATATATCCGCTATACGAAAGGACGGTAGCTGCGGCAAACTGAGCGACGGTGTTCTTGAAAGCCATTGTGAATCCGACCGCTTTCACGGATATCAACTCCGATACGGAGGCGATTGTCAGAGGGAAAGCGGCGGCGCCTGTGCCGAACGTGAAGAAAATGATCCCCAGGGCGATGGGGCTGCTAATGTGGAGCGTCATGCTGTAGCTGGAAAGTATAAGCATAAGCATGGTGATGGCGAGGAACACGGCGCGCGGAATGCGGATGCTGAATTTCTTAAGGCAGATATCTGATATATACCCGATAATCGGAACGCCGACGCACCGGCCAAGCACAAATAAAACCGCCATCCCGCCGCCCGCAACGATGGCCATTTCTTTGGACATTCCCCTTTCCATGTAGAAGTTCGAGGCATACAGGGGGAACCATGCGGGTCCAAGGCGGCAACCGATGGTATACACGGAATACACTATGGTAATGAGCCAAAGGGTGGGTTGTTTGAGTGCATCTATAACCATGGCCTTATAGCTTGCATCCCGCACCGGCTTGTCCTCGGCTTCTATCACGGAGGGCAGACCGATATCGGAAGGGTCGTTCCGGAAAATGCAATAGCTGATGAGAGCAAGCAGGCAGATAAGCGCCCCCATCAAGACAGTCGAGGCGCGCCATCCGACAAGGCCGAAAAAGCTCCCGCCGGTCATGAGAATGGCGAAAAGCGGAATAAGAACAAAACTTAATGTCTCGCCTATCGCGCCGGCGAAACCGGACATCATGGACATGGCCAGCCCGCGCTCCCGCATGGAAAACCAGCGGGCTACAAGGGCGCAGATGGGCACATACGCCGCCCCCGCCGCAAAGCCCATGGCGATGCGCCAATATATGGCCTCTTGGTAGGTGGTGGCGGTGGAAAATCCGGCCAGAAAACAACCAAGCACAACAACGCCGATGGGGACGATATAGCGCAGGCCGAACCTATCGGCGGCCACACCCCAAAGCACCTGCACGCAGGCGTAAGCATAAAAGAAGGCCGCGCCGAGAATGCCCAGTTCCGGCTTGCCGATACTTAGGTCCGCAGTAAGAAACTTGGTGATGCTGGTATAGTTCCAGCGCACAAGCTGTGATGTAGAATAGATTATAACGGCAGCAAAAAGGATAACCCAGCGATACCACTGTTTTCCATAAATGAATGAAGGAACGAGTTTCGACTGGCTTCCTTCAATGGATGGCTGAATAACTTTCGACATAAAGACCCCGGTGTGGGTTTAATGTTTACGATAGGAGCTAAGCAGTTTTTCCCGGCAAGCAAAGAATGCTTGCTTTAGATAGCCCCGTCCGCCTGCAGTTGCGCCAGTTTTTCAGCGGGAATCCCTAGTTCTTTCACATAGATCTCTTCGTTATGCTGCCCCAGCATGGGCGCAGGGCGTGAAACACAAGCATCCGATTCGGACATGCGCAGGCAGGTGTTGGTCACTTTGACCTTGCCGGCTTTGGGGTGATCGAATTCGGGGAACATGCCTCTGGCATCCGCAATGTGCGGGTCGGTGCAGACCTGCTTGATGTCTTTGATGGGCGCGGCGGGGAGACCTGCGGCCAGCAGGGTTTTGACCAGGTCGTCTACGGTCTTGATTGTGGACCATTCTTCAATGGTCTTGCGCAGCTTGGCTCTGTTCTGCACCCGTTTGTGGTTGGTTTCATATTCCGGCATGGACAGCAGTTCCGGCTTGCCCATGACGCCTACAAAGGCCTGCCACAGCTTGTCGTTGGCAACCGCCAGCACGATGTCGCCGTCGGAAGCTTTGAAAGACTCCAGGGGCGCTGCGGATTCATATGCATTGCCGATACGCTGGGGAATGCGCTTATCCACCAGGTAGTGCTGGTTGATAATGGTCATGGAAGCCACGGCGGAATCGAGCAAGGAAATGTCAAGCATCTGGCCTTTGCCGGTACGGTTGCGATACTGCAGCGCGGCCAGAACAGCCATGGCGCCGTTCATGCCGCCCATGGCGTCGCAGATGGGCCCGCCGAAACGGGTGGGGTCGCCTTCGGGCACGCCGGTGACGCTCATCATGCCGCTCATGGCCTGAGCGATCAGGTCATAACCGGGCATCTGGCTATAGGGCCCGGTCTGGCCGAAGCCGGAAATGGCCACAAAAATGATGCCGGGGTTAATCTTTTTCAGCTCTTCATAGCCCAGACCCAGCTTGTCCATAACGCCGGGGCGGAAGTTTTCCAGAACCACGTCGGCTTTTTTCGCCAGGGTGAGGAAGATGTCTTTGCCCTTTTTCAGGTCCAGGGTGATGCCCCGCTTGCTGCGGTTCATGTTCATGTAATACGAGCTTTCACCGTTGACGAACGGGTTGAAAAAGCGGGCGTCGTCGCCGGTTTTGGGCTGTTCTATCTTCAAAACGTCAGCACCCAGGTCGGCAAGGATAGCGCCGCAATACGGACCGGCAAGCACCCGCGACAAATCGAGTACGCGAATACCCTTCAAAGCGCCTTCTTTCATTGTAATCTCCTTTTCATTTTGCAGTGCCATCAGCCTTTTTCGTTACCGGCGATGAACACGGAACTGATTTGCGGCGCACCGCCGAAAGTGTGGGCCAAAGCGCGGTTCACGTTCTTGACCTGGCGCTGGGGGTTGTCCACTTTGCCCTGAAGCTGTTTGTATATTTCGTAAGTCATGCGCAGGCCGCTGGCGCCCACGGGGTGGCCGAAGCATTTCAGGCCGCCGTCGGTGTTGATGGGCAGTTTGCCGTTCAGCTCAAAGAACCCGTTTTCGATGTCTTCTCTGGCTTTGCCTCGGGCGCTGAACCCGAAGTCTTCGTAAATGGCCAGTTCCGTGATGGTGAAGCAGTCGTGCACCTCCGCCATGTCCAGTTCGGTACGCGGGTTTTTGATGCCCGCCATGGCATAGGCTTTGGAGGAAGAAGTTTTGAGCGCCGGGAAGCTGGTCCAGTTGAAACCGGGGCGCGACTGGGGCAGCATGGCGTCCATGGCGATGCCGAAGCCTTTCAGGTAAATGGGATCATCGCGCATGGCTTTGGCGTTTTCGGCCGTGGTGACAATGGCGCAGGCGGAGCCGTCGCTGTTGCCGCAGCAGTCAAGCAGCCCCAGGGGGCTGGCGATCATGGGGGCTTTCAGCACGTCTTCGATGGTGATTTCTTTATGAAAGTGCGCTTTGGGCGCCAACATGCCGTTCTTGTGGTTTTTTACGGCGATGCGGGCCAAAAGCTCGCGGCCTTGCTCATAGCTCAATCCGTACTCTTCAAAGTACCGGGTGGCGATCAGCGCGAACGAACCGGGGGCTGTACGGCGCGCTTCTATAACGGGGCTCATGCCGCGCCCGGCGCCAAGACCGGGAAAGCCGGTGTCTTTCAGCTTTTCAACTCCCAAGGCCATAACAGTCTTGTACGCGCCGGAAGCAACCGCCATGCAGGCTTCGATAAGCGCAACGTGCCCGGCGCAGCAGTAGTTTTCGTTGCGCAGCAGGGGAATGCCGTTGAATTTCAGGGCATCCACAACCTGCGAAGCGCCCAGGCCGCCCACTGGAGCGTACATCTGCCCCAAAAAGACCGCTTCGATGTCTTTGGGCTCAACGCCCGCATCGGCAAAGGCTTCGGTCGTTGATTCTATGGCCAGGTCCGCGACCCCCTTGCCCCACTGCTCGCCAAAGCGCGAGCATCCCATGCCGACAATGGCGACTTTATCTTTCAGCGACATTACGCGCCTCCTTCCGTGAGCACCGGACGGCACTTCCAGTAATAGTTGATATAATTTCCGCCGACATAGACCTTGCGGAACGTGAATTCCACTTCCATGCCGACCTTGACGGCCTTCTTGTCGAAGTCGGTCATGAACAGGTAATAGCGGGTCCCCTGCGCGTCGTCGCACACGGTCTGCACCACCACCGGGTCATCGCTTCTGCCTGCCAGGTTGTCGATTGAGAACGTGAAGACCTTGGCGGTTCTTTCAGCCAGGCGCACTTCATCAAACTGGTCTTTGGTCGTGCAGTTGGGGCAAATGCGCTGGATGGGCGTCGCGGTGACGCCGCAGTTTTTGCACTTGCTGCCGTAAAAACGCAGAATCGACTTCTGATCGCGCCAATAGGCGGATGTGGAGGGGAAGGTCCTGAACGGTTCGCCGGGCAGCGCTTCAAGAATGCCCTTGAAAGAAAGATAGCGCGTGTACGACTGCAAAGGACGGCCGGCGGCAAGAGTTTTGGTCACGGGCTGGGTAGCCGCGAAAGCCTTCACTTTGTCCGTGGCCTGGAACAGGAACGCGTCCGCGCCGTTGCCGTAAGATGCCAAAATGATGTACTGGCCCGGGGCGGCGCTTTCCAGCGCGCGGGCAAGCAGCAGCATGGGCTGGGCGGCGGCGCAAAAACCGACCTGCATCATCAGCGGGTCTTCAAGCTGTTCAGGGGCGAACCCGGCTTTTTTGGCCGCCTGTTGCCCTTCACGCATGCCGGGCGTGGCGAGCAGGACCTTGGCGATGTCTTGCGGGGTCAGTTTCGCTTTGGCCAAAAGCCCTTTAAGTGCCTTGGGCATGGCGACCATGTAGCCGTTGTCCGTGGCGAAACGGGCTTCGGCCGTATCGTTGAATTTCTCGCCCGCCATGCGCCAGGTATCGAGAATTTCAGTATTGACGGCGAAATGCCCGCGATATTCCGCGATAAGGTTTTCTGATCCGACAAGCACGGCCGATCCGGCGTCGCCGCTCAGCTGTTCCTGGTCAGACTTGGGATAGGCCAACGGGCAGTCGCCCGAGGCGGCCAGAACATAGCGGGCATCAATGGCCGCCGCCGCATCAAGCGCCGCCTTGAGCGCGGAAGCTCCCGCTCTGGGCGTGTGGGCGAAATCCGCCGTTTGCACGGTTTCTTTCAGGTCGCAAACGCTGGCAACCATGCCCGCGTTGGACTTTTCCGCATACGGAGCGGTCGTTGAAGCAAAAAAAACTGCATCCACCGCGGCCGGGTCAATACCCCGCATACAAGCGATAGATGCTTCAACAGCCATAGTCAGGCTGTCTTCATCCGTGTTGGCCACGCTTTTTTCGCCTTTCAGCGCGTGCCGCTCCCACGATTTCGCGATAATTTCGCGCTGGAGCCGATAGCGCGGTACATACGCGCCTGCCGATACGATACCAACTGGCATACAAACCTCCTCAGTCTGCTCATAAGGTTCAAGGCAGAATGTGAAAGTTTGAGCAAGATCGGTGCCAGAAAAAAACTATAATATTATCAGAGTGTTAATTTATTATATTCCAAATTTAGAATTCTCTGTTGTGATAACTCTTGTTTTCATTAAATAAAAAAATTTCCAAATTTGGAACAAATCGTCCTTATTTGGAATATCTTTAAATACGCAATATGAAATATTGAATATTTTTAAATAGATATAGTTACAGTTTACTTTTGCGCCATACGGAGGTCCGCCCGATGCCAAGGCGCCCGGCGGCCACATCCAGATCAAAGTCGCACTTCTCAAGGCAATGCCGCACCACCTCGGTTTCAACGACGCGGACAGCTTCCTTCAGCCCCCTTGCGGCATCAATGCGCAAATGCAGGATATCACCGGACGAAGCGCCATCATCGGTTTCAGGCATTATGCTGCGCAGCTCCCGCGGGCCTTGCCCCCGGGTGGCAAGCAAAGAAAAGCGCTCAATAATATTTTGCAGTTCCCGCAAATTTCCCGGCCATTCATATGCCGTCAGCAGGGGCAAGATGGATTCAAGCAGCTTCCTGGTCGGAACGACATCATTCTTGCGCAAAAAGAAAGACGCCAAAAGTTCAAGGTCTTCTTTACGTTCTCGCAGCGGCGGCAGGTGCAGCGCAAGCACGTTCAGGCGGTAAAACAAATCTCTTCTGAACTCTCCGGCTTGCACTTTTTCAAATAAATTCTTGTTGGTAGCGCTGATGATGCGGATATCCACAGGAATGATTTTATCACCGCCGACCCGGCGGATCTCTCTTTCCTGCAGCACCCGCAACAGGCGCGATTGCAAGGGGCCAGGAATTTCGCCGATTTCGTCAAGAAACAGCGTGCCCATATGGGCAAGCTCGAACAAGCCCGCTTTACCCTCTTTTCTGGCGCCGGTGAATGCGCCTCCTTCATAGCCGAACAACTCGCTTTCCAGCAGATTGTCTGGAATGGCCGCGCAGTTGACCGCCACAAAAGGACCCAGATTTCGCTTGCTGGCCTGATGAATGCTTTGCGCAAACAGCTCTTTGCCGGTACCGGACTCCCCTTCGATAATGATGGAAGACGAGGTCTCCGCGTATAACGCGGCCTGGTGTTTGCACTCAAGCATTTTTGCGTTGCGCGTCAAAATATCCGGAAACGTGTACTTTGCCACAAACCCTTTGCTGTGCATGTGTTTTCGGATTATCTGCTCCATCTGCTGGATGGAGGTCACATCGTCGAACGTGCTTACCACGCCGATAATGGAGCCATCTAATGTAATCGGGGTCCGGTTGGTGGCGATGACGTCGCCGTGGAGCTCTTGCAACTGGTTTTTTTCCGCGATTCCCGTCTCAAAGACATGGGTCATTCTCGTGTTGGGGATGACATCCTGCACATGCCTGCCGACGACCTCCCCTTCCGGCTTGCGAAAAATCCTTTCCGCCGCGGGGTTGTAAACGATGATCTTGTTCTCTTCGTTGGTCGCGATGATGCCTTCCGATATGGAATCAAAAATAACCTTGAGCCGCGCTGCGGTGTTACGTTCTTTTTTTCTGACTTTCGCGACGTTTATCGCTTCTACGATCGACCGGAACACGGAATCATTGTTGGGAAAAAGAGGCAGGTATGGAATGCCCAGTTTTTTTGACTGCGCCAGAGTCCATGTGCCGCCGATGCAAATATTCGCACCGTTTTTTTTAGCTAAAGTCAAACCATTGTATATATCTTGAATTGTCGCAAATGTATAATTCAGCAACTGACAGTTACACAAGCTTTCCGTCTGCTGTATATCAGGAAATTTATGGATATACGTAAAAAAAACGACTTTTTTGTTTTCTATTTTGTGTTTATGCAACGCTGATATGACATCAAGAGGCGTTATAGGGATGGGAATGACCGGAACGGAAGAGCCTTCTCCTATGTATTCCGCTGTTCCGCTTCTGCACACAATGACATCAACGCTTTGCCCGATATCATCGGCAATACCCGCCATAGAATCATAGGGAGCGACATATGTGCTGGAAAGAACGCCCAGATCTTTACAGGCCAGCGTGAAGTATTCGGCCACCTCTCTGGTGGCTTCAAACAACGCGAGACGGACTCCGTCAGATATAGCGGGGTTCACCATGTGCGCACCGTATATGAAACCTCGGCCGCCTGTAAAGCCGCCGCACGGCTTCTATTTTACCGCGGCCCGTGCACGCGGCGCCGGTATCTCCTCTGATGGATGCGGATATTATTTTAGTTGACTGTCGACCGTCAACTGAATAAAGCTTCAATAAACGACCGGCAATGAACTGACTACCCAGTGCCTTGAGCATACAAATTACGGCAGAAAATCACGCCTCGCCGCGCAGGAGGGTCACACATTATGAAAGCCCTATCCGAAAAAGTCCGCGCCATACCGGTTTCTGCCACTGTGGGCATCGCCGATACGGCGTATGCCCTACGTCGCGCCGGACACAAAGTGATTGATTTTTCCGCCGGCCGCGCGGCAGAGACCACCCCCCTGTATATAACCGATGCGGCTTTTGCGGCGGCGCGCGCCGGCGCCACCAGCCAGACTCTGGCGCGCGGCACCAGTGCGTACCGCGAAGCGTGCGCCGCGATGCTGCAACGTGATTTTGGCGTTTCGGCCGATCCTGAAACAGAAATCATCGCCAGCATGGGCATCAAGCAGGCTCAAACCGTGGCGTTTATGGCGCTGCTCAATCCCGGCGATACCGTTATCGTCGAAGACCCCTGCTTCGTCAGTTACGAGCCCATCATCAACGTATGCGGCGGAAAAGTAATTCGCGTGCCTTTGCTGGAAAAGAACCGCTTCCGCTGGACGGCGAAACAACTTGAAGCCGCTGTCACGCCGAGCACCAAGGCCATTTTACTTTGCTCTCCGCATAACCCCACCGGCGTGGTGCATACCCGCGAAGACCTTGAAGTCATTGCCGCTGTGGCGCAAAGACACGACCTATGGGTGGTTACCGACGAAATTTATGCCGCCGTCGCCTGGGGCGGCCGCCGCCACCTTAGTATGGCTACTCTGCCGGGCATGCGCGACCGAACCGTCACCGCCATGGGCTTGACCAAAACCTTCGCCATGGGCGGCTGGCGAATAGGTTTTTTACTTGCCCCCCCTGACGTGTCCGCAAGCATTCACGTTTTGCAGCAGCACCTTATCACCTGCGCCAGCTCTATTGCGCAGGCTGGCGGAACAGCCGCTTTCAACGAACCCCCGAGAGAAGAAGTCCGCCTTCTTTGGCGCGAATGGGAAGAACGCTGCCGTTTTTTCACCACAGAGCTTGACGCGTTGCCCGGCATACGCTGTCCCATGCCGGAAGGCGGATTCTACGCCTGGGCCGACATCACGGGCACCGGCCTTTTCGATACCGACTTTGCGCTTAAACTGCTTCGCGAGCGCCATGTGGCCGTCGTGCCCGGCAGCGCTTTTGGCTCTTCGGGCAAAGGCTATGTGCGTTTTACCTGCGTTCGTTCCCGCCCCGACCTGGAAGAAGGGCTTAACCGAATCAAAACAGCCGTGCGCGACTGGCACAGGGGGAAAAATCATGACTGAAAAAACTCTTGCTCAATATGCGGCGTCAAAAGAGGTGGAGCAAGCCTATGCGGCTCTCGCGGCCGACCCCCGGGTACAAAAAGCGTTGCGAATGATAGAGGATGACAGCGACAAAACCTTTGCCGAACAATGCGTCATCTGCAAAATAGCCGCCCCCACTTTTTTTGAGCACAAACGCACGGAGTATTTCCGCAAGCGCTTGCTGGATATAGGCCTGTCCGAAGTGACCACGGACGAAGCAGGCAATGTTCACGGATTGCGCCCAGGCGCGGGAGGCGGCCCGAAGCTGTTTTTAGAAGGGCATCTGGATACGGTTTTTCCCGAAGAAACGGATCTGACCATTACGGAAAAAAACGGAATATACTACGCCCCCGGAATTTCTGACGACGCCAGGGGACTCGCCGTGGTGCTGGAAGTGGCGGAAGTTATGAACGCCTGCGGCCTGAAAACCGTAGGAGATCTGGTGGTCGGCGGCACCGTTGGTGAAGAGGGCACAGGCGACCTCAAGGGCATGAAGGCCTTTTTTGCGGCCAATTCGGATATAGACGCTTCTCTCGGCGTGGATGGATCTTTCCCCGGTATCAAATATCTCGCCACCGGCAGTCACAGGTACAAAGTCACGTTTACCGGACCCGGCGGACACAGTTTCAGCGCTTTCGGCAACCCCAGCGCCACCCACGCCATGGCCAGGGCCATTGCCAAATTTGCGGATTACAAACCGCCCGCCTTTCCCAAAACGACGTTTACAGTGGGCGTAGTTCAAGGCGGCACAACGGTCAATTCTATCGCCCGCGAAGCATCGCTGTTGCTGGATATACGCTCCAACTGCCCACAAACCCTGCTGGAAGCGGAAAATCATATTTTACCCGCGTTTCAAATGGGTGCGGACGAAGAGAACCATTGCGCCGGAACAGCCACCATGACCGTGCGCTGCGACCTGATCGGCGACCGCCCGGCGGTAACCCAAAAGCCGAATCTGCCGCTTGTTCAATGCGCGGCGCAAGCGCATGTAATGCTCGGCTTGCCGGTGGAACTCGCGCCGCCTGACAGCACCAACGCCAACTGGCCCATGCACCTCGGCATTCCGGCCTTGAATCTGGGCGGAGGGGGAAAAGCGGGCAAGAACCACAGTCTTGATGAATGGTTTGATCCAAAAGACGCCTTTGTCAGTCCGCAAAAAGTGCTGCTCACGGTTCTTGGCGCGCTGGGGCTTGAAGGCGTGACGCGCCCGCTGGTGAACAAACGCCGCTGACAGGCTCCGGCACGGTAAAGCAATAACATTTTTCTCGTGTATCTACTATGAGGAGGTTCGTATGGTTTGGGCAGGCGCGTTGATCGTTCTCCTTACATTTGCCGCTATCATTAAAAAATTTGAAACCAGATTGTGCCTGCTGCTTGGCGGGGTCGCTCTGGCCATTTTGAGCGGCAAGCCCTGGCCTGTCATGGAATCTTTTGTGGCAACCATGACCCACAGAACCATTGTTCCCACCATCTGTTCCGTCATGGGTTTCGCCTATGTGCTCAAGTACACGGAATGCGACAAGAATCTGGTGCACGCCCTGTCAGAGCCCATTAAAAAACTGAAGCTGTTCATTATTCCGGCCTCCATGATCGCCACCTTCGCCATTAACACCTCGCTGACCAGCGCGGCCGGATGTGGCGCTGCGGTTGGGGCCATTCTCATTCCCGCGATGATTGCGGCGGGCATTTCGCCGGCCATGGCCGCCAGCGCCATTCTTGCCGGCACCTGGGGCAGCATGTTCAGCCCCGGCTCGGCCCAGTTGCCGGTTATCGCCAAAGTGGCCAATACCGACATCATCTCAATTATGGCCGGGCATTTGACGGCGTCGCTGGCGGCTTTCGGCATTTCCGTTGTCGCTCTCACCGTCACTGCCATTGTTCTGAAAGAGCATGTGGTCCTTGAAAACAACGCGGCCCAGGCCGTAACGGGCAGCGAACCTAAATTCAAAGTTAACTATATCAAGGCGATCATTCCCATCATCCCGCTGGCGATTCTTGTTTCGGCTTCCAAACAGGTGGGATTTTTGCCCGAGGCTTTCTATAACGTTCCGTTGGCAATGATCATTGGTTCTGTATGCTGCTATCTGGCCACGCTTAAAAGCCCGGCGGCCATCAGCAAAGAATTTTTCAGCGGCATGGGACACGCCTATGGCCATATCATCGGCCTGATCGTGGCCGCCACCGTGCTGACCAAGGGCATGGAAGTGGCCGGCCTGACCGGCGCGCTTATCGACGCCATGAAAAGCACCAAATCACTGGCGGGCTTTATCGCGGCTTTTGGGCCTTTCGCAGTCGCGGTTATTTCCGGATCCGGCGACGCGGCCACCATGACCTTCAACACGGCCATAACGCCGCACGCGGCCGACTTTGGTATGGAAGCCGGCAAAATGGGCTCGCTGGCGTTTCTCACCGGGCAGGTCGGCCGCAGCATGTCGCCCGTTGCGGGTGTGACCCTGGTTTGCGCCGGCATAGCCGCCGTAAACCCGATGGAACTGGCAAAACGCAACGCTATTCCCATGCTGCTTGCGGCTATTGTGGCCATGCTGTTGCTCACGTAACGTTTGTATGCCATAGTAACACGGTAACAGCGGCATCCCGCTCCCCCATGCGGGACGGGGTGCCGCGCTATTGCTGCCTTGCCCTCATAGGAGGCTTTTTCACGATGTCTGTGCTGCAAAAAACCACCTTCTGCGACCAGATCGCGCTTCTTCTCAAACAGCGCATTCGAGAAGGCGTGCTGCCGCCGGGAACGCCTTTGTCTGAAGCTGTGCTGGCAAGCGAGCTGGGCATCAGCCGGGCGCCCGTGCGTGAAGCGTTGCAGCTGCTGGAATTTCAAGGAGCGGTAGAGTCCGGCCATGGCCGCACACGGCGGGTCGCTGTTTTGCGCTCTTCCGACATTCGCGAGCGCTACGAAATAGGCGGCATTTTGGAAGGTACCGCGGCAGCGGCAGCGGTAACGCGCCTTGCCCCTGCCGACTGGAAAGAACTGGAACGGGTGGTCGAACGGCTGGAGTCGCCCCAAGCTACCGAAGAAGAAGTGTTGACCCTGGGACAAAACCTGCATACCGTTGTGCTGGCAAAAGCGCCCAACAACCGGATGGTTGATATAGCCTATCAATCCTGCCGCCTGATTTCCGGCTGCTTGCTGTTTCGCCACTGGCGCTCTCTTTACACCAGAGACCAGATCTTTCAACGCCACAAGCGCATGTACGAAGCGCTGTTAACCCGCGACCCGGCGACCATAGAACGCTTCACCCGCGAACACTATGCTGAAACGGCGGAATTGCTGACCGCCCGCAACGAACGCGGCTGACCCGCATTTGCCCAGCCAGCCGGTAATGTCCGCACTCTGGCGGTGACTGCTGGCATCTTTTGTTCCAACGACGGTGAAAACCGCTGCTCAACGCGATCCGGTGCTTTTGCAGGCTTTCGGGCTGGTTTCCCTATGTTTACCCCGATCGTTTACCTGACCTGCCCCTAAAAAACTGGTCCACCGCAAAAGTTAGTATAAGGTGAGGCCACGGAGGAGAGGTCATGGGTCGGAAAACATTCACGGCGGAGCAGATTATCTTCAAACTCCGCGAGGTTGAGGTGCTGGTCGGCCAGG
>JAVBNL010000073.1:0-5006 GCA_031551515.1 Desulfovibrionaceae bacterium
GAAGTCGAGGCTCTATCAACTCCCAGACCCTATCAGATATATCGTGGCGTCGATGTACTGCTTTCATCCAAGCTCCTCGCGATTACAAGCAGCTTATATGAACGGACTCAATTATGCAAATCTATTGACGACACTACCTAAAAATGTTCATCCGCTCTAAACAATGCTCCGGCAAAAGCCGATATGTTTTACGCGACAAGCTGCTCCATCCGCCGGTACGTTCTGTGCATAAAGGATAACAGTTTTCTTCTGCCGGCAATATTTTCCCTAACGCCATGCCCGCCGAACACCGGCATGCAAACCAAAAGGATGGATACCCCATGCCCGCCGACGAGCTTTCAATCCTTGCGACAAGCGAAGTGACAGAATCCTGGTCTGTGGCTTCCGCTGCTCGGGCCAAGAATGCCGCGGTCAAGCAACGGAACAATTCCTCTAAAAAGGGAGACACCGTCTCCATCTCCGCAGCCGCCAAAGAAAAGTATGCTGCGGCAAAAAATTCGTCTGAGTCTGCGTCAACGCAGGCCGCTCAGACCGATGAACTTGCCGCGAACGGGCAGGCCGGCGATGCCGCCTCCACAGCCTCCGCACACGCCAGCAAAGGGAAATCAGGAACCGTGGCGGCCATCAAGAATGCCATTCTGCAATATGCCGAAGAAAGCGGACTGCCCCGCAAAGGCTGGGGCGTGGGGCACTACAAAGCCGCCTATGCCGCCAGCCTGGAGAGCGGAGACGACTCCGCCATGCGGGCGATTTTCAACAGCAGACTGAAAGGCGGCGCGCCCGCCCCTGTTGACCCTGTCACCGACCCCGTGGTCGACCCTGACGGTGGAGAAGATCCCACCGGCGGGCTTGATCCTGTGGTCGACCCTGACGGTAAAGAAGATCCCATCGGCGGGCTTGATCCTGTGGGCGACCCTGACGCCGCCGTCGATCCGGACGCCGACCTCATCGACAGCCTTCTTGACGGCGAAACCGAAAACAAGAGCGACGATTCCGCCCTTGCGGCATAGCCGCCCAAATCGCCATCTCCCTTCCAGCGCGCCGGAATTGCCCATGCATTCCGGCGCGCCGCCGTTTGCCCGGAGAAACCCGGAATCCGTATTTTTACGCATGGCTATTCTTCCAGTTTCGGTATATTCTCAGTAGGTTAAATCCGTTCTGTCCGACGGCGCATCGTTTACTACAACCAAAAAAACTATGAGAATTGTTTGCTTTTTTTCCTGATTGTGCTTATTTTCACACCTCGCGCGCGCAGGTATGGGCTTGTGCCCACTTTCGCAAATAAATAAACTAGTTAAAAAGCTGTACCGGCTTCTTTTTTTTTGTGTTATGTATGGAGTCTCTGATTCCTCGTACTATGGAGCATGGCCCGCGCTGTACGCGCCTTTTCCCTATCACCGCAAACCTTAGGAGGGTACCATGGCTGTAGACGCAACCATGCACCTTACCCGTCCCGGCCGCCGCGACGCTTACATGGACTGGCTGCAGATGCTGACGGGCGCTTTTCTAATCCTGTTCATGTGGTGTCATATGATCCTGGTATCTTCCGTGGTCATATCCCCCAAGGTCATGAACGCCATCGCCTGGTTCTTTGAATTCACGTACATGGCTCAACTGGGCGGCCCCGCAATTTTCCTGGTCTTTTTGTTCCATTTCGTGCTGGCGGCCCGCAAAATGCCCTTTACCGCAACCGACCAGCAGACCATCTGGTCGCACGCGCGGCTTCTGAAGCACCGCGACACCTGGTTGTGGCTGGTTCAGGCCGGCACGGCCATGGTCATTCTGGTCATGGGCGGCATTCACATGTGGGTGGTGCTTAACGACCTGCCCATTGAAGCGGCCAAGTCCGCCGCCAGAATGGCCAGTCACGGCTGGACCATTTTCTATCTGATTTTGCTGCCGGTAGCCGAATTGCACGTCAGCGTCGGCTTTTACCGCATCGGGGTCAAATGGGGTCTCATCTCCACCGCCACCCGCCCCAAGGCCAAGCGCGCGGAACTGATTATTTTCGGCGTGTTCATGGTTGTCGGCCTGCTGACCATCATCCGCTTCTTAACGCTGGCCTGATCCAAGGAGATTGCTATGCAGACCCATATTTCCGACCTTTTAGTCATCGGCGCGGGCCTGGCCGGCGAGCGCATGGCCATTGAAGCGGCCGTCAACGGTTTTGACGTCGTCTGTCTTTCCATCGTCCCGGCCCGGCGCTCGCACTCTTCCGCGGCCCAAGGCGGCATGCAGGCCGCGCTGGGCAACAGCGTCATGGGCGAAGGCGACAGCAGCGACGTGCACTTTGCCGATACGGTCAAAGGCTCCGACTGGGGCGCTGACCAGGAAGTGGCCCGCCTTTTTGCCGATGCGGCCCCCATTGAAATGCGTCAGCTTTCCGCCTGGGGCGTGCCCTGGAACCGCGTTGAAGCCGGCAAAGACTATTATTTCAAAGGCGGCGAACGCTTCGAAAAAGAAGAAAAGAAAGAAAAAGAAGGCCTGATCACCGCCCGCGCTTTCGGCGGCACGGCCAAATGGCGCACCTGTTACACTTCCGACGGCACGGGCCACGCGGTCATGTGCACGCTGGACAACCGCGCCGCCCAGTTGGGCATTCGGGTCATGGACCGCCGCGAAGCCATCGCGCTGATTCATGACGGCAAGACCTGCACCGGCGCCGTTGTGCGTTCCTTGCGCACCGGCGAGCTGGAAGTCTTCCGCGCGAAAGCGACGGCTATCGCCACCGGCGGTTTCGGCCGCATTTATAAAGCCACCACCAACGCGGTCATCTGCGACGGCGGCGGGCACATCATCGCCATGGACACGGGCCTTGTGCCCATCGGCAACCCCGAAGCCGTGCAGTTTCACCCGACAGGCATCGTGCCCACCGACATTCTGGTGACCGAAGGTTGCCGCGGCGACGGCGGCACCCTGCTCGACGTGAATGAAGAACGCTTCATGCACATCTATGAGCCGGAAAAGGCCGAACTTGCCTCCCGCGACGTGGTTTCGCGCCGCATGACCGAACATATGCGCGCGGGCAAGGGCGTGAAAAGCCCCAACGGCGAGCATTTGTGGCTTGATATCCGCCACCTGGGGGACAAGCACCTTTCCACCAAGCTGCGCGAAGTGGACGACATCTGTAAACACTTCCTGGGCATCGACTGCCGCCATCAGCTTATTCCCGTGCGGCCGACCCAGCACTATACCATGTCCGGCATCCGCACGAACAAAGACGGCGCGGCCTACGGCCTGAAAGGCCTCTTCTCGGCCGGCGAAGCCGCCTGCTGGGACATGCACGGCTTCAACCGCCTGGGCGGCAACTCCCTGGCTGAAACCGTGGTCGCCGGCGGCATCATCGGCAAAAAAATCGTCGAGTTCCTCAAAGGGTACGAAACCAGCTTCGGCACCGCGGCTGCCAACGACGCCGTCAAGCAGCAGCAGGAACGCATCAACGCCCTGATCGCCGGCAAAAACGGACGCGAAAAAGTCTATGAAGTGCGCGAAGTGCTGCAGCAGGCCCTGATGCAAGACTGCTTCGTGTTCCGTAACGAAGAAGGCCTCAAGCATTGCGTCGGCGTGCTGCAGGAAGCTCTGGCCCGCGCCCGTAAAGTGGGCCTGACCTCTAACGGCGTCGGCGCCAACCACGAGCTGGCCGCCGCGCTGAAACTGGAAGGCCAGGTCAAACTGGGCCTGATGATCGCCAAAGCCGCGTTGGAACGCCGCGAATCGCGCGGCAGCCATAACCGCGAGGACTACCCCGAGCGCAACGACCGCGATTGGCTGAACCGTACCCTGGCCACCTGGAAAAAGGGCGATGATCTGCCCACCCTGTCCTATGAAGACGCCTCCCCGGTTTTCGAGATTCCTCCGGGCGAACGCGGTTACGGCGGCGGCAAGATCATTCCGGCGGACACTGCCATGGTTGCATCCCGCACCATCAAAAAGAACGCTTAGCCAATTCGAGGTGACATCATGGGCAGGAAACTCCAATTCGAAATATTCCGGTATAATCCCCAGGATTCGAACTCCGCTCCTCACATGCAGACTTTCTATCTGGAGGAAACGGACAAAATGACCCTGTTCATCGCGCTGAACCGTTTGCGCGAAGAACAGGACCCCAGCCTGATTTTTGACTTCTGCTGCCGCGCCGGCATCTGCGGCGCGTGCGCCATGGTCATCAACGGCAAACCCGGCCTGGCCTGCCAGACGCAGACCAAAGACCTGGCTGACAAGATCGTGCTGCATCCCATGCCCATCTTCAAGCTGATCGGCGACTTGTCTGTGGATACGGGCGTCTGGTTCCGCGAAATGTACCAGAAGACCGAATCCTGGATTCACACCAGCAAGGAAGTCGACCCCACCCAGCAGGAAGAGCGCATGGAAAACGCCGTGGCGGAACAGATCTATGAGCTGGAACGCTGCATTGAATGCGGCTGCTGCATCGCGGCCTGCGGCACGGCCCGCCTGCGTTCCGACTTTATGGGCGCTGCGTCGCTCAACCGTATCGCGCGCTTCGCCGTGGACCCCCGCGACGAGCGTACCGATGAGCAGTATTTTGAACTCATCGGCACGGACCAGGGCATTTTCGGCTGCATGGGGCTGCTCGCCTGCGAAGACGTCTGCCCCAAGCAACTGCCGTTGCAAAACCAACTCGGCTTCCTGCGGCGCAAGATGGGCATTACCGCAATCAAGCGGTTCTTGCCCAAGAGCCTGATTACGAAGCTGTCGTGAGGTGAATCATGCGTACTATTGATGCCAAGGAAATAACCAAATCCGTGCGCCATATGTGCATGCACGCCAACCGGTACCTGCCGGAAGACGTGCAGAAATGCATGGCGGCGAACGCCGCCAAAGAAACCGGGGCCGCGGCCAAAGAGGTGTTCCGCCAGTTGGAAGCCAACACCAAGCTGGCGGCGGAAACGGGCCTGGCGCTGTGCCAGGATACGGGCCTTGCCGTGCTTTTCGTCGAAATCGGCCAGGACGTCCACGTTGACGGCGACATGACCGCCGCCATCAAC
>JAVBNL010000023.1:0-99393 GCA_031551515.1 Desulfovibrionaceae bacterium
AATTCGTCGCGGCGGTGCACGATATAGACTTTGGAGGCGAAACGGGTCAGGTAGCAGGCTTCTTCAACCGCCGTGTTGCCGCCGCCCAGAACCGCCACCACTTCATCCTGATAAAAAGCGCCGTCGCAAACCGCGCAATAGCTGACCCCGGCGTTGGTGAATTCCGCCTCGCCCTTGCAGCCCATGCGGCGAAACGTCGCGCCGCTGGCCACGATCACGGCCTGGGCCGCGATGTCGCCCTTGTCGGTCTTGACCAAGTGGCTGCCGTTGCCGGGCTCTATCCCCTGCACCACGGCCTTTCTGAACTCGCAGCCCAGATGCTCCGCATGGGCCCGGAACGAATCCGCGAGCGCCGGGCCCGTGGTCTGTTGCTGGCCGGGCCAGTTTTCAACGTCGCTGGTGATGAGAATCTGCCCGCCGTACGAGCCTTTTTCCAGCAGCACCACGTCAAGGCCGGCACGCTGGGCGTACACCGCGGCCGTCATGCCGGCGGGACCGCCGCCGATGATCACAAGTTCACGTCTTTCCATGGCAAGAGTTCACCTTTAGGTTATTGAATGATGGTATTGGGCCTGGGCGAAAAGGTATAAAATTCCCGCGTGGTCGCCGTGGCCTGGCACTCGGTTATGCCTGTCGGTCTGAAAGATTCGAGCGGTCTTTCCAGAATTTCACCAATCTTTGCAATGAATTTTTCTTTGCCGCCGGGCATCTGCACGCCGAAAGCCATAAAATTGGACCAATGTTCGCCCAGCAGGAAGGTCTCTTCCCGTATCGTCTCGGCCAGCAGGCGCATCTCACGCAGGGCTTCGTGCGCGTTCAGCAGATGAAAGCGCCCGTTCACATAGTCTTCGCCCATGGGCGTTCCGAAATACGGCACATAGGTTCGCACCCGCACGCAATACGGCCGGGTGACGTTCAACACTTCCCCGGTGTCCACGGCGTTGCGCTCGGAAAGCTCTTTCCCGCCGACGCCGATCATGATGGATACGTCGTTCTGTATGCCCGCCGCGCGCAATTTATCGGCCGCCGGCACCATGTCTTCGGCCGTGCAGCCTTTTTGCACGGTGCGCAGTATTTCGTTGCAGCCCGATTCCATGCCGACGTAGAGGCGTTTCAGCCCTGCCGCGGCAAGAACCGACAACTCTTCGGCGTCCTTTCGCTTGATCTGCGCCATTGTGGAATAGCAGGCGATATGATTGACGCCGGGAAAAAACCGTTTCGCATGATCGATGATGCGCATCAGCCGCGGCGTGGGCAGGGCTATGGGGTCGCCGCCCTCAAGATACAGCCCTTTGACCAGCGGCGCGTACCTGGGGCCGAGTTCGCGCGCGTCGTTCTCTATGCCCTGCAGAACCTCGTCCAGCGGCAACGGCCGGGACACGATATTTCTGAACGTGCCGCAAAAAGTGCATTTATTATGAGGGCAGCCCTCCATCACCTTGATGATGAAGCTGTCGGCCTCCGCCGGCGGGCGGTGGAACATCTGCTGCTGACTCATGACGCACCCCTTGCCGCAGGATGGAGCGGCGCCGCGACGTTCCGCAGGTTGCCCCGCGCGCCGCTCCTCCTGCTTTTACGGGCCGCTATGCGGCCCATAAAGCCGTTGGTTTTACTCTTCTTTGCCGTCGAGCGTGAAGACGGTGGTCTTTTCCACTTTTTCCTGCAGCGCTTCGATGGCGCGCTTCACATACTGCTTGCGCAGCCGTTTTTCACGCTCGTGGTCGAACTCTCTATTGCCCAGGGGGTTGGTCACGGATTTGCCGACAAGAATGCGAGAGCTGCCCACAACTTTGGCGGCGGAAGGAACCGGGGTGATCTGCACGGCGGGGATGCCCTGCTTTTCAATCTGGAACGCGAGCGTTGCACCGCAACGCGAGCTCGTCCCTCAAGTGGATGTTATTATCACCGCATCCACCTTGTCGTCTTTGAGCCTCTGCGCGATCTCCGATCCGATGCGGACGTTGCCCTTGTCGGAGTTGCAGTTGCCGCTGGTCACATAATAGGTGTCCACCAGCTCGCCGATCTCTTTGTTTTGGGCCATTTCACTCATGACGTCATAAGGCACGATGCGGTTGGGATCTTCCAACACGTCCATGTGGAAATAACCGGTGTGCGACACGCGGTAGTCTTCGGGTTTCTTGTCCGGGCCGAAGAACTCGTGCAGTTGGTAGGTGCCCCAGTTGTCGTTGCCGCGGGACTTCAGGCGGTGGATGTTGTCTTTGTCGACCAGCGCCCCGTCGGAAACGATGGCGATGCGGCTCTTTTTGGCGTCAATGGGTTTGGCCGGTTCGATGTGCTCGAACTCCACATAGGTCATTTCCGTCTGGAAGGGCTCACCCTTGATTTTCGCCAGCATCATGTTCACAAAGCGCTTGGCCGCGATTTCTTTGGTGTACACGTTGCGGATACGGAACTGCGGCAGATAGCCGTCTTCTTCCGGCGTGCCGATGCCGTAGCCCAGCACGTACATGCTGCCGTTGGAGTTGGTCAGCAGGTTTTTGGCGATGGTGGCCATGCGCTGCAGGTCTTCACGCGCTTTCGCGGCGGAGTTGTGCGTTTTGGCGATGTACACCGAGCTGCGGTACAAGTCGGCGCCGGGGTTTTCTTCAAACATGCCCGAAACCACGGGAATGCCGAATTTTTCGCCCACAACTTTGGCGGCGTGCCCGCAGGCGATGCCGTAGCGGCCCGCACCGAAGGCGGGACCCGAAAAGAAGATGTCGGGAGAATATTTTTCGACCAGCTTGATAAGCTCTTCCGAGGCCTGATCAAGGTTGGTGGCGAAATAGTTGTCGCCGCAGATGATAGTGGCGACGATTTCCACGTCTTCACCCAGGCAATTCTGCAACTGCTTGCCGGGGCCCACGGCCTCTTCCCTGACGGAGAACTGCACGTCGGCCGCCTCTTCTCCGCCGATCTGGCCGTAGAACTGGTTGATGTAATGCACGGCCTTCCATTTCTTTTGCGCCATGATTGTGCTCCTTTCAGCCCCGGTTTCACGGGGTATGGCAAACGGGACTCTTAAAAGTCGCGCGCGGTAATGTTGACGCCGCCGGTGTGGTCATGAATGCCCGCGAATAGAAACTCTTCGGTTTCCACCACGGGGCCTTTCGCCTGCTGGAAGATATGGTCCGGGTGAAAGACTTTGGTTTCCGGCGTTCCGCCAAGCACGCGCTCGGGAACAAAGTGAACCTTGATGCGTTCGATGGTCACGCCGTTGTAAACGACCGCGTTGAGGAGCGGCCCCTGGAACAGGGCGTTTTCCGCAATGGTGCCCGAACTGTTCAGGCCCTGGGCGTTCAGAACGGTTTTGACGCCTTTCTTTTCGCACTCTTCGGCGATGACGGCGAGGTCAAGGTGCGGCATGCCGCCGTGAACCTTGGTGATCACGATGCCGTCGGCGTTGAACACTTCTTTGGCTATGCCCGACACGATCATGGCCCGGCGCTCGCGCTGCACGGGGTCCATGTGCGCGACCCCCACGATCAGGCCGCAGAAAAGCAGGTCTTTGCCGTGCCTTTCATACAGTTCGTTGATCAGGGCGTGGTTCTGGATGGAATAGGTATCAAGCCCCTTCATGGGGATGGGGTCGATGATGCCGCCGTCCATAATTTCGTTGGGGTGAACGATCGTGGGCAGCATGTGGCGCACTTCCGTGCCGTAGAAGAAAGGTTCGGACGTGCCCTTGTGGTCGTGCTGCGAGGTGTACATCTGGTAATAGTACGCCACGCGCGGCAGCTTGCCGTCTCTGGGCAGATTGGCGATGTCCAGATCGTAATTTTTCGTTTCGGAAGGGGGCAGGCCCACGCCGGCTTTGGCCAGGTACACGCCCAAGTTGAGGGCCGAACGCTTCATCGAGACGTCGAATTCGTCGCATTCAACCAATTCCGGCTTACGGGGAACCAGCACGACGACCGGCATCTTGCCGTAACGGCTCATTTCAGAAACCGGGCCGGCCATGTCGAAAAAGGCCGAATAGCCGCGGTCGGTATCCGGGTTGACGACCATTACCGCGGTGCCCCGCAAAGCCACGGTGTGGCCGCTGCCCGCGGACTGGATTTTGGAGAGATAGCCGGGGAAATCGGAACCTTCGGGCGTCACTTTGCATCTGGGCTGCACAACGTCCTGCAGGTTCATCAGGCGAACCTTGTCGCCGGGGTGCAGAATTTCCAGAGAGACACTTTTGATCTTCTGGTCTTGCAAGATATGTTTTTCGGCTTCCTCCTTATTGATATAAAGGATTCTATTTTTTATGCACGTAGCATCGCCGAACTTTACATCGTCAATATCAACAAAATCCACTTTCAATTTCATTGTCTTCCTCACATGTAAAAAATGCGGTCAACGCTTTTTTGCAGCATACTCCACACGAAACATCATGTGCCCATAGGCATGGCCTCCTCAATGGCTGGCGTGTCGCGGATGCTTATCTTTCCTCTTGCAATAATCACTTGTCTTTGACGACGAACTCTTCAGGAATCACCATGGATTCACACAAAATCTCTTTGAATGTCAGCTGGCGTATGCCCAAATTGTATTCCGCGTTCAGGTCGCGGATCTGATCGAAGCAGTTGTGACAGGGCGTGATGACGATCTTCGCCCCGGTCGCTCTGATCTGTTCCGCCTTGACCCAGCCCGAGCGCATACGTTTTTCCTTGTATTCAAGGCCCATGGGCATGTACCCGCCCCCGCCCCCGCAACAGTGGTTATGCGCGCCGTTTGGCTGCATCTCTCTGAAATCGGTGCAGGTCTGCTTGATGATCTCGCGCGCCTGTTTTGAAAGGCCGCCGTTGCGGGAGATATTGCAGGGGTCCTGATAGGTCACCGCTTCCGTAATCATCTTGCCCGGGTCGATTTTGATGCGCCCCTCGCGCAGATACCGCGCGAAAAGATCAACGGAATGAATGACGGGCAACGGCGGCAGGCCGCTTTCATAGCCCGCGAGATAAGGGCCTTCGTACCCGGCGGAACGGAAAGCGTGCCCGCATTCGGTGATCAGAATGTTCTTGGCCCGCAGCGAGAGCGCCTTGTCGTACATTTTGCGCACGATTTCCCCGGCAAAGGGGCGATCCCCGGCGAACATGGCCAGGTTGGTGCAGTCCCAGTCCGTGCTGGCCATGGTCCAGCTTTCGCCGACGATGGTAAAAATCTGGGCAATCTGGCCCATCTCTTTGGGGTGATAGAGCGGCTCGCGCGGGTTCATGGTGTACATAAAATTCACGTCGGTCTTGTCTATGGGGATAGTCAGGCCCGCGATCTCTTCCGCCGTGTCTTCTTCCATCCACGAGCAGGCGTCGAGGTATTCTTCCTGGCTGACGCCCATCTGGTTGCCGGAATCGCGATACAGGGGCAGGGTTTTGGCGATGCCTTCCGGCACGATACCCTGCGAAAAACACACGGACCTGCCGATGGAGAACATGGCCGCCATGTCTATGCCGAAGGGGCAATACATCGAGCAACGCTTGCAGGTCGTGCATTCGCCCCACAGTATCTCGGCCGCGCCCAGCAAAAATTCCAGGTCAAGGTTGCCTTTTCTTTTGTACATTTCCCCGAGCGTGGCCATTATCTTATAGCTGGGGCTCATTTTGGGGTTGCCCTTGTTGCCCAGATAGAAAAGGCACGACTCCGCGCACAGCCCGCAACGTGAGCAAATGCCCAGCCAGGTCCGCATGCGGGCGCTGTCGTGCGCGTCAAGAATGCTTTTGATCTGCGCGACATCAATCGCTTTCGGTTCGGCAAGCAGTTTCACGATATCGCTCCCTTATTGCCTTACCACGGGGCCGTGCCCCGGCGTGTTCCCATTTCAAAGCCGATGAACGCCCTGGTGAAGAAAAACAACACGGCATGGAACAGTTTCGTGAACGGAATTATCGCCAGGACCAATTCGCTGGACAGAATATGAAGAAACAGCATGGCCGTGTAGTCGCCGATGGCGTGGGACGCCATGTAACCCGTGGCGAACGGAATGAGGGTCAAGGCGATCATGCCGTAATCATAGGCGGATGTTATGATCCGCACTTCTTCGCGGGCAAAGCGGCGCAGCGCGAGAAACGCGCCCGCGGCCAGAAACGCCAGCGTCAGCACATCGGCGAGCCTGTTCGGCAAGGACGGAAGAGAAACGCCGAAGGCGTTTTGCAAGAGGGTGTTGTGCGCCACCAGAAAGAGCGGGATAATGAACAGCAGCGCGTGAAACAGATAGCAGGCCAGCGCGAACAGAGGCTGCCCCCTGAGCGAGCGCGCGCCCAGCGGGATAAGCCAGTGCCCGATGGAGCGGGCCGCCCAGTCGAAAGACACATGATTGTATATGATGCCGTCTTTCTTTCTGCTCAGCCGGTACAACTGCACAATGCGATAGACGGAGCCGAGGATGAAAACCCCGATGGCGAGCCAGAGGCCTATCCCGCGCAGCCATTCTATCATAGAGCTCATAGCCTTCATCTCCTACGGCAAAACGCCGTATGCCCGCGGTCACGCAAGGCCGAAAACGCTTCTCAGGGAGAAGCCGTCCGGCGACTGACGGCTCTCCCGCGCGCGGGTCATCCGGCGGGCCGGCTTGCGCCGCCCGCCGGTTGCCGCGCGTTATTCCTTCGGTATGGTCTCAAGATATGCGGACAGCGAGTCGTACGCTTCACCCTCGCCCATGGCGTCACCGGACTTCAGGTCGTACACCGTCACCAGAACGGGCTCATCGACGGACATGGGGAAGCCTTCGCCTTCCGGAATGGTCAGGCTCAGATAGGCCCGCTTGCCGTCGTGCTTGATATTTTTGGTATAGGAGGCTTTGCCGGAACAACCGGCGGAAAGCCTGAACCCATATCCGGTCATGATTTCCTCAACGCTCATCTGCATATCCTCTCTGTAACGTGTGTCCATTTGGCGCTGCCGCGCCCCTCTTGCGGGAAGAGGGACGCGGCGCTTTTTTTCAGCTTTCGGTCCAGTCCGGCGCCTGCTTCGCCAGGAAGCATTTTACCCCGAGTTCCGCATCGTTGGTGCTGCAGTGGGCGGCGAACAGCATGGTCAGATAATCCAGCCCCTGCTCGTAAGACATGTCGGAAATCGCATACAGGCCCTTTCTGCCGGCCTGAATGGCCAGCGGGCTCTTGGCCGCGATCTTGTTCGCCAGTTCCATGGTCGCTTCATCCAATTGCTCTTTGGGAACGACCTTGTTCACCAGGCCCAGGCGCAGCGCTTCGTCAGCGGGGATCATGTCGCCGGTCAGCACCATTTCCAGGGCTTTTTTCTTGCCCACGTTGCGCGACAGAGGCGCGGCCGGTCCCAGGCAGATCAGGCCCACGTTGATGGCGGTGGTGCCGAATTTGGAATCGTCAGCGGCGACGCTCATGTCGCAGGCGAAGCACAGGCCCGCGCCGTTGGCCAGGCACAGCCCTTTCACCGAAGCGATGACCGGCTTGGACAGCGAGGGGATGACGTGATTATGCTCGTCCATCTTTTTGATGAATTCGCGATATTCTTTGGCCGTCTTGTTTTTGAACTCTTCCAGGGCGATGCCGGTGGAAAAGTGTTTGCCCAGGGCTTTGATGACGATGACCCGCACTTCGGGGTCCTTGTCCAACGCGATCAACCCGTCGTTCAATTCGCGGGCAAAAGGCACGTTGAAGGTGTTGAAGTCTTGCGGACGGTTCAGGGTCAAAATACCGATGCGCCCTTCTTTTTCAACAATCACGGTAGGCTCAGACATTCTCTTCTCCTTTTGGGGATGAAATTCACGTAAATTTTCTGTGTTTTTTCCGACGCATCAATGTTTGCGCAGCATGCCGGTGACGTCAACGGCCCGCAGGTGCTTCAGTTCGGTTTCCGTCGGATCCGGGGTTACGGTGACGTTGTCCGCGACTTTCAGCGCCCAGCCGGTGTTGGCGATCACGTCGTCGATGGTCGTGAAAGAATGGTAGCTGGCCAGTTCGAATTCCTTGGTCACCGCATTGGGGCGCATGATGCCCAGCGTGGTGATGATCGCGGCGGGGCCGCCGCCGATGAAGTTATACTTCTCGCGGTCTTTGCCGCCGGTCAGATAGCCGGGGGAGGTGATGTAGTCGATCCTGTCGGCGAAACGGCGCTTTTCGTGCGACATCATGATCAGCACTTTTTTGCAGCCGCAGGCGATGTCGTTGGCGCCGCCGCTGCCCGGCAGGCGGGTCTTGGGGGGACCGAAATGTTTGCTGTCGGGGTCGGTCCAAAAACCGGTCGTGTTCACGTTGCCGAACTTGTCAATCTGCGCGCCGCCGATCAAACCGACGTCGCAACGGCCGGAAGCGACCAGAAAGCCCAGCGCGTCCAGCGTGCTGGTGAAGCTTGTGGCGTTGGCTGAAATCCGGTTGTCTTCAACACCCCAGGGCAGGCCGCCCACAGGGGTGGAACCGAAAACGCCGCCTTCCGTCATCGCTTTGATATTGGGACCGTGGTTCGCGATCGCAAAGTAACCGGCCAACATGCTCAGGCCAACGCCGAAAATGCACAGCTCGCCGTCTTTGATCTCGCGGCCGGTAGCTATCGCCATCATTTCCTGGGTCGTGAATTCCATCTGGTAGTCTCCTTTGGAATTATCTTTTGGGGCATAACCGGCCGCGCTCACGGCGCGCGGCCGGGATGGCAAACGGCCACGGTTATTTCGCGAAAATGGACTCTTGCATCAGTTTCTTCACCTGATCGTCGCTCTTGATGTACTTTCTGAACGGATCCATCAGGTGTGAGGTCGTGATGTTCTTGGACAGCTTTTCGACCTTGTCGCGGCCGATCACGTTCAGGAATTCTTCCTGCGTGGACCAGCTGTTCACATATTTTTCCATGTATTCGGCGGTGCCTTCTTCAGTGCCCAGCATCTTGTTCATCATGACGAAGTGTTCTTCGTCGCTGTCGTACAGGCCGTTGGAGCAGGCGGGCCAGCAGCCGAATTCCCAGGGAATGACGGCTTCGACCAGGAAGTCGTTGATTTTTACCATGTTGGGGAACTGGCGCATGCAGTCGGTGTCCACGATCTTGTCGGCCACCAGAATGACCTTTTCGGCGGCTCTGGCCAGCTCGAAACGGCCCCATTCGGTGCCCAGGAAGATGGCATTGCCTTCCACGTCGGCCATGGTCACGTGAATGGTGGCCAGCTGGGGTTTCGCCACGGGCAGCGCGCCATAGGTTTTGCCGGTGAAGGGGTCTTTGATTTCCGGAATTTTCGAGGTGCAGGGGTACTCGTCAGGCTTGAACGAACTTCTCCACTGCAGGTCGGAGCCGATGTTGACGGTGGCGGGCACAAAGGGCCAGCCCATGGCCGCGCCGAAATAGCGCAACGGCATGCTGAGGTTGGACCAGTCTTCCCACAGCGTCTTGCCCGATTCAACGGCGCGCCGCACGCCGTTGGCGAACCCATAGACTTCAAGCGCCGAAAAGCCGCCTTCGGCCTTATCAACGGCCCCGACGGCGCAGAGCAAATTGACCAGCTGCGTGCTGCAGTGGCACATATAATGAAGGTTCTTTTTCTTTTGCTTGGCAAGTTCTCTGCCGAAGATGACGGTATCCGAACCGACGGGCCCGGCGGCGCCGCTCGCGTAGATCATGCCGTCACGCGTGAATGATGAGACAGCTTTTTGCAGAGATATCAATTTGTTTTTCATTATAGCTCCTCGCAACTGGCCGTTAATTGTTCTAAAATGGAGACCGGGTTGAAAGCTGGACTATTTTAAAATAAACCGGACGACCGGTATTTTTTTTAGCTGTGAAACTCATCAAAATCACTACTACCCATCATGCAATTTTTTCACTTGGCGCTGCCAGGAAGCCTGGCCATACAATAAGAATAAACAAACCGGACGACCGGTTTTTTCGAGGCGTTGGCTGACTATTTCAGAATACCGCTTGAATGTCAATTCAACTGCTATAGTTTACGTATTTTTTTGATAAGAGTGAAAACATCCAGGCGCTCCGACTGGAACATGCTGAAAAGAAAGAAAAACTACGCTTGTTTGCGCAGCTGTCCCACATAGAGGGTAAGCTGCGACATGGTCTGCTGCCACACTTCCGGGTTGCGACTGGCGGTGTACAAGGGGCCCGCCCCGCTAAGCGCCACGACGACCAGATTAGCCACCGCCTGCAAGTCTACGTCGTCGCGCACAAGGCCCTTCTGCACAGCCTCGTCCAGCCAGGAGCGCAGCATTCTGGTGAATGAGGTGAAGCCTTTCAGGGCGACCTCGCAAAGTTCGGAAGATGTTCCGGTGTGTTCGACCAGAGAGCCGAACAAAAGACAGCCCCCTTCGAAGACCTCGCCGCCGATGTAGCGGGTCATGGAATTCTCAATGACTTTCTGCACGCGCTGCAAAGGGTCTTCGACCCCTTCCACCCCATCAAGAACGATGCGTCGCCACACCCGCGTGCATTCTTTGTGCGCGGCCAGCCAGATATCTTTTTTGTTGGTGAAGTGACCGTAAATGCCGCCTTTCGTCAGGCCGGCGGCTTCGGCGATGTCGCCCATCGAGGTCAGCTTGTAGCCTTTCGTGGCGAACAGGTGCATCGCCTTTTCGATAATATGCTGTTTGGTTGCATCGCCCTTTTGCGGCATGAGTCACTTCTCCGTGGAGCCTGAAAATATACGCGGGGCCGCGGACGAGCTTGCCCGCGGCCACATGGTCATTCTGTGGTAAACGACTCGCCCTCTTCTGTCAAAGTTTCAGACTGTCGCGCACCGCGCCGCTGTCTTTGGCTTTCTTGGCGATATGGGCCATGCCGATGATCGCGTTGAGCGGCGTGCGTATTTCGTGGCTCATTCTGGCCAGAAACACGCTTTTGTGCCGGGTGGCTTGCTGCGCGGCCTCGTTGGAGGCTTGAAGCTCGCCGATAAGCCGCATGAGGTTGCCGCGCATCGTTTCCAGCGCTCTGGCCATAGCGCCGAACTCACCCTTGCGGGCCAGCAGCGCGGGGTTCAGCGTCACGTCAAAATGCTTCCCCGCGATTGAAGCGGCGAAGTCTATCTCTTCGGAAACCGCCCGCATGATGCCGGAAGCGAAATAATACCCCGAAGCCAGCAAAAGAAGCACCCCGGCCGCAAGAATGCCCGGCATGATACGGATTCCCGGGTGAACGGCAGAAAGGGACCGCCCGAAGGCGGCCCCTTTCTGCCGGAAAGCGCTAAAACACGCTTAATGCTGGGCGGCTTCAAGCTTCGTGATTTTCTGCCCCTGCACCCCGATGCCGGCCATCAGCCCTTCCTGTCCGTAGACAAAGGCATAGACGTCAGAGCGCAGCGTGGTGCTTGAGTAATCTTTCGCCACGCCCGCATCCACGACCACAACGCTGGGGCCCGCCCCGATGGACCACCCGGCGCTGTTGTTGAGATAGGCGCGCGCTTCATGCGTCATCAGGAACATGGCCTCGGAAAATTCCTGAATGCCCGCCTGCAACCCGTACGACGCGGAAGCCAGGTTGTAATAGCCCAGCACATGCCCTTCGGGAGAGAACAGCACCCCGTTGCCGCCGGAACCGCCCACAAGAAGCCCGGCTTTGAAGATATCCGGAAACACCAGTATGCCCACGGCGCGGTCGCGCAGGTGTTGGGCCTCGGGAGTTGTCGCGTACAGTTTTGCCAGTGACATGCGAGCGTCGCGCACAAGATCGGCCTGCGTGTCACGCGATATGGACGGGCTGCCGATGCTTGAGCAGGCGCAAAGCAGCATTGCCGCCATAACGGCTGCCGCTTTCACAAAAATATTCGGAGTTTTCATAATACTCTCCAATGGTTGCATGCAGTTTGCGGCCCGCCGCTACGGACGGAACGCGCTTTATATCTCATCTTTATCAGAAAAATAACTTTTATCAATTCCCCTTGGCTCGTTAACCGTCTTTTTAACATCGCGCCGCAAAAATGGAGGATCCTACGCGATGAGTTGCGGGGCAACGGGGCCATTTGCGAAAACGCCTTCCTTGCAGACGGCTGAAAACAGAAAGCCGGGCTTTCACCCGGCCTTCGTTGTTACGGTGGTCGCAAAATTCTAGTAGGTCTTGAACATACGCTGAATTTCCTTGGGGTCTTTGGTTTTGGTCAAGGCCAACATGAGCAGGATACGGGCCTTTTGCGGGTTCAGGTTGTCCGCGGTCAGATAGCCCGGCTCCGCGTCCGTGCTTCTGGGCGTCACAACGCCGGTGCCCACGCGCGAGCTGCGCACGACCACGATGCCGCTTTTGGATGCCTTGGTCAGCAGGTCGTTATACGGGGTGGCCAGGCTGCCGTTGCCCACGGCGGCGCAAACGATGCCCGCGGGTTTGCCCGCGATGATGCCGTTCAGGGCGTCCAGGCCGGCGTCAAGGTAACCGTAAATAATTTCCACTTTGGGCAGCGCGGTCAGGCCTCTGACGTCAAATTCGGTGTCGGCCGTGTGCTTGCGCATGGGCTGACGGTAAAATTCGGGTTTGCTGTCCACCACATAGCCCATAAAGCCCATGTCGTTGGAGCGGAACGTTTCCGGCAGCAGCGTGTTGGTTTTGGTCACGTCGCGGGCGGCGTTGATCTGCCCGTTCATGATGACCATAACGCCTTTGCCCACGGCTTCCTTACTGCCCGCGACAGCCACGGCCTGCAAGAGGTTCAGGGGGCCGTCGGCGCTGATGGCGGTGGCGGGCCGCATGGAACCCACGAGCACCACGGGTTTTTTGCTCTTGATCACCAGGTTCATAAAATAGGCGGTCTCTTCCATGGTGTCGGTGCCGTGGGTGATGACGACGCCGTCCACGTCGCCCGCAAGGAGTTCGTTGACGCGCTTGGCCACTTTAAGCAGCACGTCCATGGTCAGGTTGCTGCTGCCGATGTTGACGATCTGCTCCGCGCTGATCTGGGCGCAATCTTTAAGGGCGGGAACCGCGCTGATAAGCTGTTCGGCGCTGAAAGCGGCCGCTTTGTAGTCCGTCAATTCCGTGGAAGATGTGGCGCCGCTGGCAATGGTGCCGCCTGTCGCGACGACGGTCACTTTGGGCAGCGCCTTGGCCGCGGGAGCCGCCGCTTTCGCGGTGGCGGGCAGTGCAAGCATCAGACAGGCAACAAGCACGAACAACGTTTTTTCCATAATCGCTCCTGAAAGGGTAAGAGGTTCGTCGTCTTCGAAAAACCAGGCCAATCACCTCAACTCGCATCCCGTCAATTCGCGGTCACTTCTTTTTGCCTTTTTCAAGCCACGCCACGACCTTTTGGCACACGATATCCTTATCCACGCCGGCATAGTACTTTTTCGTGCCTTTTTTAATCATGGCGGTCACAGGGGCCTGTTCGCGGTAATCGGCCACTTTGGCCACAAGAGTGCCGCTGGCGGCGTCAAAAATCGTTATACTGTTGTGCGCGACGTAAATATCAGGCCCGTCATGAAATTTACCGCCTTTCACCCAGCGGCAGTCTATGACCACTATGCGGGTAGCGCCTTCCAGCGTCTCCGGCAGATAATCCTGCGGCAGCGCGGCCATCATCGCGAAATCGATGAAATAGTCCATATCGTTCGGGCTGTCTTTCAATTTCCGCACGATCAGGTATTTACCCGCTTTGCCCTTGTCAGCCACCGGTTTGCCGCTGAACCGCGGCAGACTCGGCGGCGGCGTGGGCGTTATGACCGGAGGGGTGCTGTCCGCAAACGTGCCAACGCCGTCATAACTGTACCAGCACAGCACATACCCGGCAGCGGCGGCGGTTCGCTTGTCTTTCACGTGCATCTTTTCTTTGACGTAAGAAGAAAGCCCCAGTTGATAGAACCGCGCCACCCGCAGTTTGTCCTGCGCTGTTTTCTGCTTATTGAAAAAGCCGGTGAATGCGTATGCGAGCTGGCTCGGCAGCCATGTGCCGTCACCTATGTACTCGTCAAAAAAACCGCTTTTCACCAACGGCCCGAAACGCTCGAACAGGCCGATACCAACCGAGAAAAGCTCCTCTCCGATGATTCGCTTATCGTTTTCTTCAAGGGGCGCGGCGGCCAGGCGCGCTATTTCGGCGTCAGCTTCCTGCAGATGCCCATGCCGCACGAGCAGATCAAGCGCCCGGAATATACGGTTGGCGCCGCCGTAGCGGATGCTTTTCTCGGGCTTCGTGTACTCCGCCGCTCTCAGATCCGTCAGCGCCAGCCCCGTTTCAACCGTGAAAGGGCGTTTCGCGGCGGCCGGGGCGACCGGGGCGGCCTGCGTGCCGTTTGCCGAAGCGGCCGCGTTTGCGGGAACACTCGCACCCGCAGGAGCGCTTTCCGTGCCGTTTTGCGGCGCGGCCTGCGCCCCAAAGACAAAGAGCAGCAGCATGCCCAGCGCAAAAAAACAGATCATTCGCCGCATCGTACTCGTGCCCGTGGCAATGCGCATACTCGCCTCGCAGAAAGTCAGGGATGATTCAGTTCAATGGCGCTAACCATATAGATTATCTTTCTGGCGTTGGCGCTGTCAATATATTATGGTGGATATTGCTCATTCCGCCAACGCGCTTTCTGTAACCGAACCGTGGCGGCGGCGCAGCTCCCCCGGCCTGACTCCATACTGTTTGACGAAAGCGGCGATAAAATGGCTGACGTTGCTGTAGCCGACGCTCAGCGCCGCCTCGCTGACGTTGGCGGCGTTGCTTACAATCATCTCGCGCGCGGCCGCCATGCGCTCCGCACGCAGATAGGCGTAAGGCGAAAGGCCATAGGCGTCTTTAAAAAGCCGTTTGAGCTTGGTGTCGTTCACTCCGGCGTGGCGGGCCAACTGCCGGATGTTCGGCGGGTTTTCCATATGCGCCAGCAGATGCTCGCGCGCGGCGGTCATGGGTCCGCGCTCCGCGTGGAACAAACGCCCGCCTTCGCGGCCGCGCTCCTGCCCGGACATCTGTCCGAAAAAAAGCGCCACAAGCTCCAGCACCTTGCTTTTCATGTACATGTTCAATACGGCCCCTTCGTAGGGGCAAGTCAGCAAGGCATTGCCCGCAAGTATCTGCTCGGGCGTAAGAGGCACCGGCGCCGCCTCGCCCCGGCCGCCGCGCCCGGCCAGAAAACTTTTGACTTTCGCGGGCAGACTGCGCACGTCTTCCTGTAAAATGGCGCGCAACCGGGCCACGGTGATGCACAGCACCAGGCCCCGGCCGTTGCTCCCTGAAAGCGCATGCGCGCCCCGCCTTTTGACCGTAAAGACACCGGAAGGAAGGCCCCCCCCGCTTCCTTTGCCCGCGCGGGGCAGGCTGAAGCATAGAACAAAGGCCGGCTTGTCGCTGTCCAGAAACAAAGAGCCGCCTTCCGCCGCCCCGCCCCGCTTCAGGCCAAGCCAGATATCTTCGCGCAGGCGGCGCAGGTCATACGCCCCGGCCGAAATACGCGCTTCTTGCTCCCCGCTTTCTAGTCGCAGCATCATGGTTCCGCCTGGAGCAGGTAAACCTTTATCGGGCATTTTTTGACCCTCCCGGGGTAGCCGGCTATCGGTGCGTTCGGATAGAGGTCTTTTTATTGAAAACGAAAATCAAAATCAACAAATTGTTAGAGGCGTACATGAAAACGATTATTGTTGCCGGTCCGCCCAGTTCCGGAAAAACGGCGGTCATTACGCACGCGGCGCGGCATTTGCTGGGTGGCGGCGAAAGGGTGGCGGCGGTCAAGTTCGACACGCGCAGCTCGCTTGACCCGCAGCACTACGCGAGCCGCCTCGGCATACCCGCCATAGGCGGCGTCAGCGGCTATCTGTGCCCCGACCACTATTTCATCTCCAACATGGAAGAAGCGCTGGAGTGGGGAAAAAAACAAAGCGCGGGCTATCTGTTCGTTGAAACGGCCGGGCTGTGCCTGCGCTGCGCCCCGCATATCGAAGGGGTGCTGGCCGTCACCGTCGTGGATTGCCTGGGCGGCACGCAGGCGCCGGAAAAAATGGGCCCCATGCTCACGCTTGCCGATGTGGTGCTGCTTACCAAAGGCGATCTGGTCTCTCAGGCGGAGCGCGAAGTCATCGCTTACGGCATCGCCGCGCTGAACCCCGCAGCCGTCTTGTGCCCGGTCAACGGCCTGATGGGCACGGGCGTTCTCGGCCTGGTGCGGGCCGCGCACGAAGGCGGCGACGATGTGGGGCTGGGCAGCGGCAGGTTGCGCCACGACATGCCCGCGGCCATATGCTCTTACTGTACCGGCGAAAAACGTATCGGCCGCAAATTCCAGTCGGGCAGTGTTGAAAAAATACGGACGGACGCCGAAGTGGAGGCTTTCATATGCTGACAGGCCTTGAAATAACGGGCGGCACAAACCGCAAGGGCATGCCGGAAGCCATACAGCGCTTGTTCCTTTCTCCGGGAGAAAGCCTGGCCGTGGTCGGCCCCACGGGTTCGGGCAAAAGCGAGTTGCTTTCAGACATCGAGCAACTGGCGGAATATGACACCCCCTCGGGCCGCGCGGTACGGCTGCTGCAAAAAAACGGAGAACCGCTGCGGCCGCAACGCGCTTCCGCGGTCGTTGCGACCCTGTCGCAGCGCACCAATTTCATTATGGACATGAGCGTCAGCGATTTCGCGGCCATGCACGCCGCCAGCCTGGGAAAATCCGGGCGCGACTGGGCGGCGGAAACGGTCAGGCTCGCCAATACCCTTTGCGGCGAACCCATGAGCGAAGACAGCCTGTTGCAGCGCCTGAGCGGCGGCCAGACCCGCGCTCTGATGATCGCCGACATCGCCCTGATTTCCGACGCGCCGGTGGTGCTTATCGATGAAGTCGAAAACGCGGGCATAGACAAACACAAGGCCGTGGATGTCCTGTCGGGCCACGGCAAGATAACTGTCATCGCCACCCACGACCCCATTTTGATGCTGGCAAGCCCCAGCCGCCTGGTCATGGGCGAAGGCGGCATGCGCGAGCGTATCGCTGTTGACGAAAACGAGGCGCAATGCCGCCGCAAACTGGCCCTGCTTGACGAAACGCTGCTGCAGGCCCGCGAACTGCTGCGCCAGGGCCGCCGTCTGGAGGAGGAACTGTTCGCATGAGTTGCCGTATCTACCTTACCTATCCGCCGAACATTCTGCGCCGCGTGCGCGAAGAGATCGCCAAACGTTGGCCCCGTGTGGATATCGGCGCGCCGGACATCCATCAGGAAATGTACGATTTCGCATCGTCTTTCGGTGCGGGGAAATTGCCCGACCTGACGGTGACGGCCTACCCCCAGATGGTTTTGCGCGCCGCAGCCCTGGCCAAAGAGGGCCGCCTGGCCGCCCCGTCGCCGGATCTGCCCCCCCTGCGCGCGGAATACGCGCGCAGGGGCATGACCCCGCCCGTGCATGAACTGCGCATCGTGGCGGTGGTGCCCGGCGTTTTGGCCGCGAGCGGCGCCCTCACGCGGCCCCTCAAAGACTGGGGCGACCTTTGCGCTTCCGATTTTCCCGGCATTGTCGGCTGCCCGCCCAAAGACACCCCCCTGCCCTATCTTGCGGAAGCGGTGCTGCGGCATGAAACCGGAGATGCCGTGAACAATCTGCTGGCAAAGCTCGACACCGCCAGCAACCCCATCGACATCAACAAACGCCTGGGCCGTGGGGAACTTGCCGCCGCCTTCATCATACCCGCTTTCGCCCGCACGTTCAGAGAAGGGCAGGCGCGCATGGTCTGGCCCGCAAGCGGCGCCCTGGCCGTTCCCATGCTGGCCTGTCTGGCGGCGGGCGCCCCGCCCGAAGCCCACGAGATTTTGGCGTACCTGCTTTCCGAAGAGTTCCAGAAAGGCGCGCTGGCCGACGCCGCCATTGCGCCGGTCCGGCCGGGCGTGCCGGGCTTTGCCGAACTGGAGGAAAACGCCTGGAACCTCTGCTGGCCGGGGTGGGACCTGATGCTCCGCGTCGCCGAAACCATGCTCGCGGCATAAGCCGCACTACGCAAGGAGAATGAAACGCATGAAACGGATTTACGGCACACTCTTGCTGCTGGGCGTTCTCACGGCCGCCCTTGCCGCCCCCGCCGCCGGGGCGGAAAACGAAGCCGTCATGATGGACCCCGTGACCGTCACCGCGCGCGGCTACGCGGCCTCGCAATCGGATACGCCCGGCAGCGTCGGCGTGGTCACGGAAAAAGAGATCACCCTCGCCCCCAAAGGCAGCATAGCCGACTCGCTGACACGCATCCCCGGCCTGACCCGCACGGGCGATTCGCCCTGGGGGCAGGATATTTCCATCCGGGGTCTTGCCGGCCCTTCGGTCATCATCTTGCTGGACGGCAAACGCATCAACACCGCAACGGACATGAACGCGCGGCTGGGTTTCATCAACCCTGAGGATGTGGAACGGGTGGAGGTGCTCAAGGGGCCTGTCAGCGCTTTGTACGGTTCCGGCTCCATCGGCGGGGTGGTCAACATCATCACCCGCAAGGGCAAATTCTCAAAAGATTTCGAAGCGCACGGACGGCTGGCCGCATCCGGCAGCACCAACCCCGGCGGAGGCGACGCCTACGCCAACATCAGCCTGTCGGGTGAAAGGGGCTGGGGCTTCGCTTCCGGCGCTTTTCGCAACTACGGCGACACTTTTGGCGGCGAAAACTCCTGGGTGCCCAACAGCCAGTTCAAAGACAAGCAGGGCCGGGGCATGTTCGGCGTCAAACCCTGGGACCCGCTGACCATCGAAGTGCAGGTCATGCAATCAACCGGCGACAACATCGGCCTGCCCGGCGGGGTTTCATCCATGCCCGCTCTGGCCAAAGTGACCTACCCCAGCAGCGAATTCACCTTCGCCAGCATCGACGCCGCGTTGCAGGTCGACGCTTCGGTCCTCAAGACCATCGACGCCAACTTCTACTATACCAGAAACAAACGCCGCGTGCGCGTGGACGACATTCCCCCCCAAAGCTCGCCGCAGTACCCCAACGCCTACCCTCTGGAACTCAAGCCCTCCGCCGATCACGAGACGTATGGCGGCAAGCTGCAGGGCACATTTGAAGCGGGCGGGCACACCATCGTCGCCGGCGCGGACTTCTGGACCTGGAGCGTCAGCTCCGAACGCACCCGCTCCATGTGGCGGCGCGCGCCCGCCGGCGGCCCCATCACCTTCACGGACCACCCCACCCCTGACGCGGACCAGTATTCCATCGGGCTGTTCGCCGAAGACAACTGGAAGCTCAGCAGCGACTGGACCCTGAACTTGGGCGGGCGGCTCGATTATCTGCGTACCAAGGCCGACCCCATGTATCTGGTCTCTCCGGCCCCCGGCCCCGGCAACACGACCAAAACCCAACTGTACGACGACACCAACGAAAAAGACCTGGGCTGGCATCTGCACGCCGGGCTGACCTGGAAGATGAACAGCGCCTGGTCCCAGTCCGCGCTGATCGCTTCCAGCTACCGCGCGGCGGACCTCATGGAGCGCTTCAAATACATCGACCTCGGCGGCGGGCGCGTCCTTTACGGCAACCCGGAACTGGACCCCGAACAGTCCATCTACGGCGAATACGGGCTGCATTACGATAAAAAACCTTTCCGCGCCGACCTGCGCCTGTTCGCCAATATCGTCACCAATTACATCGCGGAAAAACAGGTTAGCGCCAACAGATACGAGCTGGACAACGTGGACGACGCCCGCATCTACGGGGCGGAACTGGAAACGCGCTGGCAGTTTCATGACAACTGGGGCCTGTACGGCAACGTCGCCGCCCTGTACGGCAAAGACAAGGAAAACGACCAGGCCCTGCCCGGCATCGCGCCCATATCCGGCCTGCTGGGCGTCGATTTCAAATACAAGGGGTTCTGGGCCAGGCTGGAAGGCAAAGGCATAGCCCCGCAGCGCAGCACGCCCGAAGGGGTTGAAAAGACCGACGGCGTCATCACCATGAACGCCGCCCTGGGCTATGACTTCACCACGGCCATGTTCAAGCACTCCGTCTCATTGACATTGGACAACATCTTCGACGCCCGGTATTATAATTATCTCGCGCATCAGCGCGGGTATACGGTGTGGGAGCCGGGCTTTTCCGCCTCCCTCAACTACAGTATCGAATTCTGACCGCGAACCCTTTGCCGCGCCGCGCTATATGCGCGGCGCGGATTTGACGGAACATATATGCGCCGCTACGCCTCAGCCCTCGTGTTCATAACCGTCTTTTTCGCGTTTCTTTCGCTCGCCCCCCGCGCCGTATCGGCACTGGAACCTCCGAAAAAAAAGTTGACAGTCTACACCGCCATGACCGCCACCACCCCGCAGATACCGCTGTGGGCCGCCGCCAACGGGCACGGCCGGGCGGAAAAAAACGGCTGGAACGGCGGCTATGCGCTGAAAACCGAATATTGGAAAAATCTGGATGACCTGCGCGGCGTCATTTTGGCGGGCAAGGGCGACATCTGGGTCGGCCACCTTGAAACGTTGCTGCAAGCCGCGCGGCGCGGCGCGCCCGTAACCCTGATCGCCGTCACCGGCTGGAAGAAATTCTATTTCGTCAGCACAAAGCCCCTGCCGGTTGCGGGCGACGGCGCTACCCCCGTTGCCGTTCTGGCCGCGCTGCTGGCGCAATCGGGCAAAGCGCTGGCCGCCGCCCCGCAGGGCAGCCCGGCGCTGGGCATTCTGAATGCCATAGAGCGGCGCGGCGGCCCTGCCTTCCGCGTGGAAACCATGCCCCCGCAGCAGCTTATGCTTGCCATGCTGCGCGGCGCCTATGAGGCCGCCCTCATTCCCGAACCGCTGGTCTCCACCCTGCTGGCAAAAAAACCGGACCTGCATGTTGCCGCAAGCCTTGAGGATGAATACGCCCGGCGTTTCGGCGGACCCGCGCGCCTGCCTTGGGCGGGCATCGCCGTGCATACGCGCCTGGCCAAAGAAGACCCGCGTTTTGTGCAGGAGCTTGTGGCGCGCATGCAATCCGCCGCCGCGCGCCTTGCCGACCCGCAAGCGAGCGACCCGAAAACGGGCGACTTTCTGCCCCAGGCGGTGCGCGATGCCGTGGGGGCGGATGTGCTGGCCGCATCGCTCAGCCGCGACATAATTTGCGTCATGCCCGCCGCCGCGGTCAAAGACGAAGTGCATGCCTTTTTGGACACCATAACACCGCCCGGTCCCGAAGCGCGTGGTGCCGCCTTCTCGCTGCCCGCCGGGTTCATTTTCGACCCGGCCCCTGCCGCCGGGAGCGAGCGGTGAACATGGTTCTGCCCTACGTCGTTTCCGCCCTGGTTCTGGCGGGCGCGGCCCTTGCCGCTTCATACGCGCTGGGGCCGGAGCTGGCCCCCCGGCCGCAAGCGACCCTTGCCGCCCTGTGGCAATTGGCCATGAGCGGAGAACTCTTTCGAGAACTGGGCGTCACCATTTTGCGCGGCGCGGCGGGCATTTTTCTGGCCAACCTGGCCGGGGTCGCTCTGGGGCTGGCGGCCGGGTTCCTGCCCGGCGCGTTGCGGCTCACCGCCCCGCTGGTGGCGGCGTTGCAGGCCTGCCCGCCGGTGGTCTGGATCTCTTTGGTCATGGTCTGGGCGGGCACCGGTTCCGTGGTGCCCACGGCCACGGTCTTCGCCGCCACCTTTCCCTTTGTTTTCACCACCACGGCCCAGGGCGTCATGGGGCTTAACCCGCGCGTTTTCGCCATGAGCGCGCTCTATGGCGTGCCCAAAACGCGCCTGCTGCGGCTTTTTGTGCTGCCGGGCATTTTGCCTTACTGGCTGGCCGGGTTTTCCACCGTGCTGGCGGCGGGATGGAAGGCGGCCGCCGTGGCCGAATTTCTGGGCAGCCACCAGGGCATCGGCGCGCGCATCTTCTGGTGCTATCACAAGCTGGATATGGAAGGGCTGAACGCCTGGGCGCTTACGCTGATCATCCTGGGGGTGGCGCTGGAATGCGGCGTTATAACGCCTTTGCGCCGCAAGGCCGCGCGCATGGAAAGCAGGGGGGCGTCGCATGCTTGAGCTGGCCGGCGTCGCCAAAAGCCGCGGCGGGCGTGTTATCATCGCCTCCGCCACGTTCACGCTCGCGGCCGGCAACGTGCTCTGCCTGACCGGCCCCTCGGGCATCGGTAAAAGCACGCTGCTCGAACTGATGGCCGGGGTCATCAGGCCGGATGCGGGCGCCGTGACCCGCCAGGCGCAGGCCGCGCTGATGTTTCAGGATGACGTGCTCATTCCCTGGCTGACGGCGGAAGAGAACATTCGCTTTATTCTGCCGCCCGGCCTTGACCCTGTGGAGTGCATCGAGCGCGCCGCGCGCTGGCTGCGCCGTTTTGACCTGGAAAAGTCGCTTTACCCGGCCGCCATGAGCGGGGGCATGCGCCGCCGCCTCTCGCTGGCTCGCACCTTCGCCGCCGCGCGCCCCCTGATTCTGCTGGATGAACCCTTCGCCTTTCTGGATGAAGAGCGGCAAGGCGTCGTCGCGGCGGAAATCGCCGCCCACGCGGCGAAAGGCTGCGCCGTCGCGCTGAGCAGCCATACGGCGGAGCCCTTGTCGTTGCCCTGCTTCGCCTCCATACCCTGCCGCATCCTCCCGGCGGCAAGCGCACCCGTCATCATAGAATAATTATCGCCTGCAACTGCAGCGCAACAACACGGCAAGGATTTTTACCTCCCGTGCCACCGCATTTCCCGCCGCCACATGAAAACTTGCGCGTATATAAAAAGCGATCTATACTTGCGGCCCTATAATTACATGTAATGTTGACTAAATTAGTATGCGAAAAGTCATCGACTCCAACCAAGATCTGTGCGTCGGCTGCAACAGATGCGCGCGTGAGTGCCCTATTGAAACGGCGAACTTCACCTATCAGAACGAAGAGGGCAACATAAAGGTCAAAGTCGATGCCGCAAAATGCATCGTGTGCGGCGCATGCATTACCGTTTGCAAGCACGGCGCGCGCTATTATGTAGACGATACGCAGTCCTTTTTCGCAGACCTGGCCGCCGGTGCGCCCCTTTCCGTCATCGCGGCGCCCTCTTTCAAAACCAACTTTCCCGAATGGAAACGCCTGCTCAGCTATCTGCGCAAAGCGGGCGTGAACAAAATTTACGACGTTTCCCTGGGCGCGGATATCTGCATTTGGGCGCATCTGCGCTATATTGAAAAGTACAAGCCCCGGTCCATCGTGACGCAGCCTTGCGCCAGCATCGTTTCTTACTGCGAAATGCACCGGCACGAACTTTTGGGCAACCTCTCGCCCATTCACAGCCCCATGGCCTGCGTGGCCGCGTACATGCGGAAATACGAAGGCATAACCGGAAAAATCGCGGCTCTTTCGCCCTGCATCGCCAAAGCCGTCGAATTCGAGGCCATAGGCAGCATCCAATACAACGTGACCTTCACCAGGCTGCGTGAATTCATAAACGCGCACGAAATCATTTTGCCTGAAGAAGAAAGCGGTTTTGACCATCATGAAAGCGGCCCGGGGTGCCTGTTTCCCACCCCCGGCGGCCTGAAAGAGAATATCGAGTTCTTCACCGGAAGAACGCTGCGGGTGGACAAGGCCGAAGGCCGCGATGTGTATAAAAAGCTCGACGCGTACGCGGCCGCGCCCGTGGAACTTTTGCCGCAGATATTCGACGTTCTCAATTGCCAGGAAGGCTGCAACATCGGCCCCGGCTGCCCGCACGACAAAGACTTCTTTCAATTGCAAACGGCTATGTGCGCCGCGCGCCAGGCGGTGGCCGGGCGGCGCGACGCTTCGTACTACGACGCCGCGTATGCGAGATATGACGAGTTGTTCGACCTCGGCGACTTCATCCGCGAATACACGCCCGTGCGCGCAGGCAGCGCAGAGGTCACCGAGACGGACATCCAGAACGCTTTCGCCCTGCTTGAAAAAGATACGTATGCCAAGCAGAATTTCAATTGCGGCGCCTGCGGCTCGAACACCTGCCGCGACATGGCCCGCAAAATCGCGCTGAAGGTGAATATCCCCATAAACTGCATCGTCAAAGAGCAGAACAAGAACAAAGAGCTTTACCAGCGCAACGCGAAATACATCGACCTGATAAACGCGATCGGGCAGAACCTGCTCTCCGCCGGCGACGACAAGCACACAGACGCCATACTCAACTCCACGCGGACCCTCACGTCGTTAATCCGCATCTGCAGCGCCGCCATATGGAAATTTCAGCGCGACGGCGAAGGCCGCCCCTGCGTGGAGCAGGCCTTTCTTTGGCCTCGCCGGGAAGAAGGCGAAACAGAAAGGGTGTATTGGTCGCAGGCGCCGGAGTGTTTTACGGCTCTGTCGCAAGGGCAAACCATCATCCGGCATGAGCGGGGCATGAGCGACGCGGAAAAGACGCTCTTTCCGGAGGAAAGTTTCGCCTCCATGCTTTTGGCGCCGGTGTTGATAAAAGAGCAGTTCTGGGGGGTCATAGCCGTTTCGAGCGATCAGGAACGGCCGTTTTCCGACGAAGAGGTTTCCGTCGTGATTTCCAGCGGGCTGCTGGTCGTTTCAAGCCTGATTGAAAAAGAGATGACCGAAAACCTCATCGCCGCCCGCGAAGCGGCCCTCTCGGGCATGCACGCCAAAAGCGATTTCCTTTCGCGCATGAGCCACGAGATGCGCACGCCCATGAACGCCATCATCGGCATGACCAAAATAGCCGACGCCACAAACGACATCGACAAGCTGAAATACTGCCTGGCCACGGTCGGCACCTCGGCGGAGCACTTGCTGGGCCTGATAAACAACATTCTGGACCTGTCGAAGATAGAGTCCGGCAAGTTCGACCTGAACAACGCGCCCTTCTCGCTTGAGCGCATGCTCATAAAAGTCTGCAACATCGTCATCGACAAGGTTGATCAAAAAAAGCAGAAGCTGCACGTCGCCATAGACGAACGCATACCCGACCAGGCCGCCGGCGACGAATTGCGGCTTTCGCAGGTTATCGCCAACCTGCTGTCCAACGCGGTGAAATTCACCCCCGAAGAAGGACGCATCACGATTCGCGTCGACCAGGTCCACGCCGGAAACAAGCGCCAGGTTCTGCGTTTTTCCGTCATTGACAGCGGCATCGGCATGACGGCCGATCAGCTCGGCCGCCTTTTCAACCCCTTTGAGCAGGCGGATGACAGCATCACGAGCCGCTTCGGCGGCACGGGCCTGGGCCTTGCCATTTCCAAAAGCATCGTTGAAAAAATGAACGGCAAAATCTGGGCGGAATCGCAGCCGGACCACGGTTCGCGCTTCATCTTCGAGGTGGAGCTGCAGCCGCTCGCGCCTTCTTCCGCTTTGCCCGCAGCCGCGGCGTCGCGCCCCGGAATCCGGATTCTTTTCGCGGACCGGGACGAAGAGAGCCGCGAGCATTTCTTCGGCCTGGCCGGGAAGCTGGGCATCCGCGCCGACACGGCAAACGGCGCTGCCGCGGCGGCAAGTCTGGCGGAAGAAGCGAAGCGCCGCGGCGCCCCGTATGATGCGCTTTTCGCGGCAGCGAACGTTCAAGACCCCGGCGACGCGGGCAATTTGGCCCGCTGCGCCGCCGCCCTGCCCGACGGCGGCATCGTTCTGGTGGCGTCTTTTCTGGAATGGCAAAAAACCGAAAGCGCGGCCCGGTCTCTGGGCATCGGCAAATTCATCTCAAGGCCCCTCTTTCCCTCGGCCGTGGCCGAAATCCTGGCCGTCCTCAGCGGCGCGCCTTATGGGGCGGCGGGCGAAGCGGCGGACGGCCGCGCCGCCGGGCGCGAAAAGGACAACGACTTTTCCGGCACAACGCTGCTGCTTGTGGAAGACGTCGAGCTGAACAGAGAAATCTTCATCGCGCTGCTCGAACATACCAACGTCGCCATCGACACGGCTGAAAACGGCCGCGTGGCCGTGCGCAAATTCGAACAGAACCCCGACAAGTACGACCTGATCGTCATGGATCTGCAAATGCCCGAAATGGACGGGTATGCGGCGACAAAAGCCATACGCGCCTCTGTTGCCGAAAGGGCCCGCTCGGTCCCGATCATCGCCATGACGGCTAACGCTTTTAAAGAAGATATCGACAAGTGCCTTGAAAACGGCATGAACGGCCACCTGGCGAAGCCCATCGACCTGGACGCGGTCATGGCGGCCATCACCCGCCACGCGAACCCCCGCGGAACAAGGCCGCCGTGCTGAAGGCAACCTCTGCGCGCACGGCGCGCGTTCCGGGCGGCTGTCAACCGCCGGATTGGAGAAACTCTGTATGAAAAAGTTACTGCAAGCCGCCATTTTGGGCACCATTGCATTTTTGCTCTGCGGATTTTTCACCGCGGAGCAGGCATCATGGGGCCCTTTGCCCGGCATCCTGGCGGCCGCGTTTTTGGCGGCGCTTGCAACCGGCGGTTTTTTCTTTTTCCAGAATAAAAAACTGAAACGCGAAATAAACGCGCTCTCTGCCCATACGGAAGCGCTTGAGACGCGCAACGCCACGCTCAAAACGATAGTTGTCGCCAGCCCGGATATTATTTTTGTCAAGGACTTGCAGGGAACATTCATAGAGTGCAGCGAAAAATTCGCGGAGTGGGTCAATGTGCCGCGCCATGAAATAATCGGCCAGAATGACGAAACCCTGTTCGGCCTCAGCACGGACATCTACAAGGCGTATCTGGAGGCCGATCTGGAAGTCGCCAACTCGCGCCGGCCGAAAAAGATCGAAGAAAGCATCTATTCGCCGCATTTCGGAATATCAAGACTGTTTGAAACCGCAAAGGTTCCGTTGCTGAAAGGCGACGAGGTTATCGGCGTCATGGGCTTCTCTCGGGATATTACGGAGAGAGTCGCCACGCGCAAGACCCTGGAAAACATCCTGGACGGCATGGATGCCTACCTCTACGTTTCAGACGCGGAAACCGACGATATTCTGTTTATCAATCAAAAAATGGCCGCCCACTTCGGGCTGCCGGAAGACCACATCGGACAGAAATGCTGGAAGCTTTTGCAATCGGGCTTTTCCGAACGCTGTTCATTCTGCCCTATGCACAAACTCTCCGCCGCCCCTGATGAGGTCATCGTCTGGGAAGAGCACAATACGGTGACCGGCCGGATATACAAAAACACCGATTGCCTGATCGAATGGACGGACGGCAAAAGAGCCCACCTGCAGCACTCCGTGGATATTACCGAGCTGAAGCAGCGCCTTGCGCAGCAAGAATTCATGAGCGCCATGTCGCAGAATTTCATCTCCAACGACGATATCAAGCCGCTGGTGGAAAAGGCGCTGCAAATGACAGGGCAATTCACCGATGTTTCGCGCATCCGCATCGCCGTTCCGGACTTCGAGTCCGGCAAATTTCAGTTCCCCTTTGAATGGCTGCATCCTGATCAGCCGAAGACGCCGCCCGTCTCTTTGATCAGCGAAATTTTGGGACCGGCCGGCCTTGCCGGTCTGTTCACCGGATCAAGCGAGATCTGCCTGGCGGTGGAAGACACCTCGGCCGACGCGCGGTTTTCCTCTCTTGCGAAGAGCGGAATCAGGGCCCTTCTTTGGGTGCCGCTCTATATCGACGAAGAACTGCGCGGCGTGCTCAGCTTTGAAGATTGCCGGGAAGCGCGCGCCTGGACGGAAAGCGAAAAACAACTGTTCCGGCTTGTGGGCAACGTGATCGCGGGCGCCATCAACCGCAGCCACACCGAAGAAGATTTGCTGCGCATGTCCGCCATCGTCGACAGTTCGCCACATTTTATTTGCTACCTGCGGGCGGACGGTTCGCTGGCTTACGCCAACGAAGGCGTGTCCAAGATGTCCGGGTATTCGCATGAGGAAATCATGCGGGAAGGCATCAAGCTGCTCTGCGATCACAAAACCATGCGGTACATACGGCGTAAAATGATGCCGAAGGTGCTGGCGGAAAAACGCATCGAATTTACCGTGCCCCTGACGCGCAAGGACGGCCGGGTGCGCATGCTCAAGATCTCCGGCTTTACCATCGGGGGAGAGGAAAAAGGCCTTGGGGCCATCGGCCAGGACGTCACGGCGCAGATGGAGCTGGAACGGGCCTTGCTTGAGGCCAAAGAGCAGGCTGAACTGTCCAGCCGCGCCAAGGGGGATTTCCTTTCGCGCATGAGCCATGAAATGCGCACGCCCATGAACGCGATCATCGGCATGACCAGCATCGGCAAAGCTTCCGGCGAGCTGGAACGCAAGGACTATTGCCTTGATAAAATCGACGGCGCATCCAAACACCTGCTTGGCGTCATCAACGACGTGCTCGACATGAGCAAGATCGAAGCCGGAAAATTCGAACTCTTCCACGCCGAATTTCAATTTGAACGGATGCTGCAGAAAATCGTGGACGTAATCAGCTTTCGCGTTGATGAAAAAAAGCAGCACCTTACTGTACACGTAGACAAAAAAATCCCGTGGTCCATCGTTTCCGATGAACAGCACCTGGCCCAGGTGATAACAAACCTGCTCTCCAACGCGGTGAAATTCACGGCGGATCACGGAACGGTATCACTCGCCGCCGATCTCGTGAAAGAACAAGGCGATAGCTGCGTGCTGCGCATCACGATTACGGATACCGGCATCGGCATTTCCGAGGAACAGCAAAAGCGGTTGTTCAACTCTTTCGAGCAGGCGGACGGGGGCATCTCCCGGCGGTTCGGCGGCACCGGGCTGGGGCTTGTCATCTCCAAGAACATCGTGGAGTTGATGGGCGGGGAAATATGGGTTGAGTCGGAAGAAGGCCAGGGTTCTTCATTCATTTTCACGGTGCAAGTCCAAAAAGGCACGCTGACGCCGAAAAGAATGACGCATACCGGTATCGACTGGGAAGCGTTGCGCATTTTGGCTGTCGACGACGCCGGGGATGTTCTGGAATATTTCCGCAATTTGAGCGAACTGACCGGCTTTCGTTGCGACACGGCGAAAGGCGGCATGCAGGCCCTTGAGCTGTTCGCGGCCGGGAAACAATATGACATCGTTTTTGTCGACTGGAAGATGCCCGGAATGGACGGCATCGAACTGGCCGGGCGGATTAAACAGCTCTTCGGCGAGCATACCGTTGTCGTGATGATCTCGGCGTTCGAATGGAGCCAGATAGAATCCGCCGCGTCCCTTGCCGGAGTCAAACGCTTCATACCCAAACCGTTGTTCAGTTCCGCGATAGTCGACTGCATTACCGAATGCGCCGGCGGACGCGCATGCGAGGAGGCCTCCGCAGGCTCGGCCGCGAACAACCGGTATGCGGAAAAAACAGTGCTGCTCGCGGAAGATGTCGACATCAACCGCGAAATCGTGATCACCATGCTGGCCGATACCGGCGTCACCATCGAATGCGCGGAAAACGGCCGCCAAGCGTTCCATATGTTCCAAAACGCGCCCGGCCGCTACGATCTGATTTTGATGGATATCCATATGCCCGAAGTGGACGGGCTGGAAGCCACACGCATGATCCGCGCCCTGGAAACGCCGGAAGCCCGTTCAGTGCCGATCATAGCCATGACGGCCAATGTGTTCCGCGAAGATGTGGAACGCTGCCTTAAAGCCGGAATGGACAATCATGTGGGGAAACCGATCGACATCACAGAAGTGCAAAAAAAGATGGACCTGTATTTGCGCCCCGAAAGCATCCTGAAAACGGCATGAACACCCCCCGGCGCACCCGCCGGCCAGGCGCGGTCGCAGCCGACGCCACCCGGCGCGTAAACGCCTGGTAGGCAAGCCCCCCACTCCGCGCTGGACGGAATTTTAAAAATCTATATACGCAGAGCTGTGGGCAGTGCCCGCAACACATTTTACCGGAGAATATCATGTCCAAATTACTTCGCGTTCTGGGTTTCTGCTGCATATTGGCTCTGGCCGCCACCTTCGTCGCCACCCCCGTTCTGGCTGATCCCCCTCCCGGCAAAGGCTGGAAGAAAGACGACTACAAAGGCAAGAAAAAGAACAAGGATGACGACAAGCGCGACCATCGGCGTGACGACCGCCGCGACGACAAGCGCCATGCCGACAAACGCGACGACCGCCGCCATGACGGCAAACGCGATGACAGACGCGATGACAGACGTGATGACAGACGTGACCACAAACGCGACGACCGCCGTGACGGCAAGCGCGATGACAGACGCGATGACAGACGCGACCATCGTTATGACGGCAAGCGCGACGACCGCCGTGGCGACAAACGCGACGACGGCAACCGCGCTATCCTGGAAAAGTACAGCGAAAAACGCGGCCTCAATCAACGGCCCGCTCAGCGCCCGTAACCTTCCATTTAAAAAAAAGAAAGGCTCTGCAATATAGCGGAGCCTTTCTTTTTTGGGGAGCATGGTCTACCGTGGCGCGTACGCCATGAAAAAAATAACCGCTCCCGCGCGCCCGCGCCTTCTCTTCGCCAAAACGCCGCCCGGCAAGGCTGCTCAGGCCGCCATGGCCTCTGGTTATCGCATGCCTTCGCTGATGGCCGAAAAAACGCCGGGAAACGCCGTCGACGCGGCGGTTCTCGTGCTGCTCAGCCCGCCGGCCGAAGCAAAAACACGGCAAAACCTGCTGGAATGGAACGTGCTGCTCATCCGCAGGAACGAATACCCCGGCGTTCATTCCGGGCAGATATCTTTCCCCGGCGGCAAGCGCGAAAAGGCGGATGCGGGCCTGTGGGAAACCGCCTGCCGCGAGGCTTTCGAAGAAATCGGCGTAAACCCGGCGCAGTTGGAAAAAGCCGGACCGCTAACCAGCTTGTATGTGCCGCCCAGTAACTTTCTGATCCATCCTTTTGTCGCCGCCGCGCATCTGGACGCCATACGGCCCGACCCCAGAGAAGTCGTCGACTATAAAGAAATCGCCATAAAAGCTTTTGACCCCGTGAAAGCTGTCTGCATGGACTTTGCCGACGCGAGCGGCGCCCTTAAAGCCGCCCCGGCATGGCTGCATGAAGAGTACGTCATCTGGGGGGCGACGGCCATGATTCTGGCGGAACTCTACCGTTGCGTCGCCGACGGCGCGCTGGTCATCACCTAACGCCATATCGGGGCAACCGCCGTATTTACATCGCCCCGGTATCCCATGGCTTCGGGCTATATTCTTGAGCGCCGTTGTTTTTTTCGCACCCGCCCGGATGCGCGCCATCCCGCCGCCGCCCTTTTCCTTTTGCTGAATACCGTACTAAATCATTTCACCGCAGCACGGCGGCGAACTTGACAATTGATATATATATTTATACTAATTATTCACGTTCGCTAAGCATTATCGTTTAAATCTCTATAGCCGACCCGCGGGTGGGGCATTTCCGCAGAACCTTTCCATCACCCGGATATCTACCCTCAAGGAGATCGTTATGAAAAAATGCATTGCCTTGTTGTGGACCCTCAGTCTGTCGCTGACGATATTGGCGTATTCTGGCCATGCCGCGCAGGAGTATCCAACCCGGGCGGTCACCGCGTATATTCCGCTGGGTGCGGGCGACACCTCGGACATTTTTATCCGCACCATCACCCCATATATGGAAAAATTCCTCGGCCAATCTTTCGTTCTGGTGAACAAACCCGGCGCCGGCGGCGCCACGGCCATTTCGGCCCTGCAGACGGCCAAGCCGGACGGCTACACCATGTCCTGGGCCAATCTGCCCACCCTGGTAATTCTGCCGCAGATGCGCAAACTGGTTTATGACGCCAAGGCCTTTTCCTACATCGCAACGCCCATGGAGTTTGAATATATTCTCTTTGTGGCCAAGGATTCGCCCATAAATTCTCTCAAAGATCTCATTGCGGCTGCCCGCAAGACACCGGATAGCGTCCTTTACGCTGTGCCGGGCCTTGGCTCCACAAATCACCTCGGCGTGGCCTGGCTTGCGCACAAGGAAAAAATCCAGATGCGCGCCGTGCCCTTTGACGGCAATCCCAAGGCCATCTCCGCCGTGATCGGCAATTCGGCCACGGCGGTGAACACGTCTACGACCGCCGCTGTTTCCGCCTATAAAGCCGGACAAATCAAACCCTTGGCCGTGATGAGCGGCGACCGTATCCCTCTTGTGCCGAACACGCCCACGCTGAAAGAACTGGGCTATAATTTTTCGCAATACTCCTGTCTCGGGGCCGTGTTCCCCCCCGGCACCCCCGAACCCATACGCAAACGCATGGAAGACGCCATTCGCTATGCGGTTGAACAGCCCGAAGTACAAAAACAGGTCGCGGAAACCCTGTTCGCGAAAATCGTCTTCCGCCCGGGCAAAGAATACAAAGCGCTTTGCGATTCCTACTGGAAAATCTGGGGCGAGGTCCTGGATATGGTCGACCTGAGAGCAAAATAGCCCGCGGAGGCACTATGCGCACTCTGCACAGAGACTTTTTCGCCGTTGCGGTCCTGGCCGTCGTCGTTCTTATCAACCAGTTTTACCTCGTCCCCAAGGAGGTGTTGGCCCACGGCACCTCCAGCACATACCCGCAGATGCTCAACGGTCTGCTGGCCGTGTTCACGGTGTGCTATTTCGTCGAGGCGTTGCGCCAGCGAAAGCGGGGGGCGGACGGCAAAGCGCTGATCCAGGTCAATATCGCGGCCATGGCCAAGCCGGTCAGTCTGCTGGCCTGTATCTGGCTGTGGGTGGAGGGTGCGCATTACGCGGGTTTTCTCGTACCCACGGCTCTGCTTCTGGTTTCCGCAAGCCTGCTTTACGGCGAACGGTCCCCCGGCAAAATAGCGGCCCTTTCGCTGATCGCGCCCCTTGCCATTTTCCTCTTTTTCGCGGCGCTCAATTCGGCCCTGCCCGACGGGCCGCTGGACATCTGGCTGCTGACGATGCTGAAGGGATAATGTATGATGGATATTATATATAACCTTTGGCAAGGCGCGCTGTTTGCCGTCACCCCGGCCAACATCGCGGGATGTCTTTTCGGCTATTTCATCGGCCTTGTGGCCGGCGCCATACCGGGCATCATGGGCGTCACGGCCATGGCCCTGATGCTGCCCTTCACCTTCACCATGAACCCCATGTTCGCCATTTCCGCCATGATGGGCTGTTACAAGGGCGCCTGCTTCGCGGGCTCCGTCACAGCCACGCTCTTCAACATACCGGGCACGCCGGAAGCAGCGGCCACGGTTTTAGACAGTTACCCCATGGGCCAGAGGGGTGAACAGGCAAGAGCCCTGGAACTGGCCCTTTGGGCTTCACTCATCGGCGGCATGGTCAGCAATTTTCTGCTGATCTTCACCGCCCCCCCCCTGGCCAAGATCGCTGTGCGCGTCGGCCCGCCCGAAACGGCCGCCCTCATACTTTTTTCACTCACGGCGGTCATCAGCCTGATGGGCACATCGCGCATAGACATATGGAAAGGCCTCATTTCCGTGGTCATCGGCCTTTCTTTGGCCATGGTCGGCCTTGACCCCATGACATCCACCAGACGCTACGGTTTCGGCCTGACAGAGCTTGACAGCGGCATCACCTTTGTTGTCGCCGTCATTTCTTTTCTGGCCTTTGTGGAAATTCTGGAACAGGTGGGCAAAACCAACAGGGTCAGGGCCGGGCAGGATCTGGAACGCAAACAGCAACTGCCCTACCCCTGGGATCAGCGCTGGGCTGATTTGAAGTTCTGCGCCAAGGATTTGACCCGTTCTTCCCTTCTTGGATCCTTTTTTGGGGCCATGCCCGGCATCGGGGCGGCTCCGGCCGCCTTTGTCTGCTACGGCGAGGCCAAACGCGCCGCCGGAGACGGCGGCATGTTCGGCCGGGGTGACCCCAGGGGGATTGCCGCCCCGGAATCGGGCAACAACGCCGTTGCGGCTTCATCCCTTATTCCGCTGATCACCCTCGGCGTTCCGGGCAGCGTCGCGGCCGCCGTGCTTGGCGGAACGTTCATGGTCCACGGCATGATACCCGGCCCCATGCTCATGCACGACCACCCCCAGGTCATATACGGCCTTTTCGTCCTGTTCATCGTCACAGACCTTTTGGGCGCCTTCTTTGTGGCGCTGCCCTTTTTGCACATCGTCCGGAAAATGTTTCTGGGCCTGAACCTCAACTTGCTTTTTCCGGCGGTCATCGTGTGTTGCGCCGTCGGGGTGTATACTGAAGAATTCGACCTTTTCGCGGTCAAGCTGCTGGTCATTCTGGGCGGGTTCGGTTTTGTGCTGCACAAATTGGGCTTCAGCCTCTCCGCTCTGGTGCTGGCCTTTATTCTGGGCCCCATACTTGAGCGCGAAACACGCACCGCCCTGCTTATGTCCGGCGGCAGTTTCTCCATTTTTTTCACCAGCCCGGCGGCCTGCATTCTGCTGGTTCTCTCCGCATTGGCGCTCGTCTGGTCGCTATGGCAAAAAATCAAGGCTGAAAGAGGAGGAAAGGCCAGCGTTATGCTTGAAGAAATGGAGTAATAATTGCCTTTCAGGCAGGATGACTGTATGGCTCGGGTGTTTGACCTTTAGCGCGCACCGGAGTTTCACATGGACGCGATCAGGCAATTTTTTGCCGAACAAAGCCGGCTTTTGCCCAATGCCGCGCACATGCCTTCGTACAAGGTGCTGGAACTTGTCATCACGGCGGGCATAGACCGGGGGCTGTGGAAAGCCGGCGACGCCCTCTTGCCCGAGCGCAAGCTGGCCGAGCTTTGCCAGCTAAGCGTGGGCACGGTGAAAAGGGCCATGCTTGAGCTTGTCCATCAAGGCAAACTCTATCGCCGCCAGGGCAGCGGCACCTATGTGGCCGGCCCTTCGTTCACCCGGCAGAACCGCCGCTATTACCTTTTTTTACGTGACTTCGGCGCGGAAGCCTCACCCAACGCCGTGACCCTGCATTCCGTCAACCGCGTTCCCGCCGCCCCGGAAATGGCCGCTCATCTGCAACTCTCCGCCGGCGAAGAATTGTTTGAGGTCGTGCGCCTGTTCGCCGAAGACGGTGCGGCCTGCGTGCTCGGCCGTTCTTATTTCTCCGCTTCCCGCTTCGCCCGCCTTGACGCCGTTCCCCGCAAGCGTTTTGAAAACGTGCCTCTTTTTCTTATCCTTGAAGACGACTACAACGTGTCTTCAGGCAAAGCGGATGAACTTTTCGGGGTGGCGGCCGCGCGCGAAGAGGATGCGGAGCTTCTTGCCGTGCCCGTGGGCGCGCCGCTTCTTTTGATCCAATCCCTTGTCTACACAAGCGGCGGCCAACCCTTTGAATACCGCCGCAGCCTTTGCCGCACGGACAAAAAATACATCTACCGCTCCATGGGCTGAAGCGCCGGGATGTCTTCCTTCACATAAAAAGCCGCCGGGGGGAATTTTTCTCCCCGGCGGCATGTCAGAAATGGCGCTCTTGTTTTTCTATCTGATCAGATAGGGTATATCCACCCACAGGGCTTCTTGCGGGCAGGAAACCTCGCAGGGCAGGCAGAACCAGCAGGTGCGGTGATGGCCGCAGGGTCCGCCGCAGGAATGGCAGCGCGCCGCTTCCGCGCGGGCCTGTTCTTCGGTCATGACCTGTTCCAGCACCGCGTAATCGCCTTTGCCCTTCATGGGCCGCACCGAGGGTTTTCCGCGTTTGTCGGCCGTTCCTTTGGAATGGTCGATGGGGAAACCGGTGATCACAGGACCGGGATAGGCCCGTTCAAAAGAAAGGTGTTCGCCCAGAACGTGGCGGCTGGCGGATTCCGCGGCCGCGCGCCCGGCGGCCATGGCTTTGATGACCGAGCCGGCGCTGCCCGCGAAGTCGCCGGCGGCAAAGACGTTGCTCTCTCCAAGTTGCAGGGTGAGCGGATCCGCCTGCGAAACGTCGCGCATGCTCAAGTGACTGCCCTGCAGCACGCTTTGATCGCGTTCAAGGCCGATGGCGATGATCAGGGCATCGGCGGCGATGGAGTCAAGGGCGCTGTCAAAGCTGGGGGCAAAATTGCCGTTTTCGTCGAACACAGCCACGCAGCGGCTGAGGGCAACGCCGGTTATTGCGCCGTTTTTGCCTTCAATGCGCTCAATGCCGCAAGAATGCCTGAAGATGACGCCTTCGTCTTTCGCCTGCCGCACTTCGTCCGCAAATGCGGGCAGTTCGTCTTCTCCTTCCAGAGTCAGAACGATGACCTTGTCCGCGCCCTGGCGCAGGGCGGTCAGGGCCGCGTCCATGGCCATGTTGCCGCCGCCGGCGACAAGCACGGCGCCTGAAAGATCCGGCCCTTTGCCCGCCCGGGAAGCGGCAAGGAAATCAAGGCCTGGGTGCACGTTCGCGAGTTCTTCGCCATCCACGCGCAGAGCCTTGTTTTTCCACAACCCGGTGGCCAGCACCACGGCATCGTAAGAGCCGGCTATTTCCCGCATTTTCGCGCCGTCCACGCGGACGCCGTACTGAAAAGAAACGCCTAGCCGCGGCAAGATGGCAAGCTCTTGCTCCACCACAGCATCGGGCAAGCGAAATGCCGGAATGCCGCCCACAAGCATGCCGCCGGGTTTGGGGCCGGCTTCAAACACGGTCACGGCATGGCCCTTAAGCGCAAGGTCATAGGCGGCCACAAGGCCCGCGGGACCGGCGCCGATGACCGCAATGCGCTTGTTTGTGGCGGGTGCCGGGGCGGGCAGATCCGCATCGCCGGCCGCTTCAAATAGAAAGCGCTTCAAAACCCGCACAGCCACGGGAGCGTCGCTGGACCGGCCTTTTTCGCAGGACGTTTCACAAGGATGGTCGCACACCATGCACATGATACGCGGGAAGGGCAGTTTTTCGCGCACCACTTCACGGGCCTTGTCGTATTCACCCCTGGCGATGAGCTGCACATACCCCTGGACGTTGACGCCCATGGGACAGGCTTCGCGGCAAGGGGAAAGACGCATGCGGATATTGTCCAGAATGCACCTGTCCGCGCATTTGCCGCAAAAAATGCATTTGTCTTTGTCGATCTTTATGTTGTCTTCATAACTTTCGAGGTAGCTCGGGCTCATGCGTTCCCCCTTTCGCCCATGCGAATGACGTCCTTGTGGCTGACCTTCACGTCAGCAGGGTTGTCGCCCATGGTCAGGACGATGTGCTTCAGCCATTTCTCGTCGTTGCGCTCCGGGTAGTCCGTACGGGCGTGCCAGGGGTACCAGCGGGTTTCCGTCCTTTCTTTCGAGGCAATGGCGCTCAGCATCGCGCAGTTAATGATGTTCTCCACTTCAAGGCACTTGAACAGGTCGTGCATGCTGGCGACGCGCACCAGGGTGGAAAGCTCTTCGCGAAAACGGTTCATCCACCAGATGGCTCGATCGCATTTATATTCGTTCTTGGGCGGTTTCAAATAGTCGCCGATGATCCGGCGCACTTTATATTCGAATTCCTCAATGCCGATGGGGTTGTCCTTTTGCGCCAAGCGCGCGTCAAGACGATCCAACACGGAATCGACGAAAGCCGTGTCCAGACTTTTAAGTGTGACGCCTTTTGCCCGCTCTGTGGCATTTTCCGCGCTGATTTCACCGTAAACAAAGGCGCCGGAAAGATGGCCACGCGCACAAAGCGAGGTATCGCCCGCGGCATAGAGGCCGGGCACGCATGTTTCGCCGTTTTCGTTGATGCGCACACCCGTCAGGCCATGCCCGCCGCACAAGAATACTTCCGTGGGCCACAGTTCAATATGACCGGTACGGAAATCATTGTCTCTGCCGGCGTGGAAACGTTCGCAAGCCGGGCGTTCCGTGGTGAAAAGGATATCCTCAATGCTTTTGATGGTTTCTTCGGGCAGATGCTTAAGTTCAATGCGCAGCGGCCCCTTGTTGTCCAGATGTTCGGCGAACATGCTTTTTATGGAGGGGTGCGCCTTATCCCGGCGTTCGCCGAAGGCGTTGAACAGGCGGGCGCCCCTGGTGAGAGTGATGTACAAAAGCGGCGCGTTGATATCCTTGGTGATGTAATAGACAAGTGTGTACTCAAAACCGGAAAGTTCCGCACCGGCCTTGTAGGCAAGCATGTAGCCGTCGCCGGTGTTGCCGGGAAAGTCATAGATGCCGTAAAGGTGCCCGTTGTCGGGCAGGCCGAAGCGGGCCGTGCCGCCGGCGCTCAAGATGACAGCCTTGGCCCGGATGACGGAAGGTTCCCCGGTTCGCACGTTCACGGCGACGGCGCCGCAGACCTCGCCATCCTGTTTAAGCAACTGTACGGCCATGGTGCGGTTCATGACCTTGACGCCAAGGGCGGTTGCTCTGTCGGCGATGATTTTTTTGAGTTCGGGTTCTTTCATGGTCACGCAAAAACGCCCTTTCGCGTGCACCTGCAGAACTTCATATTCGCCGTCGTACTTGGGGAAGCAGACGCCCCAGTCAACAAGCCGCTGCATGGTTTCGTAACTGCGCTCGGCCATGCGGTAGTTTACCGGCTCGTCCATAATGCCCTCACAGGCCGCGCCGTTGCCTTCCAGATATTCCTCCGGCGTGCTGATGCCTGGAATGGCTACAATATTCATGGCGTCCATGCCGCGCGCTATGCAGCCCGAATATTCGATATCGCCCTTTTCAAGAACAAGCACCTTTTGCCCGGGGTTTTGCTCTTTGGCGCGGATAGCCGCCATGGCCCCCGCGCTGCCGCCTCCGATAATCAGAATATCGGTGTCGATAACAGGATATCTGTGTTTCATGTAAACTCCCTGGCTGTTGCACAATTCTCCGCAGCCCGTGTTGCGGAACCCCTGTCGTGATGACGGGAAGTGATCGGCATACCCGTTCAGGCATATTCACGAAATTGATGTATATGTTTATATCAATAGCGTCAAGCCCTTTCCCGCAACCGGCTGTGGGCATCTGTGCCCGCCTGCGCCGACTGCCGCGGCACTGAAAAGCCGCAAAAAAGCGGTTGTGATTTTCACCGCAACCGCTTGGTTCCACCAGGCACTACGCAGTATTTCTTTTTGCGCGAAAAGATACTATAGGCTCCACTATACTGCACACTACAGGGACACCCCATACAGCGCCATTAGCGCGTCTTTTGACATAAGGAGTTTTCATGGCCGCTCCGTCCGATTTTATCTGGAAATTTCACCGCATCGGCGGCCTGGATCAGGTCACGCTGCGCACCGCAGACGAGCTTCGCCACCTGGCGGAACTGGACCCCAAACTCTGGGGGGCGCTCAGCTGCCCCGCCTCCAACCTGGAATTTGACCAGCGCACCCTGGATCTTGTCGATGCGGACAGGGACGGCCGCATTCGCATACCCGAAGTGATCGCGGCCGTGGAATGGGCCTGCGCGCGCCTGGCCGACCCCGCCGCCATGGTGGATCCGCCGGAAGCCATGCCCCTTGCGCATATCCGCACCGATACGGAGGAAGGCAGCCGCATGGCGGCGTCGGCCAGGGCCGTTCTTGAAAATATAGGCAAGGCGGGCGCGGAAGAAATCACCCGTGAAGACGTGGCCGAAGCCGCGGCCAAAGCGGCGCAAAACCTCTTTAACGGCGATGGCGTGGTGCCCCCCCACCCGGATCTTGACCCCGGCATGCAGCGTTTTATCCGTGACGCCATTGCGGTTACCGGCGGCGTTGCCGATTCCGGCGGCGATGTCGGCATAGGCCGCCCCATTGCCGACGCGTTCATGGCCACCCTAAAAAACTGGCGTGAATGGAAGCAGTCGCTTACCCGCACGGCGGCCCCCCTGGGCGCGGACACGGTGGCGGCCTGGGAGATGCTGCAAGAGCTGCGGGTCAAGATTGACGATTATTTTCTGCGCTGCGACCTGGCGGATTTCGCCCCGCAAAACCCGGACAGCTGCGGCCAGGATGAAAAAGCCCCCCTGCCCGCCGAACGCGGTTTGCTTGACGCGCAAAGCCTGGCTGACCTGCCCCTGGGCAGGGTTGAGGCAGGCCGCGCCCTCAGCGCATCTTCCGGCCTGAACCCGGCCTGGCGCGGCCGCATGGAAACATTCTTGCGCCTGGTGCGGCCGCTTCTGGCCCAGCCCGACGTGATGACGCGCACCGACTGGCGCGCCGTGTGCGACAGCTTCACCGCCCTTGAAGCCACCCTGGCGGAAAAACCCGCTCCAATCACGGCGGAAGTTACCGTTCCCCCCACTGCAACGCCCGACAGCCTCGGGCCGGACAGGGTGAACGAACTGCTGAACGGCGATTTGGCCGCGCGTTTCGCCGAACTAGCGGACAAAGACGCCTCCGCCCCGGCAGACCCCAACGGTGTGGCCGCTGTGGAGCGCCTGGTGCTGTATCATCGCAACCTGCACCGGCTGCTGATGAACTTCGTTTCTTTCTATGATTTTTATTCGCTGCGCCGCAGCGCGACCTTTCAATCCGGCACCTTGTTCCTTGACGGCCGCAGTTGCCGCCTTTGCCTGCCCGTGGCGGATATAGCCAAACACTCCACCCTGGCCGCATTCAGCCAGCTTTGCCTTGTCTATTGCGAATGCCGCCGCCCCGGCAACGGAACCGACGCCGCCAAAAGCATGACCATCGTGGCCGCCATGACCGCCGGTGATTCCGACCTGTTGCTGGAAGGGCGTAACGGCGTTTTTGTGGACAGTCTGGGCAACGACTGGGACGCCACCCTGATCAAAATCGTCAGCAACCCCATAAGCTTGCGCCAGGCCCTGTGGGATCCTTACAAACGCCTGGGCCGTATCGTTACGGAGCAGATAAGTAAGTTCGCCTCCGCCCGGCAGGCCGCGCAAACGGCGGCCATGACGCAAAAGGTCGTGGCAGGGCCCGCCGCAGCGCCCGCTGCCGCGCCCGGTTTCGACATCGGCAAAAACGTCGGCATTCTCGCCGCCGTGGGTTTGGCTTTGGGCGCGTTGGGCACGGCTGTGGCGGGCATTGCCAACGCGCTTTTTTCACTGGCCTGGTGGCAGTTTCCGCTGCTTTTCATCGGGCTCTTTCTGGCCATTTCCGGCCCTTCCTTCATCATGGCCTGGCTGAAACTGCGCAAACGCACCCTGGGGCCGTTGCTTGAAGCTTCCGGCTGGGCGGTCAACAGCCGCATCCCTGTCAACCTGACGCTGGGCGGCAAGCTGACCGACACCGCCGCCCTGCCCGGCAACGCCACCCGCAGCTTCAGAGACCCCCTGGCCAAGCCCAACCGCTGGCCGCTGGCCGTCGCCGCCATAACGGCGCTGATCGTCGCCGCCCTGGGGGCTTGGCTGTGGTTCGGCCCCGGCAAAACGTACATCCGCGAGTTCCGCTCTTTCGTGGCCCAGCAAAAGAACGCCACGGCGGTGAAACAAAGCGCCCCGGCCAAAGCCCCGGCGGCGAAAAACGCCACCACCGCGCCGTAGAACAGAGCGGCCAAAGACAACGAGATCTCGGGGCTCCGCCCCGTACCCCGCAATAACCAGAAACGGCGCTCAGCGCCGTTTCTGGTTATTGCGGGGGTGCAGGGACTCAGTCCCGTGGGCCGTTGCGTGGATTTCAACCTGGTCCACCGGCCGGGCTGGCAAGGCCGCATTGAAGCCATAACGCGGCCCGGCGTCCTGCCTTTCGCCGCCGGCGCCCTTACCGGCATTTTCGCCCGTATCGACGGTCTGGCCGTGGAAGGCGCGACAAAAGACGGGCAGCGCTTTACCGCAACGCTGCAAAACGGCGATTTTCTCGCGCTGCGGCCGGAAACGGTCGTGCCGGGCGCGCTGACGCTTGCCGCGTCCGCCGCCGCGGCGGGCAAGGTGCTCGGCATCCTTGCGGTTGCGGAACGGCTTGCGGTAAAATAGCCAGCAAGCCCGACGCAAAACCACACCACCACGGCGTTTACCCCTGACGGCATGCCGTATGTAAAACGGACGCTTGCCGGGCCTGCGCATCCGGAGTACAGCAAGCCGCTGGAGACCTGCCGTGGAACTTGACCTCACCATCATCTTCATGCTGTGCCTGGTCTATCTCTGTACCGGCTGCATGGACGGCATCGCCGGCGGCGGAGGGTTGATCACCGTGCCCGCGCTCCTCTTGGCGGGCGTTCCGCCGGATATGGCGCTCGGCACCAATAAACTGGCCGTGGTTTTCGGCTGCGGCGCGTCTTTCGGCACGTACGCCAGAAGCGGCATGGTCTTCTGGCCGCTGGCCCGCATGAGCCTGCCCCTTTCCCTTATCGCCGCCTTTGCCGGGACCTGGTCCATTTTGCTTTTCAACAGCGAAGACATAGGCCGCGTTATCGTCTTTTTGCTGCCCCTGGCTTTCGCCGCGACGCTGATGCCCCAAAAAGACCGGGGCATCACGGAGTTTCCGCCTCCGCCCCAAGGCTTTGCGCCCCTTGCGATCTGCGCGGCCCTGGGCTTTTATGACGGGTTTTTCGGCCCGGGCAGCGGCGCTTTTTATATCCTGTCCTTCCACCTCATTCTCAACCTGGGCCTGCTGCACGCTTCGGCCACGTCCAAGCTGTTCAGCCTCGTCACCATAACCGCGAGCTTTCTGGTCTTCGCCTGGCATGGCAAGGTGTTGTATCTTTTGGCGATTCCTATAAGTCTGGCCAATATCGCGGGCAACATTCTGGGCGCCAAAATGGCCATGCGCGTCGGCCCCGGCATCGTGCGCAAGGCGCTGGCCGTTTCCATCACCCTGCTTTTCATCTCTTTGCTCTGGAAATTCTATCTGGCCTGAACCGCCCGGTACAAGAAACGGCGCAAAGCGCCGTTTCTTGTTATACGGGTGCGGGGTCCGCGCCCCTGCCGGAGGGCAGCGGGAAGGGCAGCCCTCCCCGCGGCCTTCCTCTTCTACTTCTTCGTGCGGTACTGCGGCACGTCCTTCTTGTAGACCAGAGACAGGGGCAGATACTGCACCGGCGGCACTTTATAGCCGTTGAGGGCCAAATAGCAGGCGCTCATGGCCAGCGCGATCTGGCTGCGTTCGTTCTGGGCGCCGGTCAGCAGAATGCTGCCGTTTTCCAGCGCGTCCAGGGCGTCGTTATCCACGTCAAAGGTGATCTGCACCATTTCTTTGTCACGGCCGACCAGCTTGGCCGCTTCAACCGCGCCCATGGTCATATCTTTGTTGATGGAGCCGACCGCGTCGATTTTCTTATACTTCTGCAGCCAGTTTTCCATCAGCTGCATGCCCTTTTCCCGGTTGAAGTTGGCCGGCTGCGAGTCGAGCAGCTTGATACCGGGGTACTTTTTAAACGCGTCCTTATAGCCCTGCACGCGCTCTTCGGACGTGGAGTTGCCCGGAGTGCCTTCGATAAGCAGCACGTTGCCCTTGCCTTTGATGGTTTCGCAAAGCGCGGTGCCCAGTTCAAAGCCGACCTGGTAGTTGTCGACCCCGGTCCAGGTCAGAATCTTGCCGCCATAGGCTTTGGTATTGGGAGTGGCCACCAGAATGCCGGCCTTGTTGGCCTTTTCAATGGCCGGCACGATGGCCTTAGAATCCGCCGGAGCGATGAGGATGGCGTCCACGCCGTCGGTAATGGCCTGTTCCATAAGCTGCATCTGCTCTTCAACGGAATAGGGCGTTTCCGGCCCGACGCATTTCAGGCTGACGTTGGGCATCAGCTTCACCGCTTCTTCGGCCCCTTCGATCATGTTCAGGAAAAACGGGAACTGCATGCTTTTGACGATAAACACGAATTTGTACTGCTTTTTCTTGGCCTCAGCCGCAAAGCCGTCTTTTGTCATGCCCACGCAAAACGACGCCAAAAGTAAGAACACGATAGTCAGAAACGTCATTCTCCTTTTCATGGTCCTCGCTCCTTTTGTTGTGCTGCGACAATACTGTTTGTTGGATTATTTGACCGCCTTGAACTTTTTTACCGTGGCCGCGATGGCCTGTTCCGTGGGGATGCGTTCCATGCTCGACGCGCCGACAAAGCCGTCAATTTGGGGCAGATACTTCAAGAATTTTTTGAAATCTTCCGGCGCGGCCAGCGGGCCGCCGTGGGCCAGCCAGAGGGCGTCCTTTTTCTTTTTGGCCCCCGCGGCCATGATCTTTTTGGTCAGGGCCGCACTGTCCTCAATGGACAGGGCCTTGGTCGTGCCCACCGCGCCGCCCACGGTCAGCCCCACGTGGGCCACGATGCAGTCGGCCCCGGCCTCGGCCATGCTCTTCGCCTCTTTTTCGTTGAACACGTAGACGATGGTGAAGATGTTCTTCTTGGCCGCCAGGCGCACCATTTCCACTTCTTTGTCATAGCCCAGGCCCGTCAGTTCCAACTGTTCGCGGAAGTTGCCGTCAACCAGGCCCATGGTGGGGAAGTTGTTGACGCCCGAAAACCCTTCGGTCATGACCTTGTCCAGATGTTTGCCGATGACGCGGGTGCCGTCCTGGGCAAAAACGCTGCACACCACGGGGATCTTTTTCACCACGGGCAGCACGTATTTGGTCCCCAGTTCAAGGGCGATTTCGTTGGCGTTGCCGAAAGCCAGCAGGCCGGAAAAACTGCCGTGCCCGTGCATGCGGTAATAGCCGGAGTTGAAGACCAGCAGCAGATCGCCTCCGCCGCTTTCAATGGATTTTGCCGACAGGCCCGAACCCGCGCCGCCCGCGATTATGTACTTGCCCGCTTTTCTGATCTTTTTTAAATTCGCCAGCATTTCTGCCCGTGTATACTGCTGCATGACCCGTTCTCTCCTTTTCTTGGTACCGCGTTATTGCATTCAGCGTTTGTTCATCATGGCAATGAGCAATTCCGCCGCGTCCTCGCCGAATCCTTCGTCGTACAGATGCCTGTCGTCTTCGATGACTTCGATGTTGGGCTGCCCGGCCAGCCCCGATTTCAGCGTTTCGAACAGGGCTTCGTTAGCCTCCGGCAGATAAAAGATCTCGCCCGGCCGGTCGATGGAGCTCAGCCCGCCCTTGGGCAAAAGCACTTTCACGGGCGATGCCGCCCCCTTCAGTTTGCGCACCAGAAATTCGCCTATGGCCGCGCATTCTTCGACATTGGTGCGCATGGTGGTCATGGTCGGGTTGTGAAAATTCAGGATTCTGCCCGTCTTGAACTTGTCCGGCAGGGCGGACATGGGCGGCAGAACCACGGTATCGGCCGCGCCGGGCACGATGACCTGCGGTACGCGCATGGTGACCGCCGCCTCCATGCGGTCCGGCCCGGCGTCGTGCAGCCCGCCCACAAGGTGCGCGCCGATTTCCGCCAGGGTCATGTCCAGAACGCCCTGCACCATGCCGTCTCTGATGAAGCCTTCCATTGACCTGCCGCCCGCGCCGGAAGCGTGAAAGACCAGCGTTTCGAAACCCTTCTCTTCAAGGCGGACCCTGGCCCGCGTGACCCCGGCGGTCGTCGTGCCGTACATGGTCTGCGAGACGCGCCGGATGGAAGGATCTTCCATCCGGCGGCGGAAGTCCCCGAACTCGTTTCTGTACCAGGCAGCGCCCTGGGCCGCGTATGCCGCAAGGCGGCTGAAAACGGGTTCCGTGATGCCGTTGAGGCCCGCCACGTCGGCTATGGAGGGCAGCATGGCTATGTCGCTGTCTTGCACGTACCAGCGCGTGTTGCCGGAAGCCAGCGTGCTGAGCATCAGTTTCGGCAGCCCGAAGGGCAGGGTGCGCATGGTCTGGGTGACGATCTGCGTGCCGCCGGCTCCGCCTATGCCGATGATGCAGTCCATCTTCCCGGCCTGGTACAGCCGGCGCACGTAAGCCTCAAGCAAGGCGGACACCGCCTCCACCGCTTCTCCGCGTTTCATGGCCCGTATGCTTTCCGCCGTGTGCGCGCCGCCCGCGCACAGATCGGCAAGCGTGACGTCGGCGGCCACGGGCGGGCTTTTGCCCACGCCCGCGTCTATGGTCAGGCAATGAACGCCTTGCGCGAGAATCTTCTGCTTGATGTACTCGGATTCGATCCCTTTGGTGTCATACGTGGCGACAAACACGACGGTCGGTTTCATGCTCCGCCCTCCGCGGCTGTTTCATGGCTGTCCGAAGAGACACGCTCATCCAGTTCGTTTCTGAGTTCCATATTCCACTTGATCAGCAACTGGTTGAAGGCCACCGCGAAAATAATCAGAGCGCCCATGACCAGAGTTTGCAATTCCGAAGGCACGCTGAGGCTGTTCATGCCGTTATAGATGGCGGCCACGATGATGGAACCGCACAGCACGCCCCAAATGTTGCCGAAGCCGCCGCTCATGGCGATGCCCCCGATCAGGGCCACGGTGATGGCCTCAAAGGGCGCGTGCACCGCCATGCCCGGCTCGAATGAATTGAGCCGCGCGCCGTACAGCAGCCCGGCGAAAGCCGAAATACCGGTGCTGATCACGTACACCCAGATGATGATCCTGTCTGTGGGTATGCCCGAGAATTTGGCCGCCACGGGGTTCGCCCCCGTGAAATAGATTTTGCGGCCGAAATTGGTGCGCGTCAGCATAAAGGCCGTGGCCGCCAGCATCAGCAGGGTTATCACCATGGGCACGGTCAGGGTGAAGCCGCCGACGCGGGTGATGACGCCGGTGCCGAACCAGCGGAAATCGGGGTTGAGGTTGTAAATGACCCGTTTGCCCAGCGCCAGCCAGGCCAGGCCCCGGCAGGCGTACATGGTGGCGAAGGTGGCGATGAAGGGCGGCATTTTCAGTTTGGTGATCAAGAGGCCGTTGACCAGGCCGATCAGCATGCCCGCGCCCACGATGATGAGCATGGGTATGAGATAGTGCACGTCGGGGTTTGCGCCCACCAGCATTCTGCCCCACATGACCGTGGTAAAGGCCATAACCGACCCGATGGCCAGGTTCAGGCCGCCCGTCAAAATGGCCAGCGCCTGGCCTATGCCGATGATGGTCAGAAAGCAGGCCTGGTTGATCATCACCGACAGGTTGGACATGCTCAGATAGCTGCCGCCTTGCAGCATGTTGGCGATTTCGAAAAAAGCCAGCACGCCGATCAGGATGAACAGCGAAGACAGATCCGTAAGGCTTTTCAGCGCCCTTTTGCGCGCGACGTTCGGTTGTCCGGACATGACGGCGCCTCCTTACGCTTTTCCCAAAAGTTTTTTCTCGTGCCGCGCGGCCAGTTCGTTCAGAATCATGCCTACGACCAGCACCGCGCCAATGACCACCATGGTCGCCGAGGTGTCGATGCCTTTCAGCGACAAGGCGCTACGCACCGTATACAAGGTCAGCGCGCCGAAAATCGCGCCGTACAGGCTGCCTTTGCCGCCCTCAAGGGCGTTGCCGCCCAGCACCGCGGCCACCACGGCCTGAAACTCCAGCCATTCACCGGATGTGGGCTGCATGCTGTTGGTGCGGATCAACACCAAGAGCGACGCCAAAGACGCCAGCATGCCCGAAAGCACATACAGCAGCACGGTCCAGGTGCGCGTGGCTATGCCGCACAGGCGGGCCGTTTCCTCATTTTCGCCGATGGCGTAGGTATACGCGCCCAGCACCGTGCGCTTGAACATGAAGATGACGACGCCCACCGCCACCGCGGTCAGCAGCACCAAAAAAGGCACGTAAAAAATGGTGCTTGCCTCCGTTCCGAACTGGATGCGAATGACGTTGCCGCCCAAAAAATCCAGAATGGCGCTGTGGCTGCCCTCTTCCCAATAGATGGTCCGTTTGCCGGACAGCGTGTTGGCGATGCTCTGAGCGATGCCCATGGACCCGAATGTGGCGATGAAAGGCGGCACCTTCATGCGGGTTACGAACAACCCGTTCAGCAGCCCGAAGAGCGCCCCGCTCACCACGCCGATCAAAATGGCCGCGAAAACGTGCAGGCCGCTGCGCAGGCAGAGCGCCATGACCACCCCGCACATGGACAGCACGCCGCCCATGGAAAGGTCGATGCCGCCCGAAATGATCACCAGCGACATGGCGATGCTGAGGATGATGAGAATGCACGCCTGCAGCAGCAGAGTGGAAAGGTTGCCGGGCGAAAAGAAGCGCGGCACCCATACGGAGGCCAGGATAAACACCAGCAGAAAAGCGAACACCGAATTGGGCAGGCTGGAAAGCCAGGTCCGGCCTTCCCCTGTTTTTTTCACGGCACTCATGCTGCGCCTCCTTCTTCCTCCGCCGTTTCCGGGTGGGAAAACGCCAGTTGAATGATCTTCATCTGGTCCGCCTCTTCCCTGGCCAGTTCGCCCGCGATGCGCCCCTGGGCCATGACATAGATTCTGTCGCTCATGCCCAGCACCTCGGGCAGTTCGGAAGAGATCATGAGAATGCCCGCGCCCCGGCCCACCAGCTCATCCATCAGGCTGTAAATGCTGGTTTTGGAACCCACGTCGATGCCCCGCGTGGGTTCGTCGAAAATGAAGGTATGGGCTCGGGTCACAAGCCATTTGGCCAGCACCACTTTCTGCTGGGTGCCGCCGCTGAGATAGTTCGTCAGCTTTTCGATGGTGGGGGTGCTGATTTCCAATGTGTCCACATAACGCTGCACCGTGGCCCGTTCTTTGCGCCGCCCGATCACGCCGCCGGGGTTGAGCAGGCCCAGAGCGGAAATAACCGCGTTTTCACGTATGGGCAGCGACAGGGCCAGCCCCTCCCGCTTGCGGTTTTCCGGCAGAAAGGCGACGCCCGCAGTGCTCATGCGCTGCGGGTTCCCCTTGGGCATCTTCTCGCCTTTTACGAAAACCTCGCCTTGGTCATAAGAGTCTATGCCGTAGGCGGCTTTGGCCACTTCGCTGCGGCCCGCCCCCACAAGGCCCGCCAGGCCCACTATTTCGCCCGCCCGGACCTCTATATCAATGCTTTTGAAGCGCTCGCCGCTCAGCTTTTTGATCGCCAGCACCACCTCGCCTTTTTCGGGGTAGCTTCGCGCATAGACCTTGTCGATCTTGCGGCCGGCGATGCCCTCGACGATCTGGTCCATGGTGCTGTCCGCTATATTCGCGGTGGTGATCTTTTTGCCGTCGCGCATGATGGTGACCCGGTCGCCTATTGCAAAAATCTCTTCCAGCCGGTGCGAGATGTAGAACATGCCCACGCCTTTTTCCTTCAGCGCGGCGATAATGCGGAAAAGCTCGTCTATCTCGGTGTTGGTCAGCGAACTTGTGGGCTCGTCAAAGACGATGATTTTCGCGTTTTTGGACAGGGCCTTGGTAATCTCGATCATTTGCTGGTTGGCGATGGAGAGGTTCTTGACCAGCGTGCGGGGCGAAACCTTCACCCCAATGGAGGCCAGAAGCTCTTCCGTCCGCTCTTCCATGGCCTTGCGGTTCAAGAAAAGCCCCTGTCTGATCTCGTGCCCCAGAAACATGTTGTCCGCCACGGAAAGCTCGGGAACGATGGTCAGTTCCTGATAAATCATGGCCACGCCGAGCTGTTCGGAAAGCTGCGGGTTGTTGTTCACGATGGGTTTGCCGTCAAGCAGCATCGTGCCGCCGTCGGCCGTGTACGCGCCGGAAAGAAGCTTCATCAGGGTGGATTTGCCCGCCCCGTTCTCGCCGACAATGACGTGGACTTCGCCGGCGTTCAGGTCCACGGACACGTCGTCCAGGGCTTTCACGCCGGGAAAGTTTTTGGATACGTTCTGAAACTCCAAGAGCTTGGCCATCGGCATTCACCCCTTTACGCTGGATGTAAAAACCGCAACCTTGAATCTTGATAGCCGCCCCGGCACGTGCCGGCTATGCGACGGCGTTTTCGTCGGGCTGGGATTTCGGCTTTTTAGCCGCGTCGATCCGCACTTTGCACAGAACGTCCGTCAAATGCGCGGTCATGGCAGCGCGTGCCTCCCCCGAGTCACGTTGCCGGATCGCTTCGAATATCTGATGGTGGAACTCGTTGCTGCGCATGTTGCCGTGCACCCGCACGAAACTGCGCAACCACACGGTATACAGGGCTTTCAACATTTCTATGGACCGGTAAATGATGCTGTTGCCGGAGGCTTTGGCTATGGCCAGATGAAAATCCATGTCGTACAGAGCAAAACGCTCTTTATCCTCCATATGGCGCCGTGACAAAACCAGTGCGCGGTCCATGCATTCCAGATCTTCGTCCGTGGCCTTCATGGCGGCCAGGGCGGCGCCCTGCGACTCCACGCCGATGCGGAACTCCGTCAGCGTTTCCAGGTTGGAATGCGCCTCAAGAAGAATGGGAAGCTGCAGATTGGTGAAGACGTCGACATTGATGTCTTTGAGAAAATAGCCTTCGCCGTGCCGCACCTCAAGAATGCCCAGGGCGTTGAGGCGGTTCAGCGCGGTGCGCACCGTGTTGCGGCTGACGCCGATGGAAATGACCAGCTCGTTTTCCGAAGGGATTTTGGTCCCCGGTTCGTAGCCTTGGGCGGCGATGATCGCCAGGATGTGATTGAAGGTCTCGTTGGCCAGGTTGATCTTTTCTATGGACATCAAGGCCTCCTGGTCTCGTGGGAGGTGACATATCACTTGTGCTACAAGTTTAACTTACCGATAACGCCCCCCTCTGTCAAGATGGCTGCCCCCCCCCTTGCCACGCCGCACCACATTCACTACATTGCCCACCGTAAAGCATTTTCGCTTTGCAATGCTGTTTCGCTGTGCAGAGGAAACGTCATGCGACCGGAAACATTGTGGTTTGTTTTTTACGGATCGTCCTTGCTGCTGCGGCGCGGCGCGGGCGACACAAGCGCTTTGCCGCGTGGGGATGCGCCGCCCCAGCCCCCGGCGGGCGCGCTGCACCCCTTGGGCACGCATCAGGGCTTGCCATGCGTGGGCTATGTCACGGCGCACGCGCCGGACCCCAAAGAATGGGCCGCGCCCGACCTGCGCGCGGCTTACGGCATCCTCGGCCTTGAGCTGCACCCTTTGGCCAACAAGGCGTATGAGCTTATTTACTGGGACGGGCAGACGCAATACTGCTCGGTCTGCGGCGCGGCCACACAGCCGGCCACCGCCATTTCCAAAACCTGCACCGGCTGCGGCCGCGAGATTTTTCCCGTCCTCACCCCGGCGGTGCTGATTCTGGTGCGCAAGGAAAAGAGCATTCTGCTGGCCCACGCCCGCACCTTCAAAGGTCCGTTTTACAGTATTCTGGCGGGCTTTCTCGAACCCGGCGAAACGCTGGAAGAATGCGCCCGCCGCGAAGTGCTGGAAGAAACGAACATCAACGTCGGCAACGTGCGCTATTTCGGTTCGCAGGCCTGGCCCTTTCCCAGCAACCTGATGGTCGGATTCGTCGCTGACTATGAAAGCGGCGAGCTGAAATTGCAGGAGAGCGAGCTTGAATCCGGCGCGTTCTACACCAGGGACAAACTGCCGGAACTGCCGCGCCCCTACAGCCTTTCGCGCCGCATGATCGACTGGTGGATAGAAAAAGGCTGAGGCTTTCACGCAAACGAGAAAAGCCCGCCGCATGGCGGGCTTTTCTCGTTATAATACGCCGTTTTTTCAGGATTTAGTCAAACGTATGAAACTCCAGCTGACGTCGCCGCGCCCGCGCAAATCGCCGCGCACGACCCGCTCGACCAGCGAGAGGCCGCATCGTTTCGCAAGATCCGCCGTCTCTTCCGGCGTGATGTCGAACATACGCCGCCCTTCCGGCACGGGACCGTGCCGGAGCGAAAGCAACAGCCCTCCGCCATCGGCCAGCAGGCCCGCCACACGGCGCATGGAAGACGCGCGCTCATCTTCCGTCAGGTGCATCCACACGGCCTGAATCAAGATGAAGTCATAGGGCCCGGCGTATGGGCCCCGCAACGCCGTCAAATCGGGCAGCGCGTCATCCACCCAATCCACGGATACGTCGCTGTGCAATGCCCTTCCCGCGTCCCGCATGGCGTCCGTGGGTTCCACGGCCACCACCGCATGCCCGCGTTTGGCCAGCGCCGCAGCATCACGGCCGCTGCCCGCGCCGACATCCAGCACCCGGCAGGGGGATGCGGGGAAAAGGCGCAGAAGGGTTCCGAACATCTCTTCAAAAGGGATGCTTTCGTACTGTTTCACCAGTTTGGCCGCGTCGCGGTCATACCCCGCCGCTGAAGGACAAAACACCATTTGACCCTCCGTGTCTCGCACCCGTTTGGAGCCGCCGTTTCTTTCGCGGGCCTCAGCCCGCCCATTTGCCGGAAACGGCCGCGTCGATGCAGTGTTTCATGGACCCGAACCAGGTTTGCAACTTGTTGGAGCCCGGCGCGTAAAAGGCCATTTTGGCCGAGTTGGTGGCCAGCGACTTGAAGCCCAGAGCCTCCGGTATGCTGAGAATGGTGCACAAATCCTGGGTTAGCACCGCGCCCGCCTTTTCAATGGCCTGCATGTAGCCAAGCTGCTTGGCCATGCCCTTGACCGCCGTGTTCACGTGAACCCAGCAGGTCACGTCTTTGTTGATCTTCTTGCCTTCCAGGTAGGCCGCTATTTCGGCCACCTGGTTCAGGGTCAGATGCGGGCAGCCCAGCGCCACGTAATCCACCACCCGGTTCTTGTTGCTTGTAAGGCGTTCATAGCCCGCCTGCAACTCTTTGGGCCCCAACTCAACCTCTTGCCAGCCGGGAGCCAGCACGCGTTCACCCAGGGCCAACGCGTCGGGCGTCTGCCCCAGCACGTGATACAGGGCCACGCCCCCGCTGGAAGCCAGCGCCGCGCCGAGATAGCAGTGCTCTTCCATGCTCATGCGATGCAGGCCGTCAAAGGCCGGGTTGTTGGTGCCGATGACGCTGCCCACATAGGCGCCCATGGCCCCGATATCCGCCAGGTCCTTGATGGGCGCGGTCACGCGGAATTTTATCTGCGCGCGGCGGTTTTCATCCAGGTGAAAGCCGTAGTACGGCGTTTTGCCGATCAACGCGGCGGCGAAAGCGCTGGGGCCGCCTTCGCGGTTGTCGCGCGCCCCCAGGGCGGAGTTGGTGAAGACCACGGCGGAAGATTCCGCCCAGGCGATATGTTCTCTGAATTGCGGCACAAAGCCGTAGAAATAGGGAGTACAGGAGGAGACGCCGTAACAGCCCGTGCGCTCATAACCCAGCCCGATGCGCAGCTGCTTGTCGCACCAGTCTTTGGGCAGGCCCAGATCGCGCGAACGGTCGACGCCGATAACGTTCAAGGTGGTGGGCACCTTGACCCTGGCCCCGGCGGCGGCCGTTTCTTCTATCCATTCCATGCCCGCGACCCCGTGCGAACGCAAAGAGAGGCCCGCCACATGCGCGCTGCGCACGGGAATGAGCTTTTCCGCCCCGTAGATCTTGCCGAGACCCACCAGCATTTCCATAGCCATGCGATAGGTCGGCCCCTCGGCCCCGTCCAGAATGCGCTTGTCAGCGTCGTCCAGTTTCATGAGCGGCCTCCTTCTTCAATGACCACCACTTGCTTGTCCGCGTCCACTGTGACGATGTCGCCGTTTTTCAACGCCGTGAAGGGGTCTTCCTGCAGGCTGTCCACCACCGGCAGGCCGCTCATGATGGCTCCGCAGGCGATGATGGTTTCCGTCACCCTGTTAATGATGGCTTTGGGACCGGTGCCCATTTTCGCCAGTTGATAGACCACGTACGAGCCGCCCGTGCTGCCCTTGCCGTACGGAAAGACGAGGATCTTGCCGGTGATGGAAACGCCGTTCAACTCGTGGTTGTGCTCAATGACGGTTCCGGTCTCGCAGTCAAAGCCGAAGTTGAACCCGATGGGCTGGCTGCACAGCAGCACTTCGCCCGTCGCGCGGCCCGGGCTGATGCCCCGGCAGGAAATGGTCCGTTTCATCGCTCGCTCCTTGGGTAACGGTAACGCCTCAGCGGCTTTTGATCTTTTCTTTCAGCGCTTCGATAAGCCCGCCCTTTTGCACCAGTTCCAGAATGTGCGCGGGCAGTTTGCTGCACGAATAGGTCGTGTTCTGCGTTTCGTTGCGGATGGCCCCCGCCGTAAAATCCAGCAGCAGAACGTCGCCCGGCTTGATTTTACCCGCATCGTCGCATTCCACCACGGGCAGCCCCAGGTTGATGGCGTTGCGGTAAAAAATGCGGGCGAAACTTTTGGCGATGACCGCGCCCAGGCCCAGATGTTTCAGGGCCAGCGGCGCAAGTTCGCGGCTGGAGCCGGAACCGAAGTTGTCGCCCGCAACAATCATATCACCAGACCGCACGCGGGCCGCGAAACCGGGGTCCACGCTGCTCATGGCGAACTTCGCCCCTTCTTCGACCGAAAGTTCCATGTACTGCGGGGGCGAGATGATGTCCGTATTGATGTTGTCGCCGAAAACGTGAGCTTTGCCCTTGCGTGTACTTTGCATGCGCGCCTCCTTACAGCAGCTCTCTGGGGTCGATGATTTCCCCGGCCACGGCGGCCGCGGCCACGCTGAGGGGCGAACCCAGATAGGTGAAGGCCTTTTTGCTGCCCATGCGCCCCAAAAAGTTGCGGTTGGTGGAAGAGATGCAGACTTCGCCGTCCGCCAGCGCGCCGGAGTGCAGGCCCACGCACACGCCGCAGGTGGGCGCGAGAATCACCGCGCCCGCTTCAGACAGGGTTTGCAAAATGCCGCTCGCCGCCGCCTTCTCCCAGATGCTTTTGGATGAAGGCGACACCAGCAGCCTGCGTCCGGCCTTGACTTTTTTGCCCTTCAAAAGCCGCGCCGCCAGCAAGAGGTCCGTATAGCGGCCGCCCGTGCAGGAGCCGATATAGGCCTGGTCGATACGCACGCCCTTGCCCAGCTCGCGAATGGAGCTGACGTTGTCCACCTCGTGCGGGCAAGAGACCATAGGTTCCAGCGCGGTGGCGTCAAAGTCCAGCTCCCGGCAGAAACGCGCGTCCTTGTCGCTGCGCAGGGGCTCGAAATTCGCCGCTTTGCCGCGTTCTTTCAAAAAGGCCTTGGTCGTCGCGTCCGTGTTCATCAGACCCGCTTTGGCGCCCATTTCAACCGCCATGTTGGCGATGCAGAAGCGTTCGTCCATGCACAGGCCGTCAATGGCGGAACCCACATATTCCACGGTTTTATAGGTCGCCCCGGCGTGGCCTATGGCGCCGATGGTAGCCAGCGAAATGTCTTTGGCCATAACGCCCGCGGTGAGCGCGCCCCGCCATTCCACGCGAATGGTTTCAGGCACGCGCAGCCAGATCTGCCCGGTCACCAGAATGCCGACCATCTCGGTGGAGCCGATGCCGCTGGCGAACGCGCCCAGCGCGCCGCCCATGCAGGTGTGCGAATCGGTGCCCATGACCACGGCCCCCGGCAGCACGTGGCCGTGTTCCGCCATGATCTGGTGGCAGGGGCCCACGAACTCGTAATAGCGGTTCACGCCGTTTTCCGAGGCCCACTCCCGCGTGAACTTCACGATGGCGGCCTGCGCGGCGTTGGCCGGCGGAGTGTAGTGGTCGGAAATGACCACCACCTTTTCAGGGTCCCAGACCCTTGCCCCCAGCTCTTTCATGCGGTCGGCTATTTCGACCCGGGGGCCGAGAATGTCGTCCATCATGGCCACATCCACATTGGCCCACACGATGTCGCCCGCCTGTACCGACTCTTTGCCCGCCGCGCGGGCGATGATCTTTTCAGACAGCGTTTTGCCCATATCGTACCTTCCTTTTCCGCTTGGACAGTTTACGCCGCGTGACCGCAAGAGTCACGCGGCGCTAAAGCCTTACGCGGCGCCGATTTCCTCAAGGGATTTGCCCTTGGTTTCAATCCCCAGGAAGTACACCAGGGCCACGGCTATCCAGAAAAATACGGCCATGGTGATATAAATGCCGTAGTACATCTGGTTGGCCATGAAATATCCGAAGACCACGGGGCTTAGAGCGGAACTCACGCGCCCCGCGCCGGTGGACCAGCAGGTGGCCGTCGCGCGCACCTTTGAGGGATACAGCTCGGCCGTCCAGACCACGGTGCCCGCGACGCCCTGCTCATACAGATACGAAAGCAGGCAGGCTCCCCAGACCAGATAGGCGGGGTCGTTCAGCTTGCCGAAAACCAGGGCCGCAACGCCGCCCAGGCCGAAGCCCACGTAAAACAGCTGCTTTCTGCCGAATTTTTCAATGGTGTAAAAGGCGGTCAAACGGCCCAGAATGGCGGCGAGCGCCACATACAACGTATAGGTGAAGGTCTTGGCCATGCTCAGGCCGTAAACCATCGACAAAATGGAGGGCAGCCAGAGCACGAAGCCGTAATAGCCGAAATAGGCGAAGAAATAGTAGCCCGCCGTCAGGATGAAGCGCCGCAGGTACTCCTTTTGAAACAGCACGAAGACGGAGACTTTTTCGGCGGTGGCGTCCGATTGCAAGCCCACCACGTCCTCTTCTTTCGCCCCCAGCTTTTTCAGCACGGCGGCGGCCTCTTCCGTGCGCCCCTGCGCCGCCAGCCAACGGGGAGATTCAGGCACCCTGAAGGCCACGATGATGGCCAAAAGGGCCGGGGTCACGCCGATATAGAAGAGCACGCGCCAGCCGTATTCCGTCACCAGCAGCAAAGAGGCCACGGCCGCCACAAGCAGGCCGAAAGGCCAGAGCACGGTCAGCACGGCGACGAAGCGCCCCCGGTACCCGGCGGAGACGTATTCGGAAACAAGCGCGGTGTTGATGGGTATCATGCCGCCCAGGCACATGCCGGTGACGAAGCGGATGATGCCGAATTCCATGACGTCGCGGGCGAACGCGGTCATGCCGGTCAGCAGACTGAAGCCCACAATGGTGCCGATGAACCCGACCTTGCGGCCGAATTTGTCGGAAACCGGACCCCAGATGACCGCGCCCAGAAACATGCCCCAAATGCCCGCCGAGGTCAGCATGCCGTTGACCACGGGCGTGATCGACCACTCTTTGATGATCGAAGGCATGGCGTAGGAGACGATATACGTGTCGAAAGAGTCGAACATGAAGCCCAAAGCCGCCGTGATCACTATGAAGTAGTGGATGCTTGAAAGCGAAAGTTTTTCCACCACGCTGCTGACCGTGGGTCTTGCCGCGCCCGGGCCGCCAAGGGTGTTAATGCCGTTCATCGTGCTCTGCATAGTCTGCTCTCCTTGTTGTGGTCGCGGTTACACGGGATAGGTGTCGTGTTCGAAGGCTTTGGGGTCATGGCCGGGAAGGATGAAGTCGCAAATCTTCTCCATCTTCGCGTAGGTGGCGTAATAGTCGTCCAGGCGGCAGTGAATGCCGGAAGGAATGTGCTTGTACATCGCGTTGCCTTCCCAGTTTTCAAACAGAGCGCAGCAGTCGCTGGCGACCAGGCCGCGCCCCTTGGCGGTATTGACCAGAACGCCCTGAAAACCGGGCGTGTGCCCGGGCAGGGTCACAAGGTCGATGCCGGGGCACAGCGAAAAATCGCCGTCCACCGCGACGATCTGGCTGTATGCTTTGAACCAGCGCGGCGTCAGGCCCACCTGGTGCGATTCGTAATACACCCAGTGCGCGGGCAGCGGGTCCACGGCGTATTCCATCTCGCGTTTCTGCACGTAGATTTTGGCGTTGGGAAACAGGTCGTTGTTAAAACAGTGGTCCCAGTGCAGGTGCGTGTTGACCACCACGTCCACGTCTTTGGCTTCAACCCCGAACCGCTTCAGCCCTTCAAGCGGGTGCATGCCGGGGGAACGGAGCAGACCGTGGTGATGCTTGGCGGCCCAATCTTCGTCGGAACAGCCGGTATCGACCAGAACCACCCGATCGGGCCCCTTGATCAGGTACATGATGATCGGGGCCACAAGCTTGGTGCCCGGATCTACCTGGTAGGTAAAATTCGATTTTTCGGCCGCTTTGAACACGCCTGTCTTGATGGGGTGGATCGTATACTCTCGCATGGTCGCTCCTTTTATATCGTCTGTTCCGCGCGCCGCCGCGCCTGAAAAAGGGTGTCGAGCAAGATGCCCGCTGTGAAACCGCAGGCGGCGTCCCGTTTCGGGACCGTTCCGAGTGGGGGATAAAGCGGCGCTAGCCGCTAATAAACCGATTTACGCACATATGCATACCCATCCATGATTTTACGCGCCGTGCGGTATACGCCGATGCGTTTCATGACGGTTTCGCCGTTCTTCGTTTCCGCTTCCGCCTCAACGGGTATGATCCCGCCGGGGTGGCCTATCTGCACGGTCATTCTGCTCTTCGCCTCTTCGCGCAGCACGTCCCAGGCCACGGTGCCGGGTATGCGCACGGCCGCGCCCGTGCAGACCGTGCCGGTAACCGGGTAGGTCTTGTGCATCTTGAGCATAAACAAGAGGCGGGAGACCAGATCCACTTCCTTCGCCTTCACCGTGCCGCCGCTGATGGTCGTGTAATCAGCGGGTTCGCTGACGATGGCGAAAAACGGCGTGTAGGGGCTTTTGGTGGCCGCGTCTTCGGGTTTGTCGACCAGGCCGCACCAGACGGCCGCCTGCCCCCGGATTTTTTCGATCAGCGCCATGAGGTTCTTGTCCGCTTCGATGGCGGCCGGGCTTTCCGTGCCTTTCAGGCCCAGCGAACGCGCGTGGATGAAGACCAGCGGGTTGCCCGCGTCCACCAGGGATATGGTGTAGTCTTTGCCATCGACGCTGATGACGTCTTTGACGTTGCCCGTGGGCAACAGCTTGCCCGTGGTCGGGCCGGTGACGTCCGACCAGTCCAGGGTAATCCGCGCGCCGGTGCCTGGGCAACCGTCAATGGCGTAGTCGCCGCAGACGGAAGCTTTGCCGTTTTTGACCGGCACTTCGGCGATCAGGATATGATTGCTGTTGGTCAGGTGAATGCGCACGGTGGTAACGGGTTCCACCGGTTCCACCAGGCCTTCGTCAATGGCGAAAGGGCCCACGGCGGCGGAGATGTTGCCGCAGTTGCCCTGGTAATCGATGAATTCCGTCTCGAAGCTGACCTGGCCGAAGGTGTAATCCACATCCGCATCCGGCCGGGAAGCGGGTGAGATGATGGCCAGCTTGCTGGTCAGCACGTCCGCGCCGCCGAGGCCGTCTATCTGGCGCACGTCGGGGCTGCCGTATATGGCGCGAATGACCGCGTCACGTTTTTGCGGGTCTTTGGGCAGTTCGTTCTTCATGATGAAAACGCCCTTGCTGGTGCCGCCCCGCACGATGGAACACCGTACCATTTCCATTTCAGGATGCATGCTCTTCCTCCCGGCTTTAGCGCGCTTGAGAAACCGCGACGGCAAGGGCGACCGTGGCCCCCACCATGGGGTTGTTGCCCATACCCAGAAAACCCATCATTTCCACGTGAGCGGGCACCGAAGAAGACCCCGCGAACTGCGCGTCACAGTACATGCGGCCCACAGTGTCGGTCAAACCATACGAGGCCGGGCCCGCGCCGTTGTCGTCCGGGTGCACGGTGCGGCCCGTGCCGCCGCCGGAAGCCACGGCGAAAAAGTTCCGTCCGTTGTCGCCGCACCATTTTTTATAGGTGCCCGCCACGGGGTGCTGAAAGCGGGTCATGTTGGTGGAGTTGCCGGTGATGCAGACGTCCACTTTTTCACTGACCATAACGGCCACGCCTTCCGGCACGTCGTCCGCGCCATAGCAGCGCACCGCCGCCCTGGGCCCGGCAGAGAAAGCCCGCTCCTCTTTGATGGCCAGTGTTTCGGCGGCGTAGTCGTATTCTGTGCGCACGTAGGTGAAGCCGTTGATGCGCGAGATGATGTACGCCGCGTCTTTGCCCAGGCCGTTCAAGATGACCCGCAGGGGGGTTTTGCGCACTTTGTTGGCCGATTGCGCGATGCCGATGGCCCCTTCGGCCGCGGCGAACGATTCATGCCCGGCCAGAAAGGCAAAACAGCCCGTCTCTTCGTGCAGCAGCCGGGCGGCGAGGCGCCCGTGCCCCAGGCCCACTTTGCGGTGATCGGCCACGGAACCGGGCAGGCAAAACGCCTGCAAGGCTTCGCCTATAGCTTCCGCAATGGCCGGGGCTTCTTTTTCGCCCCGCGCGACGGCGACGGCCGCCCCCAAGGTGTAGGCCCAGCAAGCGTCGTCAAAACAGATGGCCTGAATGCCCCGCACCAGGGCGAAAGGGTCCACGCCCCGGGCCTGAACCCGCGCGCGGGCGTCTTCCAGCGAAGCTATGCCGTTCGCCTGCAAACAGGCCGTTATCGCGGGCATGCGCAGTTCTTTGTTTTCAAATGCGGTCATGGTCGCCTCCGGCCCTATTCCCTACGGGGGTCAATGGTTCTGACGGCTTCGCCGAAGCGGCCGTAAACGCCCTTTGCCGCATCGTACGCCTGGTCGGGGCTTTGCCCCGCCGCGATCTGGTTCATCATCTTGCCCAAGTTGACGAATTCGTACCCGATGATTTCGCTGTTTTCGTCCAGCGCCAGGCGGGTCACATAGCCTTCCGTCATTTCAAGATAGCGCGGCCCGTTGGCCACAGTGCCGTACGAGGTGCCCACCTGGCTGCGGCAGCTGGAGCCGAGATCTTCCATGGCCGCGCCGATAGGCAGGCCGCCGTCGGAATACGAACTTTGCGTGCGGCCGTACGCGATGGTGGTGAACAGCGATTTCATGGCGCTGTTGGTGGCGTCGCAGACAAGGTCGGTGTTAAGAGCCTCAAGCAGCGTTTTGCCCGGCAGAATCTCTGCGGCCATGGCCGCGGAATGACTCATGCCGGAACAGCCGATATGCTCAATGAGCGCTTCGTGCACGATGCCGTCTTTGACGTTCAGCGTCAGTTTGCAGGTGCCCATTTGCGGCGCGCACGTACCACAGCCGTGGGCGAAACCGGATATATCCGCGACTTGCTTTACGCGCGTCCATTTACCTTCCTGAGGAATGGGCGACGGGCCGTGATTGGGCCCCTGCCGGACGATACAGAGGGTTTCAGACATGAACGACGCCCCTTTGCTGAAAATTACGAAATGGATGCATGTGCCGCTCTCCTAATAACAAGAAGCATGCCAAGTGCCCGGGCAGCCCCTATCCACGCCTTTCGGCCGCAGCCGCCTCGGCGCGCGGAACACGGCCCACCCCTTTTGGTGTTTCATTTTCATCCGGCTTGTTGCCGGGCAGAAATAAAAACAGCGATTTTGCAACGGCGCGCGCAAGAATTTTTGCAGTGAACTTGGTGGAATAGCAGCATAATATGTGATTTTTTCAGTAATTAAACAACAATTTCCATTTATGGAACATTGCTTGCTAAAAACCGCCGCCTCCGGTAGCTTCCACAAACACCCTGCCAAGGAGTCGACTCATGAACGCCCCGGTCCGCATCGCGCTTATCGCTACCTACCCCGACATCGCCCAGCTGTTTCGCGACCTGGCGCAGGACAGGCCGGATATCGTGGCGCGGGATGTTTACGCCTCTTTTGACGACGCCATTAAGACCGCAAAAAAGCTGGAACGCGAAACAGACGTCATTCTCAGCCGGGGGGGCACGGGCGAGTTCATACGCCGTAGCGTGGGCATACCCGTGGTGCAGTTGGCCATCACCCCGTTCGACGTGGTGCTGGCCATGCAAAAGCTGCCGCCGGGGGTTACGGAATTCGCTCTTTCCCACTACAACTCGCCCATTTACGGGCTGGAAGAAATACAGAAAATCTACGGCGTCACCATTCACGAATATACGTTTGAAACACTGCGCGACATAGAAGAGAGCGTTGTCGACATTCAGCGGCGCGGCATCAGAAACGTGCTGGGCGGCCACGTCATAACCAACTTGCTGCGCGACCACGGCATATTCGGGGTGACCCTCAGCGCGGGGCTTGATACCGTAAACCGGGCGCTGAACGAAGCCATGTCCATCGTTTTTGAAGCGCGCAAAGAACGCAACAGAACGGCCAGGCTGGCCGCCGCCTTCAACTCCATCACCACCGGGCTGGTGCTGACGGACGACAAAAACAAGGTACTTGCCTGCAACCCCGTGGCAAGCAAGCTTTTTGGCCGGCAACACCCCGTGGGCAGCAGCTTCACGGACGACGCGGCCGACCCCATGCTGCGCGAGGCGCTGCGAACCCGCACGGCCCGCACCAACTATATCTGCAACATCCGCGACACCCTCATCAACGCCGGGCACATGCCCGTGTATCTGGATAACAATTTCATCGGCTTCGTGCACACCTTTGAAGACGTCACGAAAATCCAGACGCTTGAGCAGGCCATACGCAAACAGATGCACGACAAGGGTTTTGTGGCGCGGTACCGCTTTTCCGACATTTTCACCACGGACCCCACCCTGGAAATGCTCAAACGCACGGCCCAATCATACGCGCGCAGCAAATCGACCGTGCTGATAGAGGGCGAATCGGGCACGGGCAAGGAACTTTTCGCCCAAAGCCTGCACAACGCCAGCCCCAGGGCGGATATGCCCTTTGTGGCGGTCAACTGCGCGGCCATACCGGCCAATCTGCTGGAAAGCGAACTCTTCGGATACGAAGCCGGGGCCTTTACCGGCGCGAAAAAAGAAGGCAAACCCGGCCTTTTTGAAATAGCCCACAACGGCACCATTTTTCTGGACGAAATCGGGGATTTGCCCAGGGAGTTTCAAGCGCGGCTGCTGCGCGTGCTGCAAGAAAAAGAGTTCATGCGCGTGGGCGGCGGCAAGGTCATGCCCGTGGATGTCAGGGTCATCAGCGCCACCAACAAGAACCTGCGCGAACTGGCCGCCAAAGGGGAATTCAGAGAGGACCTCTTTTACCGGCTGGGCGTATTCACCCTGACCCTGCCGCCTTTGCGGGAACGGGCTTGCGACATAGACCCCCTGTGCCGCAAATTTTTGGCCGACCAGGGACTGACGCAGGATACGGGGATCGTGCGCCGGTTGCTGCCCCGGCTGCTGGCGCATAGCTGGCCCGGCAACATACGCGAACTGCGGAATATTTCCGAACGCATGGCCCACCTCGTCAATACCGGCGGCGACTATTCGCCGGAAGAGCTCGACCTGACTCTGGGCCTCGGCTCGCCCAAACACAACGGTGATTTTTACGCGCGCATCGACCTGGAACAGCAGCGCGGCCTGAAGAGCATTGTGGATACAGTTGAAAAGCAGGTCATCGGCCACTTGCTGCGGCTGCACGACAACAAATACGCGGATGTGGCCAAACGCCTGGGCATAGGCCGCACCACGCTCTGGCGCAAACACAACCACGCGGACGCGCCCTGAGGCCTTTGTCATGATTCTTTTCATCCTCGCCACGCTGTTGTTTCTGTACCTGCTGTTCCGGCTGGTCCTGCCCTCCTCCCGGGGGCGCAGAGGCAAAGCGGCGATGGCCGTTCTGCTCTTTATCGTCGCGCATGAGCATCTGCTGAAACGCCTTTTTTTCGGCAGCCTGCCCTCGCCGGAGTTGCCCGCTCTTGTGCTCATGCTGCAAGGCTGGCTGTTCACCAGCCTGATTCTGCTCTTTCTGCTGGTGCTGCTCAGGGATATATGTCGCCTGGCTGGCCGGCTCTGCGAATGGTTTAGCGTTCGGCTTCAGACCCGGCTGCGCGCCCGGTTCCCCGAACGGAGCGCGCGCACCCCGCAACCGGCTCTGCCCGGCGCCGAACCGGAAGAGCCCCCCGCTTTCGGCCGCAGGCGCTTTCTGACCGCCAGCCTGGGCGCCATACCCGCGGCATACGGCGCCCAACGGGCTCTTCTCTCCGGCCTGGTCATGCTGCCCACAGCCTACGGTGTGCGCGAAGCCGTACAGATTCCTGAAATCCACGAAACGGAAGTGTTCCTGCCCAAACTGCCTAAAGAGCTGGACGGCCTGACCCTGGCGCAGATCAGCGACATGCACGTCAGCCCGCTGCTGCGCGAAGATTGGGTCAAAGGTCTGGTGGAACGGGTCAACAGCCTTGATCCCGACCTGATCGTGTTCACCGGCGACATGGTGGACGGCCTGCCCGCCAGGCGGGCGGAGAGCATGGCCCCGCTGCGAAACCTGCGCGCCCGACACGGCATCTTCGCCTGCGCGGGCAACCACGAATATTACAGCGATTACAAAAGCTGGATGGAGCGTTTTCCGGATCTCGGCATCACCATGCTGCTGAACAGCCACGCAAGCCTTGCCATTAACGGCCGAGAGCTGATCCTGGCCGGGCTGACGGATATGGCGGCGGCCCGCTTCGGCCTGCCGGAACCCGACCTTGCCGCCGCGCTGCGCGGCGCGCCCGAACAGGCTCCGCGCATTTTACTGGACCACAGGCCCGGCAACGCCCCGGTCAACGCCCTCTCCGGCGTGGATTTACAGCTTTCAGGACACACGCACGGCGGACACGCCTACGGCATGACCCGCTTGGTGGCCGCCTTCAACCGGGGTTACGTACACGGCTGGTACAGAGCCGAGGGCATGCCGCTGTATGTCAGCGCGGGCGCGGGGCTGTGGAACGGCTTTCCCATCCGTGTGGGAGTTCCGCCGGAAATAGCGCGCATCACCCTGCGGGCCGGGGCCTGAACAAAACCGCAATCCATGCCTTTGCATCAATCCGAGCCAATAAAAAAACCCTGCAAAAATAAGAATGCATCTGGATTCCCGCTTGCGCGGGAATGGCGGATGCTAATCTGAAGCTTGCGGTACAGGGCTTTGCGCTCTCGAACGTCATCCCCGCGCAGGCGGGGATCCAGTGCTTTGGATTTTGTCAACTGTCTCAATGTAAAAGCCGGGCTTTCACCCGGCTTTTCTTTTCAAACTCTTTCCCTGCTCAATTACTTAATGAAGCCGACCTGCTTGCTGATCTCGGCAATGGCCTTCTCTTTTTTCTTGTTGTAGACGACCTTGTTTTCTTCAAACAAATTGCGGCCCTTGGTGTCGATGGAAACGATCAGCGGGCCGAACTCTTTCACCCGGCAGACCCACAGGGTTTCGGGCATGCCCAGGTCGCGCCACTGGGCGTCTTCGATCTCTTCAACCTGGGTCGCGGCCACAACGCCGCAGCCCGCGGGAAAAACCAGGTGCAGGGCTTTGTTCCTCACGCAGCCTTCCACCGTGCCCGCGCCCATGCCGCCTTTGCCGACCACCAGTTTGACGCCGGTCTGGGCGATGAATTCCTTTTCAAACTTTTCCATGCGCATGCTGGTGGTGGGGCCGATGGAGACCATCTCGAACTTGTCGCCCCCGATGGGCCGCACGATGGGGCCGGCGTGGAAAATGGCCAGGCCCTTCAGGTCCACGGGCAGGGGGCGTTTTTCTTCGATCAGGCGCCGGTGCGCCACGTCGCGGCACGTTATCAGGTACCCGTTCAGATAGACGATGTCGCCCACGTTGATATCGGCAATATCCGCGTCCTTGACGGGCGTGGTCAGAATCTTCTTCGCGCTCATATGACGGCCCCCTTGTGGGATTTGATGACGTGCTTCAGGTCTTTGTCAAACACGATGTGGCCCCGGCGGTGGGACCAGCAGCCGACGTTCACGGCCACCCCGATGGTGGAGGGGTGCCGGGCGGTGTTTTCAATATGCACGCCCATGACCGAATTCACGCCGGACATGCCCTGGGGACCCAGGCCGATGCTGTTGATGCCGTCTTCAAGCAGTTTTTCCATGCCCGCCGCGCGCGCGTTGGCGTTATGCGTGCCGATGGGCCGCATCAGCGCTTTTTTGGACAGCAGCGCCGCCGTTTCCACGGATGTGGCCACGCCCACGCCCACCAGCAGCGGAGGACAGGCGTTGAGGCCGTAGGTAGTCATGATGTCCAGCACAAACTCGGTCACGCCTTCGTACCCGGCGCCGGGCATCAGCACCATGGCCTTGCCGGGCAGGGTACAGCCGCCGCCAGCCATGTAGGTGTAAATTTCAACGTCATCGCGGCCGGGCACGATTTCCCAGAACAACGTGGGCGTGCCCGTGCCGATGTTTTTGCCGGTGTTGAATTCGTCAAAAGTTTCCACGCTGTTGTGGCGCAGGGGGGCTTTGACCGTGGCGTCAAGCACGGCTTCGGTCAGGATAGCTTCCAGGTTGGCCAGCAGGGGGAAATTCGAGCCGCACTTGACCCAGAATTGCAGCACCCCGGTATCCTGGCAACAGGGGCGGTTCAGCTCCATGGCCAGTCGCTGGTTCTCGGCCATGGTGTCGTAAATGGTTTTGGCCAGCGCACTGGTCTCTTCGGCCCGCAGGTCGGCCAGCTTTTTTTCAACGTCGTCAGGCAGTTTCTTGCCGACCAGGGCGACGAACTTGCTCATCACGCCGGTCATCTCGCGGACATGCTGTTCACTTGCCATCTGCAACCCTCCAATAGATTCGGCTGTTGTCTGAAAAAATAGACGGGACGCTGCGGACGAAGGCCGCTGTTATCCGTTCTATAGGATCAAGCTCGCCATTCGTAAAATGAATTGATGTGATGGATGGAATAACTACCGGCTATGCCAATGCATAATCCGAGCAGGTAAACTATTTCAAGAGAAACTCTAGGGTACTGTTTTTCTAAGCTTGAGGAAGCAATTCTGCCATAAAGGTTCTTGCCGCGCGGGAAAGCTGAATGCCCTTGGCCGTGACCACGCAGACCGTGCGCGGGGGAACGGGTTCGGGCGTTTTCACCACAAAGGCCCTGCCCGCCGCTATGCTTTCTTCGGCAAAGGCGCTGATGACCAGGCCCACCCCCATGCCGCGCTCCACACAGGGAATGATCAGCACCGTGGTTGACAGCTCGATCATGGGGCTGAATTCAAGCCCCCGCTCGTGGAAAAAAGCCCCCTGAAAGCGCCGCGTGGCCGTGCCCTGCCCCAGCGCGATAAGGGGCAGGCCGAGCAGTTCGTCCCAGGGCACCACCCTGCCCTGCAAATGCGCATATTGCGGCCCGGCGATAAAGGCGTCGCGAACCTCGCCTATCTCGTGCGCGGTGCAGGCGCCGTCCATTTCCGGGGGCAGCGGCTTCATGACCACGGCCAGGTCAAGGCGTTCTTTGCGGATGTCTTCCAGCAAATGAAAGGCCTGCGCCGCCCGGGTAGTAATTTTTATCTGCGGGTGCCGCTCGCGGAACGAAGCCAGGCCGGGCAGCAAAAACCGCTGCAGGATCAGGTCGGAAGAGCCGATGCGCACTTCCCCGCGTTCCAGGTCCAGCAGGCTTTGCAGCTTGTTCTCGCCGGCGGCCAGCGTTTCGCAGGCGCGTTCGGCATAGGGGAAAAGCTCCTTGCCTTCCGGCGTCAGGGTCATGCCTTTGGGCAGACGGATAAAGAGAGCGCAGCCGAGCAGTTCTTCCATCTGCCGGATGCGCTTGGTCAGGGCGGGCTGCGAGATGAACAGCGCCTGCGCCGCGTGGGTCAGGTTGCCCGCGCGCGCCACATGGTAAAAGGCCTTGTAATATTCCAGGTCGATTTTCATGGGTGCCGCCCGCAAGAGTCCGTTCCGGCGAAAATGGATGCGCCGCCTTTCGGTCTATGCCAGGAGGGATAATTTCGCAACAGGCAGGCCCGGTCAAGGCCGGACAGCCTGGTCCAGCCAGGAAAGCCGGGCCAGCGCGGAAACGAAATCCGCATCAAAACCCTTGCCTATAAAGACGAGAAAGCGATCCGGGCCGGGCGGCGAAAGGGGATATTCCAGCAAGAACGCGCCCGCGGCGTATTGAACGATCATCGGGCCGCTTTCTTCCAGGCTGTCCACAATGCCTTTGACGCGGGGGGCCCTGCCCTGCGCAAGCCGGATAACGGCGTTCAGCTCTTCCACGCTCACAGGGCGCGTGACAGTAAAAGCCAGGGATGCGTAGCCCTCATCCTGGTGTGTCACGCGACGCGCCGGCCGTGGCCGCAATGCCGCGGCCGCCTGCGAGCCGGGGCCGCCCCGCCGCTCGTGCAGGCCATCCAGAGCGCCAAAGGAAATACGCCCGTGCGTTGCCGCGAAAACGACGGCTGCCGGGTTCATGCGTTTCAGAACGCCCATGATCCGGGCTGAGCTGTCGCCTGTAACCGTGTCGATCTTGTTGCATACCAGCACGTCCGCCCGCCGGATCTGTTCCCCTGCAAGCCCGGCCGGACCTGCCGGGTGTTCCGCCAAAACCCTGTCCATGTCGAGGCAGTCCACCAACGAGATGCACAGCCCCGGCCGGACCATGTCGGCCAGATCTGCCAGCGCGTCCGCAACCGCGCCGGGGTTCGCAAGCCCGGTGGTCTCAAGAATGATCTGCTCGGTCGGCAGCAGATCCATAAGCCGCCGGATGGCTGGGCGCAGGCTGTCCGCCAGCGTGCAGCAAACACACCCCTCATCCAGGGCTTCGCTGAGCGTTTCATGCTGCAACAGAAAGGAGTCAAGACTTTTCGCCCCAAGCTCGTTTTGCAGCACCGCGGTATGCCGGTCATGGTTGTGCAGCCAGGCCAGCCATTCGGATACAAACGTCGTTTTGCCGGACCCCAGAAACCCGGAAACCACGTGCAGCACAGGGCGGGAATCATCCCATTCCGGCTCTTTGACCGCGAACGCGCGGCCGGAAAACGGCCGGAACGCGGAGCCGCTTTCATGCGGCGGCGAAAGATCCGGCAGGGGCGAGCCGAAAGCGGCGGAAAAAGCGGTTCCGGCAAGCGCCTCTCCTTCCATGATCCCCCAATCGCCGTCGGCCGTGAAGGCCGTAACCGGAAATTCTCTGCGCGCCACAGCCCAATGCGGTTTGGTTTCCAGCAGCGACGCCGCCGAAAGCCCCAAAAGGCGGAAACACGGCAAAGCCAGGCGCAAGGCGGGCACATCGCAAGCCCAGCCGCCTTTCGCGACGCCGAACCCCACGCCGGGGGCCGCGCCCTCCGCAGGCAGGCCGTCCACCGCGACGACACGCTGCCGCGCCGGGGCTTCCAGGTCAAACGAAAGCCCCGTCAAGTCAAGGCGCGTGTTCAGGCCCAAAAATCCCAGAAAAAACAGGTTGCTGCTTTCCCGGCGGGTGAATTCCCGGATACCGGCAAAGTAATCCGGCGCGGCCGCGCGTTGCCGCGCATCCGGAAGATAGCGCGCGAGAACCGCCTCTTCCGGGTCCGGAAAATAGAACAGGCTGAAACGAGAACGCAGGCAGGCCGCGTCCCGCTCTTCCCCAAGAAAGGCAAGGCCGTACACGCCGTCGCGTCCGTTCGCGCGCATGGTCCAGGCGTACCCGGTGCCCATGCACGGGCGCAGACCGCGCCAGCCGATCCGGCGCGCGTTTCGCCTGTCCAGATGAATCCCGGCGGTCAGAACGGTCAGCGTGTCCGCGCCGACCGAATCATGGCCGGCGCGGATGCCGAAAGGAAAAAGCGCCTGGACGTTCATTTACCGCCAAGGCTGGGGCTAGGCCCCAAAGGTTATGATGTCGCCGTTGCCGAGGTACACGTCGGATTTCGAGCGGAAGCGGGCCGTTCCGTGCACCACGGGATACTTGGCGTCCACGAACTTGCGGGCGGTAATAAGGCCGGTGCAGTGGTTGCAGCCGATTTTCTGAATATCCCATTTTTTCAGGCCGATGACCAGATCGTCGTATTTGGGATCCCAGTCGTCAAAAGGAGAAATATGCAAGCCGCCATACAGGCCGTAGAACTTGTCCCGCTCGTACTTGAGTTCGCGATAGGCCGTGTCCGCGAACAGGATGATGCCCTGATGGCAACAGCCGGTCACGCTGAGCAGGCCCAGGTCCTTGATGTTGAAGTACAGGGACATTTCACCGTAGACTTTGAGGATGATGGGTATTTCGAACAGATAGAGAGCCATGCCCGGCTGTACGGGGTGCAGTCCCTTGGCCACTTCCGTGACCTTGCCCCGGTGCCCGGCGTCTTTCAGGTACTGCCGGCCGGAAGGGAAGAAGGTGTGCGGGTGATACACGTGTATGTCCGGCCTGTATTTCATGGGCACGGGCACGCCCCAGTAGTGGTCCATATGTTCGTGCGAAATCAGCAGAGCCTTGATTTCGTTGTCGGCCAGCATCTTGTCTATGCCTTCGCGTTTGAAGGACTGATCCATCCACTCATAGGACCAGCCGGTGTCCAGCAAATATTTGCTGACCTCGCCCTCCAGGGATTCCACCTCGATAAGGCAGGAAAAGCCGCCCAGGTTATCGGGGCTGACAGACAGAGTTTTTGAAACCTCCCAGGCTTTTTCCAGATTATTCGGCAAGTATTCCTTGATCTTGGCGATGCCTTCCTGATAGCTGCCCTTACCGACCCCCTTGCCGTTGCCCAGAGGGCCCCAGTTCAGCGTGTACTGGTCGACGAGCAGGCCGCCGGCTTTGCGCACGTCCTGCATGAATATATCGTTGTAAAACCAGCTGGTTTCAGAAATGTTGGTTATTTTGACGGATTTGCAAACTCCGAAATCCGTCATCTTTCGTTGCACCTTGGGCAGAAATGTTTCCCGCATGGGTGAATATGAGAAGAGGCCCATGGCGCCCAGCGCTCCCACGCCGAGGCCCAGCGTCGCTCCTTTAATAAAGTTTCGTCTGCTTATGGACATGGGGCGCCTCCGTTACGGAATAAGATTGATGCTTTTGCTGACAACGGGAATAAGCCAGACCGCCAGGAAATAGCCGGCCACGCCCACGGCCACGCCCGTCACCACGCCGGGCACCATGCTCGGCTGCCACAGGGGTTCAGCGGCAAAGCGGGCGTGTTCGGCTTCTTTTTCTTCGGCGGTTTTGGCTTCCAGCTTCCAGCCGGGCCAGTTGTCCATGAACCAGTGGTTGATGATCCAGATGTTGAGCAGCCAGATGGTGGGGATCATGGGGAACTGCTGCGGGTGCGAGAAGCCCTTCTGCGTGCCCAGGAAGTTGTGCGCGGTGGCATAATACAGGGCGTAGAGGGCCAAGCCCGCGACAATGACGATGCCGGTGCGGATCAGGATATTGGCTGCCGTGGAATAGCTGCGCGGCCAGTTGTCACAGTAAAACTGGAGGAAAATTGCCGGCACCAGGAAGAATATGGCGGTTTCGCCCACATGCAGCCAGCGCCAGTCAGGGGCGGCGTCGCGGCGATGCCCGCGGATGGCCTCGCCCCAGGCCAGTTCCTGCGCGTACCAGAAAAAGAAGCACAGGGCCAGGGAAATGGCTATGATGCCGAAAAAGAGCGCCCAGCGTCGGGTCCAGGGGCTTTTGATCAGGCAGAATGGCCAGCGTTCCCAGATGCCTTCCATCAGCCAGACCACCACGGTGCAGCACATGATCCAGGCGATGTGAAAGTTGCCGGAAACGGTTTTGGCAAAATCTTCCCAATAGGGCGGGGTGATGGATGTGAACGCTTGCCAGGGATAATACAGGATGCCCATGTGCGAGTGCATGGTCAGAAAATAAATGATGGTGCTCAAAAAGAAGGTCAGCACCCAAATGCTGAAGCCGCGCACCGGCTGAGGCATGCGCGCCCAGGGTTCGCCTTCCATGGCCACGATCCAGGCCGGGGAGAGCCAGGAAGCGATGGCCGCGAACATCAGACAGGCTGTGGCCGCATATTCTTCCGCGAAGAACTGGGTTACGCCGGGCAGCTTGGTCAACTGGTCGGGGTTGAAATAGGCCAGGCCGTAGTTGCCGAGAATGCCTTCAAAAAAACCTTTGATCAGCAGCAGCATGACGGCCACCGCAACCAGGGTCAGCACCAGCCCTTTGGTCACGGGATGCGCCCGCCGCAGCCAGGCGCGGTTGAACGGCCAGAAATCGAAAATATAGGCCATCCAGATCAGAATGATCAACAGCCAGCGGCAATAATTGTAGCCCACATAGGGAGTGTACAACCTCATGATGCCGCGCGGGTCCTGAAAAACCCACCAGGTGGCGGCGAAAATGATCAGAGTGAAAACCAGGTTGACGAGGGCGGGCATGGGACCGCCCCATCGTTTCACGAGCTTGCGCTCTTCAAGGTAGGGGATATTGCCGTTTTCCATACAGCCTCCTTGTCACGGAAAAAACGACCAACGATATCGCCCGGAATCCGGACGGAACACCCATGATCTGCGGCAGACAAGTCACGCCCCGCGGGGCGGAAGAGTCTATGTCGAAGCGGTTCCCGGCGTCTCAGGAGAGCGGCAGACCCGCAGCAGCAGTTCCGCGTAGCGCATGGCGTGCGCCCCCGCCTCTTCCGGCTGGCCCCGGCGAACGCCGCCGAGAAGGCCGGCCAGTTCCGCAAACAGCAGTTCCCGGTCGGCCTTGGAGGCCAACCCGATGCATTCGGAAAAGAAACGGCCTTGCGGAATCACCTGCCCGGCGGCCGCAGCCACGCGCGCGTTGTGCGCCCATTCCGCCACGGCCCGCAGAAAGATCCGCTGCGCCCGCGCGAACTCGGCGGCCGAGCCGGTATGCACGGCAAGACCCACATGGCTGAGCTTCGACTCAAGTTCCAGCAGGCCCGCCGGCCGCGCCCAACGGGCGCACAGGGCCGCCACGGGCGGGAACAGGGCCGTCAGGCCGGCAAGGCGGGCGTGAAAATCCTGGCGCGTATTGAGGCTGAGCTGTCCGGGCACGGCCTGCACAAAGGTGCCGCTACCCCGCCGCGAACCGAGAATTCCCCTTCCCTGCAGAACCTGAAGGGCGTTGCGCAAAGTGTTGCGGCTGACCCCGAGGGATTGGGCCAGCTGGCGCTCTGGCGGCAGCCTTTCATACAGCTTCCACCCGCCGGACCGGATACGTTCTTCTAAAAGAACCTCTATTTCCTGCTGCTTTTCCATAGTTCGCACCAAGAGCGCGACTCGCTCTGCCTGCAGAATACGTGAATCACGCTTAATGCCAACAAATAACTGATACCTAGGTTGTAAATTTATATCATGCCAATATAAAAAAACAAAAAAGCCCTATTGGCTCTACCAATAGGGCAAAATCCCTCGAAACCGAAAAGGGTTGCAGCATCAGGGCCGGGGCCTGCCCCTGAAGACGGCGCCCGCGAATGCCGGAGCGAGCACCTCATAATGCTCGGCGGCCGCCAGAGAGAAAGCGCCGGGGTGCACGGAGCAGAGGATGAGCACGGCCCGCAGCCGGTTGTGGCGATAGAACGGACGCGCGAAATACGACCTGATTCCGCGGGGTACGAAAAGAACCCAATCAATGGATTTAATGCTGTCCAAGGTATCGTCCACCACAAGATAATTCAGGCCGTGGCGCTCGATATTCTGGGCAATGGTCCCTTCATAGGCGAAGGTCTGGCCCCACATGTCCGCGCAGGGTTTTCCCGCGCCGTATACGGTCACATGGCCCTTGTCCGCGTGGATGTCGGAATAGATGATGCCGTCGTAGGCGTGCGGCTCATGGCTGGCCAGCATGCATTCCAGGGCTTCGCGCAGGGAAGAGGCGCGAGAAACCTCGCGCACGAGCGCGTCCGCGGGAGTACCGGGAGAGGGACGGCGACCGCCGCCGGGCGGGCGCTTCTGCCCCGCGACGTTCAGAAAAGAAAGCCGCAGCAGGCGTCTGCTGCCGGCGGAAGCGGCGGTCAGGCGCATTTCGCTGTTGACCGTCAGGCCGCTGGGCAATTTCAGGGTCAGCGCCCCGCCCCATACCCCTTCGGCAACGGCGGTTTCCAGCGCTTGCCGCACCGTGGCGGCCGCGCCGCGAGGCACCAGAGACTCGAAAGGCAAGCCGTTTTTCACAAGGTCGCCGCCCAGCAGAATGGCCGCTTCCTGGTTTCGGGCGACCACGGTTCCGCTTGCGGGGTCGATCAGCAGCACGGGGTAATTAGCTACCGAACGGCATTGCGGCCAATGGTTGCCGTCGAGGCCTTCCGCCTCCGGCAGTATGTATTCCGGGGCGAGTTGCAGGGTTCCGTGGTAGAACCAATTTTCTCCGGAACCGGGCCAGCCTTGCAGAAAAAGCCAGCCGCGAGGGTCCGCCGAAAGGCGAAAGAGCGCGCTGGCGGGAATTCCTGCGGCCATGGCTTCCCAGAACTCCGTCAATTGCAGATGGTCTTCCGCCAGAATCTGCCTGCGCCGGAAGGAAGCGTCTTTCAGCAGCAGGGCCGTGTTTTCGCCCAGGTCAGGGTGCCGCCAGTCTTTGACGATCTCAAGGCGCGACCGGGGCACTTCAATGCTCCAGATAAGACCGGGAAAATGCGCGGCCCATGCGGCCGCGCTTTCGGATTTTATGTGGAGAGCCGGTTTCGTGTACATGCAAGTGCTGCCTGTTCGCGGCCAAACGCCGCGTCATTTAGAACAGTTAACGCTTGAAATATCGCTTGACGGCGAGCAAAGTTCGCCCACGCCTATTTTGCGGCAGGGATTTTCAAAAAAATCCTTGTTACAAACCGTATTGGTATTTGACGGCCATGACCAGCGAAATATCGTTATGGCCAAGGCTGGCCGGACGCTTCACCACGCCGCTCGCGCCGCGCAGGGCCGCTTCCGCCGCCCGGTCGAGAATCGCGTTTCCGGAAGAATTGGCCAGCGAAATACCGTGAAAGGTTCCGTCGGGCGACACGGTGAAAGAAAACCAGGCCATCCCGATCAAACTGTTGTTCGCTTCGGCCGAGATGAACCGCCGCGCATGAATGGCATTGGAAACGGCGTCAAGATAGGCGTTGCGTTCTTTCCGCCGGTTGTCAGCCCCGTCGCCCGGCGGCAGGGTTTCTGAAATGCTCTCAATGGCCAGGGTGACGGTTTCGCTGAACATGGGAGCGGACGAGGTCAATTCCTGGCTGAGGCGCTGCCCCATGCCCGGCCGGGCCGTCGTTTGCGCCCAGTGCGCCTGCAACAGCATGAAGTGCAGAAAAAGAGAGATACACACCGCCGCGCGGAACCGCGCCAGGTCCGTCATTGCCTGCCCCGCCGCTGCCCTGCTTCGTTTTCTCCGGTTTCGCCCGCGCCTTCCTGCCCCGTGGCGATGACCAGTTTGTCTCCGCCCATGGTGCGCACCACGTCGACGATGCGCACAAGCGCGGCCACCGGGGCATTGGGGGCGGCCCGCAGCACGAGGCTTCTGGGCTCCGTAAACCCGGCTAGCCTGTCGGTCTCCGTCCGGTAGCGCAAAAATTCGCCGAGCCTCTCTGGGGCCAAGGTCTTTCCTTCGCAAGAAAGGCTGCCGTCCGCGGCCAGACGCAGTTCAAGTATCCGCCCGGCCAGGGGGCGGCTGCTCTTGGCGGGTGGCAGTTCGACATCCATGCCGCGCACGGCGAAAGCGGCCGCCACGATGAAAAAGATGAGCAGAATGAAAACCACGTCGAGCAGCGGGGTAATATCAGGCCCTTCCGCCTCGTCCTGCGCGAAAAGGCCGGCAGGCCTGAAAGGGGCGGGGCACGATCTAGGCGGCACGGCCGTTCTCCCCGGGTTCTTCGCAAAGCGCGAAGAACCCGCTGGTCAGACGGTACAGGGCACTGATGACGAGCCGCTTGCGGCTGAGAAACCAGTACTGGACCAGCAGCGCCGGAATCGCGATGGTCAACCCGGCCGCCGTGGTTAAAAGCGCCTGCCAGATGCCCTCGGCCAGCACCATCAGGTCCACGCCGCCCTGGGCCGCGGCAAGGCGGGAAAAAGTGTTGATCATGCCCAGAACCGTACCCAAAAGGCCCAAAAGCGGGGCCGCCCGGACGATCACGCCGAGCAGCGGCAGGCGGGTATCAAGCCTGCCGTTGATTTCCTGGGCGAAGATATCCAAAACTTCGTGATTCCGAACAGCATCGTCGCCGCCCCGGCACATCCGCCGGAGCTCTTCGAAATAGGGGCCGAATACCGGGTGAGAAACGGGCAGAACCGCATCAAGGGCTCTCGCGTCCCGGCTGCTCAAAGCGGCGGTAAGCGCGGCGGCCTGTTTCGCGGACGGAAACCCGAGCCCTGCATAAAACATGGCGCGCTCAATGGTTATGGCCAAAGCCAGAGCCGAAAGGGCGAGAAGCGGCCACATCACCCATCCGCCCTGTTGCATAATTGTTGCCATGGCATCTCCGGAAAAAAGGGAGTCGGAAAGAGTTGCCCGAAGCGCCGCGCAAGACGCCTCCGCGCGTTACAGCCCAGACATAATGGAATTGGAACAGCGCCGCAAGGTGCGGCCCAAAGAAAAGCCCTTACGACTTACATCATAAGAGCTTGAATTCTTTGGCGCGCGATACAAGATTCGAACTTGTGGCCTTTGGCTCCGGAGGCCAACGCTCTATCCAACTGAGCTAATCGCGCGCGTTTCCCGCTGATAGGCGGGAAGGTGTGTGTAGCCTTGCAACGCCGCCGTGTCAAGCGAACCCGCAATTCCGCAGCGGCCGCGTCTTGATTCTTCCGGGTGGACGAAGTAGATTTTGCCGCGGTGAAGGACGCGGACTCCCAGTTCATAAACCCGATCTACACTCGATGTATTGACGCGACGTGAAAAAAAACGAAGCAGCCATGACCCGAACCGCGAAGCCCGGCGCTGTGCAGCGGGCGCGCCTCTACTTCGATCCCGCCGTTCCCGCCTGGCTGGATCTGATTTTTGCCGCGTCGGCCGCCGGGGCTTTCGCTGCCGCCGGTACTCTTCGCAACCCGCAGAATATGACGCCGCAAGCTCTGGCCTGTATCGGCCTCGCCGCCGTGTGCGCCGTTCTGGCGGCCTCGCTCCGCTGCTCTGTATTGCGGCGCAAAGAAGGCATGGAGCGCCGCCTGCCGCTTTTTTCCGTCATTCTGGCGCATCTCGCAGGCCTGGCGGTCTGGAAGATGACCTCGTTCCAGCACCTGGAAGCGCTTCCTTCGTGGTGGTTTTTTCTGCTGCGCGCAATCTGCATCGGCGCGCTGTGCGCCTGGGCCGCCGCCCACCGGCCTCTGATGAGCCTCTCGGCCCGCGCCGCCGCCTTTTGCGAAAAACACGTCAACGCGCCCGGCAGCCTTTTCGGCGCGGCTTTGTTGTGCATCGCCCTGTTGACCTGCTGGTACACGCCCGCCACGCTGTACGCCTCAAACCCGGACTTTTTTTACGAGCCCCTGCCGCAGCTTGCCGCCCGTCTTAGCCTGCGGGGCCTTGTGTTTATGGCGTCCGTCTGGCTCTTTTATTGCCTGGCGAACGCCCGTCTTAAACCCTATCTTGCCGCCGTCGCGGCCTGGGCCGCTGTCTCCTGCCTGCTTTTCACTTTCTTAGCAACAACCGATCACAACGCCATGAACGGTTTTCTGCTGGCCAACCCGGCCTCGCTCAAAACACCGCTGGCCGCTCTGGTGGATATTGCCGTGCTTTTGACCGCAGCGGCAGCGGTCCGGCTGATTCTGCGCGCCACAAAAGCCGTCGGCAAAGGCTCTTCCGCTCTCGCCACGCTGTTGCAGGCGGCCTCTCTCGCGCTGATTCTCATGAGCGCATGGCACATCGCGGGCGCGCCCAACACCCCGGCGCCGGGCAAGTCGCTTTCCGCCGCAAGCCGGGCTCCCTTTCTGGCCGCGACGGGCCTGTTTCGCGCGGCCCCCTGGCTGCTGCGGCCGCATATCTATGACGGCGGCTCCTGGCTGAACACCCAAACCGCGAGCCGCAGCACGCATTAAACCACAACAAAGCCTCGCCTCTTGATGTTCGCATCGTTTTCTGACACGCTCTTTGGCGTTTTGGAAATGTTTTGCCACTGTTTTGCCGCGGCGAACCGCCGCTAAAGAAGGCTCCCTCATGCGACGTATCGGCACACAAGCGTTCGGCATACGCCTGCCCATCATCTGCCAGGGCGACGATCTGGCCGGCATCGTGGCGGATTCTCTCGCCCAGGCGCTGGATGCGCAAAAACTCAGCCTGCGCCCCACCGACGTGGTGGGCATTACCGAGGCCATGGTGGCCAAGGCGCAGGGCAATTTCGCTTCCATCGACCATATCGCGGCCGACATCCGCCGCAAATTCCCCGGCGGCGTGGTGGGGCTGGTCTTTCCCATATGCAGCCGCAACCGTTTTTTGAACATCCTCAAAGGCGTTTCGCGCGGGGCCGACAAAGTCCACGTGCTGCTGCAATATCCTTGCGACGAAGTGGGCAACCCCATCATGAACCCCGAAGAGGTGGATACGCTGCTCGACTCCGGCGAGAATTTCTTCACCGCCAAACGGTTCAGGGAACTGGCTGGCGAATACGGCCACCCCTTCACCGGCGTGGATTATATTTCGCTGTACCAGTCCGTGGGCGCCAATATCGAAGTGCACCTGTCAAACGACCCCCGGCGCATTCTCGAACTGACCCGCGACGTGCTGGTGGGCGAAATTCATACCCGCGCGCGCACCAAAAACCGCCTGCTGCACGCGGGCGCGAACAGCGTCTATGCCCTTTCCGACATCCTGGCGGAACCGGTAAACGGTAGCGGGTACAACCCGCAATACGGCATTTTGGGTTCCAACCTTTCCACCAGCGAAGAGTTGAAGCTTTTCCCCCGCGACTGCGAACCGTTCGTGCGTTTGGCGCGTGAAAAAATCGCGCAACGCTGCGGCGTCGCGCCCGAAGTGCTGATTTACGGCGACGGCGCGTTCAAAGACCCGCTGGCGGGCATTTGGGAACTGGCCGACCCGGTGGTCTCTCCCGCTTATACCGAGGGCCTGCAGGGACGGCCCAATGAAATCAAGATCAAATACGTGGCGGATACCGAATGCCAGGGCATGAACGGCGCGGAAAAAACGGCCGCCGTCACCGCCATGATCCGCGAAAAGAACCAAAACGCGGGCAAAGAGATCAGCAGCGAAGGCACCACGCCCCGCAACTATGTGGATCTGCTCGGCAGCCTGTGTGACCTTATCAGCGGCAGCGGCGACAAGGGCACGCCGGTGGTGCTCATTCAGGGGTATTTCGACAACTACGCGAGCGAATAAGTGAACAGATGAAGGGCCCCGGCGAAAGCCGGGGCTTTTTTTGCAAACTATGCTTCCGCCCGCCCGACCGGGGTGATAGAGGTAACGCATGTCCACACGCATCATCATTGCCGACGACTTCACCGGGGCGGGCGATTCCGGCATCCACTTCGCCCGGGGCGGCGCAAGCACCGCGCTCTTGCTTGATCCCGCCCATCTGGAGCGGGATATGGCCGCGTATGACGCCCTTTCGCTCTCTACCGAATCGCGGTTTCTGGCCCCGCCGGATGCGGCCGCCGCCGTGCGCTCTTTGGCCTCCCGCTGCGTCAAGGCGGGCGGGACCATCGCCTACAAAAAAGTGGATTCCACGCTACGGGGCAACCTGGGCGCGGAAATAGAGGCCACGCTCGCAGTTTCGGGCCACACGGCGGCGCTGGTCTGCACGGCCATGCCCAAGACCGGCCGCACCTGCGTGAACGGCCTTCTTTACCTGAAGGGCGAGCTTTTGCACACCACCGAAATCGGCCGCGACCCCTTCAACCCGGTGACCACGTCTTCCGTAACCGGCGTCATCGCGGGGCAAACGGCCCTGCGCGCGGGCAACCTCAGCCTTGCGGATCTGCGTTCCGGCCCCGCCGCCCTGCGGGACCGTGTGCGCGGCCTTTTGCGGGAAGGCTGCCGCGTGCTGGCCGCCGACGCGGAAGAAGACGGCGACCTTGCGGCCCTGGGGACGCTGTTGCGCTTTTCGCTCTCCGGCAACGATCTGCCGCCGCTTTTGCCCGTGGGCGCGGGCGGCCTGGCGGAGGCTTTCACCGGCGCAAGCGGGCTATCCGGCACTGAAAATATTTCTATTGCGGGTTCCAAGGGGCTCAGCCCCTTGGCCGGGGCGCGGGGGCAGAGCCCCCGCACTTCCCCTCTTCACCATCCCCCCCGTCCCGTTGGCCGCATGCTGGCCATTGCGGGCAGCCTGACCGGGATCTCGCGGGAGCAGGCCGACCTGGCTCTCACGAGCGGTCTTTTTCAGCCGCTGGCGCTGGATGTGGCGGCGGGCCTGGCCGACCCGCGAGCTGTCTGCGCCGCCCTGGTGGAACAGGCCGAAGCCGCAGGAGGCGCGAACTTGCTGCTGCGCGCGTCAAGCGCCCCCGCGGCCCACGACCTGAGCACCGACGAAGGCGTCAAAGTCGCCGCTCTGTTCGGCAAAGCCGCCGCCGCCATCTGCCGGGCGGCAAACTGCCCGGTGCTGTATGCCACCGGCGGCAGCACGGCCGTGGCCGTGGCCGGGGCTTTGGGCATCACGGCGGTTCGGTTGGAAGAAGAGTGCATGCCCGGCGTGGTGCTCAGTTCCTGCGCGGATACCGGGTACGGCGTGCGTTGGCTGATTTCCAAGGCGGGCGGTTTTGGCGGGCCCGGCGTGTTGCGCGATCTGGCTTCCCGGTTTTCACCCGTATCTTCATAAGGAAAAGTGTATGCGTTTCAGACCCAAACTCGGCATCACCATGGGCGACCCGGCGGGCATAGGCCCGGAAGTGACGGTCAAAGCCCTGATGGAAAAACATATCTACGACATCTGCCTGCCCCTTGTGGCGGCCGTGCCCGCGGTGATGGAGCGGGCCATGCGCGAGATCGTGAAGACCGATTTCGCCATGAACGTCATCGCCTCTCCCAAAGAGGCCAAAGGCCAATACGGCACCATAGACGTGCTTGATCTCGCGGGCGTGAAGCTGGGACCGGTGACGCTCGGCAAAGTGGACCCGCGCTGCGGGGAGGCGGCCTTTCGCTCGGTGGAGGCGGTGATACGCCTGGCCATGAACAAGGAAGTGGACGGCACCGTCACCGCGCCGCTGAACAAAGAAGCCATGAACATGGCCGGGTGCCATTACGACGGGCATACCGAGATTTACGCCGCGCTGACGGGAACCAAAAACTACACCATGATGCTGGCCGACGGGAAGCTGCGCGTGGCCCACGTCTGCACCCACGTGCCGTTGGCCAAAGTCAGCTCGCTGATCACTTTCGAGCGCGTGCTCACGGTCATCCACCTGGCGAACGAAGCGTGCAAAAAGCTGGGCATCGCGGCCCCGCGCATCGGGGTGGCCGGGTTCAACCCGCATGCGGGCGAAAACGGGCTGTTCGGCATGGAAGAGGTGGAAACCATCAGCCCGGCCGTCAAGGCGGCCCAGGCGGAAGGCATTGACGCGCAGGGCCCCTTCTCGCCGGATACCGTGTTCTGCAAGGCGGCGGGCGGCGGCTATGACCTGGTGGTGGCCATGTACCACGACCAGGGGCATATTCCGCTGAAAATGCTGAGCTTCAAATATGACGACGCAACCAAAACCTGGTCCGGCATGACCGGGGTGAACGTGACGCTGGGCCTGCCCATCGTGCGGTCATCGGTTGACCACGGCACGGCGTTTGAAGTTGCGGGCAAGAACGTGGCCTCGCAGCAGAGCATGGTCAACGCCATCGAGTATGGAGCTCTGCTGGCCGGCGGCAGCTCTCAATAGCCTTTTGCTTTATTGAGAGAAAAAATGAACGTTATTTTTTGCCTTTCTTTACGTGCGTTGACCTGAAATGCACGCGGATGGGCGCGTGCTTGATGCCGAAGGCTTCGCGCAGCGACCGCTCCACATAGCGGCCGTATGAAGCCAGCACCCGCTCTTCGTTGTTCACGAAAAAGACGAAGGTCGGGGGCGCGCTTTCCGCCTGGGTCATATAATAGAACTTCGCCCGCGCCCCTTTGACCAGCGGGGGCTGGTGCCGGGTCAAAATGCCTTCGAAGCTGCGGTTCAGCTCCCCCGTGGGGATGCGGCGGTAGCATTCTGTGCGGATGCGCGCCGCCAGGGGCACGATCTTTTTCAAATTCTTGCCGCTCAAGGCGGAAACGAACAGCACCGGCACGTGCGGGCAGAAAACGAGAGCGTCTTTATAGTCGCGCTCGGCCTCTTTCACGGCCTTGGCGTCCATCAGGTCGCTCTTGTTGACCAGCACGATGAACGGGGTGACCCGTTCGCTCAAAAGGTCGATCAGGCGTTTGTCCTGCTGGGAAAGCCCCCCCGGGCCGTCGACCACCAGCAGGGTGATGTGGGCCTTGGTGGTGCTTTTGATGGACGAGTTCACGCTGTACCGCTCAACCGTATCAACAACCCGTGAGGGGCGCCGCACCCCGGCCGTATCCACAAAGGTGCAGGCCACCCCGCCGATCTCGGCGGAAACGTCCACGCTGTCGCGGGTGGTGCCCGCGACGTCGCTGACGATCATGCGCGCCTCCCCGGCCAGGGCGTTGACCAGGGACGATTTGCCCGCGTTGGGCCGCCCCAGGAAGGCCAGGCGCAAGGGAGTATTTTCGTCTTCCGCTTGCAGAACGGACACGCTTTCTTCCGCGTCGGCAGCGGAAACGTCGCCGTCCGCCATATCGAAATCTTCGCCCGACGCGTCGTCATCTTCCGGCGGCAGAAATTCGCGCATCTCTTCTTCCAGCAGGCGCACGTTGAAACCGTGCTCCGCGGAGCAGGGAATCAGCGGCAGCCCCAGAGCGTAAAATTCCGCCAGCATGCGGTCCGCCGTTTCCGGGCCGTCCACCTTGTTCACAGCGATCAGGGCCGGTTTACCGCAGCGCCGCACATAGGCCGCAAGATGTTCGTCAAAGGGGGTCAGGCCTTCGCGGGCGTCGACCACCAGCACCAGGGCCAGAGATTCGGCGATGGCCGCTTCCGTCTGGCGCAATATTTCCGCCTCGAACCCGCGCGAAACGGCCGGGCCTTCGGTAACGGCGGCGTGCGCGTCAAGGGTCACCCCGCCGGTGTCGATAATGATGAAAGGCTGTTTGCCTTTGCCGCGCACGACCCCTTCCATGCGGTCGCGGGTGATGCCGGGCATGTCGTGGGTGATGGCCCGGTTGCTGCGGATCAGCCGGTTGAACAGGGTCGATTTGCCCACGTTGGGACGGCCGACCAGCGCTATTTTGGGCGTGCCGGGCGGCAGGCCGGGTCTGTCGATCAAAGATTTACGGGAAGAAGAACTTTTTTGCATGCGGGCTATGTACTGTTTCCTTTGTCTGTTGTCTACGCAAGTTCCCGCCCCCCTTGCGCGATCCGTATTCTGATTGTATCAGTAGACAATTCGCTCTCACCAAATTCCAGAGGACGTCATGCCCAAACCGCCTTTACTGCAGCGCCTGTCTCAAGCGGAAGATCTGACTCCCAGCGAAAAAAAACTTGCCACGCTGTTCCGGCGCGAATACCCCCAGCTGGCCTTTGACAACCTGACGGATATCGGCGTCAAAGCGGGCGTGGGCAAGGCCACGGTCACCCGGTTTGTGCAGCGCCTGGGCTATCTGAACTTCTACGATTTCAGCAAAACCTTGCGGGATGAAGTCGTGCAGCACATGGATTCACCCCTGCACCGGCTTTCACGCATGAATCAGGAAGTGACGGAAGCCGCGCCGGACAAGGTTTTTTCAGACTATCTCGACTCAGCCATCCGCAATTTGCAGCGGACCAAAGAACTGCATTCGGGCAAAGATTTCGCCACCGCCGTTGACCTTCTGGCCGACGACAAACGGCCGCTGTTTTTGATGGGCGCGGTTTCCGCCGAAGGGATAATCAGCTATTTCGGGCAGCTGCTCTGCTATTTTCGCGACAACGTCACGGTACTGAACGGCGACGTTTCCACCATCGCGCACCGCATCACCAAGGTCGATCCTGAAGCGGTATTGCTGACCTTTTCGTATAACCGCTACCCCAAGATCACGGGCAACACCATGCGGGTTTTTCACCAGGCCGGGTGCCAGACCATTTTGATTACCGAACGCCGGTCCTGCCCGCTCTTGCGCCACACCACGGTGCCCATTTTTGTGGAGGCCGAAGGGCCGGGCATGCTGAAGAGCCGCTGCTCGGGCATTGCCGCGCTGGAGGCGCTTTTGGCGGCGCTGACGCCGCGCCTGGCCGGGCGTATTTCGCGGCGGCTGGAATCGATGACCCGGCTGTTTACGGAATTTGACGTCTATTTTCATCAGTGAAAGAGCGGTAAAGACCGGCGCTCTCAGTTTTTTGGCGAGAGTGGTTCCGGTGAAAAGATATGTTGGCTTTTTAATTTAGTTGGTCCGCCTCCCCGGCGGGGGCAAAAGGAGGGTGGCTTCGCAGCCCCCTCCTTTTGAATCCACCCCTGCGGCAAGGGGTGGCTGAGCGCCACCCCCTGCACCCCCGCGTTTCGCATATGGGCAAAGCAAGCGCCCTCCGGCACGATGCGGCAGATTGAACGACTGCCGAACTAAATGCCCGCCAGCATGATGCGGCAATCAAAGACTATTCTATCTCCGTCGCGATTGCCGCATATCAACCTTGCGCCAAACCGCCTTCAGTTTGGGCTTTTTCCCCAAACCACTTCCTGAACTTCCGCATATGCCGCCACAAACAGCGTATCCGCTTGCCCGAGGCATGGGTGTGTCGCATAACAAACGCGATGCCAGCCGCGAAGGCCGTAACAGAATCAACGACGGTCCCTGCGTGCGAAAAGGCGAAACTTGAAAGCGGGATAATGAGGCCGGGAGGGAACAACGCTGGAAGAGGCCCGGGGTGCAGGGGCGAAGCCCCTGCCGGGGGGAGTAGTCCAGAAGAGGGGGCGCCGCCGACCCCTCTTCTGGCCCCCGCCGGGCAGGCGGACCAACTCAATCAAAAAACAAGATGACTTTTCACCGGAATGGCCTTCGCCAAACAACAGGGAGTGAAATTCTTATGTAATGGCGGACCAACGACAAAAACAAATCCCTTTTCCCTACACCGGTGTCGCTCCCGCAAAGAACCGGAAGCAAAATTCTTCTCTTTAACAAAATAAAAACCGGGGGCCTTGCGGCCCCCGGCGAAACGTCCGTCTATATCAGGCAATTAGAAAGAATACTGGATGCCCAGCAGAGCGCCGAAGCTGTCGGTGGTGTTCTTCTGCTGCGGGCCCATATTCATGGTGATGTAGTTCAGGTCCAGACCGACTTCCAGGTTTTGGTTGACTTTGTAGACACTGCGCAGGTTGAATTCCCAGGCGCTGTCGGAAGACATCAAGAAACCGTCGTGGGTGCCGGCCAGCTGCGAGTTGTTGTAGAAAATGGACTTCTGGCCGAGGGTTTTGCCGGTGACCCAGCTGTCGCCTTCGTTGGTGCCGCGCATATACATGACGCGGGCCAGGTGGGTCAGGTTCTGCACGAAGCTCACGTCTTTGATCTGGAGGCCGATGCCCCACATGCCAAGACCGTTGATGCTGATGGCGCCGTCAAGACCGCGGGAGTATTTGCCCTGCATGCCGTAAGAGGTCATGAAGAAGCCGTTGTCGTCAGAGACGATGGGCATGGTGCGGCGTTTGTCGGCGTCTTTGTCGCCGGAAGAATACCAGCCGATGAAGCTCGGGGTACCCCAGGAGAACTTGTACCCGATGTCGGTCGACACGAAGTAGCCCCAGGTGTCGCTATCGCTGCTGCCGGTGTCCAGACCGCCGACCATGGCGTCAAGCTTGATGAAGAAGGGGTCGATGGCGGGCAGTTCGAAGCTGAAGCCGGCCCACCAGCCGTAACCCTGAGAGTCGGCTTTGTCGTCAAGGAAAGCACGGCCGCGGCCGGTGCCGTCGCCCACGTTGGTGTGGAAGGCGCTGGCGGCGCCGTTGTTGTAATAGCCGCTGTCACGGCCGATCAGAGCGCCCATGGCCCAGGGGGTGATGCGGATGGCCTGGGTCTTGATGGGCAGCATGAAGCCGAACATGTCCATTTCGTCGTAAACGTTACGGGTGGTGGCTTCGTTTTCGCCGAAGTTGGCGTCGAACGGACGGGCCCAGAACACGGTCAGGCCGACTTCGGGGGTGAACTGGGTGGACACGGTGATACCGGCCACGTCAGCGTCCATGACCGGGTTACCGGCCACAACCCAAGGCAGACGCAGCCCCTGGATACCCTGGCGGGTTTTGATCTGGGTGCCGGGGATGATCCAGTCGAGGTAAGCGTGCTTCAGTTTGATGCTGTCACGGTCGTCGGCGTCAAGACCGCCGCCGCTACCGCCGCCGCTGCGGCCGAAGTAGTGGTCACCGAGTTCGAAGTTCAACATGGAGCTCAGGGTTTCAGAAGCGATGAACTGAACCTGAGTGCGCAGGCGGAAGCGGAACATCAGCGGGTCAACGTGCTGGCCAGTTCTTTCGTTGCTGTACTGGCTGTGGTTGTTGTAGTAGCCGTAAGCGAACTGCCACTGGCCGTTCACTTTCACGTCGATGGCGGCGGCGGTACCCAGGGAGCCCAGGATGAAGCAGCCGGCCATGATCAGCGTGATCAGTCTTTTCATGGTTAACTTCCTTTCTTTTGCGAAATGGTGTTCATTGCCTTAGCGGACGTTTCAACGCCTGGCCGGTATCGGCTGAGCGTTATTCAGGGTGTAGCCGCGTCAAAATTTTATGTCAACAAAAAGTATAATTATTTTAGCTCTCTTTTGAGAAAATTTTTTATATAACTCATTGATATTATTAATAAATAATTACAAAATTCACAATCAAAAAAATTTCTCACCTGACCCACAAAGTAAAAAATTTTAAACCGAATTGCCTTTTTTCGCGATGATATCTTTTTACCTTGCCTAAAACTTGCCTATACTGTTATGGGGCATAGTAGCGATATTCCGTTTTTTAGGATAACGGGATGCCCGTACCGCACTGTAACCTTTTGACCTGGGGGCTTACCAATGAAACGCTTTCTTTGTATCTGCAGCGTCACTCTCTTTATTATTTCAGGCTTTGCCGCCACCGTGTTTTCCGCTGACGCCGCCGCGCTGTACCAGCGTTGCATCGGCTGCCACGGCGCCGACGGCGCAAAGCCTCCGCACGTTTTGAAAGGCCAGAAGGCCGATGTGCTTTTGACCAAAATGAAAGGCTATGCCGACGGCTCTTTCGGCGGGGCGCAAAAAGCCATGATGACCAACATGGTCAAAAATATCTCGCCCGAAGACATGAAAGCGCTGGCTGACCATATCGCCAAGTTCTAAAGCCATGCGTACCACGTTATGCCTTGCCCTGGCCCTGCTCCTCTGCGGTCCGGCCTTTACGGCCGTGGCCGCCGATCTCGCGGATCACGCGGATCACACGGACCACGCGGCGCAGGAACATGTGGCCCCCACATCCGTCTTGCCCGGCCCCGGGGTGACCACGCCGGAGCTTGTCCGGCGCGCGGCGGAAAAATCCGCCATGGTCAAAGCCCTGCCCAAAGACCAGGTGGAATATTACGCCGGTGTGGACGAGCACCTGGGTCAGGCCATACCCAAGGGCATCATGGTCCGCGACGAAGACGGCAAGCTCCGGGACTTCACCGAATTTCTGGACAAGCCCGCGATTTTCACGCCGGTGTATTATTCCTGCCCTGCCACCTGCAACATGCTGCTGGGCATCCTGGCAGGAACCCTGCCCCGCATGGGCACGCCGGACAAGGACGGCAAGGGCGGCCTTCTGCCTGGCCGCGATTACCGCGTGCTTTCCGTCAGCTTTGACGAGAACGATACGCCGCAGCTCGCGGCGCACCGCAAGCGCAATTTCATGGCGGCCATGAATTTTGCCTACCCGCCGGAAGGCTGGCGCTTTTTGACCGCCGACAAGGCGGCCATTGAAACCCTGATGAACTGCGTGGGTTTTCGCTTCAAACGCGAAGGCCGCGACTTCATTCATCCTTCCGCCATGATGGCGCTGGCGCCCGGCGGCAAGATCACCCGCTACCTGTACGGCCAAAGTTTTATGCCTTTCGATCTGACCATGGCCGTCACCGAGGCGGAACAGGGCATCGTCGGCCTATCCGTCAAGCGCCTGATCAGTTATTGTTTCACCTATGACCCGGCCGGCCGCAAATATGTGTTCAATTTCATGAAGGTGGCCGGCATCTGCATCGCGGGCGGGGCGGGCCTGTTCCTGCTGGCCCTGATTTTCGCGCCCAAACGGAAAAAGAAGGGCACATGAGCGAGAACAACTTTTTCAAACCTGCGCCCGGAACGGCCCCCGGCTGGGGGGTATGGCGCTCGTGGCTGTTCACCACAGACCATAAGCGCATCGGGATCTTGTATTTGTATTGCATTTTAGCCATGTTTCTGGTGGGTTTGCTGCTGGGTTTCTGCATCCGCCTGCAGCTGATGACGCCTTCTTCCGGCTTCATGCAGCCCAAGACCTATAACGCGCTGTTCACCGTGCACGGCGTGGTCATGATTTTTCTGGTGGTCATACCCAGCATTCCGGCGGCTTTCGGCAACATCTTTCTGCCCATTCAGATAGGGGCGGAGGATGTGGCCTTTCCCCGGCTGAACATTTTCTCCTGGTGGCTGTATGTGACCGGGGCCGTTCTCGCCACTATCGCCATTTTTACCGGCAACGGCCCGCCGGATACGGGCTGGACCTTTTACGTGCCCTTCAGCCGGGTGACCACCACCAACGTCAGTCTGGCCGTGTTCGCCGTGTTCATCTTAGGCTTTTCGTCCATTCTGACCGGGCTGAACTTCATCACGTCCATTCACCGCCTGCGCGCGCCGGACATGACCTGGACCAAAATGCCGCTCTTTTGCTGGTCGCTGTACGCCACCGGCTGGATACAGATTCTGGCCACCCCGGTGCTGGCCATAACGCTGCTTTTGATCATGGCCGAACGCATGCTGGGCGTGGGTCTTTTTGACCCTTCGCGCGGGGGCGACCCCATTTTGTACCAGCACCTGTTCTGGCTGTATTCCCACCCGGCGGTTTACGTCATGATCCTGCCCGCCATGGGGGTCATTTCCGAAATTCTGCCGGTCTTCGCCCGCAAATCCATTTTCGGGTACAAGATGATCGCCTTTTCCAGCCTGGCCATCGCCGGGGCCGGTTCTTTGGTCTGGGCGCACCACATGTTCGTTTCCGGCATGAGCGATACCGCCGTGCTGATTTTCTCCTTCCTGACGTTCGTTGTGGCCATACCTTCCGCCATCAAGGTTTTCAATTGGGTGGCCACGCTCTACAAGGGCAGCATCCATTTGCAGCCGCCGCTGTGGTTCGCCCTGGCCTTTTTGTTTCTCTTTTCCATCGGCGGCCTGACCGGGCTGATCGTGGGCTCGGCGGGCACAGACGTGCACGTGCACGACACCTATTTCGTGGTCGCGCATTTTCACTACGTGATTTTCGGCGGCCTGGGTTTCGCCCTGTTCGGGGCCATGCATTACTGGTTCCCCAAAATCTACGGCCGTATGTACAACAAAAGCAGGGCCAATTTCTCGTGCCTTGCGGCCTTCATCGGCTTCAACATGCTCTACTTCCCCATGTTCATCGCTGGCCTTGAAGGCATGCCGCGCCGCTATTTCACCTACCCGGCGAAATATGCCGACACCCAGCTTGTTTCCACCGTGGGCTCCTGGATTTTGGCCGCCGCCATGCTGTTCATGTTCTGGAACCTGCTCCGGGGCATGCGCCACGGCGCGCCCGTGGGCAACAACCCCTGGGGCGGGGCCACGCTGGAGTGGACCATCCCCTCGCCCCCGCCGCACCACAATTTCCCCGTGGAGCCGGAAAACATTCGCGGACCCTACGACTATAAGGGGATAGAACCCGATGCATAACGCCGCCCCAGCCCCGGTCCACGGCCCGGAACATGGGCCCGCGCACGGTTCCAACCCGGAAACGGCCCGCATCGGTATGTGGTTGTTTCTGTTCACGGAAGTACTGCTCTTCGGCGGGCTCTTTCTGCTGTATTCCGCATACCTGCACCGCTACCCCGGCGAATTCCACCAGGCGGGCCTGGCCCTTGACCGGCCCCACGGCACGCTGAACACCGTGGTTTTGATCACCAGCAGCCTGTCCATGGCCCTTGCGGTCACCGCGCTGCAACAGGGAAAAACGGCAGAATCGCGGCGCTTTCTCCTGATCACCCTGGCCCTGGCCCTGACCTTTCTGGTGGTCAAATATTTCGAGTGGAGCGCCAAGATTCACCACGGCATATACCCGCAAGGGCCGGAGCTGCTCAAACTCCCTCTTGGCGAAATGATCTTTTTCAACCTCTATTATCTGATGACCGGCCTGCACGCCCTGCACGTCATCATCGGTTCGTGCATCATTCTATTCGTGCGGCATAAAATCGCAGCTAACGCCGTGACGCCGCAACATCCCGTGTTCCTTGAAAATACGGGGTTGTATTGGCACCTGGTGGACCTGGTCTGGATTTACCTTTTCCCGCTGTTTTATCTGGTGGTGTAACCATGAATGCCGAAGGCAGCCATATCGTCCCTTTGCGGATCAACCTGACCGTGTACGCGGCCCTCTTGGTGTTAACCGCCCTGACAGTGGCCGTCGCGTACATGCATTTCGTTTTCCTGCATGTGGCCATTGCGCTTGCGGTGGCCACGGTCAAAGCCGCGCTGGTCATGCTCTATTTCATGCACCTGCGCTGGGCCAGCGTGACCGTGCGCACCATGGTGCTGACCGCGACCGTGATTCTGGCCATCTTTATTGGTTTCACCTTCTTTGACGTGGCGTACAGGTGACGGCTATGTACCTTGAATCGCTCTCTCCCGTGCAAAAGGTCGACTTCGCCTTTTACCTGATTTTCGGGTTTTCCGCCTTCATGCTGGCGCTGCTTACCTGCGCGGCGGCCTATTTCGTCTGGCGTTACCGCGCCAGCCGCCACCCCATCGCCGTCGACATCAAGGGCAACGCTCTCGCCGAGACGATCTGGACCCTTATCCCCAGCATCATGGTCATCGGCCTGTTCTATTACGGCTGGGTCGGCTACAAAGCCCTGCGCGACGTGCCGCCTGACGCCATGCCGGTTACCGTCACCGCCCGCATGTGGTCCTGGAGTTTCACTTACCCCAGCGGCAAGCACAGTAAAATCCTGGTTGTCCCGCTTGATAAGCCGGTGAAGCTTGAACTGACCAGCAGCGACGTTATCCACAGTTTTTTCGTGCCCGCGTTCCGCATCAAGATGGACACGGTGCCGGGCATGAAGACTTACGCCTGGTTCAGGGCCGAGCGGGCCGGCGACTATGACGTGTTTTGCGCCGAATATTGCGGCGACAAGCACGCGGAGATGCTTTCCACCGTCCGGGTGTTGGACGAAGCGGCCTATACGGCCTGGCTGAACCAGCCTGAAGAGGAAGGAGCCGAAGCGGGCAAAAAGCTGATGGACGCCCAGGGCTGCTTCTCGTGCCACTCGGTGGACGGCAGCGCCGGGGTCGGCCCCACCTTCAAGGGCGCTTGGAATCATATGGTCACCGTGCATGCGGGCGGCAAGACGCTGAAGATCAAAGCCGACGACGCCTATATGCGCGAATCCATAATCGACCCCGCGGCCAAGATTCTGGACGGGTTTGACAACACCATGCCGCCTTATCCCGATTTTCCCAAAGAGCAGATGGACGACATGATGGAGTTTCTGCAATCGCTGTCCGGCGAAACCCCCGCGGGTAACGCGCCCGTAAATGACGCCGCCCCGCGTAACGGCACTGCCCCTGTAAATGCCACCAATCCGGCGGGACAGCGGTGAGCTCTTTCGCGCGCGACATAGTGCTGCTGATCCGCCTGCCCGTGTCGCTTATGGTGGCGGCCGCCACGGCCTATGGCTGGCTGCTGGCCCGGCCGGATTCCAACGCCGGGCCGGGTCTTGCCGGGTTGGGATTGGCCATGCTGGGTTCCGCGCTGCTGGCCGGAGCCTGTTCCGCCTGCAACCAGGCGCAGGAAAAAGACAGCGACGCCCTTCTGCCCCGCACCCGGGTGCGTCCCCTGCCCGCCGGGCGCATGCGCCCGAAAACAGCCTTGACCATAGCCTTCGCGGCTTTTGCCGCATCCTGCCTGTGCCTGTACGCCCTTGGCGGGGCGCGCATGGCCTCTTGGGCTCCGGCCATCGCCCTGGTCTATAACGGCCTGTATACGCCGCTCAAACGCGTGACCGCCTTTTCTCTGCTGCCCGGTGCGCTGGTGGGCGCAACGCCGCCGCTGCTGGGCTGGACCGGCGCGGGCGGCGACATTACGGCCCCTTCGGCCCTGATTCTTTACGGCCTGTATGTATTGTGGCAGGTGCCGCATTTTCTGCTGCGGGTGGAAAAAGACAGGGCAGCCTATGCGGCGGCCAATCTGCCTTTGCCGCCGATAGCCTTTTCCGGCACGCTCTGGCCCGTGTTTCGCCGCGCCGTTCTGCGGCCCGAAGTGGTCGACGGCGGCCTGGCCGTAGGCATGCTGCTTCTTCTGGCGGACAGAATTGTTTTTCTGTAAGGAACATCTATTATGCAATATTGGATACACCCTGTCTGGCAAACCATCGCCACCCTGCTCGCCGCGTACACGCTGCATTTGGCCGTTCCGCGCGTTCTGGCCGCGCATTTCGGGCAGCGCCGCGCCTTTGCCTGGAAAAATCATGTACGCCTGGGAACCTGGGCGCTTATTTTATGGATAAGCGGCACGGCATTGGGCATTCTTATGGCGCAGATCAGCTGGCAGGCGGTGCTCATAACCGGCGCGCACGCCTGGGCGGGCCTTACCATCGCCGCGTTGTCGCTCTTCGGCTATTTCACCGGACGGCATATGGATGCGGTCAAAGCGCGCCGGGTCTGGCTGCCCGCGCTGCACGGCCTAAACAATACGGCGCTCATTTTTCTGGCTATCTGGCAATTCTGGACAGGCTGGGCCTTTTTACCGTGAAAAGGAGTTTCCATGAGAATCGCACTGCTTCTGGCGTTCTGTTTCTCCTTCCTGTTGTTTACTTCAAAAGCCGCGCAAGCGGCGCCGTTTGAAGGCGCCGCGCCGTCCAAATACACCGTGGGCAAAGCCACCGTGTATTCTTTGCAGGATGTGGCCCGCGAGATGGATGCCTCCATCTTCACCGGGATTGACCAGGACGCTATCCGCAAGCTTGCGCCCACGGGCAAAGCGCCCTCCTCCATCTATGTTTTTCTGATCAAAAACGGCGGCAACACCATTCTGGTGGACACCGGCTATGGCAGGCGGGAAAATCCGGCCAGCCAACTGCTGGCGAAATTGGCGGCCATAGGCGTGAAGCCCGGAGAAATCACCCACGTGCTGCTGACCCACCTGCACGGCGACCATGTGGGCGGCCTTTCGTGGGACGGCAAAGCCGCTTTCCCCAAAGCGGAAGTTCTGGTCAGCACGCCGGAAAAGGACTATTGGATGGCGCCCGATACCCTGGCGAAAAACCCCGGCCGCAAGGCGAACATCGACCTCATCAAAAGCAATTTCGCCCTGTACGACGGCAAAATAAAAACTTTCGCCCTGGGCGAAACCGTACTGCCCGGCATCATCTCCGTGCCTTCCGTGGGCCACACCCCCGGCCACACCGCCTTTTTGCTTGAATCCGGCGGCAAGCACATGCTGTTCTGGGGCGATATCGTGCACGCGGCGGCTTTGCAATTTCCCGAACCCAAAATCTGCGCCTCGTTCGACATGGACCAACCCGCCGCCGTTGCCGCGCGCATAGCCATGATGGACCTGGCCGCGAAAAAGAAGATGCCCGTGGCCGGGGCGCACCTGCCCGCGCCCGGCGTCGGCCGGGTCAAAGAAGGGAAAGCGAAAAACACCTTCATATACACCCCGGGCATCTGAGCCCCTTCCTGGTAGAACTCCGCATTGTTTCTTTAAAGCGATTTGCGCTTGAAGGAGAGTTTTTATGAACGCGACAAGCGTCAACGTTTGCATCGGCGGCGAAGCCGGGCAAGGCCTGGCCACCATCGGCCAGGTGCTGGGCAAGGCTTTGGTGCGGGGCGGCTACCCCCTGCACGTAACCCAAACTTATGAGTCGCGAGTCAGGGGCGGGCACAACAGTTTCGCCCTGCGCACGGGCAACGCCCCCATTCACGCGCCCAGCGAAGCCATAGACCTGCTCGTCGCTCTTGATGAAGGCAGCGCCGTGCATCTGGCCGACCTTGCGCCAAAAGCTCTTGTCGTGGCCGATGCGGCCCTGGCCCTGCCCAAAGGCGGCAAAGGCGCCAAACGCCTCAGCGTGCCGGTAAAAGAGCTGGGCAAACATGAAAACACCGTGCTGCTGGCTGTTGCCGGGCAGCTTTTGGGCCTGACGAAAAAAGACCTGACCGCCGCTCTGGGCCATTTTTTGGGCAAGCAGCCGCCCGCCGTGCTGCAAGAGAACGAAGAAGCCCTGGCGGCCGCCTTCGCCTGGGCCGCCAAGCAAAAAACCGCCTTTGCCCCCTTGCCCGCGCCGCCGCTGGCCAAGAACAAAAACATCATGGTGCACGGCAACGAGGCTATCGCCTTGGGCGCCATGGCCGCCGGGCTGAAATTCTGCGCCTTTTACCCCATGTCGCCCGCCACTTCCGTGCCGCTGACCGTGGCCGCCGCGGCCAAACGCATGGGCATCGTGGTGGAACAGGTGGAAGACGAAATCGCCGCCGTGAACATGGCGCTGGGCGCATCATATGCGGGCGCGCCCGCCATGGCCGCAACCTCCGGCGGCGGGCTGGCCCTGATGACTGAGGGCGTCAGCCTGGCCGGGGTGTCTGAAACGCCCCTGGTGCTGGTGGTGGCCATGCGGCCCGGCCCGGCCACGGGCCTTGCCACCCGCACGGAACAGGGCGACCTGGAAATGACCCTGCACGCCGGGCACGGGGAATTTCCCCGCGCCATATTCACGCCGGGCACGCTGGAGCAATGCTTCGAGCTGACCCGCAAGGCTTTTCTCCTGGCGGAACAGTACCAGACCCCGGTCTTTGTGCTGACCGATCAGTACCTGGCCGACTCGTTCCGCGAAGCCGCGCCCTTCAACCTGCGCCGGCCGCCCGTGGCCCTGCCGCAGCCTTCGGATGACGCGAAGTACGAGCGCTACGTGATCACGAAGAGCGGGGTTTCGCCCCGCCTGCTGCCCGGCGCGGGCAAGGCTCTGGTCGTTTGCGACAGCCACGAGCACACCGCTGACGGGCATATCACCGAAAACCTGCCTCTGCGTAAGCGGATGCAGGAAAAACGCATGGCCAAAATGAAAGGCCTGGCCCGCAACGCCACGCCCCCCGCCTTTACCGGGCCGGAAAAGGCCCAAACCCTGCTGGTCTGCTGGGGCAGCGTTCTGGGCGCGGCGCTTGAAGCGGCGGATATATTGAACGTCCAAAAGAAAAACGCGGCCGCGGTCTGCCATTTTCCGCAGGTCTGGCCGCTGCGGCCGGATGATTTTCTGGCCCGTTTCAAGGCGGCAAAACGCGTGGTCGTGATCGAAGGCAACAGCACCGGCCAGATGGCAAACCTGATCCGCCGCGAAACCGGTTTTAACGCGCACAGCCGCGTGCTGCGCTATGACGGCCTGCCTATCACGGCACGGCACATTCTGGAGCGCATGAAGGAGGACGGCCATGCTTGATCCCAAAATATACGGCGAATACACAACCTCCTGGTGCCCCGGCTGCGGCAACCACGATGTGCTGGCCGCGGTCAAAAAGGCGCTGGCCATGTGCGATTTGCCGCCGGAAAAGGTGCTGATGGTCAGCGGCATCGGCCAGGCGGCCAAAGCGCCCCACTACACCAAAGTCAACGTGCACAACGGCCTGCACGGCCGGGCCTTGCCCGTGGCCACCGCCGCGAAACTGGCCAACCCTGAACTGACAGTGCTGGTCGAATCGGGCGACGGCTGCCTGTACGGCGAAGGGGGCAACCATTTTCTGGCCGCCCTGCGCCGCAACGTCAACATCGCTATTCTGGCCCACAACAACGGCATTTACGGCCTGACCAAGGGTCAGGCCAGCCCCACCAGCACCGCCGCCATTCAGAGCAAAGCCCAGCCCTTTGGGGTCAACAACCTGCCTTTCAACCCCATCGCGGTTGCCATAGCCACCGGCGCGACCTGGGTGGGCCGGGGCTTTTCCGGCGACAAGGACGGGCTTGCGGCACTTATCTGCCAGGCCGTCAAACACCCCGGCACGGCGCTGCTCGACATTCTCAGCCCTTGCGTTTCCTTCAACAAATACAATACCTTCGCCTGGTACAAGAAGCGCTGCAAAGCGCTGCCCAAGGACTATGACCCCACGGACAAGTTCGCGGCCTTGGCCCAGGCGGAGAAATGGGATGACGAGATACCCCTGGGCGTCATTTACCGCCGGGAAGGCCAAGCGAGCATGGAGAGCTTTTTCCCCATGCTGGCCAAGGGTTCCCTGGCTAAACAGCCTACTGACATGAACGAGCTGAAAGCATTCATGGACGGGTATAAATAAGTAAAATCATGGGCACGGAAATAGAACGTAAATTCCTGACCCGCGATGCAAGCTGGAAAACCCCTGGCGGCGGCGTGCTCTGCCGCCAGGGGTATCTGTGCGCCGACCCGGGCCGCACCGTGCGCGTGCGGGTCATGGGCGGCAAAGGCTTTTTGACCATCAAGGGCGAAAGCGCGGGCGCTTCGCGGGCGGAATTCGAATACGAGATCCCGGCGGCCGATGCCGAAACCATGCTGGACAGCCTGGCGAAAGGATCGCTTATCGAAAAGCGCCGATATATAATCCCTTACGGCGGCATGGTCTGGGAGGTGGACGAATTTCTGGGCGCCAACGCGGGCCTGGTTGTGGCCGAGCTGGAGCTAGAACGCGAAGACCAGCCCTTCACCAAGCCCGCCTGGGTTGGTGAAGAGGTCACGGGCGACGCGCGCTATTACAACGCGAACCTGGTCAAAAATCCCTTCAGTTCCTGGAAATAAGCCTTTATGCCTTGCCTTCTTCCCAGGCGCGCCTGCTTCTGTCCACCTTTTTGCGCACGCCCTGCCAGGCGTGGCGCGTCAGGGCCGATTCTTCCATCACCGCAAGCATCTTGCGATACAGCGATATCGGTGCGGCAAGGGTAAGCTCGTCGGTCTTCAGGTATTTACGGGCCGACATGTCAAAACCGCCCAGCACGGCGCGTTCCTGCCCGCGCTGCTGATAGACCAGGGGCCAGGCGATAAGGTTGCTGCAACCCGCGCCAAAGGGCGAGACCACGGCGTTGTGGTCTGCTGCGGCATAGCAGGCCAAAGAATAGAGGCCGGTCAGCACTTCCGGCCGGGCGAAAAAGGCAGCCACCAGCGGCGGCTGTGCATCCGTGAACTGCGAGAGCGGCTTGATGACGCAATATTTTGCGCCCGCTTCCGGCGGCATGCTGTCTTCCATAAAAATCCGCATGGATTCCGGCGTGGGCAGGTAATGCTCGCCCTCCACCGGGGTGCCCGGCAGGCCGGTGGAAACGTAGTGCACGTTCATCTCAAGATAGGGCCGGTACAGGCCCGCGTAAAAACCGCCGCCCATGCAGCCGCATTCTTCAAGGCTGATCCAGGCGGCTTTCCTCTTTTTGCGGGCCAGCCAGATCTTGCCGACAATACAGGAAAAATTGCCGAAGGCTTTTTGCCAGTCGATCTGCCCGGCGCTTTCACGTTCGCGGGAAAAGATTTCACCCGGCTTGGGGCCGAAGCCCTCAGGCTTCACATCGGTATAATGAATGCCGAAAGGCTCTTCATCGTGGGCCAGAAGTTCAAGAAGCCGCCCGGTTTGCGCTGTGAGGGTCCGCATATCTTCCTCCCGTTTCACGTTCGGCGAAAGACACAAGCCGCGCCCTCCGCCGTTCTTTATTTCTCGGGGTCTTCCATGCGCTCAAGCTTATACAGCACCGGGTGCAGCGCGTCTGAACAGCAGATGACATCCGTGCCTTTGGGTCTGATATTGGGGTAATCGTGGCCCAGGGCCAGAAAGACCACCTTTTGCTGCAGCTCCGCCCAGGCCCAGCTGCAAAAGCCGTCCGGTTTGTTGCAGTTCTGCGAGATGTATTCCGTGCCTTCCTTGTAGCGCGGGCAGATTTTGGGCACGCCCTTGGCAGCGTATTCCGCGTGGATATCCTCAAGAATGAGGCGTTTGAGCACCGTCAGCTTCACGTCGCGATATTTCTTTCCGGCCATGCGGACCTCCTGCTCGTTATTCTTTACGCCGCGGCATCGAAACCCGCAAGAGGAACAGACGGCCGCCAGGCCGTATCGCCTATTTCACATAGCCCTTCAAATAGCCGTAGCCCTGCTTGTCCATTTCCTCATACGGCACAAAGCGCAGGGCAGCGCTGTTAATGCAATAGCGCAAGCCGCCCTTGTCCTTGGGGCCGTCGTCAAAGACGTGGCCCAAGTGCGAATCGCCCGCGCGGCTCTTCACCTCGATGCGCCGCATGCCGTGGCTGTCATCCTGCCGTTCGGCGATAACAGCCGGGTCGATGGGTTTTGTGAAGCTGGGCCAGCCGCAGCCGGAATCGAACTTGTCGGAGGAAGAGAACAGGGGCTCTCCCGTCACCACATCCACATAAATCCCCCGTTCCTTGTGATCCCATAACTTGCCGGTAAAAGCCCGTTCCGTGGCGTTCTGCCGCGTGACGGCGTATGCTTCCGGCGACAGCATTTTCTTGAGCTCGGCGTCGGAGGGCTTGGGGTATTTACCCGGATCCACGACTTCGATCTTTTCGGTCCGGACATCCTTGAGGCTGCTGAAATCGATATGGCAGTAGCCGCGAGGGTTCTTTTTCAAATAATCCTGGTGGTACTCTTCCGCGAGGTAATATTTTTGCAGGGGAACCAGCTCCACCGCCAGCGGCTTTGCGTATTTTTTCTGCACTTCCGCCCTGACGGCCTCCAGCACCGCCTTGTCCTCTTCCCGCACGTAGTACATGCCGGTGCGGTACTGGCTGCCCACATCGTTACCCTGACGGTTAAGGCTGGTCGGGTCGATGACGGTGAAAAACTGTTCTGCCAGGGTCTTCAGGCTGATGATTTTGGGGTAGTAGCGAACATGCACGGTCTCCGCATGGCCTGTCCTGCCGGAACAAACTTCTTCATAGGTCGGGTTTTCTTTCGAGCCGTTGGCATAGCCCACGGTGACGTCATGCACTCCGGGCATGCGGGAAAAATACTCTTCCACCCCCCAGAAACAGCCCCCGGCAAAGTATATGTCGCGCAAAGCGGCGTTCTCGGGCGCGTTCTTCGCGGCAGCCGTTCCGCCTTTGCCGCCGGAGGATGAAAGGCCCGCGGCGTAAGCGCTTGCCGCCGTCAAAACAACACCCGCCGTTATCAGTAAAAGGATGGGTTTTATCATTGGATGCACACTCCTTGCGGAAAACCGCCCCTCTCTACATTCACGAGGGGGTTTTCAATGCCGCGCCGCAGCCGGTCGGGGGCGCGTCCTTCTTGCGCCTCGCCACTACGGCGTATACCATATTCATACATAAGAGCGAATAACGCCGGACGCAAGGCGCGCCGGAACCCGGCAAACGGCAGCGGCTACGCGGCCATTGCGGCGCACTACGTGCGGGCGTGGAAAACAAGCGAAGCTGGTGCTGGAAAACGGTCCGAACGCCGCCAAGATAAAAAAGAATCTACTGTTTTTCAGTAAGCCATTGAATTTGTGGCGAACATGCGGGAATTTGAACTCTGGGTACGATTCTTCGTACACACGATTTCCAGCCGATTCAGGCCATCTTCAGCGGGGTTGGAGCCATCTTTAAAGGTGTTGATGCGCCTATGTTTTCCGGCGTCCATGACAATTCAAAAATACCCGAGGGCGGCGAAAAAATGTGCACTGCGCGTGCATGCGCCGTGGCGGGTATCGTCGTCTTTCAGCCCCGCGCCCCTCTTCGTCAAGATGGTCAAGCACGGCCAAAGCAGCCGGGATGTTCGTTTTCGCCGCCGGCAGGTATCGAAACCCTTGCTAGATAATATAATCAGCCGCCGTACCTTGCATGGTCCTATAACGCGGCCCTGGGGTCCAACTGCTGGTGTGTCTTTCTATTATAGCTGGACAAAATGATAATGAATATTAATTTCAATACATGTATTTTTAACAAGAGGAAAAAACCCGAACATAGTTGCATGCAACGGTGTACAATCATGAAGCAAATCAACATATTCATAATGGCGCTTTTCATACAGACGCCGTTTCTGTCTTTCTCCGCTTTGGCCGAGGACATCACCTATCCGGGCGCTCCTCTGGCCCCCAGCCCCTTTGGCTCGGTTCCTTCCTCTCTTTTTCCGGGGGGAAGCCTGACCGGCAACACGGTCACCATCACCGGCGGGACCATCAGCGGCGAGGCCTATGGCGGGGTGGTCAACGGCCCGGCCAACGTGAGCGGCAATACGGTCACGGTGACCGGATCTCCCTCCATCGGCACGCTGTACGGCGGACGAAGCGCGGGCGGCCTTGTCAGCGGCAACACCGTCATTTTCAACAGCGGCACCGTCACCTCCGGCGGCATCATCGGCGGGCGCTCCGCCAGCGGCAGCGCCACGGGCAACAGCGTCACGGTCAACGGGGGCAATATCCTGGCCGGCGTGCGCGCCGGCCAGAGCGACGGCGGCGGCGAAGCCTCGTACAACAGCCTCACCGTTACCGGCGGAACCATCAATAACAACGCCGAGGGCGGCAGCAGCGCCTCGGGAATCGCCGCCGGCAACACGGTGCTGGTCACGGGCGGCAGTTTCAACTTTGACGTCGCGGGAGGCCGGGCCGCCG
>JAVBNL010000042.1:0-62678 GCA_031551515.1 Desulfovibrionaceae bacterium
GGCATCCGGCCGGAACGGGCGAAAAACTACCCGCACCAGTTCAGCGGCGGCATGCGCCAGCGCGTGTGCATCGCCATCGCGCTGGCCTGCCAGCCAAGCCTGCTGATCGCCGACGAGCCGACCACCGCGCTCGACGTGACCATTCAGGCCCAGGTCATCGAACTGATCAAAGATCTGCAGCGCAAGGTGAAAACCTCGATGCTGCTGATCACCCACGACCTCGGCATTGTCGCCGAAACCTGCGACACCGTGGCCATCATGTACGCCGGGCGGCTGCTGGAATACGCCCCCATCGAGCTTTTGTTCGCCAAACCGTTGCACCCCTACACCCAGGGGTTGTTCAAGGCCATTCCCGACCTGGACAGCCCGCTTGGTGAAAAGCTCGCGGTCATTCCCGGCTTGCCGCCGGAAATGGTCGACCTGCCCCCGGGTTGCAGCTTCGCGCCGCGTTGCGCCAACGCCAAAGAGCGTTGCCATGAAAGCGAATGCGGCATGTGCGAAGTCGAACCCGGTCATTTCGTCAACTGTCACAGCGCCCGTCAGACGGCGGCGGCGTAGCATAGGGGTATATACATGCAGGCAAACGCCAAACAGGGACCGCTTCTCGACATCCGCAATCTCAAGAAGTATTTCGCGGTGCCCAAGGGGCAGCTTCATGCCGTGGACGACGTATCCATCGGCATCAACCGGGGCGAAACCTTCGGTCTTGTGGGTGAATCGGGCTGCGGCAAATCCACTTTCGGCCGTGTGGTCATCGGCTTGCTTGAAGCTTCGGGCGGGCAGGTGCTTTTTCACGGCAAAGAGACCCTGGGGCTGGGCACGGCGGATCGTTCGGCCTTTCGCCGCCAGGCGCAGATCGTGTTTCAGGATCCGTTTTCTTCGCTGAATCCGCGCATGTCCGTTTCACGGCTGATCGCGGAACCGCTGCTCATCAACAACGCGTATAAAGATAAAAAAGACCTTGATGAGCGCGTGGGCAAACTGATGGACACGGTGGGCCTTTCCCGCCGGCTGGTGACATCATACCCGCACGAGCTTGACGGGGGGCGGCGGCAGCGCATCGGCATCGCCCGGGCCCTGGCTCTGGAACCGGAATTCATCGTGCTGGATGAACCCGTTTCCGCCCTTGACGTGTCCATTCAGGCCCAGGTCATCAACCTGCTGGAAGATTTGCAGAAAGACCAGGGCTATACCTATCTGTTCATTTCGCACGACCTCAGCGTGGTGCGCTATGTCTCCACCACCGTGGGGGTCATGTACCTCGGCAAGCTGGTGGAACAGGCAACCAACGTGGAACTCTTTAAAAACCCGGTGCACCCGTATACGCAGGCGCTGCTTTCCGCCGTGCCGGTGGCGAAACTGAACCACAACAAACAGCGCATTTTGCTTGAGGGCGACATACCAAGCCCGATCAACCCGCCGGCTTCTTGCCGGTTCATGGGCCGTTGCGCCTACCGGCAGCCTGAGTGCCGTGAAGTGCACCCGGAACTGCGCGAAGTGGCGCCCGGTCATTTGGTGGCCTGTCACTTTGCGGGCGACTTGAAGCCCAAAACCATCTGACGCGGCGAAGACGGAGAAAGGAACGTGAAGGAAAGCGACGCCGAAACGCCCGGGCAGGGGCGCGCGACGACCGGCGGGCCTGAAAAGCCGCTCAGCTGGTACGTCGGCGTGCCCATCTGCACCAACCCGATGACGGTCATGGATATGCTCGTCATTGCCGGGGTTCTGTGGGTGGGCGGCATGCTTTTCATCATGCTTGGGCAGGTCACTATCGGCAGCGGGCTGACCCGGTCTTCGATCTTTGCGGCCTTTTTTCTGGGCATGTATTTGGCGGGCGCGGCGTTGGCCGCTTTTGTCTTTGTCGGCGGCTTTTTGTTCAGCAACCGTTATGCTTCGCTCTACCGCATAGGCGAAGCAGGCATTTACTGCGAGCATCTGCGCGGCCGCATACGGCCCATCGGCAAGCCCTTCATCGCTTTCGCGGGCTATGCCGTCGAGCCGGTGCTGGATGTAACGCGCAGCGTGGTCAAGCGCGTACAGTGGAATGAAGTGAAGTCACTGCAAATTGTGGAGAAGATGAGAGTCATAGTGGTCAAAGGCAAGCGCGGCACGCTGCTTAAAATTCACTGCCCGGACGCGACGCTTCTGGCGAAGGCTGAAGCCGCGATCCGCGCGCACACGGCCGGCGAAACGCAAAACCCGGTTGCCGGGTAAATTTGAAGAGTTATATTTAGGTCACGAAGAGAGGAGTTAACAGTGATCACCTTAAAGCAATTCTTGGCATCGGAAGCTGTACCCGCCTTGGGATGCACTGAACCGGGCGCGGTCGCCCTCGCGGTTGCCCGCGCGCTTGAAGAAGTTCCCGGCGAAGTGCAGTCGGTCGTCATTACCGTGAGCAAGAGCATTTACAAAAACGGCGCTTCCGTCGGGGTTCCCGGCGCGGACGGGTTGAAGGGCAACGCGGTGGCCGCGGCGCTGGCCGTGTACTACGGCAAGTCCGCCTACGGCCTGGAAGTGCTCAAGGATGTTGACAAAGACGGCAAGGCAAAGGCGGAAGCCCTGCTTGCAAGCGGAAAAATACGTATCGACGCGGACATGAACAGGCAGGGCGTCTACGTGCATGCGGTCGTGCGCACGGATAAGGGCAAGGGCGAATGCGTCATCGAAGGCAAGCATGATTCCATCATCAAGGTCGTCAAGAATGGCGAAACCGTGCTCGACGTGGTTACCGGTCCTGCCGGCCCTTCCGGCCCTAGCATTTCGGACCGGATCGCGAAAATGAGCTTCGCCGAGGCGCTGGCCATAGCCGACACCATGACCGACGAAGACGTGGAAAGTCTGATGCGCGGCGTGGACATGAACCTGAGCGCTGCCAGATACGGTTTGGAACACAACGTGGGCCTGGGCATGGGCAAGATCATCGCCAATGAAGTACGCAGCAAGGACGACATCGCCCAGCTGATCAAAGCCTGGACCGCCGGGGCGGCTGACGCGCGCATGTCAGGCGCCATGATTCCGGTCATGAGCAGCGCGGGCAGCGGCAACCACGGGCTGACCGCGGTCATTCCCGTGGCCATTTACGCCCAGTACCTGAACAAAAGCCGTAAAGAAACGGCCTATGCGGTTGCGGTCAGCCATATCGTGACCAGCTTCATCAAAAGCCGCACCGGCAGGCTGACGCCCATCTGCGGCTGCACGGTCTCCGCGGGCGCGGGCGCCGCAGCCGCTCTTGCCTGGCTGAAAACCGGCGACATGGCCAAAGCCGCGGAGGCGGTCAGCCTGATTTTGGGCAACCTTTCCGGCATGGTCTGCGACGGCGCCAAAGAAAGCTGCGCCCTGAAGGTGGGCAGCGGCGCCATTGAAGCGTATTATTCCGCCATTCTCGCGGCGGAACGCACCAGCGTGGACAAGCAGGGCCTGATCGGCTCCACTGTTGAACAGTCGGCCGAAAACCTGGCGAAAATGTCCAACGAAGGGTTCGGCGACCTGGATAACGTGCTCTGCGGCATCATCGAAGACGCCAGATAGAGCATATTCGCTTTGAGATTGGCGTGTAACGGCGGGCAAAGCCCGCCTGCGCCAATCTCGCGGCAAGAATTTGTTTACAAATTCTTGCAGAGCAATCCACTCGTTTCATTCGTGAATTGCTCTGAGCCGTTACGCCGCCTTCAGCATGCGTGTTCCGTGTGAAGGCCGAAGAATGACTGTGTTGCTCCCCGTGCGCGGAACACGCGCGTTTTGGCGGGGAGCAGTTATTTCGATTTTACGAAGCGCTTCGGCAAGCCCGCTTGTCTGTTCGCGCATGAGGCGTTTGTGGAAGCCCTAAAACTGCTGGCCGTCTTTCTGGTCATTGTCATATTGCTGCATTTGCGCCGTCCGTTGCCCCAGGCCATCGGGGGCGGCGTCATTTCCGCCTGCTTTCTGTACAGCCTGGGGTTCGTCAACAGCCTGGGCATCGCGGCGCGCTCATTCACAAGTGCGCAGACCGTCTCGCTTCTGGTGATTTTTTACCTGATCATGTTCCTGCAGCGCATGCTCGAAAAACGCGGCTGCCTGCTTGAAGCGCAGCAAGCGCTGGACGGCCTTTCTTCCAACCGCAGGGTCAACACGGCGCTGGCGCCCATGGTCATCGGGCTGTTGCCTTCGGCGGCGGCCATCACCATTTGCGGCACCATCGTCAATTCCTATTGCAAAGACTATCTGAACGCCGAGGAACGCACCCTTATCACCACCTATTTCCGGCACATTCCTGAAAGCTTCGTGCCCACGTACGCTTCAATCATCATCGGGGTGGAGCTTTCCGGGGTGCCGCTGTCCTGGTTTATTTTGGGCATGCTGCCTTTGGTGGTCATACTCGCGTTCTTGGGCTATTTTTTCCTGTTGCGCACTCTGCCCGTGGACACGGGCCGCCCGCTTTCGCCCAACCGGGCGGGAGAGTTGGCAAAGCTGGGCAAAAGCCTGTGGACGCTGGGCCTTATCGTGGCCCTGGTGCTGGCTTTTCATATGCCGGTGTATTGGGCCGCGCTTACGGCCGTGGTTCTGTACGCCCTGGTGGGCAGATTCCGCCTGGACGAGCTGAAGCCCATATTTTGGTCCGCGTTTGAAAAGCGGCTTTTGATAACCTCGGCCATGGTCATGCTGTTCAAAGACGTGGTCGCGGCGGCGGGGGTCATCGAAACGCTGCCCGCGGTCTTTACCGCACTGCCGGTGCCGACGTTTTTCGTGTTTTTCCTGATTTTCTTTTTCGGAACCATCGCCAGCGGCCAGCAGGCCATGACGGCCATCGCCGTGCCGCTTGCCTTCGCCGCCATGCCGGGCGGCGGCATGCCGCTTTTGATACTGCTGCTTTCGGCCGGGTATATCGCCATGCAAATATCGCCCACGCACCTGTGCCTGGCCGTGGTCACCGAATATTTTCACACGAGCATGAGCGCGCTTATCCGGCGGACCATGCCTATTGTGTTCTGGTTCAGCTTGATTTTATTGGGCTACTATTTGTTGCTTGTCATGCTGCTGCAATAAATACGGCTTTTAACAACCTGGAGGTATACCGTGAATCGTAGAGAACGCCTTGAAAAAGCCCTGGCCATGCAGAAACCCGACCGCATGCCCTTCAGTTTGTGGATGCATTTTCCCAACCATGACCGGTCCCCGCGCAGGCTGGCGGAAATGGCGCTGCACAATCAGCGTGAACTGGACATGGATTTCGTCAAATACATGCCCTACGGCCTTTTCACGTGCGTGGACTACGGCCTGCCCCTGAAGGTGTTCCCCGGCTTCTTTGACGCGCCGGTGGCCGAATGCGCTCTGATCAACAAACCCGAAGACTGGACGAAGCTGCGCGCCCGCTCCGGCGTGGAAGGTGAATACGCCGTGGTGCTCGAATCGCAGCGCATTTTCCTGAAAGAGTCCAAAGAACAGGTGCCGTTTTTGCAGACCGTGTTTTCGCCCCTGACCACGGCGGTGAAGCTCTGCTCCGGCCCGGACCAACTGATCGAGCATATCCGCAAAGAGCCCGCCAAAGTGCACGCGGCGCTTGCGCATATCACTGAAACCGCGGTGCAGTTCGCGAAAACCGCTGTGGACCGGGGCGCGGCGGGCCTGTTCATGGCCACCCAGATGTCGCTGAAAAACCAGCTGACCCTTGCGGAGCATGCCGAATTCGTGAAAAAATACGACCTGGCAGTGCTGGACGCGGTCAAGGGCAAGGCCTGGTTCACCATGTACCACATGCACGGCGCGCACCCCTGGTATGAAGAGTTCCGCGAATACCCGGTGCAGGCCTTCAACTGGCACGACTGCGACGACGGCCCCAGCCTGGCGGAAGGGCGCAAGCTCATTCCCGGCAAATGCTTCTGCGGCGGCCTGTCACACCTGAAGACAGCCCACCAGGGCACGGATGCGGAAATCGCCGCCCAGGTGAACAACGCCTGGACCAGCACCGAAGGCAAGGGCGTTATTTTCACCCCCGGCTGCGTGCTGAACACCCACACCAGCATGGAACGGCTGCGGCACATCGCCGCCTGCGTGAAAGCCACGTCCTAGAACGAACGGTTTGAAGACCCAGGGAGGTAGGTATGACGACGACCAGCGCAGAAAGAAGGCGGCATACGCATACCCACCCTTCCTGGGTGCACGCTAAAGACGGTGTGCGCAAGCGTTCCGGGCCGAACCCCTGGGAGCCCGTGCAGCCTTTGCTTGAAAGCATAGGCCAGCTTTTTTCGGTAGAGGCTCTGGTTATCGATGCGGCCGGTGTCTGCGTGGCCGGCACCGGCCCGTATAAAAACGGCATCGGGTTGACCGCCCCGGCGGATACCGCGCTGGTGCAAAGCCTGCGCGCCGGGGTGCAGACCATGGTGCTGCACCCCGGTGAAGACGACGCCTGCCGCGAATGTTCGCAGCGCGGCACATGCAGCGAACAGGCCAACTACACGGCCCCGGTGGACATAGACGGCACCGTGATCGGCGCCGTGCAGATCGTGGCCTTTGACTCCGAACAGCGCATGGCGCTGCTGGAACAGGCGGAAAACACATTTTTGCTGATCCGCCAGGCGCTGGAACTGCTTTGCCGCACCCGTTCGCTTTTGCCGCCGGGCGAAGACGCCGTGCCGGTGAACAGACAAAGCCTGAACGCCCTGGTGGGCAATTCGCCGGTCATGGTCGCGCTGAAGGAAATCATCGTCAAAGCGGCGGCCGCCACGGGGCCGGTGCTGATTTCCGGTGAATCGGGGGCAGGCAAGGAACTGGTGGCGCTCGCCATCCACCATAACGGTCCCGCGGGCAAAGGCCCCTTTGTGCCGGTCAACTGCGGGGCGCTGCCTGAAGCGCTGATGGAAAGCGAACTTTTCGGGTACGCGCCGGGCGCTTTTTCCGGCGCACAAACGAGCGGCAGCAAAGGCCTGTGGGAACAGGCGGACGGCGGCACGATTTTTCTGGATGAAGTGAGCGAGTTGCCGTCGCCCTTGCAGGTGAAACTGCTGCGCACCCTGCAAGACGGCATGGTGCGGCGCGTGGGTGGGGGCAAGCTGATTCAGGTTTCCGTACGGGTTCTGGCCGCCACCAACAAAGATTTGCGCGAGCTGGTGCGGGCCGGGCTGTTCCGCCAGGACCTGTATTACCGGCTGAACGTCATCCCCATTTCCGTGCCGGCGCTGCGCGAACGCAAAGAAGACATCCGCGCCCTGATAACGCACTTCATCGCCCAGCACCGCTCGCACGTCAGCGAGCGCATGGTGGTGGTCGACCCGGCCCTGATGCGCCGTTTCATGGAATACCATTGGCCGGGCAACGTGCGTGAATTGCGCAACTTCATCGACTACGGCATCCATTTCAGCCAGGGCAGCACCATCACCTGGGATCTTTTGGCCGGGCATTTCGAACGCCCGCCCGTGGCGGCCGCTCTTGCCGGGGCCGCGGCCATGACGGCGGAAGCGTCCCCCATGCTGCGCAAAGTGCGGCAGGGCGTGTCCACCGAGCTGGCGCGCTCCGCTGTTGAAAGGCACGGCGCGACCGTCGCGGGCAAAAAGGCGGCCGCCAGAGAGCTGGGCGTCAGCCTGGCGACCCTGTACCGCGTCCTCTCTTCCTGCTAGCGATGGCGCCGTTCGCCGCGACGCTTCAATTCACTCTTGCCTGACGCCAAACAACGCCATCGCTCGGGCGTTTCGGTTGCAGGCCGGCCTGGCGGGGCTTTTGCCTGTTGTCCGAATATTTGCTAATGAAAAATTCCTGCTGCGAATCACCATTTTCACAGCCGGTCCGCCTAACCGCCATCAGCCAAGGAGGCACCATGCGCTACAGTCTCGCCCCCAGCTTTTGTTTTGTTGCCTTTTTGTGCGTTTTTGCCTTGTGGGCCGCGCCCGCGTCCGCTTCTGACCGGGCGCAGTGGGACAACACCTTTTCTCTGGTCGGCCGCGACGCCAAAACCGGGGATTTCGCGGTGGTGGTTTCCACCGCGCGCCTGGCCGTGGGCAACCGGGTGCCCTGGGCCGCTTCCGGCGTGGGCGCCATCGCCACCCAAGCCGACACCAACCCCAAACTGGGCCGCGAAGGTCTGAAAATGCTGGCTTCCGGCATGAACGCGGAAGAAGTGTTGCAAAAAGTGCTGGCTGCGGACAAAGGCAGCGCCGGCCGGCAGCTTTCCGTCATTGACGCCAAAGGCCACACCGCCGTGTTCACCGGCGCGACGGTTCTGAAAGAGAATGTCTGGGCCGGTTCCCTCAAGGGCAAGGACTGTGTGGCTGCCGGCAATATCCTGGTGGGTGAAGATACGGTGAAAGCCATGGTCAAAGCCTTTGAAAGCACGCCCGGCTTTATCGGCGAACGGGCCATGAAGGCCCTGGAAGCGGGCCAGGCGGCGGGCGGCGACAAGCGCGGGAAAATCTCCGCCGCCATCCTGGTGGTGCGCAAAGGCCCCCAGCCCCTGGTGGACCTGCGCATAGATTCCAGCAAAGACCCCGTAGCCGAGCTGCGCGTGTTATATGATGCCTACGTCAAGGCCTTCAAGATAGAACAGTAAACGTGAACTGATTCCCTTGCTCTTGTCTGGCCCTACGCTTATCTATTAGCAATGTTTCTTGATAAGTATCGATACTATTGCACTGTTCTGTAAGGAGCTTTTCGTGGAAAAACGGGAACTTGTCATTTTGGGCGCGGGCCCGGCGGGTCTGACGGCCGCCATTTACGCCAAACGCGCGGGGCTGGATACGCTGTTGCTTGAAAAAGGCGCGCCCGGCGGCCAGATAACCACCACCAGCGACGTGGAAAACTGGCCGGGGCAAAAACATATTTCCGGCTTTGAGCTGGCCCAGACCCTGGAAGATCACGCCAAGCACTTTGAGGCGGAAATCCGCATGGCGGAAGTGGCGAAAGTCACTCTGTCGGCGGAGAAAAAAGTGCTGAGCACCGACAAGGGCGAGATAGAGGCCAAAGCCCTGATCATCTGCACCGGAGCGCACCACCGCCCCCTGAACGTTCCCGGCGAGATGGAGCTAACCGGCCGTGGGGTCAGCTATTGCGCGGTGTGCGACGCGGCTTTTTACCGCAATGAAGAGGTGGCCGTCATCGGCGGCGGCAACACGGCTGTTGAAGAGGCCGAATACCTGACCCGCTTCGCGGCCAAAGTATACCTCGTGCACCGCCGCGACGCGCTGCGGGCGGACAAGCTGCTGGCGGACCGGGTTTTGGCCAACTCCAAAATCGTGCCGGTCTGGGATAGCGTGGCTGAAAAGATCAACGGCAAAACCGGGGTGGAATCGCTCAGCCTGAAAAACGTGAAGACCGGCGAGACGCGCGACCTTGCGGTCACGGGCGTGTTCATTTTCGTCGGCACCTTGCCCAATTCCAGCCTGCTGCAAGGCACGGGGCTGGACATGACGGCCGACGGCTGGCTGCGGGCCAAAAGCGAAGACATGGAAACCAACATCCCCGGCGTTTTTGTGGCCGGTGACGTGCGCGAGACCAAGTTGCGCCAGATGATCACCGCCGCGGGTGACGGCGCCAGGGCGGCCATGTCTGCTTACGCCTACCTCGCCGCACAATAGATACGCGCAAGGCACGACAATAGCCGCGTTAAAACGGATTTTTGCCTTGCTCTTCCGTACCCTGCGCTTGTTCCGGCGACGGCGCCCAAAAGAGCGCTCTGCGCGGTATTTTCTGGCTTCTCAGCCGATATTTCACGCATAAAAAATAGAAAAATTTCTGAAAAGACTGTGGATTTTGTATCAATCGTCCGATAAGGAGGGAATACCATTGCGGATAGCAAGTATTTCAGGGCTGTCCGACATTTTGAACGCGTCGCGAGGTTGCCATGTCGCAAACGAATATCTTACTTGATTCCGGCACCAACGAACTGGAAGTCGTCGAATTTTACCTTGATGAAGAAGGCTACCGCGGTTTTTACGGGGTCAACGTCGCCAAGGTTCTGGAAATAATCCGCCTTCAGCCGGCAACGGCCATGCCGCAGATGCGGCACCCGGCGGTTATGGGGGCCTTTCCGCACCGTGACGGGCGGGTGGTGCCCCTGGTGGACCTCGCCCTGTACCTGGGCAAAAAGCGGCCTGAAAGCCAGGAACCCAAAATAATCGTCACGGAATTCAACAACATCGTCACCGGTTTTCTGGTTTCCGGCGTCAACCGCATTCATCGCCTCAGTTGGCAGGAAGTGGAAGCGCCCGGCAATTTCTTGCAGCACGTCAGCCGCAACGCAGTGACCGGCGTGGTCCGCCTGGAAGGCCGCGTGGTCTTCATCCTGGATATGGAAGCCATCGTCGGGGAATTGAACCCGGCGCTGGCCATACGCCTACACGGCAAGCTGGGGAACGAACTGGACGGCGACACGGTCTACAGCGTGCTGCACGCCGACGATTCGGGCAACGTGCGCAACCTGGTCAAAGACCTGCTGGAAAAAAGCGGCCGCTTCAAAGTTTCGCAGGCCAGCAACGGCGAAGAAGCCTGGCAGATGCTGCTCGCGGTTAAAAAGCGGGTGGAGCAAGGCGGCGGCAAGCTCAGCGATTTCGTGCAGGCCGTGATCTCAGATATCGAAATGCCCCAGATGGACGGGCTGACCCTGTGCCGTCAGATCAAAGAAGATCCGGTGCTGAAAGCCTTGCCCGTGGCGCTTTTTTCTTCTCTGGTCACCGACAGGCTGGAACATAAAGGCGACGCCGTGGGCGCGGATGCCCAGTTCGCCAAGCCGGACCTGCAGGTGCTCAGCGAAAAAGTGCTGGAACTTATCCGCGCGGGCGGTTCGACCAAGGCGCCCAAACCTTTGTAAAAGCGGGTTTTAGAGCAATCCATTCACATTATTTGTGAATGGATTTAGGAGCTGTTTCTAACTGAGGATTTTTGCCTCCGGCAAGGAAGGCGAGTTCCGGGCGGAGCGAAGTGTATTATAAGCATACATGAGCTTCGCACGAAACGAGCCTGACGCAGCCGGAGCCAAAAAGACTAGTTAGAAACAGCTCCTAACGTCTGGGATGCGCGCGCCGCCATTGCCAGGGCGGCTGCGGGTTTTTGTCCGCCCATAGGCCCAGGCCCCGTTTTTTGGCCTGCTGCTCAAGGTCCACCCAGTCGGCGCAAAAAGACCGGCTGCAATAGCGGCGATAGACCCAGGCGTGACCCGCGCGCACCAGCTCTTCGTTCACCGTGCGCCCGTCGGGCAAGCGCAGAAGCACCACTTTGCGGCCGTACTGGTCAGTATCCATAACCGACACGGTCACTTGTTTGTACAACGCGAGGTCGCGGGCGAAAGCCGCCGCGGCCTCGCCGCCTTTTTGATGCAGTTCGGGGGCGTCCACGCCATACAGGCGCACGCGGTCAAAGCTGCCGCCTTCGGTCATCATCACCAGGGTGTCGCCGTCAGGGGCCTTTATCACCCGGCCTTTGCCCAGCGTGTACCCGCCCGCCAAAAGGGCTGCGGCGAAAAAAATGAGGACGGCAAAGCCGCGGCGGCCGGGCATGCGCCAGAATACGCGGCTGAGTGAACGAGTGACGAGTCGAAGCATGGGCGCTGTTCTATCACGCAACGGGGCGCGGGGAAACCGGAAGATGCGGCCCGCGCCGGGGGTATGAGATTTTTCTTCACTGTACAGTTTTGCAAAACCGGACGCCGCCAGGAGGGGTACAGTGTTATTCCGGCTTGAGGATGAGAAAAATTATGGTATTATTACATGTGGAATATTGTGCGCTGAGTGATAAGCGGCGGTCATTTTAGAAGAAAAGACACCGAGTTAGAGAGCGGTGTCTTGATTGAGGGGGCGTCGATGAAAAAGCGTGATAGCCCTCGCGGATTTCCCTGGCGGCGCTTGGTGGTATGCGCTCTGGCCGTTCTGATGCCCTTGGGCCTGACCTGGTGGATGAAACCGCGGACTCCGGATAAGGCGCTGGTGGAACAGGCCGTGCGCAAACTCGCCGGCCTTGATGCCGCGCCTTCGCTCGCGATACGCTCGTTTTCCGTCTCTTGGCCTTTTAGCGGCTACGGCAATGGCACGGCCGTTCTGGGCCTGGAAGTGGCGGAGCCTGTGTGCGTCGTGCTCCCGTACCAAGACCCCGCGGCCGCTCCGGACTGGCATGAAGCCAAAAAGGAGCTGGGCGTGCAGCTTGCGCGGCTGCTAGACATCGGGGTGCTGCTGCCGCCGCGGCAAGCGGCCGAACTGCGCCGCCGGGCGCCCAAAGACCCTTTCGCGGGCGTGCGGTTCGCCGTTCCGCATATCGCGCGGGGCACGCGGCTGTCCGCGCGCTACACCCTGCGGCTGGAACCGCGGGCGGGGGGCGAGATGGAACTGAGCGTATTCGCCGCGGAAGCGGCGCCGTTCTCTTCTCTGGCCCAGGCCGTGGCCCTGGATGCGCGGTACCGGCATGACGTGCTGCGGGGCGGACCGGCCGTGAACGTGCAGTCGGAAAAATTCGCCATGACCACGGCGGCGTTTGCCGCATCCGTGCTTGCTTTTCAGCACAGCATTGACGATGCCGTGCTGCGCGTCCGCCAGAAGGGGCCGCAAGGGCGGGGCGCGAGAAAAGTGCGGTAGCGGCTCGCGTTGTCCGCTGGACAGCGCAGCGCGTGCTATGTATCGTCTTTGTGGAACGGATCACCCGATTATGGAGCCTATGCATGAGTGAACGCAAAGAACGCGCGGTAAGCGCCGAACAACTCAACGCTGCGCTGGCGAAAATAACCAAAACACCGGCCTTGACCGCGGGTATTTTAAAAGACGCCATAAAGGTGATCGCCAAAGAGGGCTGCCTCGCTCTGGAAACGACCCGGGTCGGCATCTGGCGCGTAAACCACGAAAAGCAGCACTTGGACAGCATAACCAGCTACAGCGCGCTGGACGGCAAACATACCGTGCAGGAAGAGTTCCCTTTCAACGAACTGCAATACTACATAGATCTTTTGACCACCGAACGGCTGATCATCATCAACGACGCCGCAACGGATACGGTGCTGCCGCACTTGCGCGACGCTTACGGCCCCAACCTCAGTTCGCTTCTGGACGCCCCCGTGCGGGTGGGCGGCAAGCTGGTGGGCGTCGTATGCATCGAGCAGTTCCATGACGTGCGCAACTGGACATTGGCGGAGCAGAACTTCGCCAGTTCTTTGGCGGATTTCACGGCCCTGGCGCTTGAATCTTCTGAGCGCTATTTCGCCATGCAAGAGCTTGCCGTCAGCAAGCGCCGCACCGAAACACTGATGTCCAACCTGCCGGGCATGGTTTACCAGTGCCTGAACGACCCGCCCAACTTCACCTTCACCTTTGTCAGCGAAGGCTGCCTGCCGCTGACCGGCTATACGCCGGACGAACTGCTGCACAACAACGCGCTGAAGTTTTTCGACATGATCCACCCGGAAGACCTGGACGGGCTTGAAGCCATTAACAAGGTGACCCTTTCCGTGGGCCTGCCCCTGGAAACGACGTTCAGGATGATCATGAAAGACGGCAGCGTCAAATGGATATGGGAACGCAGCCGTGTTGTGGAAAGCAAACCCGACGGCACGCCGCATGTTCTCGAAGGATTTTACACGGACATCACCGAGCAGCGCCGCCTTGAGGCGGCGGAGCTGGCCAACCGCGCCAAAAGCGAGTTTCTGGCCAACATGAGCCATGAGATACGCACGCCCATGAACGCCATTCTGGGCATGACGGACCTGGCCGTGCGGCAAAGCCCGCCCGACAACACGCTGGAATGCCTGCGCAACATCAAGGCGGCGGCCAATTCGCTGTTGACCATCATCAACGACATTCTCGATTTCTCCAAAATCGAATCCGGCGCGGTCACCATAGTGTCCGAACCGTACGACGTGGCCTCGTTCGTCAACGACGTGGTGACCATGATTCACGTGCGCGTCGGCGACAAGCCGCTTGCCTTCATCGTGGAAGACAGCCCCACGCTGCCGCGCAGGCTGGTCGGCGACAGCAACCGCCTGAAGCAGGTTATGGTCAATCTGCTGACCAACGCGGTGAAGTTCACCCGTGAAGGGTACGTCACGCTGCGCATCGACACGGTGCCCGCGGGCCGCGACAAGGTTTTGCTCAAGGTGCAGGTGCAGGATACCGGCATCGGCATCAAGCGCGAGGACCTGCCGGCTCTGTTCCAGACCTTTTCCCAACTGGATACGAAAAAGAACCGCAACGTCGAAGGCACGGGCCTGGGCCTGGCCATCACCAAGAACCTGCTGGAGCTTATGGGCGGCAGCATCACGGTGGACAGCGAATACGGCAAGGGCACCTGCTTTTCGTTCGAAGTGGTGCAGGGCGTTGCCGATGCCGCCCCCGTGGTCGAAATGGAAGACGCGGAATGCAAGAAAGCGGTGATCTGGATGGACGACAACCGCAAAGCGGCAAGCCTTGCACGCAAACTCACCGACATGGGGGTTGCGGCAAAGCTGACCGGCGACGCTTCCGGCTGCGCCGGGTACACGCACGTGTTCTTCGATTACCCCAAATATGACCGGGTCGCGTCGGCAAACGCGGGCGCGCGCCTGATAGGCATTTCCCGCAACTATATGGAAGAGCGGGTATTGCCGGGCAGCGCCTCCACGGTGCACGCCCCGCTGACATCCGGCCTGGTGGCCCAGCTTGTGGGCGCGCGCGTCGGCCACGCGCGAGACGGAGAAGAGGCCCCGCAAGGCAAACTGCTGACCCGCAACGCCAGAATGCTGCTGGTGGATGACAACGATATCAACCTGCTCATCGCGGAGAGCGTGCTGTTGGAATACGAAGCTGCGGTCGACACCGTCAAATCGGGGGCGGACGCGCTGAAACTGGTGGAGCAAAACGACTATGACATCGTGTTCATGGACCACATGATGCCCGAAATGGACGGGGTGGAAGCCACGGAATGCATTCGCCGCATGCCCGGTGAAAAATACCGCAAACTGCCCATCGTGGCGCTCACGGCCAACGCCGTGGGCGATGCGCGGGCGCTGTTCATGCAAAGCGGCATGAACGACTTTTTGTCAAAACCGCTGGAAGTGAAAGAGATAGAGCGGGTGCTGCGGGCCTGGCTGCCCAAAGAAAAGTGGAGCATGGTCGCTGGTTGAGCACGGCGGCCACGTTCCGGCAAGCTGTGCGGCGCCGTGACCGGCGACGCTTGACATCAAAGGGCTGTGAGCGCCTTCAGCTGCATATGCAGCAGTGGGTATGGCCTGCCCTGCCCGTCCAGGGCGGAGCGGCCCGTGACCGCAAAACCCATGTGCTCATAAAAGCCCAGGGCCTGCGGATTTTGCTCGTTCACGTCAAGGCGGGTCACGCCCCGGGCCAGGGCGCGCCGCAACAGCGCGCGGCCGAGCCCGTTGCCTTGCGCCTCCGCGCGCACAAAGAGCATTTCAAGGCTGTCTTCGGCAATGCCGGCAAAAGCGGCTATTTTTCCACTTTCATCCCGCGCGGTCCACAGTTCCACCAGACCGAAATAGCCGGGAATTTCGCCGCGCAGGGCCGCGATATCTTCTTCGCGCAAAAAAGCGTGCGTGGCCCGCACGGAACTTTCCCACACGTCCAGCAGGGCGGCGACATCCGCCGGGTCGGGGTTTTCGAGGCGCTCGATATTCATGGGTGCTGTTGTAACGCTGTGAACGCGCCGGGGCAAGGGCGCGGTTTTCACGCGGCGGAATGCTTTTACAACCGCCGCGCGGGCGGGTAGAGTCGATTTTTCGGGAGGGCCCATGCGCAATACCGTCAAAGAAAAGATGAGCCGGGGCGAAAAGGTCATAGGAACCTTTTCCGTTCTGGGGTCCGCCAGCGTTATGGAATGCCTGGGCATGAGCGGGCTGGATTATGCCATTATCGACGGCGAACACGGCCCCTTCACCGAAGAGAGCGTTCAGGATTTCATCCGGGCGGCAAAGCTGCGCAAATTGAGCCCGTTTGTGCGCATCCGCGAAATATCGCGGGCCGCCGTGCTGCGCATGCTGGATTTGGGGGCGGATGCCCTGGTTGTGCCGAACGTGCGCAGCCTGGATGAGGTAGAGCGGTTGGCGGAATACGGCAAGTTTCCGCCGGCGGGCAAGCGCGGGTTCGGCCTGGTGCGGGCCACCGGCTATGGCCGCGAGCCCTTCGCGCAAGATATCGGCGCGTATTTCGCTTTGGCCAACCGCGAAACGCTGCTCATACCCCAATGCGAAACCGTGGAATGCCTGGAACAGATAGAGGCTGTCGCGGCGCTGGCCGGGGTGGACGGCGTTTTTGTGGGTCCCTTTGACCTTTCCATCGCTATGGGCATGCCCGCCCGTTTTGACGCGCCGGAGTTTCAGCAAGCGCTGGGCCGCATTCTGGCGGCCTGTAAAAGCGCCGGGAAATTCTGCCTGATTTTTGCCACCGACCCGGCCGGGGCGGCCAAAGCCTTTGCCGCCGGGTTCGACGGCGTGGCCTTCGGCACCGACGCTCAGGTGCTGATGCAGGGCTTCGGCCGCATCGTGGCGGAGCTGCGGCCCGGAAAAGGCGCGTGAACGCGGCGGCGCTCCGCACCGAAGACGGTATGTTCGTTACAACGTTTACTCATCCGGCGGCCCGCCAGGACCGGTTTCGCGCCCGTCCGCTTTCGTGCTATGCTGGTTTCAGCCCGCGGTTTTTTCCGGTTGCAATCGTTCCGTATGATAAGCAAAGGGGGCACCATGGCAAATGTTCTTGTCACATCCGGCCTGCCCCGCATGGCCTATAGCATAGGGAAAGAACTGTCCAAACAGGGATTTCGCGTTTTTACCGGCGACAGCAGCCGCATTTCTATGGGCAGGTTCTCACGGTACAGCGCGGGCGGCATGCGCTATGCTCCGCCGGAGAATGAAGAGGCGTTTTTGCGCGATATCGAGCGGTTCATGCATGAAAAGCGCATCGATATTCTTTTGCCCACAGTGGACGAAACATTCGTCATTGCGAAGAACGCCGGCCGCCTTTCCTCTCTCGCGCGGTTTTTGCTCCCTTCCTATTCGCAAATGGAGGCCGTGCACAACAAAGATTCAATCACGCGCATAGCGCGAAGCCTCGGCATTCCCGTGCCGGAAACCTGGGAAGCCGCCGATCTGCTTGACGATGAGCGGCAGCTCGCTTCCCTTCCTTTCCCGGTGTTGATCAAGCCCAAACAGGGCAAGGGCGGCTGGGGAATGGCGGTATCGCGCACTCCGGCCGATTTGCGCGCAGCCATCAGGAACATTGAGGGAACGCCGCACGAATATATAGTCCAGCGCTTTATCGAGGGTTTTCAGGCCGCGGCATGCGCTCTGTATAAAGACGGAGCCTGCGTTGCCAGCGACGTCTACACCTATTCAAAGATGTTTCCTTTGCAGTTCGGGCAATCAACGGTCAGAGAGACCATCCGGAACGACAGCGCGGCGGCGCTGCTGAAGAAATTGCTGGATCATCTTGAATGGAACGGCCCCTGCGAAATTGATTTCCTGGTAGAGAACGGCAGCGGCGCGGCCTATCTTCTGGACGTGAACCCCCGCTTTTGGGGCGCCATAGCCCACAATATCGCGGCCGGAGTGAATTATCCATATTATTACTGTCAGTTATGCCTCGGCAATACTGATTTTGCCGTTGGAGCAGCCGCGCCCTGCACCAAAACCAAAAGCCTCGGCAGCGACATGCAGCGCGTTTTTGCCGAATTTCTTTCCGCAAAAGACAAACTGGGCTATCTGAAGCGGATTTTTCAGGAAAAAGAGCGCTACGCGGCCTATGACGATTGGGACGGCAAAGACCCCCTGCCTTTTCTGGCCTGGCTTTTACGATCCCTTTTGACCAAACTCGGCCGCGCCGCGAAAAAGTTCCGCCGGCCGGCCGCATAACGCGAAGGGTTATTGCGGTATATCCAGCATGGGTATTTCGTCCATGCCCACCATATATTTGAAGCTTTCTCTGCGGCGCAGCACCCGGGTCTTTCCGCCCTCCACGGCGATGATTTCCGCCCTGGGAAAGGCGAAGTTCATGGCGTAAGAAGAAAAATACGCCCCCGCGTCCATCACCGCCAGAATGTCTCCGGCGGCAAGCGTGGGCAGCACCTTGCCCTTGTACAGCCAGTCCGCGCTGGTGCAGACTCTGCCGGTCACCGTATAGGGCCGGGATAGGGGCCTGAGCATGTCGCTGGCCAGATATGCCTCATGCAGCTCGAAATCGCAGGGAAAAGCCTGCGAGAGGCGCCCCGCGTCGGTTATGGCGAAAGGCATGCCCTTGGTGGGGCTGTCTTTTATGGATTTGACCGTGGCCAGTAAAAATTCCGCCCCGCTGGTCAAAAGCCGCCCCGGTTCTATGATGACCTGCGGCACGGGCATGTTCGCGGCCGCGCAAGCCTCTTTGATGATGCGGGCCATGCCGGTCATGTATTCGCGAAATTTTTGCGCGGGCTCAAGATAGGGCCTGCCGGGCAGCACGCCGAAAAGCCTGTACAGCCCGTAGTCGCGGCCGGGCATGTTTTTGCTGTAGGTGACGCCGTAGCCGCCGCCCATGTCGAGGTGCCGTATGCGTATGCCGTACCGCTTCGCCAGCAGCGCCATGAAATCCAACGCTTTTTTCAGGCAAGCAGCGTGATAGCCGTTGTCGCGGGCGTTGCTAGTGACGTTGAAATGCAGGGCGCACAGGTCCGCATGCTCGGCCTCGGCGATCAGCCGTTCCACAAGCGCGAAAATCTCCCGGCTGCCGGGCAAAAGGCCGAACTGGGCGCCGGTGTTCAGCCCCAGGCGCAGACCCAGGCGGGCTTGCCGGTTCTGGGCGCGGGCTTCCGCCAGAATGACTTCCGTTTCTTCCACGTTGTCTATGTTGATGAGCGCGCCTGCGGCAATGGCGCGGGCGATGCTGTCACGGGTTTTATCCACGCCGTTATAGACGATGCGGCTTCCCGGCACGCCGAGGCTTTCCGCCAGCCAGAACTCGTAGGGGGAGATGACCTCGGCCCCAATGCCGAGCCGGTGCATGATGTTGACGATGCCGGGTATGCAATTGGTCTTGTATGAATAGGTGACCAGCGCGTCGTCAAACAGCGAGGCCATGACTTCCGTGACCATTGCGGCCTGCTTTTTCAGCGCGTTTTCGTGCACCACAAGCAGGGGGGTGCCGTGGTCGCGGGCAAGCTGCGTGCAGGGCAGGCCCGCAACGCTCAATACGCCGTCGCCGTTGACCTCAAGATCCCAGGCGCCGACCGGCGGCGGGGCCTGTTTCTTTTGGCGGGCGACAGACTGGCGCAGCAGAAAATTGCGTATCGCGTCGAAGATACTCATAGAGGGGTATCAGAATGCAAGCGCGGGTATGAGTCAAGATTTTTTTGGCCGGACGCGGGCGCAGAAAAAGCGGGGCGCAATGCGCCCCGCTTTTTCTGTTGATAAACCGTGTACGGTGGTTACGCCCTGCCGAAAGCCTTTTTGACGCTTTTGCCGAGCCACGCGCCTATGGGCGTGCCGTTGGTCAGAGACAAGGCGGCCAGGGCAAGCAGCACGGCGGAAACCGGCGACTGGAAAAAAACCATCCAGCTGCCGCCGCTGATGAGCAGCGCCTGGTGCAGACTCACATCCAGCATCTGCCCCAAAATAAGGCCGACAACCAGCGGGGCCACGGGCACCCTCACCTTGTCCATGATATACCCGAGCACGCCGAAGATAAGCATCAGATACACGTCAAAGAAGCTGTTGTTGATGGCGAAGGCGCCGATAACGCAGAACACCGTGATGGCGGAAGCCATGACCCTGGCCGGCACGCGGGTGATGAACACGGCGGCGCGGGTGATGTACAGCCCGATGAAGTACATGGTGAAGTTGGTCAGAAACATCGCCCAGATCAGGGTAAAGGCGACTTTGGCGTGTTCGACCATCAGGGTGGGGCCGGGCATGATGCCGTGCCCCATGATGCCGCCCAGCAGCACCGCCGTGGAAGACGAGCCGGGTATGCCCAGAGAGATCGTGGGAATGAGCGCGGCGGCCGCCACGGCGTTGTTGGAAGATTCCGGCGCGGCTATGCCGTAGTCCGAGCCGTGGCCGAACTTGCTTTTTTCTTCTTCCGGGGCGAAGCGCTTGGCTTCGTTATAGGCGAACCAACAGGCCGTGTCGCCGCCGGTGCCGGGGGTAAGGCCGACGAAAATGCCGATGCCCGTGGAGCGCAAAATGGTGGGCATCAATTTGCGCAACAATTCCCAACGGGGGCGAACTTTGTCGCTGATGATCCCCGCGACGGAGGGGCCCATGTCGTTTTCAAGCAGGCGCAGCACCTGAGGAATGGAGAACAGCCCGATCAGCGCCACGGTAAAGGGAATGCCCGAAAACAGCTCGATCATGCCCAGGGTGAAGCGGGGGGAGCCGGAAATGGGGTCCATGCCCACGGTGGAAAGCATCAGCCCGGCCGCGCCGGCGATGAGCCCCTTGACGGTGGATTCTTGCGAAAGAGAAGCGATGATGGTCATGCCGAGCGTGGCCACGGCGGCGATTTCCACAGGGCCGAACTCAAGCGCCACTCTGCCCAAAAGAGGAGCCACGGTCAGCAGACAGATGGAGCTGATCAGGCCGCCGATGAACGACGCGCCGAGCGAAATGCTGAGCGCGCGCCCCGCTTTGCCCTGCTGGGCCATGGGGTATCCGTCGATGACCGTCGCGGCCGCCGCGGGCGTTCCCGGCGTGCGGATAAGAATGGCCGCGATGGACCCGCCGTACATGGCGGAAAGATAGAGGGCCGCCAGCATGCTGATGCCTGTTTCAGGAGGAAAAGCGAAGGTGACGGGCACCAGGATGGCGATGGCCATGGTGGCGGAAAGGCCGGGCAGCGCGCCGATAAGCAGGCCGATGACCGTTCCGATCATTATCGCCATGATGTTGCTGGGCAGAAAGACGGTCGAAAGACCGAGCAGCATGTTGTCTACAATCATATCCGTCACCCCAGAATGGTTTCAAGAAGGCCCAAGGGAACGGGCAGGTAAAGAATCTTGACGAAAACGCCGTAAACCAGAACGCAGAAGCCGAGGGCCACCAGGATTGCGTTCCGCAGGTTCATGGCGCGCAAAAAAAGATACGAGCCGATGATGAAGATAGGGGTCGCGATAAAATATCCCAACAGTTCGATGGCGAAAACATAGGCGATGATGAAGCCGAGAAAGGTGGCTACCAACGCGACGTTGATGTGCGGAATCTCTTCTTTTTGTCCGGCTTGCGCCATACGTTTGTGCGCGCTCAGCCCCTGGAAAACCATCGCAACGGACATGATGATGATGAGAGCGGCCAGAAGCCGCGGCATAAGCGCCGCGCTGTCCGGCAATTTGAGTGATTGAAGAATGAACAGCAGTGAAAGCGCCGCCGCCCCGCCTGCGAACAAAATTTCTTTAAGAATAAGAGGCACTGGACCCTCCTGAAAGGCTATACGAAAGGGAGCATGGCGGCACGGAAAATATTTTCCGTGCCGCCGGCATAGCAAGGCGGGCTATTTTTTGACGTAGTCGCCTTTCACTTCGTTCCAGATATCCGTGAAGATCTTTTCTTCTTCCACCAGGAACGCTTTGTATGCATCGCCGTATTTCATGTCCACGGCAGAGGCGCGGTCTTCGCAACCTTTGATGAACGCGGGATCCTGGGCCATTTTCTTGAAGGCGTCGATAAGGGCCTTCTTGGCTTCGGCGGGAATGCCCTTGGGCGCGCTGTAGCCGCGCGAGGAACCGGAAACCTGGTTGATGCCCAGTTCTTTCAGGGTGGGCACGTCGGGCAGGCCGGCGTAGCGTTTGTCCGCGAAAATGGCCAGGGCGCGCAGGTTGCCGCCCTTGATCTGCGGGTAGGTGATGCCCAGGTTGTTGAAGCTCACGTCTATTTTGCCGCCCATGGCCGCCTGCCAGGAAGGACCATCGCCTTCAAAGGGCACCATGGTGATTTTGAGGCCGGTTTTTTTCATCCACAGGATGGAGGTGAAGAAGTCGTCGCCGCCGGTGCCGGAGTTGCCCACGGTCACTTTGCCGGGGTTGGCCTTAACGGCGGCCGCGAAATCCTGATAGGTCTTGAAGGGGCTGTCTTTGCTCACCACGATGATGCCGGGGTCGGTGATCACGTTGGCGATGGGTTCCAGTTCTTTGATATTATAGGTCACTTCAGGGTTCATAATGTAGTTGGTCTGCAGCATCGGGGTGTTGGTGATGCTGATGACATACCCGTCCGCCTTGGTGGTTTTTGCAAGGCGGGTCCAGGCGATGGCGCCGGTGGCGCCGGGGATGTACTGGTTGATGAAGCTCTGGCCGAGGATTTTCTGCAGATAGGGCTGGGTGAGCTGGGCCAGGGTGTCGCTGCCGCCGCCGGCCTTGAAGCCCTGGGTGACCGTGATGGGTTTGGTGGGATAGGCGGCTTCCGCCGCGGAAACGGACATCATGCCACAGAGAAGCGCCAGGACGGCAACAACGGATAGACATTTACGCATAGGACAACTCCTTTAGGGTGTTTTGGCGTTACGGCATTCTGGTTACGCAAAATTGCTCGTCGTGCCCGAGAATTTCAGCCTTGCTCAGCTTTCCCGAAGCCACGGCGATGATCTCTTCGTATACTTCGCGGCCCATCTCCTGCATGGTGCATTCGCCCAGCAGGACCTTGCCCGCGTTGATGTCTATGTTCTCGTTCATCTTTACGAAAGTGCGGGGGTTGCCGGTGATTTTGATGACCGGCACCCCGGGAAAGCCCGAAGGGGTGCCCCGCCCGGTGGGGAAACACACGATCTGCGCGCCCGCGGCCACGGCGCCGGTGGTCACTTCGCCGTCATGGCCGGGGCCGTCCATAAGCAAGAGGCCCTTTTTTGTGGGGGCGTCGCCGCTCTTGAAAACTTCCACGAACTGCGCGGTATCGCCCGACTTTTTCATGCCGCCCAGCGATTTTTCCACCACGCTGGACAGGCCGCCCTCATAGTTGCCCGTGGAAATAAGGTGCTTGCGGGCCGTGTTGCTGGAGTGGCGGGTCTGGTTTTTCAGGCGCGCTTCCATGGCGGTGATGGCGTTTTTGATATCCTGGGCAACGCTTTCGGAAACGGCCCGGCGGGCCAGGATATGTTCCGTTCCGATCAGTTCGGTCAGTTCCGACAGGATGGAAGAGCCGCCCCGCGCCACAAGCATGTCGGAAGCTATGCCCAGAGCGGGGTTGGCCACCAGGCCCGAGGTCATGTCGGACCCGCCGCAGTTCGTGCCGATCATGAGGGAAGAAACAGGCGCTTCCACCCGTTTTTCCTGCGATGCGGCCTGTTGCATCTTTCTGGCCATGCGCGTGCCGATTTCGATCGTTTTCAGCGTGTCGCCCACGTCTTGAATGACTACCATTTCCAGCATCTTGCCCGTGGGGGCGATGCCTTCGGCCAGCTCTTGCGGTGAAAAGCGCTCACAGCCCAGCCCGACCACGACCACGCCCGCGTAGTTCGGGTTCTTTCCAATGCCGATCAGGGTCTTGGCCGTGATCTCAAGGTCTTCTCCGACCTGGCTGCACCCGACGGGATGCCGGAAAGGAAGGGCGCCCGGCACGTTCTGCGCGATGCGCTCGGCAACTTTCGCCGAACAAAAGACGGAAGGAATGATGGCTATGTTGTTGCGCACGCCGTACGTGCCGTTTTCGCGGCGAAAGCCCATGAAGGTGTCGGCCATCTCACATTCCCCTTTCGCAGTACAGGTTGTGGCTGTGAATCCAGCCGCCCAAGGGGATATCCGTTTGGGCAACGCCGATTTCTTCTCCATATTTATAGATGGGGTCGCCCTTTTTAAGCGCGGCGAGGGCTATTTTATGGCCGAAAGCGATGTTTTCCACGGCCGCAAGATCGTACTCCGCACCAAGACCGCGAATGCGACAGCGTTCGCCGTTATGCACATCCGCCAGAACCACGGCCACATTGTCCTTGGCGTCCAGAACCAGGGCGACCTTGGCCCCTTCCATCCGCAAGAAATCGTTGCTTTCCATGCATTCTCCCGCGCGCCGCAAGGGCTGCGCATTGTTTTTACCAGAGGTTGCCCGCGTCATTGAAAGCAAAGGGCGCGGCGCTGCCTTCGACCTTCAGGTTGGGATGTTCGTGACAATACCCTGTGAGCGCTTCCGACACGTAAATGGAACTCATTTCGTTGGTGTTTTTGATGCGGACCAGTCGGATGGCGTCACGATTCGCCACGTTGCATGTTTTGACGGCCGCCTGTACCGCGAGCCGGTCACTGGCGAGCACCATGGGGATTTTTACCGACAGCGGAATGGTCGAAGTCAGGGAGTTGGGATAGGTCTGTTCCGGGTCGAACTTGTCAAAGGCCCGCCGGGTGGTGAAATCCACCATGCCCAGCCCGTTGCCGTTGCCCTTGGATTTGTCCGTGATGTCAAGCGCGGCCACCCTGGTGATTTCAGGCCCGCCATACGCATGCGGGTTGTGATACCGCCCCACGACGTTGCAGTCGAAGCCGGTGCCGCTGACGTCCTTGCCGATTTCATCGATGATCAGAACGTCGAGAGAGTCAAAGAAGATTTTGGGCGCAAGTTTGAACGCTTCTTTAAGCAGTTCTTTTTCCCGCGCGATGAGCTCTTGCGGTTTCATGACCTCGACCAGGGCCGTTTCATGGAACGCGTTTTCCACAATGCCGACGCCGCACAGGATGTTTTTATTCGCCAAAATGGTTTCGGCGATGGCAGGCACGTTCGCGGCCATATGGCCGAACCCCAGGTTGTGGCAGATTTCCGCGCCTTTCTGCTTGCCCAGGCCGATGGTCAGCATTTTTACGACGCCGCTCTCAATCGCCCCCCTGAACGAGGTGTGGGGTTTGATGCGGTTGATGGCGATGACGGCATCCGCTGCTGCGGCGTGTTTGTCCATGTGCGCGGGCAAGCCGTTGGCCGCTTTTCCCACCACCACGGTTTCCATGGAAGAGCGCACGGGCGCTTCCACGGTATTTTCGTCGATGCCGAGCCCGGCAAGGAGTTTTTGCTGCCCTTCGGCGGTTGCGCCGCCGTGGCTGCCCATGGCGGGCACGATAAAAGGCCGGCCACCCGCCTGTTTTACGGCGCGGACGACAGTGCGGATGGCCAGGGGCAGGTTGGTTATGCCCCTGCTGCCGGCGGTGACCGCGACGGACTGGCCTTTTTGCAGCCGCACCAGGCAGCCGCTTTCCGCAAGGCCGCGCATGACCGCGGCTTCCATATCATTCACGGCCGGCCCGTCAAAGAGTTGGGATACCGGCACGACCTTCGGCAGGGGGGTGTTTTGCAACAAGGCCGACACAGAGGACGGTTCCGTCGGGCCTGTCTTTGCGAACCGCATGCTGTCCTCCGAGAATGTTCACGCTCCGCGAGAAAGCGCATACGATAAAAAACGATTGCTGCGCGCCGGTATAGCAAAGAGCGTTCCACTGAAATATGCCAATGGTTACAGTGCGTTTTTGCAAATGGTTCGTGCATATGCATTTTCAATTTCGCACTATATATTGCGTTTTTGCATGAAAAAGTGCATCTTTCGTTGAGTCGTTTCACTGCTTGGGGGGAAAGCATGTCCAGCATCGGCATCATTGCCACAACGCCGCATATGTCACGGGAATTCTTGCGTATTGCCGCCGAGGTGGGGCTGGAAAACTCCATCATGCTGCGCCAGGGCACGTTGCGGGAAGGGTTGCAAATCGCCCGGGAAATGGAGGAAGAGGGCATCTCCGTTATAGTCTCTCGCGGCGGCACTCTGGAACTGCTGTTGGAATCGGGCCTGCGCACGCCCCTGGTACCTATCGCCATCAGCATGCAGGACGCCAGCCATGCTTTGCGCCAGGCGCAGTCGCTGACCGGCCTGCCCCGGCCGAAGATCGCCCTGGTCGCATATTCTCGGGTGGCGCGGGATTTTGCTTCGTTTTCAACCCTGCTGGATATGGATTTGCACGTTTACCCCAGCGGCCCGTCCAAAGAGTTGATCGCAGCCGCCGCGGAGCAGGCGTTTAAAGAAAATGCCGATGTCGTTGTCGGCGGCCCCACCACCGGCGAGGCGCTGGCCGGCCGCCTGCCCTTCATACAGCATGAATCCGGCGAAGCTTCGCTGCGCCAGGCGCTCATGGAGGCAAAGCTCATCGCCTATGCCCGTTCGCTGGAGCAAACGCAGACGGAGCGGTTCAAGGCGGTCATGGCGACCTCCAGTGACGGGACTTTTTTGCTTGAAGCCAATGGCGACATCCTGGCGGCCAACCCGGCGGCGCGAAATTTTTTGCAGCTTGCGATCAACCCGGAAGGCCGCCGGATCAAAGATATTTTTCCCATGCCGCAGGCCGCGGAATGCCTCGCCACCGGCATGCAGCTGCAAAACGAGATCGTCACCGTCGCCGGCAAGGTGTATGTGACGACGGTCACTCCTTTCATTTCACAGCAAAAGGTCACCGGCGCCGTGCTTCGTTTTCAGCCCGCGACGCAAATTGTGGAAATGGAAGCGAAGATTCGCCGCAGCCGCTCCGCCAGGGGGATGAACGCCCAGTTCCAGCTTGTGGATATAGAGGGCGTGTCCGCGGAGATCACGGCGGCGAAGAAGCAGGCCGCCCGGTATGCGGCCTCGGAAGAAACCGTGCTCTTGCGCGGAGAAACCGGCACCGGCAAGGAACTGTTCGCGCAGGCGATGCACAACATGTCGCCCAAACGGAACGGACCGTTTGTGGCGGTGAACTGCGCGGCGCTGCCCTCGACGCTGCTGGAGTCGGAATTTTTCGGTTACGAGGAAGGGGCTTTTACAGGGGCCAACCGGAGGGGAAAAACCGGCTTGTTCGAGCTGGCGGATCAGGGAACGATTTTTCTGGACGAAGTTTCCGGCCTGGATGCCCACGGCCAGAGCAGGCTTTTGCGCGTCCTGCAGGAACGAAGCATCCTGCGCCTGGGCAGCGACACCTACGTGCCTGTAAATTTCCGCGTTATCGCGGCTTCCAATATCGATCTGTGGCCCATGGTGCAGCGGGGCGAGTTCAGGCAGGATCTTTTTTTCCGGCTGCATGTGCTGCCGCTGATCATTCCGCCTCTGCGCGAACGGGGGGGCGATGTGCGCCACCTGGCCCGCCTCTTTTTATCCAGGCACTCTCCGCAAGGAATGCATCTGGCCTTCGCGCCGGAAGCGATGGACGAGCTGTGCGAATACCCCTGGCCCGGCAACGTGCGCGAGCTGGAGCACTGCATCCGCAGAATCTGCCTTGGCGTGACGGGCAGCGTCGTTTCCGCGCGGCATGTGGTGCAGGCCCTGGCCTTCACCCCGGGGTGGATGGTTCCGGCTCTTTCCCCGCCTTTGGATACGCCCGCGGTGCAAACGCCTCCTGTTTCGGGTGATCCGGACCCGCTGCGCGATGCCGAACGAAGCGCCCTGCTGGACGCGCTGCGAACGGCGCGGGGCAATCAGCGCAAGACGGCGGAGCTTCTCGGCATCAACCCCAGCACGCTGTACCGGAAAATGAAGAAACTGGGCATCTGCAAGGCGCAGCCGTTTTAGGCCGTCTTTTTACGTGGCTGTCAGGGCCAGACGCATGGCTGTGCGATTTTCAAGGCCTCGTTTTCGTTCTTCGGCCAAAATATCGCGTATGGCCTCGGGCTGTTCCGTTTCTGTCAGTTCCGCAAACCCCAGTCTGGCGTAAAACGGCGCGTTCCAGGGCACATGGGCGAAAGTGGTCAGGTACAGGAATTTTGCGCCGCGACTTCGGGCGGCAGCCGCAACGTGCCGGATAAGCGCCGTGCCCAAGCCTTTGCGGCCGTGATCAGGGTGCACGTCCATCTGGGCCAGCAAGGCGAAGCCGTCGACAAATTGCAAAAGGCCGTACCCTACGGGCCTTACCCCGGCATCAAGAACAACCCACAATCTGCCGTCGCGCACTGCATCCGCCAATATGGGTTCCGGCACTCGCTCCGCCAGGATATGCGCCGGGATGGAACCGGGCGGAAAGATTGCGGCGGCGGCCAGCTCTATGGCGTTCAAATACGGGACATGCTCGGGCAGAGCCGCATGAATGGCGTAGCCTGGGGGGATTTTTACGGACCGCATCAGTAGACTCTGCCTATGGGCATACCGCGCGGGCGCAAAAAAAGCGAGGCCCGATGCACCTCGCTTTTTCGTGGCGGAGCGGAAGGGGCTCGAGCCCTTATAGTATCAATGTGTATTTACTAGTATTGCTAAAATTTACAATATATAGTGCGCTTCGTGTTGTACGTCATTGTTTTTGGCCAAGGCTAACGGCTTCGACTAAAATGGGGGTTGTCAAATGACGGTTCAGTATAGTGCATCAAAACCCAACCGTATTGCGTCCCGAAGGCAGCGCGGCCCTTGCGCTGCCTTTTGTCCTGCCTGACGACATGGATTCTTGGAAGGTATACCTTCTGGAATGCGCGGACGGCACCTATTATTGCGGAGTCGCTAAGCGCCTTGAGCGCCGCCTGGCGCAACACAATGGGGAACAGCCGGGAGGCGCGAAATACACCAGAACGCGGCGTCCTGCAACACTCCTGGCTTTCAGGATTTGTCCTGACAAAAGTAGCGCCTACCGTCTGGAATATGCCGTCAAAGCAGCGCCCCGCGGGAAAAAGCTGGATGTGCTTCTAGCCCGTGAGTCGGAAGGCGGATTGCAACGGCTTCGGACGGAGTGACGAATACAAGGCTCGCAGGCCGTCCGGCACGATGATTACTAAACGAAAAAGCGAGGTGCTTTGCACCTCGCTTTTTGCCAAAATGGCGGAGCGGAAGGGACTCGAACCCTCGGCCTCCGGCGTGACAGGCCGGCGTTATAACCGTCTTAACTACCGCTCCGTGTTTCCGGCCCGCTGGGGGCCAATTTCGCGTCCGGCACGGATTCCGGACATATATCGTTCGGGCGTTGCCCGTTTACAGCAGTGGCGGAGCGGAAGGGACTCGAACCCTCGGCCTCCGGCGTGACAGGCCGGCGTTATAACCGTCTTAACTACCGCTCCACTTACGGCCTTGCGGGTTTCACGCCGTTGCGCGTCAGGCCCGTTTCAACCGTGAGGTGCATTGATAGGGTAAAACAAAATAAATTGCAAGGGCAAAGAGGAGCAGTTTCAGGAAAATTCCGGCTGGCCTTTCCGGGCGGCTCTTTGCAGATGGGCCGTGAGCGGTCGCCACGCGGGACATGCCGCTACGCTCGGGGTTTGACGCGGCGGGCATGAAGGTCCATATTTTTGTTGACGCGCCCGGTGCGTGGAGCTATATTGTATAAAAAATGTATACAACGAGTTGATTCCGTGAAGACAAGCAGCCTCAGCGAAGTCGCTTACGAGCATATTCTCGGCCGCATAGTATCCTTCGGGTTTCCTCCCGGAACCCCGATCATTGAGGATGATCTGTGCGGCGAGCTTGGTATCAGCCGCACCCCGCTGCGCGAAGCGCTGCGGCGGCTCGAAGCGGAAGGGCTGGTGCTGAAAGCGCGCAACAGGGGCACCTTTGTGCGCAACTTCACACTGGAAGATATCGTCGAGATCAGCGAGATCCGCAAAGTGTTCGAACTTTATGCGCTGGGGCGGTGCATGGACGCCAGCGCATCCGGAGAAGAGCTTGAATCTCTGAAAGCGCGGTTTGAGGCCCTGAACGAAGAGAGCCCCAACGACGCCTATTACCAGGCGGATAAGGCGCTCCATTCCCTGATTATGCGGCATTGCGTGAACTCCCGCATGCTCAGCTATTCCAATTCCATCAATACCCAGCTGGAAATGATCCGTAGGATATCGGCTCAAACCCCCAACCGGCTGCGCGTTTCCCGGCAGGAGCATCTTGCGGTCGTCACGGCTGTGCTGTCGGGCGACAAGACCGCCGCGGTGAAACTGCTGGAGCGGCACCTGGATAACGTGAAGAACAGCACGGTCGCCGCGTTTCAGGCTTTGAAAATGGCGTTCTAATTTTTTTTGTTATTAATTGTGTACAATTTAAATACAAAATAAGGAGTAGACATAAAATCGGTGAGGTGCGGCTCCAGGGTGTTCGGGGCTGGCGAGTGTATGTTTTTTATTTTTTAATTGTGTACAATTTGGATACAAAAACTAAAAAGAGAAAACTGAAAAATTACGACGTGGAAACACGAAACCCCAACCGTCGGAGGAAGGGCGTATGACGCTGCATTTAAATATGTATCACGTGTTGGCAATGGCTCCGGTCGTGTACTATCTCGGCGAGTTCATCGTCGGCCGGGTTGACGCGTTACGAAAATATTGCATTCCTTCTCCCGTTGTCGGGGGCCTGGTCTTCGCGCTCTTGAAGTGGTTTTTGCATTCGGCGGGCATCATGAGCGTCACTATGGACGGCGCGCTGCAAACGCCGTTGATGTACGCGTTCTTTTGCAGCATCGGGTTCAGCGCCCGATTCAAAATGCTTAAAAGCGGCGGCATGCTGCTGGTGATCCTCGCCGTTCTGGTGGCCATACTCTGCGTCGCGCAGAACTATATCGGCGCCATGTTGTGCAAGTTTCTCGGTCTGCACCCCTTGATGGGCGTCGCGTTAGGTTCGGTTCCGCTGGTGGGCGGCCACGGAACCTCCGCCGCTTTCGGCGGCATTATCGAGAGCATGGGCGTGCCCAACGCGGCCATGGCGGCCATCGCCGCGGCGACCTTCGGCCTGGTCGTCGGGGCCATGATCGGCGGTCCTCTGGCCCGCATGCGGATCGAGAAGAACAAACTGGCCGTGGCCCACGCCGACGGCTACGACTACACGGCCGAAAGCCGGCAAGAGAGTGCCGGCGCCGCCGTTCTCAAACCCCTGCTCAACAAAAAATACCTCGTTCTGGCCGCGTTCCTGCTCTGTCTGGCCGTGGGGCTCGGCGACGTCATATCCAAAATCATCAGCACGACGGGCATGGTCTTTTCCGCCGCTGTGGGCTCCCTGCTGGCGGGGTTGCTCATCCGGAGCTTCTGCGACTTCAAGAACATTGAACTGCCCGACGAGGAACTCGGCATTTGCGGCGATTTCGCCCTGTACGCGTATCTGGCCATGGCGATGCTCTCGCTCAAGCTTTGGGAGCTCGCGGATCTGGCGCTGCCGATGATCGTTGTTTTGGGCGTGCAGACGGTATTTATCGCCTTGTTCGTCTACTATATCGTCTTCAATTTGACCGGGCGGGACTATGAAAGCTCTGTATTGATGACCGGGGTCACCGGTTTCGGCCTGGGGGCGACGGTCACCGCCGTGGCCAACATGGAAGCCACAAGAAGGGTGTACGGCCCGGCGCCGAAAGCCTTTCTGGTTATTCCCATTCTCGGATCCTTCATTGCCGACGTGATCAACTCCAGCGTCATCACGGTATTCTTGAGCATTTTTAAATAAGGACGTACTCATGCGCGAAACGACGAATTTGGTCGCAAAACTCGGCAAGGAACTGACAAGCAAGATTTTTACCTTGGGCGAACTGGTGGAACTGGCGTCCAGAGAAAATATTTCCCTGAGCACCCTTGCGGTTGTTGAAGCACAGGCCAAAGAGGGCAAGAGCCGGGATGCGATTCTGAGCGGGGTTTACGCCCAGTTTGAGCACAACCTGCGCGCCCTGGATCTCGGCCTTGAATCCGGCCGCAGTTTTCTGCTCGGCACGGTGGGCTCGGACCTTGCCGGCGCGGGCGAGAATGCTCTTATCGGCGACCGCTTCATCAATAATGCCCTGGTCAACACGCTGGGCACGGAAGTCGGCAACCACGTCATGGGGCTGCGGCCCTGCGCGGGCACCGGCGACTCCTGCCCTTACACCGGGCTGCTCAAAGCCATGCTGCAGGAAGGGTATGACGAAGAGCAGATACGCTTCAGCGCGGCGCTGATCCTTAAAATCGGGTCCATATTCCGCGCCGGAAAGCGGACCACCGGCTGCAACATGGAAGGCTACGGAGCGGGCGCGGCCGTCACCGCGGCCGTGCTGACCGACCTGCGCGGGGGCAGCCCCGAGCAGGCCGCCCGGGCCATAGTGCTGGCTATTTCGCCGACCATCGCCGTTCCATGCACTCCTCGCGTGATGGTTTCCGGGCTGTGCGCCACGCATATCGGCGGCGCGATTCTTATGGGCAACCTGGCGGCCAACCTCGCGCTGCGGACAACGCTGCCGGTGGAAGTGGACGTGGACGTGATGATCGCCATGGCGGCCAAAGTCCATGTGGATGCCGCGCCCCCCATCACGAAAATCAACCAGGATTATATGCTGCCCTATTTCAAGAAAAACGCCTGCGTGGATGCGTTTGTGACCGAGGACGTGAAAAGGGGCGAAGCGGATGCGACGTCAAAAGTGCTGGCCAAGTCCAGAGAGGAAGTCCGCGCCATGCTGGCCGCAGCCCAGCCGCTTACCCGGACGCTGGGCGACGTTGTCGTCGGCGGCAGCAGCATTGCCGTGGGTTCGCCCACCAACATGGCCCGCATCGCCAACGCGCTGGTGAAGGGCGAGATAACCAAGGTTGAAATCGAGCTGACCTCCGATCTGTTCAAACGCCGGGCCATCAACGTTCCCGCCATCCTCATGGCGGCTGTCACCGGCGCGAAGACCGACGATATCGACGCCTATCGCGGCATTTTCGAGCACCCCAAAATGCAGGGGCTGCCCGTTACCGTGACCAATGTGGACACGCCGGAAGTGCAGCGCATCCGTATCACGGCCACGGAGCAAAGCGCCTATCTCGATTCCCGCAACAGGGGAGGAGGCCGCGTGAGCATTGTGGATGCGCAGCCTTCCAGAGAAACCGCCGTTGAAGCCGCGCAAAAGCTGGGGATTCAACTGGCGGAATAGGCTGATGAGCTTGTATAGCCGTATAGCTGCTCCGCAAGCGGCAAAACACTGTATGCGAGGGTTTTCATGAACGATTTCGATACGAAATACCGCGCGCGGATCATGGCGCTGTCCACGACCAACATTGCCGACGCCCTGGACGCTTTGGGCCTGAAAGGCGCCACATACGGCATCCGCCCCATGTGGGAAAAAGCCGCCAAGATCACAGGCCGGGCCGTCACCGTGAAACTGACCGCGGCCGGGCTGACCAAAAGCAAGAACCACCTGGGCGTCATGGCCATAGAGGCGGCCCAGAGCGGCGACGTCATCGTCATCGACAACGGCGGCAGGCTCGATACCTCCTGCTGGGGCGGCATTCTCGCCAACGGCGCGAAAATGAAAAAGATCGGCGGCCTGGTCGTGGACGGGGCCGTGCGCGACCTGGATGACATCATTGAGGCCGATTTTCCGACTTACGCCAGGGGTACGGTGGTTTCCACGGCGCGCGGCCGCATCATGGAAGAGAGCACCCAGCAGATGATCTCGTTCGGCGGCGTGCAGGTGCGGCCCGGCGACGTCGTGTTCGGCGACAAAAGCGGAGTGGTCATCATCCCCCAGGAAAAGCTGGACGCGGTTCTGGACAAGGCGGAAGGGTTTTTCGCCAAAGAGGAAAGCATGATCAGAGATATCCGCGCGGGCCTGTCCATGCTGGAAGTGGACAACAAGCACAGCTATGAAACCATGCTGAAAAAGTGAGGGGGAAGACGCCATGCCGGTCAAACATCTTGTTTCTGAATTTGCTAAACTCGATACGCCCAGCGTTTCCGACGCCATGGACAAGCTGGGAATTTCCGGCGGCCTTTTGGGCATCAAGGCCGTCGTGCCCGGAACCCGTTTTTGCGGTCCGGCCTTTACCGTGCACTACACCGCCTGCGGCGCGGTCGCGGGAACCGTGGGCGACTTTCTTGACGACGTGCGGCCGGGCGAGGTCGTGGTCATCGACAACGCCGGGCGCGACTACTGCACCGTGTGGGGCGACCTCATGACCATCACCTCCTTGCGCAACGGCGTGGCCGGCACGGTCATCGACGGCGTTTGCCGCGATATTCCGCTCATCCGCGAGAAAAAGTATCCCATCTTCACCAAAGGCGCCTATATGGTGACGGGCAAGGACCGGGTCTATGTGGACGCCGTGGGGCAGCCGGTCAGCATTTGCGGCCTGCAGGTCAAACCGGGCGATATCGTGCTGGGCGATGACTCGGGCGTGCTCGTTATCCCGCAGGAGCATGCCGAAGCCGTGCTGGCCACCGCGAAGAACGTGGCGGTCAAGGAAGCGGAGATCGAGAAAAACTTGCACGCGGGCATGAGCCTGAAAGAGGCCAGGGCCAAGGCCGGGTACCATTCGTTGCAAACGGCGGACAAAAAGAAATAATATTTTCGTCTGACGCCGAAAAAACAGGCCCTTATGGAATAACCATAAGGGCCTGAAGTATTTGGTGGGTGGTACAGGACTTGAACCTGTGGCCACCGGCTTGTAAGGCCTGTAAAAAGATATTCTTTGGTTTGCCGCCATTTTCTATTATTTATTTTTATTTCATAAAATTAGTATATTATCTGAAAAAAGTTTGCCTTGATTTGTTGCTGTTTGCTCTGTATTTCTATCCTATCTGCTGGGAAGAATGCTGGGAAGAAAAAAGCGAGTAGATATGAAGCGTGAGCCGACAGAGTACAAGGGCGTATATTTTCGCCAGCAAAAAAAGCTGGATTCTGCCGCCCTGGAAAAGGTCTTTTACATCTTTTACAGGCGGCTGGGCGGTGACGGCAAGCAAATAGAAGAGCGGGTTGGCCGCGAGTCGCAAGGCATAACCGCCGCCCGCGCTTCGCATATTCGCGCGGACAGGATCAGGGGCAAGGATTTGCCCAACGTTGAGCGCCGGGCCGCAGCGGCGGAAGCGAAAAAGGCCCGTGAAGACAGGCCCGAAATAGTGAAGCTTTGGGAATGGTATCAGAAGCATAAAACGGGCAAACCCATTTCTACAACAGATACAGGCTATTATAACAAATATTTGCGTGAACCTTTTGCAGCGAAAACCCCGGCTGAAATTACAACCCTTGATCTTGATAGGCTGCGCACCGCCATGAGCAAGGCGGGCAAGGCTCCGCAGACGATCAAGCATGCGCTGGGCTTGCTGCGGCGGCTGATCCGCTTTGGTGCTGAACGGGGCATATGCGATATGCCGCCGCAAAGCCAATTGCGCTTTATCATGCCCAAAGTCAGCAACCAAAAGACGGAGAATATGACCCTGGCCCAGCTTACGGCCTATTTGGCCGCGCTGGACGCGGAAGCGGATCAGCACCTTGCCGCCATTTTGCGCTTGGCGCTGTTCACCGGCATGCGCAAAAGCGCTTTGCTGGCTCTGCGCTGGCCTGACATTGATTTTGCGCTTGGTTTCATTTTGCTGAGGGGCGAAACGGCCAAAAAAGGCAGGGCCGAGCGCATTCCCATGTCCGCCCCGGTGCGGGCCGTGCTTGAAGCCCTGCCCCGCATGCCTGATACGGATTATCTCTTTCCCGGCAAGGGCGGCGGGCAGCGGGAAAACTTTCGGCGCATGGCGAAGCGGGTTCGTGACAAGGCAGGCTTGCCCGAGGATTTCAGGCCCATGCACGGCTTGCGCCATACCTTTGCAAGCTGGCTGGCGTCATCCGGCGAGGTTGATCTGTACACCCTGCAAAAGCTTTTGACCCATGATCGCCCTGAAATGACGGCCAGATATGCCCACCTTGCAGACGAAGCCTTGCAGCGGGCGGCTACTGTGGCCGGGAACATCTTGAAACCCAAGAAGAGAAAAGGCACGGCGGGCTAAAGCATTTTTTGGTTGCCCTCTGCCTGCCGCCCCTGCGGATTTGCGGCGCTGGCACGGGCAGCTTGCACCGGAGGCACAGGCAAGGCCCGCGCCAGCGCCTTTGCTTTTGCCTTTCCCCGCACTCTCCCCACCCCCCAGCCCGCCGAAGACGCTCCCCCCCCTCCCGCTGGGCAGGGGGGTCCGCTTTGGCTGTGGCGCTGCGGCGGGTATCCGTCAGGCATGCCCCGTGCCGGGGGCGCGGCCCCTGCGAGGGGCACCGGCACGGGGCATGCAAGCTGCCGGTCCGCCTGCGCGCGCGTCCATCCTTCGCCTCCCCCGCCCTGCGCCCTGCCTGCGCTTGCGGGGCGCTGTTTCCCCCGGCGCTGCGCGCCGGGGGAAAGCCCACGCATTCGCACGGCCCGCCACACGTGCCTTTTGCCGCAGGGCACCGCACCGGCAAAAAGCGGCCCGGCACGATTCCTTGCAGTGCGGCATTTTCTGCTGTGCCGCTGGGCAAGGTTCGTGCCGGGCCTTTTGCTCTGGCGGGCCTGCTATTCAGACTCGCCGCTTTCATCCTCTTCGTCTTCGTCGTCGGCCATGTCGCGCCACTCGTTCCACTCTTCTTCGTCGCAAAGCGGGCAGAGCCAGCCCGCAGGCGTCCAAAAGCGGCGGCGGCCGCAGGTATCGCAATGCATCATTGCAGCGGCCCGGTGATTTTGGCCGTCACGGCCCAGCCGCGTTTTTCAAAACGTTTTGCAAGGCGACGCATCAGGCAATCCGCTTGAAAATCCGTCAGGCGCGAGAGCGCGCCGCCTTTTTTGCGTTCCGGGTCTATCACGGCTTCGTGCAGGTCCGCGTAATCAATGTTTTTTTCATCGTTCAAAACCGGGGCGGCTCTGTCCAGCGCGTCTGTCGCGCTGTTCAGCAGTTCGGCCAATTCCGCCAGTTGATTGCCGAATTCCAGGCCGTAATGCGCGGGCAGCATTTCGGTATATTCGTCAAGCATGCCCTCTGCCGTGGCGGCATGAAATGAAAGCCGCCGCGCCGTGCGCACCATCGTTTCCCGCACCAGCATCAAAACCGGGTACTTGCCGTTTTCCAAAGGGGCGGGTACGTTCTGATCAGCCATGACTTTTTCTCCTCAGATGGGTTGTGGTTAGGCCCGGCAGGAAGTGTCCGCTTCCTTCACCCGCGCCCGTGGTGAGCTTATCAGTAAGTGCACCCTCGCAACCCTTGCCAGCATTGCCGCCGCGCTGGATTGCCGGGTCAAAGACCTGTTTACGGAGGAAGGCGAGGGGCGCGGCCCTGGCGAAAGCCCCCAGGCTGCGGCAGCGCCGCAGCCTGGGGGCGGTGCCCTGCCGCCCGGCTGGGAAGTGTTGCAGCGCTGAGAGCCAGCCCCATTTTTGCGCAAGGACAGGCGCGGTTTTTGCGAGACGCACCCCAGAAGTGCGGCCATGCGAAAACCGCGCCTGTCCGCTTTTCGGCTGTGCGGTGCCCAGCGGCAAAAGGCACGTGTGGCGGGCCGTGCGAATGCGTGGGCGTTTCTTTGCGGCAAAGCGCAGCGAAGCCGCAAAGAAAAAGGAGCGCCCCGCAAGCGCTGGCAGGGGGCAGGGCGGGGGAGGCGAAGGATAGGTAGCGCGCGCAGGTGCCCGGCAGATGCAGGGGCCGTGACAGCTATGTGCTGGCGCGGCCCCTGCCTGCCGGTTGCCGCCGAAGCGCCACAGCACTAGCCAACCCCCTTCATATGAGGAGGGGGGTTGGCGTCTTCGGCGGGGTGGGGGGAGGTGGGTTATCTGAGGCCCGACCAGGGTGGCAAATTATAGGTAGACTGATAGCTGCGGCACAACAAAGGCCCGGCGCGGGCCTTGCCAGGGAATCCTTTGCAAGCTGGCCGTGCCGGGCCGGAAGGCTCGGCAGGGAGAAGGGAAATGGCTAAAACCCTTCTTCACCCCGCCGCTGCCTTTTTTGGATTTCTCTTTTTTGCGGTGTTACCGGTGTTACCGGTGTTACCGCACTGATTTTACTGCTGAATTTTGGTAACACCGGTAACACTTTGGCGTGTATCAGGTGTTACCATTTTTGCCTTACTCCCGGTAGGAGGTAACACCGGTAACACCTGGTAACACCTACATTTTGACTACCTCTCTTTCCTCTCGAAAATCGGGCATGTCGTCATTAAATACAAAGCGATACAGCCGCCGATTGCCATAGCCCGGTACCTTGACCACGTTTGCCGCCTTGCCGCTGCCGCCAGGAATCAAATACCCCTTGTCTATCAAGGCTTTTGAAATCACTTCCGGGGCCATGCCCCGGCATAGCTCGTTCCTGTAGGTTTCGGGAAATACCAGATATTCTATGGTGCCGCCGTGCTCCCGCCACCAGCCAGCCCGGTTGTAAATGTTGTTGTCATAGGTGCCCGTGCCGTGAAAGCTCTCAAAGCGGCTTGAGCCGTGCAGGTTGAAAAAATTTCTGATGTGCGAAAGCGCATCAAGAATTTCCGCGCTCTCTGTGCCGCCGCGCGTATCAAGCCATTCGTGCAGGCAGCAGTAAGCGGCTTGCGCCGGTTCGCTGTGCTGCCAGGGCACAATGCCCATTTCTTGCGCAATCTCACCGGCAGCGGCCACCAGGGCGAAACGCTCGACAACGCGCAGCACTTGCCCGTCAAAATCCTTTTGCCGGAAGCCGTCAGCCAGAGCGCGCACCTGCTGTTGCACCTTTTTTTCCCACTTGTAGCGGTCTTTTGCCAGTTCGGCCAAAAAAGCCCGCTGGGCTGTGCCGTAACAACGTTGCGAGCCGCGCCCTATGGCCTGCGAAAGCTCATGCCCGCCCGCAAAGCCGTGCAAATCATGGAATATGCCCCGGCCTGCCCCGGCATCCGCTGGAATGTCGACAATCCGCACTTGCTGCCCGGCCATGGCCCGCCGCTCGCCCGGGCCGCGCCCGCCGCCCTCGGCAATCTTGTCGCGCATGGTCAATTCACCCGTGGACAAAAACAGCAAGCGCCAGGAAGTAATAGCTTTGCTGCCGCCGTCTCTGGCGGCGCGGCCTTTGCCCTGGCCATTGGCCAGCATATACGCTGTTTCAGCGATAACTTTCGGCTCCGCCTGCCCGATCTCATCAAGGCAGAGCAGGTTGTCATTGTGCAAAGCGGCTACTGCCTCTAGGCCGTTATCCGTCATGCGCCATTGCCGCAAAAAGCCCCACGGCCCGCCGCCACCGGCAACCGAGCCAGCGGCACGAAGCAACGTTGTTTTGCCCAGGCTGGAAGCGCCCCAAAAATGGAAGCCGCCGCCCTCCATACCGGCCAGCGCCAAGAGCGGCGCGGCGAATGCGGCGGAAACCGCCAGCATGAGCTTCGGGTTGTTCACGCAAAAGCGGGCGACTTGGCTTTGCCAATCTTCAAGCGTACCAGCGCATTGCATGATGTTGTCCGCTATGCGCCCTTGAAAAATGGGCGCATCTTCCACTTCGTCGCCAAAAACCGCATCCGGCAGAATGTACAACGGCCCGTGCCAACCTACTTTCGGCACGTGCCGCGCCCTGGCCCGTGGCCGGGCGCTGGAAACATAGGCATCAAGCCGGTTGCGGGCTTTCAGACCCGGAGCCACTTGCAGGCCGCGTGAAAAAAGCGCGGCCCTGAAAGCCTCGCCGTCACCGGCTAAATCGCGCATGGGCACGGCCACCTTGTGCACGTTGCCGTCAGGGTCGGTTACTTCCAGCAGCTTGCCCCATTCACCGCATGAAGCGTCACGGGTGAATGCGGCAACGCGCAAAGGCGTGCACACGAAAACTTGCTCCGCGTTGCCTTTGGCGTCTGTCACGTGGGCGTAAACCCCTCTCGCGGTTTGTGAAAACCGCTCATTGCCCACGCACGGAACATAGCCCGGCTCATCTGGCGTAAGCTCTGTTTCGCCTTGCCCTGCAAGGCTTTCCTGTTTTCGGGTTTGCGTATCCATGCCCGGCCTCACTGCACGGGTATGGAGGGATCAACCCGGCAAGCCTTCAAATACGCTGCACAATCAGCCGGATCATAGCGTACCGTCTTGCCCATTTTCAAATACGGCATGCCCTGCCTGTTTTGCCTGTCGTTTCGTAATTTCCCAAGAGAAATTCCAAACTTCGCTGAAATTTCTTTTTCTGAGAAAAGAACCTTGTCCATGTGCGCTCCTTCTTTCTGCAAGAGTGTTTTTCAAATGTGAATAGCATATAGCAAATAAATTACTAATTGTCAATAAAGTGAAACACGCTGAAAGTATACGAGGTTGGGTAAATGACCGCGCTATCTGCTGGGAAGATTGCTGGGAAACCAAAAAAGTAAAGGGTCCGTCTTTTGACGAACCCTACTCTCACTTGGTGGGTGGTACAGGACTTGAACCTGTGGCCACCGGCTTGTAAGGCCGGCGCTCTACCAACTGAGCTAACCACCCCGATCCGCAAATTTGAAGCGTTACTTTTAGGGCATCGTCACCACCGCGTCAATGCTTTGTGGAGCCGGGACCACTGCCCAAAGCGGGAGCATTGGGCGAAAGTCCTTTCCAGCCGGTCAGCGCGGCCGCGGCCGGGTGCTTTTGCAGCCAGGTCAGGCTGTGCGTAAAGGCCTCGGCATCGTGGGGCTCCATGGTGGCGGTCAGTTCCGCCCCCTCCAGCAGCGCGAAAAAGCGTTCAAGCGGTATGCCGCCCTGGCCCAGGCCCATATGTTCGTCATGCTTGCCGTGATTGTCGTGCAGGTGCAGGTGCAGGCGAAAAGGGCGCAGCGCGGCCAGCCAGTCTTCCAGGTTTTCGCGGAAATTGCCGCCCGCGAACGAATACCAGTGCCCCACGTCGAAACACGCGCCCACGGCGCCGGGGGCCGAAGCCTCCGCCAGGCGCCCGACCACGGCGGCTACCGGCAGGGGCGAAGTCTCATAGGTGTTTTCCAGAAAAAGCGGCGCGCATCCGCGTTCCGGCAGGTCTTTCCAAGCTTCCAGCGAGCAGTCCAGCCAGGCGGCGGAACACTGCGCGTTGTTCGCGCCGTCGCGGGGCGCTTCGTAATAGGGGTGCCCTATCATGTGGGCCGCGCCGTACATTTTCGCCAGGTCCGCGCCTATGCGCAACTGGCGGCGGCTGCTTTCGCGCTCGGTTTCGTCCGTGGCGCAGGGCTCGACCCCCATGAAGGGCAAATGCACGGAGCAGGGCAACGCAGCATCAGACAGGCGCTGGGCGATGCGTCGGTGCCAGTCGCGGGGCAGCGAAAGGGATGCGGGGTCCAGGCCGAGTTCCGGCGAAACCCGGGCGGCGATGAACCAATCCAGCCAGGCCTCGTCGCGGAGCACCCAGCTCAAAGGCAGATTGACATAGCAGGGCATGGCAAAACCTCGTTTCAAAACATGCGCGGACGGTACCACGAAGCGCACCCGAAACCAACAGTTTCCCCGGAAAAGGTTCCCCGCCCGCGCGGGCCGAAGTCCGCTTGTTTCATGGCTGCAAAAGGCGTATACAGGCTTGACGGCAGGGCAACCCCGGCCTATGAGTTATCCGCCTTTCACGATTGATATATTTTCCGCGGGACATAACGTATGAAAAAAGCACTGATCACCGGCATCACAGGCCAGGACGGGGCCTATCTGGCGCGGTTTCTGCTCGCCAAAGGCTACGAGGTGCACGGCATCAAGCGCCGCTCTTCCCTGTTCAACACCCAGCGCGTGGACGGCATCTATCAGGGCGTGCACGCGCTGGACAAACGCTTTTTCCTGCACTACGGCGATTTGACGGACAGCGCCAACATCATCAGCCTGGTGCAGAAAATCGTGCCGGACGAAATTTACAACCTGGGCGCGCAAAGCCACGTGAAAGTGTCTTTCGACTCGCCGGAATATACCGCCAACGTGGACGGCCTGGGCACCTTGCGCGTGCTGGAAGCCGTACGCCTGCTGGGTCTTGCGCAAAAGACCCGCATCTATCAAGCCTCCACCTCCGAGCTGTACGGCCTGGTGCAAGGGACGCCGCAGCGGGAAACCACGCCGTTCTATCCCCGTTCGCCTTACGCCTGCGCCAAAATCTACGGCTACTGGATAACGGTAAATTATCGTGAAGCGTACGATATGTACGCCTGCAACGGCATTCTCTTCAACCACGAATCGCCCATGCGCGGCGAGACTTTCGTCACCCGCAAGATTACCCGCGCCTTGCCGCGTATCGTGTTGGGCCTGGACGACTGTCTGTACATGGGCAATTTGAACGCCCTGCGCGACTGGGGCCACGCCCGCGACTACGTGGAAATGATGTGGCTGATGCTGCAGCAGGAAAAGCCCGAAGATTACGTCATCGCCACGGGCGTGCAGCATTCGGTGCGCGAATTCATCGACGCGGCGGCGGGCAATTTGGGCCTGAAGCTGGCTTGGCAGGGTGAAGGCGTGAAAGAGGCCGGGGTCGTGGCCGATTTTGACCAGCGGCCGCTGATCGAGCTGATGGAACGCCAGGCCGCCGGTGACAATTCCGCCACGCGCGAGGCTTTCTTCGCCGACATCCTGACGAAACTCAAAAACAATCCCGCGTTGCGGCCCGGCTCGGTCATCGTGCGCGTGGATCCGCGCTATTTCCGTCCGACGGAAGTGGAAACGTTGCTCGGGGATGCCGCCAAAGCCCGGGAAAAGCTGGGCTGGACTCCCAAAATCAATTTCAGCACTCTGGTGCGCGAGATGGTGGAAGAGGATTTCGCGGGCGCCCGGCGCGACAGTCTCTGCCTGCATGCGGGTTTTGACGTGCACGAGGTGCGGGAATAGCCATGCGCGAAGGATTTCGCAAGGCGCCGCCCATGCAGGCGGACAGCCGCATTTACGTGGCCGGGCACAGGGGGCTTGTGGGTTCCGCCATTGTGCGGGCTCTCAGGGCGGCGGGTTTCGGCAACCTGATTTTGCGGACCAGCCTGGACCTGGACCTGACCGGCCAGGCCGCGACCAACGCTTTTTTCGCGGCGGAAAGGCCGGAATACGTGTTCCTGGCGGCGGCCAAGGTCGGGGGCATTCACGCCAACAACGTCTACCCTGCCGAGTTCATCCACGACAATCTGCTGATTCAGAGCAACATCATCGACGCCGCATACCGTAACGGCTGCAAGAAACTGCTGTTCCTCGGTTCCTCCTGCATCTACCCCAAGCTGTGTCCCCAGCCCATCAAAGAAGAATACCTGCTCACCGGCCCGCTGGAGAGCACCAACGAGTGGTACGCCATCGCCAAAATTGCGGGTATCAAAACCTGCCAGGCTTACCGCCGCCAGTACGGCTTTGACGCCATAGCCGCCATGCCCACCAACCTTTACGGCCCCGGCGACAACTTCCACCCGGAAAACAGCCACGTGCTGCCCGCGCTGATCCGCCGTTTCCACGAAGCCATCGATGCCGGCGCAAAAAGCGTGACCATTTGGGGCACGGGCACGCCGCGCCGCGAATTTTTGTATGCGGACGACCTGGCCGAGGCGCTGTTGTTTCTGATGCAGGGCTATTCGGATGAAAGCCACGTCAACGTGGGCTGCGGCACGGACGTGACCATTCTGGAACTGGCGAAACTGGTGGCGGAAGTGGTGGGCTATACGGGCGATATCGCCACCGACCCCGCAAAGCCCGACGGCACCCCGCAAAAACTGCTGGATGTGAGCCGGATCAACGCGCTGGGCTGGCAGGCGAAGACGGGCCTGCGCGAAGGCCTGACAGCCACCTACCAATGGTTTTTGAGTCAGGATGCGGTGCGGGGATGAGCAAACCGCTTTCCGTCACGCAAGCTCTGCGCGCGCTGGCGCCGCTGGTGCCGCCCCAAGAGAAGCGCCGGTTCTGGGGACTTTTAGGGCTATCCGTGTTGATGGCCTTGACCGAACTGGCCATCACCGGCCTGGTTGCCTTGCTGGCCGCGGTTTTCGGTTCGCTGGAAGCGGCGCTGAACCACAACCCCTTACTCTGGGTGCGCACCAGCCTGGGCGTGGATTTGGGCGACGACGCGCGTTTGCTGGCCCTTGCCCTTTTATGCGCCATTCTGGCCGCCATCGTTTGTAAAAACGTGCTGACCGTTGTGCAGCAGTGGCATCTGACGGCGTTTTCAGAAGCAATCGGCAATGCGGCCAGAGCGCATGTCTTTCGGTTTTTTCTGCGCGCGCCTTTTTTGTGGATACTGCGCGCGGGCACCTCGGACATGCTGTTCGGCTTCAGCGCCGCCGGGATACTGGGCCAAACATTGCTGGTGGCTTTGCAGGTTTTCAGCAACCTTTTGATGATCGTGACCATTTTTTTGGGGCTGGTGGCGGCATCGCCCGTGCCCTCGCTTATGTTCCTGCTGGTGCTCGGCATCGGCGGCGGCCTGATCGTCAAGGCAACGCGCAAGGTGCTGGATGCCCGTTCCAGGGCGGTCTTTCTGGCTGATCAGACCACGCACGGGGTGCAGCAACTGGCCGTGCACGGGCTTAAAGAAATGCGTCTGTATGGCCGGGAAAGCACCGTTTTTTCCAGCTATCAGGCCAAACTGGCGGACTTGCTGGCGGCAAGAAAATGGATGCAGGCTCTTTCGCGCCTGCCTGTCAGCAGCCTGGAAATACTGGGTTTCATCACGCTGGTGGGCGTGCTGCTCTTTTTGATTTTTGTGCAAGAGGCTGGCATCGCGACCATTTCCGGCATCATGGGGTTTATGGCGGCCGCTGCTTGGCGCACCCTGCCGGTGGCCAACCGGCTGGTGGACAGCCTGACGCAGTTGCGCGGCCATCTGCCTTACCTGAACAAGGTCGCGGAATTGCTGAAACTGGAAAAAAGCATGACCCCGGAACTGCTGCCGCCTTTTGACGCGGCCGTCGCTCTTGTGGATTTTACACGGGACATCCAGCTTGAGAACGTGTCTTTCCGGTATCCTGAAGCGCCCAAAGACGCCCTGCACGGCATTTCCTTCCGCATCGAAGCCGGAAAAATGGTGGGCCTGGTGGGCCTTTCCGGCGCGGGCAAGAGCACGCTGGTGAATATTCTGACCGGGCTTATTCCGCCGGAATCGGGGCGGCTTTTGGTGGACGGAGCGGAGATAAGCAAAGAAAACGCCCGCTCCTGGCTGCGTCATATCGGCTATGTGGCCCAGGCGCCGTATATTCTGGATGCGTCGCTGGCGGAGAACATAGCGCTTTCCCGCTGGGGTGAAACGATTGACCGGGATCGCGTGTTAGAATGCTGCCGCATGGCGGCCCTTGATTTTCTCGATGAACTGGACAAAGGTATCGACACCGTGCTGGGTGAGCGCGGCATGCGCCTTTCCGGCGGGCAGGCCCAGCGGGTGGCCATTGCCAGGGCCCTGTACAGCGAACCGGACCTGATCATTTTCGACGAAGCCACCAGTTCGCTGGACATCAAAAACGAAAAGGCCATTCACGAAACCATACTCTCTCTGCGCGATAAGGTGACCATGGTCGTCATCGCCCACCGCTTGACCACGGTGGAAGGGTGTGACACCATCATTTGGCTGGAAAAAGGCCGGGTGCATAAGGCGGGAAGCGCGGAAGAGGTGTTGCCGGAGTATAAGCAAGCTTTAATGACAGCCCAGACAACTTCCCGGACCATTTGAAGGCATTTTTTGGCATTTACGTGAATAATAAAACTCCCACCCTGTGCCAGGTAACACTATAAAGGTTCCTATGTTAACTATTTTTAATATTCGCCCGAAAGGATTTAACGTTGGTAATGAAGCCATTGCAATTGGGCTTCGACGTTACCTGTACCAGGCGTTTGGAGCCATGACGAACATCGTTGCTATTCCCGCCACAGCTAAATACGAATCGAGCGCCTATGCTGGTCTAACGGCGAAAACTATTTACGACATCAATCAATATGCCGACGGAGTCATCATCGGCGGAGGTAATCTATACGAAAACGGTGAGCTGGACGTTTCCGTTGACGCTCTGGACTCCTTGCGTGTTCCTCTTATGCTGTTCAGTCTTTCACGCGGTCGGGTCTATGATAGGCAGCGGCATTTAGTGCGTCGCACGGACACCATGCCTGACCGGGTATTACAGGCTCTGCATCGTAAAGCTTGTGTTTCTTTGGCCCGCGATGCCGCCACGGATGAATATTTGCGCAGTATCGGCTGCGGCAACAGTCGGTTGGGAGGTTGCCCTACTATATTTTTGGATCAGATCGCCCATCAACTTCCCGCTTTGCCGGAAGTTGACAGTGGCGTACTCATCAGCGTGCGACAGCCGCAACTCATGAGTATTCCCCCGGCGGATCAGGCGCGGGTACACGGCGACATCCGACGCATCATCAAGATGCTGCGTGAAAAAGGTTATGAGCGCATCCGTCTACTTTGCCATGATCATCGAGATATCAACTTCGCCGCTTCCTTGCCGGAAGTTTCGTTTATTTATTCTGGTGACGTATATCATTACCTCGCTCTGCTAAAAAGTTGTAGGTTAAGCATCTCCTACAGATTGCATGCTACATTGCCGTGTCTTTCCTTTGGCGTGCCAACTATTAAGATCAGCTACGATGAACGAGCTATAAGTCTAATGGAAACAATTGGTTATAATGAATACAACATCCGGATGATGGAAGTTGCGGATACTGTAGTCGCTGTGGAGAATGCATTAGAACGTATCGGTGAATTACCTGCAGCTAGGCAGTCAGCAATGAAATTTTGGAAAAATATAGATCAAAGCATGATCGCTGGGTTTGCGGATTTTGCCAGCGCTGTCACAACGTATAGGCATTCTTTAGACGATACTTCAGGGGAGAATTGACATGCCTTTGCATATCATTGCGGATCTCTGTACCAATCATGACGGCGATATAGATAAAGCAAAAAAATTGATATACGCAGCATATCAGTCTGGAGCTGATTCCGTTAAATTTCAAATCATCTACCCAGAGGGATTGTACGTTGCAAAGGTTCCGAACGGAAATGGTTTTATGGACAATCCCGCCCTTGAGCAACGCCGCAAGACCATGTTATCAGATGACGTATACCGAGGATTAGCGGACTACAGTCACACACTGCCGTTGCCGCTTTCCGCCTCGGTTTTTGACACGCGGGGGCTAGACCTTTTGGATGAGATGGATGCTCCATACATAAAGCTGGCCTCTTGTGATCTTAATAACTTGCCTTTTGTGGCCGAAGCGGCGGAACGCGGGCGACCTCTCATTCTCTCCACCGGCATGGCCGAGTTGCCAGAAGTTGAAAGAGCTGTAGGGGTGGCACAAAAAGCTGGAGTGAGCGATATCGTTCTCCTGCACTGTGTCTCCATCTATCCAGCTCCTGTAGAAAAAACAAATCTGACCATGATTCCCTTGCTCCTGAGGGAGTTCGGTATGCCTGTCGGTTTTTCTGACCATACGCTCAATTCCGTGGCCGCTGTGGCTGCTGTTGCTTTGGGCGCCACGTGGTTTGAAAAACACTTCACCTTATGCACGACGGATGTGGGTTTTGATCATGCCCACTCTACGCCTCCTGAGGCGCTTTCGACTTATATAAACGACCTTCGCTCGGCGGCCGGGGCCTGTACTCCTCAGCATCCCAAAGTCGGAGAGGCGGAGCAAGCGCTTCGGCTCCGTGCTCGACGCGGCCTTTACGCGGCCCGGGATTTGGCCTCTGGAGAAGTCCTGCGCAAGGAAGACATTTTGATCGTGCGACCAGAATCGCCTTGCAAGCCAGCCGATTTGGAACGCCTGTTGGGCGTGACCGTTGCGGAAAAAATTGCGGCATTTATGCCTATTCCGGAAGCTTTATTAAAATAGTTTGCCTAATTACTTAGAATGAGGAAAACAGTGAAAAACACATGCTGCGGCACCAAAAATTGCATATCAAAAACATCAGGCAACATTGAAGAATATAGAAATTTTACAGTGAAAGATTTATGCAACGGGCTTTCTGATCAGCCTTTTTTGAAAAATAATCTAAGGGCTGCAGAAATCATTTCAAATAGCTATAGGAAGATGAAAGAGGCACAAAAATATATAGATCCGATATACCTTCCTGGAGGAGAATGGGATAAATATATAGAAATTAGAAAAGATAGCTATGATGCAATTCTGTCCTCACCGGAAGATGCATCTTCTGTTTTGAGCAATTTTTGGAGAAACAGCCTTGGATCCATAGTTAAACAATATGCAGCATATGATTGCCTTGCCGAAAAGGAAGAAGAACGGGCATCGTTTGTAGAAAAAATGAATATTGACCTGTTGGTTTGGCGTGAGCTTGCTGCTGACAAGAATGTAGAATCTCTTTCTGTTCCAAACGTAGGTAATCACTGGGGAATAAATTATCAAGGCACCCTTATAACTCCCAAGGCCTTGCGCTATCACCTCTGGGCGGAACAAATTTCGAATATACTTGGTGAGCAAGACCGCCCGGTCGTGGCAGAGGTCGGCGCGGGATATTGCGGAATGGCTTACTACCTGACCCGGCTCATGCCATGCGTTTATTTGGATTTCGACTTGCCGGAAACATTGATTTTAGGGGCGTACTATCATCTTTGCACTTCGCCTGAAAAACGTATTTATGTTTATTGCGGAGAAAAAGAACTGCCTTCGTTTAGCGAACTCATTGCTGATTATGACTTGATATTTTTGCCGAATTGGTGTCTTGAAAAGCTGCCTCCTTCAAGCATCTCTTTGTTTACAAATACATTCAGTTTTTCAGAGATGCCTTTTAGTGTTTTGGAAAAATATTTTCAGGTTATAGGGCAAGCCTGCTCCGGTTATCTTTTGCATAATAACATGGACAGAGCAGGAGTCTTCCAACATGGAGCGCAACGAATTCCGGCCTCAAACTACCCGCTTCTTCACGAATATTTTAGAATGATATATAAAAAATTCGATAGCTTTCAGACAAAAAAAACTGGCCGAGACGGTGATTATAGAGAGTATCTCTATAAAAAGAAGGGTTAGCTTGTAGTGTGCGTTTGGTTAATTGAAGTCAAAAATTGCAGCCAAAGCCAGGAAGGATTTTTTGAGTAAGCACTTGTTGGAAGAAAATTTGCGCCCTGAAAAGTTAATGGCGGACAAAGAGCGCGCTTTGGAAGCAGACCGTACTTTTTTGCTGGAACGCAAATCACAGTGGGTTAGCGTTGTTTGCCCTGCTTGCGGGGAAAAGGAGTGGCGGTTTTACGGAGAAAAGCATGGGTTTACGTATGTGACCTGCCCCGCTTGTTACACCGTTTATATGTCTCCCAGGCCCAATGCATCTCTACTGGATTCTTTCTACAAACAATCGCAAAATTACGCCCACTGGAGTAAGCACATATTCCCGGCAACTGAGGCTGCCCGAAGAAAACAAATTCACCGGCCGCGTGCAAAGTATTTGGAAAAAATTTGCCGAGCACAAGGGATATCGGGAGGTGATTTTCTTGAAGTTGGAGCGGCCTACGGCAGTTTTTGTCAGGAGGTGGCTGCCCTTAAGTTTTTTAATCGCATCATCGCCTTGGAACCCACGCCGGACTTAGCCCAAATTTGCCGTGACAAAGGCTTTACCGTGGTAGAAAGTTTGGTGGAGCGATACGCCCCAAATCAATTCTTTGATGTTGTAGCCGCCTATGAGGTTATTGAGCATATTTGTGATCCAGCGGCTTTTGTCCGGCAGTGTGGCCGGCTTTTGCGCTCAGGCGGCCTGCTAGTGCTGTCCTGCCCCAATGTACAGGGTTTTGATGTTTTGATGCTGGGTGTTCTTTCCGGTTGTTTTCAGCATGGGCATTTGAACTACTTTCATCCGGAATCTTTGGGACGCCTTTTTCGTTCCAGCGGCCTACTGCCGGTGTTTTCAGGCACGCCTGGACACTTAGACGCTGAGCTCGTACGCAAGGCTGCCCTGCGTGGAGGCGTAGATCTTTCTGGACAGCCTTTTTTGCGACGAGTGCTGCTGGATGCTTGGGAAGATTTAGGCGGGCCTTTTCAAGATTTTCTTGCTGATAACGGGCTTTCTTCACATATGGTGTGTGTGGGCGTTAAAAAATAAATAGCAGATGGTAAAAAAATGTTCAGCATCAGCCAGATAGCCCTTCCATGAAAACCCTCTTTGTTTGCCGAGCCTCCACCAAGGAAGGCATGGGGCACCTTTTGCGTACCTCACATGTGGCTGCAGTGGCTGCACAGTATGTGCCGGTCAAGGTAGCCATGCTGGGCATGGAATCGCTCAGCGCCAAGCTGCGTCGTAATTTAAGCGATTCAGTATTTGTGCCGCATGAAGAAGATCTGCCCGCCCTGGCGGCTGATTGGGGGGCGGAATGTGTATTTTTTGATTTACTTTCTATAGATTCAGCTATTTTTTCTGCCTTGCGGCAAAACCGTCTTATTGTCAGTATCAGCCCTGTATTCACACAGTTGGATAAGGTGCATCTGTTCTTCCATCGTTCAGCGACATGCCCCGACGAGTGGAGTACTTTTCCAGAATCTGTGGAACGGCTGTGTGGCTTACAGTATGCAGTGATTGACCGTCGGGTCAGCCGTATTGCTACCGCACAATATCTTCAGGCCCTGCGGGCTCAGGTCCTGCCTGTGGCTGTGAGTATGGGGGGAACGGATGCAGCTAACAAGACCAGTCTTCTTTTACGCCATCTTAAAGACATCCCAGTGCCAATGCTTTTTTGGGTGCTGCTCGGTGAAGGCTACGCCCATTCTTATGGAGAGCTGGCATCCATCGTGGCCGACAGCCGACACGAGATCATTCTGGTCAAGTCCAACGAGTCCATGTGGCAAGTTTTACGACACTGTGCCCTGATGATCCTGGCCGGCGGCGTGACTACTTATGAGGCGGCTAGGGCGGGATTGCCCACCTTGAATCTGCTGGAACAAAATAGCCATGCTTTTTTGCTGCAAGAGTTGGCAGACAAAGGTGCTGTACGCTATTGTTGCGGCGATATGGAAAAATTGGCCGAAGCGGCTATGCTGGAATTATGCTCTTTAGACGCAGATCGCGACCAATTGCTGCGGATGCACAGAAACGCCAGGAATTGTGGCTTAGACGGCAATGGCGCCGAACGGATTATTAAGCAGGCCCTATATCGCTTTACCTTGCGTAACGGAGGGGGATCGTGCCAACCATAGGTATCGTCTTTGCTCGTTTGGATTCGCGGCGCTTTCCAGCGAAAGCCCTCAGTCAATTTCAGGGCAAACCTCTTGTTTTGCAAGTACTGGAACGGGCTGCACGCTCTAGGGAGCTAGAACAGGTGGTTCTAGCCACTACGAACAGAAAAGATGACGAGCCCTTAGCACGGGCTGTTCTTAATGCTGGCTTTGGTGTCTTTTGTGGGTCGTTGGAAGATGTGGCCGGCCGTGCCTTGGCATGTGCGGAGCATTTTTCAGCAGAAGCCTTTGCCCGCCTTAACGGTGATTCTCCTTACATTGATGTGGATTTGTTGGATCTGGGCGTATCATTGCAAAGGCGGACCGGCGCTGTTCTGGTCAGCAATCTGGTGCCAACCAGAACATACCCGTATGGTGTGGCGGTGGAGTGCTTGTCGACAAAAAAATTTGCCGCGCTGTATGCACTTGGGTTGGACCTGGAGGAACGGGAGCATATTACGAAGGCAATTTATAAACATCGCTTGCAGGATATAGTGCCTTTGCCGCCTTGTCCGTACCCCTGCTCGCAAACGCGGTTAACGATTGATTCACCGATGGACGCTGAACGGTTAGAACCGTCTTGGGCGTCATTGGCCGTAAGTGAGCGCACTCTGGACTATGTCTCATGCATGGTTCATGAGTCACACTAATTTTAACTTAAAGTGAGTGTTACGATGCGTTATTGCTTGCGTTGCGTACAACCTGACACCAGGCCCGGCATATTCTTTTCCGATGAAGGAATCTGCGGCGGCTGTCTTTGGGAAGATTCCATCAAACGCCTGGACTGGGAGGCTCGCAAGCTAGAGTTGCAGGAAATAGCCCAGTGGGCGCGGCAAGCGAAGGCTGCCTACGATTGCATTATTGGGGTTTCCGGCGGTAAGGACTCCACGTTTCAGGCTTTATACGCCCGCGACGTCCTCGGACTGCGTCCTCTATTGGTCAATGGAGAGCCTGGGGATATTACAGATATTGGCAAACAGAATATAGAGAACCTTAAGCAGCTTGGCTTTGATACTATTTCTATTCGCCCGAATCCGAAGCTGATGCGCACGCTCTATCGCTATGATTTTTTTAACGGACTTAACCCTAACCGTGTCGCGGAGTATGCTCTTCAAGCCTCGGTATTCATTGTCGCGGATAAGTTTGATGTTCCGTTGATTATTCAAGGAAATAACCCCGGGCAAACCGTTGGTGCAAGCAACGATACTGGTGTGAGTGGCAATGCCTTGCATATTTGGCAGCATAATACAGTAAAAGAGAACCCTATCCGCAGGTATGAGAAAGCCGGTGTGGATATGCGGGATTTATTCTTGTATCACACGGACATGGAGCGAGTGGGGCGAAAGGGTATAAAGGCTGTTTGGCTGAGCAATTATGTTGAAGAGTGGTCAGCCTTGGGCAACGGAATTTTTGCTATGCAACACGGGCTGCAGATCCGCCCGGCAAATATGAACCCGTATAAAGTGGGTTTCTATCGCAGGTTTTCTTGCCTTGACCATACATTTCAAGAGGTGAATCAGCTTTTAAAATATATCAAGTTTGGCTTTGGGTACACCACGGATCAGGCATGCGAGGACATTCGTTTCGGACATATTACCAGGGAAGAAGCAGTCTATCTTGTCCGCGAACTCGACGGAAGATGCGATGAGTTTTTGATACAGCGATTTTGTAAACTTATAGATATCACGGAACAAGAATTTTGGAGGCACGCTAATACACACAGAGGGCCTATGTGGCAAGAGAAAAATGGCGTATGGAAAATTTTAAATCCAATTTGGGAGCAGGATCGTATTTCTGATTCATTTTCTGTCAAGCAAATTATAAACCGCCTTGGAATGTAATAATATTTTACTGCGCCCTGGTGCTATTAAAGCAAAAACGGTTCTAGCTATAAACAACATGAAGACGATAGCCTATGTTAATAAGAAAAAAATAGTATTATTTCTGTAAAACATATAAAAATAGCGTACAGTTGAGACTAACAGTTATAATTCAAAAAACATTAGAGAAAACAGCATGAAGGCTGTGAGCCTCGAGTGATATGTTATGAAGCCAGTGATTTATTTCCTTGCCGAAACAGCAATTTATCCTTTTTCAAGGAATATTTCAATTTTTGCCGGTTCGGCAGTAAAATATGGACAAAAAGGCTACCTTACTCGGTGTTCTGGGCAGCTGACACGTTGTGCTGTCTTTGATGCAAACCCGCAAATAATAGATATTCCTTCTGAAGCAAAAATAAAAAATTGTTTAGAATGTCAGCGCCACACAGGAATATTGTCAAAAAAATATAAAATTCCACTTTTGAATTTTGAAGAATTCATCTCTAGCTCTTTTTTGGGTGAAGTCGCAGGAGTGGTTAAAGACGCTTTAAAAGATCCCATATTGTACGAATACGAAGGAATTCCTGTTGGAAAAATAGCATTTAAGAGTGTTTCTTTAGCCACAAAAGATGACAGTCTGGAGTTTTCAGGAGACAGGCTCGCTTTGATGGCGAAATGTCTCGCGACAGCAATTGAATCGTGTATGATAACGCAAAATATTATAGCTGAATTGCATCCTGAGGCCTTTATTTACGGGCAAGAGTATTGTCCGGAAATAGCAAGTAATTGGGTATGTAAAAAGAATGACATCAAGACGTCATACCATACAGCATCCGCACTCAATGGATACGACTACGGGCGCTTGCGTATTTATTCTGAACCATATTTACATTTATTTTCTAAATTGAGGCAAGCATGGAAGATCCATAGAAATATTTTCATTGATGCGGACTCTGTTGAAAGTTGCTGGGATGATGTTTTTTTTAGAAATTACATTAAAGGAAATGTGCATATATATTCACCTGATAAGAACTCTGATCCGGATTCTTTATACGATAAATTAGGTCTTGACAGGAACCATAAAACGCTTGTTCTATACACAAGCAGTCCGGATGAAAGAAAAACAACAGAACTTTTTGCTCGATTGGACGGGTATCCGGTCACTACAGCTGATGTATTTCCCGATCAGATTCTTTGGTTAAAAAGACTCTGCGCGTATGTGAGTCACCGCGAAGACTTGCAGTTGGTGATCCGTATGCATCCCAGGCTTGGACTGGATCAAAGGTCGGGCATAGCCTCTCCTCACTTGGAAGAGTTTAAACAAGCCTTGCATGATCTGCCCGACCGGTGCCGCGTTATTTGGCCGCAAGATTCTGTTTCAAGTTATGACCTTGCCGAACTGGCCGATCTTGTTTTGGTGAGTTGGTCAACAATGGGCAGAGAGCTGGCGCGTATAGGCATACCGGTTATTGCGACCGCTCAAAATCTACATTATCCTGACGACGATTTTATTCAGATTCCCGCGTCGGAAGAAGAATATTTTAATGCTGTTACCCAGACTCTTCAGAGAAGATACGACTTTTCTACCTTGGCCAGAGCCATCCGCTTCAACTATTTTTTTTTCGAACTCCCCACTCTTGATTTGCGCGAATTTATCGGAAGCGATCTCCCTGATATAACGCAAGACCCGACGCTTTTTCTTGACGAGAAGCATACGCAATTGCTGAGAGACCTCTTTCTTTGCAAGTTTGAGCTGCTTGATTACAAGTTGCAACTATTCGAGCAAGAGAGTGCATCCCGTTCAGAGGCTGACGAAACGAAAGCTATTTGTCGGGAGTTGTGTTATTTTATCCACAACACATTTTATCCGCCGGTGGGGATGGAAAGCGTGCCCTATCTGAAGAAAATGCTCGACGATTGCAAGGCTCTGATTAAGCAGGGCTTGCCTCAAGGCGTGAAACAGCAAATAAAAAATATTTTGGAAACACTTAGCAATACAGCGCCAAAACCTGCACCGGCTATTCATTTGGGGAAAAAGGAAATATTTTCTCGCAAGCCATATTGTTTTAAGGTCTTGGCGGATACAACTCGCAATGAAGAATTGAGAATGAAAACGGAAAGCGATCCGAATCTTTGCGTAATAGCGTTTGATAATACCACAGTGTTTTATATGAAGAATGGAGCCATTCAAGAGCGGAGATCACGGCTGCTGGTGCGCCAGGCGGGCCTGCTGGCTGAGTTTCCTGAGTATCTGCTTTAAGGCTGTGCGATCATCGCATTGAGGAGTTATGGAGAAAATTACTGCTGCGGATATGCCGAAAGTTACCTTATCTCAATGTTTGGCGAGGATTTCAGAAAATCTTGACCGCCATGCGTATAGCAAGGCTCTGGATCGTATTGAAGCGGCGCTGCCGATTTGGCCTCAGGAGTCAGTACGGCTTCTGGCTATGGCATACGACATTGCGCAAAAAATGCCCGATAAAAGCCGTTACGGCCAATACCAGAGCCGTTATTTCGATTTCGGCATCAAGTCGGTCGACAAGGTTTTGGACATGGGCAGCGGGCATATTCCCTTCCCGCTGGCCACGCATCTGGCGGATATCTCCACAACGGACCACATGGTGGGGCGGGCTGGAGTGCCCTTCAAGCATGTGGACGGCAAGCCTGTTTTCGAGTGCAGCGTCGAAAAAACGCCTTTTGGTGATAAGGAATTTGATTTTGTTTACTGTTCGCATGTGCTTGAGCATGTAACCGACCCTGAAGCTGCTTGCCGCGAATTGATGCGTATCGGCAAGCGAGGTTATATTGAATGCCCGAACCGGGGCAAAGATACTTTTTTTGCGACCGCCAAGGCCTCCAATCATCTCTGGGCGGTTGAGTGCCTGGATGGGGAATTGGTTTTTACGGAATACCGAGAGATAGAAAGGGAAGGTATTGGCAGTTCCATACTTGTGGATATGACTTGTTCTCCTCGTACGCATAGGGAGAGGGCAATTGCGGGTTTGGAGTATATAAGGGCACCTTATCTTAATACCATGGTGCTTTGGGAAGGCCATTTCGCGTTTTCAGTCCGTAGGCAAAAACAATTTTCTTCGAACATCATGCTTCCCAGATTATCCGTTGTTGAAGATATGGACCGCTTTGCTGTCGATAAGCAGCTGTCTTTGCGAAAAGAAAATGCGCTTCTGTTCTTTTCTCAAAAAATTATCCGTAAGCTCCGGAGTACGTTAGCCCGGATTATTGAGCCTGATTAATAAGGAAATTACAGTGCGAAATCTAATTTATAAGATACTTGTTGTTTCCAGAAGATTTGGAGCACGAGCTCTTATCCAATACATCAATCGTATTGTGCGGAAACTTTCATCCGTGACCCACTATTGCCAGCACGTTATTGAGTGGGCTGTTTCACCCTCCCCTGAAAATTATGACCATTTTTTAGATCAATACTGGCAATGGGGAAAATATGGCAATCCTTTGCCGTGGGAACGGGGAATTTTTTCTCTGTTGGCTATGGAGCAAGGCGCAAAAGTTCTGGAACTTTGCTGCGGAGACGGGTTTAACGCCTATCATTTTTATGCCGTCCGAGCCGGTAGCATAAAGGCCGTGGATTTTGATGCTGACGCGATCCGGCTGGCCAAAAAGAATTTTAAAAACGCAAAAATAGAATATATTTTTGGCGATATCCGTTGTGATATGCCGCACGACAAGTTTGATAATATTATTTGGGATGCGGCGATAGAACATTTCACGGAAAATGAAATAAGTATTATTATGCAAGGGATAAAAGAAAGACTTTCTGAGGGGGGAGTCCTTTCGGGGTATACGATAGTTGAAAATTCAGACGGTAAATTAAGCCATAGTGATCACGAGTATGAGTTTAAATCAAAAGAAGATTTGCTCCGATTTCTTTCCCCATATTTTGGAAAAGTAAAAGTTTTTGAAACGACATATCCAGCGAGGCATAATTTATATTTTTATGCCTCAGACAGCCAGACTCTGCCTTTTGACGTTATGTGGGATAAACAGATCACTCGTTAGTCGGGATATGCCATGCCCGCTCCCATAGTCCTTTTCGCCTTCAACCGGCCTGACCACTTACGCCGGACTCTTGAATCCCTTGCCGCCAACGGCCTGGCACCCGAAACCGATCTGACCATCTTTTGCGACGGCCCCAGAAATGATGCCGAACGAGAAAAAACGGACGCCGTGCGCGCCGTTGCGCGTGCCGCGCCCGGCTTCCACTCCTGTGCTGTTGTCGAGAGGGGAAAGAACCACGGTCTGGCAGCCAGCATTATCGCGGGCGTGACGGAACTTGTCTCCGCGAATGGGCGTGTGATCGTCCTCGAAGACGATATGGTCACCTCGCCGCATTTTTTGCGCTATATGAACGAGGGGTTGGAGGCCTACGCCGAGGTTCCTGAGGTCGCTTCAATTCACGGCTGGTGTTTTCCGCACACGGTTCAATCACCGCCGGAAACGTTTTTCCTGCGTGGGGCGGACTGTTGGGGCTGGGCGACCTGGAAGCGGGCGTGGGATATTTTTGAGCCGGATGCGGGCAAGCTGTTGACCCGGCTGCGGCAGCGCGGGTTGAATGATGCTTTTGATCTGGAGGGCGCCTACAGCTACACGGATATGCTGCGGGCTACGCAAGAAGGCAAAATTAGTTCCTGGGCCGTGCGTTGGCACGCATCTGCTTTTCTTGCGGGGATGTACACGTTGCACCCTGGGCGCTCTCTTGTAAAGAATATAGGTCTGGATGCTTCGGGTACGCATTGCGGCGTAAATCGGGAGTTTGAAGTCGTCCTTGCAAAAATGCCAGTCATTGTCGCTATGCAGCCTGTGGAAGAAAGTGCGTTGATGCGGCAAGCCCAGAAAGATTTTTATCATAGTTCCGCGAAAATGGCGGGTTCTTCCAAAATCGAATGGAAAGCGCTTGTTAAAGACTGCCTCCCCCCCATCCTTCTGCGCGCTCTCCAAAAACTGCGCCGCCGTTCAGATGCCGCCCAATCTCTCTCCTGGCAGGGCGACTACCCGGACTGGCAGAGCGCTGTCGCGGCGTCCGAAGGCTATGACCGGGAAGCTATTTTTCTGAAGGTCCGCGATGCGGCCCGCGCCGTGCGTGACGGAAAAGCCCTGTGGGAGCGAGATTCCGTTCTTTTTTATCATGAGGAATACAACCTGCCCCTGGTTGCGGCGCTGATGAGTGTTGCGGCCGCCAACAAAGGCCGCTTGCGGGTGCTTGATTTCGGCGGCGCGTTCGGCAGCACCTACATGCAGCACCGACCCTTGCTGCAAAAGCTGGATGCACTGTCCTGGAACATTGTGGAGCAGCCTCATTTTGTTGCTTGCGGGCAGGAAGAATTCAGCACAGAAGAGTTGCGTTTCTGGCCCACCATGCAAGCCTGCGCCGAGGCCGGCCCTGTGGACGCGGTTTTATTCTCCAGCGTGCTGCAGTATATGGAAGATCCGTATGCCTCGCTGGAACAGGCGGTTGCGTTTAATCCGCAAGCGATCATTCTGGACCGCACCCCCTTTGCGGAAAGCGGCGAACGGATAACCGTACAGATCGTGCCGCCGGAGATTTATGCGGCAAGTTACCCCTGCCGCTGGCTGGATAGAAGCCGGGTGGATCGTATTCTGGAAAAGCGCTATCATTGCCTGCCCAACCACAGCACCCACATCGATCCTTCCGGTTTTTACGGGTTCGTCGCTGTGCGTAAGGAATAACATGCTGCACCAATGTAAAAATGCGCTTCGCTCCTTTATCGACGCCAACCAGTTTTACCCCACGGCCTGGGGTTTTCTGGTCAATCCCTTTTGGCTCTGCCGCCGGGCGCTGTATGCGAAGTTGCGCGAATACGGTCCGCGCCTCACGGGCACGGTGCTTGATTTCGGCTGCGGCACCGGTCCCTATCGTGATCTGTTGGCTTCCGCAACAAAATATACCGGCCTGGAGTATGACAGCCCGGAAAATCGGCTGCACAAGCGGGCGGACATCTTTTATGACGGGCAAACCATCCCCCTGGACGATGCTTCCGTCGACAGCGTCTTGTCCACGCAGACCATCGAGCACGTGCCCAACCCGGAAAGGATAGTGCAGGAATGGGCGCGGATTTTGCGTCCTGACGGTGCGCTGCTGTTCACCGTGCCTTTTATGTGGCCGGAACATGAAATGCCTTATGATTTTCAGCGCTACACCACGAATGGGCTACGGAAACTTTTGGAAGAGAACGGCTTTGAAGTGCTGGCGCAGGAGCGGCTGTTGAGCGACTGCCGCGCTCCGGCGCAGCTTTTTTTAGCCTGGTTGCATGATGTGTTGCGTCTCGGTTCGCGCAAACCGGTTGTGCAGCTTTTGCTGACAACGCTGCTGTTCGCCCCGGTTTCTCTGTTCGCGACGATTCTTGCCGCCATAACGCCCACGAACACGAATACGTACATGGATAACATGATTTTTGCCAAGCGAGTCGCCCCATGACCACCCCCTTCATCCCCTTTGCCAACCCCCGCGCCGCGTATGTGCTGCGGCAGCAAGAAATTTTGGCCGCCGTGGCCCGCGCGTTCGACAGCGGGCAGTATATTCTCGGCCCGGAAGTGGAAGCTTTTGAAAAAGCTTTTGCCGCGTATCTCGGCCTCGGCCATGCCGTCAGCTGCGCCAACGGCACGGACGCCATAGAGCTGGCCCTGCGCGGCCTGGGCGTGGGCCCGGGCAAGGCGGTGTTCACCGTGTCGCACACAGCCGTTGCTACTGTCGCCGCCATCGAGCGGGCAGGCGGCGTGCCCGTGCTGGTGGATATCGACGAAGCGACGTACACCATGAGCCCGGCTTCGCTGGAAGAGGCCATCCGCCGCGTTCAGGCTGAACGGCCGGATCTGGCCTGCGCCGAGGTCATCCCCGTGCACCTGTACGGCCACCCCTGCGACATGGACGCCATTATGGCCGTGGCTGCAAATCACGGTCTGGCCGTGCTGGAAGACTGCGCCCAATCCCACGGCGCCCGGTACAAAGGCACAATGGCGGGCGGCATCGGCCAAGCCGCTTCCTTCAGCTTTTACCCCACCAAAAATCTGGGCGCGCTGGGCGACGGCGGGTCCGTGGCCACCAGCGACGCGGCCTTGGCCGCTGAAATGGCCGCTCTGCGACAGTACGGCTGGAAAGACCGCTACATCAGCGCCGTGTGCGGCATCAACAGCCGCCTTGACCCGGTGCAGGCGGCGATTCTCAGCATACAACTGCGCTTTCTGGATGAAGACAACGCCGCCCGGCGGCGCATTGCCGCGGCGTATGCCTCCGGCCTTGCAGGATGCGGCCTGATTCTGCCCGCGCCCGCGCCCTGGGCGGAACCCGCGTTTCACCTCTATGTGGCGCGCTGCGCGAACGGTCGCGACAAATTTATGGAATTCATGCGCGGCAAGGGCATAGGCACTGCCGTCCATTACCCGCAGCCCGTGCATTTGCAACCCGCCTACAAAGGGCGTATCCTACTGCCGCCCAAGGGGTTGCCCGTGACCGAGCGCATCGTGCCCGAACTGGTCAGCCTGCCCATGTTTCCGCAGCTTGGCGAGGCCGAGGTGGAGCGGGTCTGCGCGGCCGCGCAGGCATGGGCTAAAGCGGGCGCATAGAGCAATTTACGAATGGAATGAGTCAATTGCTCTGCAAGGATTTGTCTGCAAATCCTTGCCGCGAAATAGGAGCAGGCGACAATTCCGCAGGACAGCGGAATTGGACGGCGAAGCCGCCCCGAAGGGGTGAGGGCCAGGATGGTCCGAATCAACTTGGCTCGCCGTTAAGCGACTATTTCAAGCGTTAAATGTTCTAAGGAGCGGCAATGGATTTCGCAGGGGCGAAGGTTCTTATCACCGGCGGGGCGGGCTTCATCGGCGCCAACCTTGCCCGCCGCCTTGTGGCGGCCGGTGCCGCGGTGACCATTGCGGACAGCCTCATTCCGGAATACGGCGGCAATTTCGCCAACCTGGAAGGCATTCGCGACAAAGTCTTTTTGAACATCACCGACGTGCGCGACCCGCACGCCATGCGCCACCTGATCCAGGGCCAGGATTTTCTGTTCAACCTGGCGGGCCAGACCAGCCATATGGATTCCATGGCCGACCCCTTCACGGACCTGGAAATCAACGCCAGAGCGCAGCTTTCCATCCTTGAAGCCTGCCGCGCGCACAATCCGAAATTGAAAATCGTCTTCGCGGGCACCCGCCAGATCTACGGCCGTCCGGATTACCTGCCGGTGGATGAAGAGCACCCCATCCGCCCCGTGGATATTAACGGCATCCACAAGGTGGCCGGGGAATGGTACCACCTGTTGTACAACAACGTGTACGGCATCCGCTCCACCGTGCTGCGCCTGACCAACACCTACGGCCCCTGCATGCGCATCAAAGACGCCCGCCAGACTTTCGTGGGCATCTGGGTGCGCCTGGTGCTGGAAGGCAAGCCCTTTGAAGTCTGGGGCGGCGAGCAGCTGCGCGACTTCACCTATGTGGATGACTGCGTTGCAGCGCTGCTGCTGGCCGCGGGCTCGCCCAAGGCGGACGGCCGCGTGTACAACCTGGGCGGCGACGGCGTGGTCAGCCTGCGGGAACTGGCGGACGCGCTCATCGCGGCGCAGGGCGGCGGCAGTTTCGTGCTGAAAGAATTCCCGGCGGAACGCAAGAAAATCGACATTGGGGACTACTATTCCAAAGACGCGCGTATCCGCGACGAGCTGGGCTGGAAGCCCGCCGTGCCTCTGGCGGAAGGATTGAAACGCACCCTCGCCTATTTCGCGCCCAGATTGGAACAGTACCTGTGAGCGCGCGCCATTTTTGCACCTATTTTGACCACAATTACCTGCCGCGCGGCATGGTCATGCTGGAAAGTCTGCATGAACACTGCCCGGAAGCGCTCGTTCATGTGCTCTGCCTTTCCGACGAATGCCGCGCCGCGCTGACCGCGCTGGCCTATCCGTATGTTTCGTTGATCCGCCTGGCGGAGCTTGAAGCGGCGGACCCGGAACTGGCCGCCACACGGCAGACCCGCAGCCTGATCGAATATTATTTCACCATCACGCCCTGCCTGCCCCGGTATCTGCTGACGCGGGGAGGGGGGCTCGAAGAGATCACCTACCTTGACGCGGACATGATGTTTTTCTCTTCGCCGGAGCCGATTTTTGAAGAAGCGGCGGGCGCTTCGGTCATCATTACGCCGCACCGCTTCGCGGCGCACCTGGCGGACCTCGCCAAATACGGGCTGTACAACGTGAGCTGGATGACCTTTCGCAACACGCCGGAAGCCTCGGCCTGCCTGGAGTGGTACCGCGAAGCCTGCCTGGAATGGTGCAAGGACGAACTGGAGCCGGACCGTTTCGCGGACCAGAAATACCTGGACTATTTCCCGCAAAAGTTCGCGGGCGTGCACGCCATGCAGCACCCCGGCGGCGGCGTGGCGCCCTGGAATCTGGCTGATGCGGCGATCAGCGGAACAAAAGGCGCCGTGACCGTCAACGGCAAGCCGCTGATTTTCTACCACGCGCAGGGGTTCAAGCAGATCTGGGGACCTTTTTATTCTTCGGGTTTGCACAATTTTTTGAGTAAACTGAGCGCAGCAGCCAGGAAGCGTATTCTGGTTGCGTACGCGAAATGCTACATCCTCGCCGTAAAAAGGGCGAAAAGCATCGTCGGCGTGAACAATTTTACGGGTATCCGCTATGATCAGGAAAAGGCTCTCGTCTTGCTGCGCGACTGCAAAAAGATATTGAAAGAGTGGCTCAAGCAAACGCTGGTGGTGTCTTCATCATGAGTATTTTTTCGCGAAGCAAAAAAGAGAGTATTCAAAAATATATAGATACAGGCGTGCTTGGCCTGGAAATAGGCCCCAGTTTCAATCCGATTTTTTCTAAGAGCCACGGGTACAAGGTGAAAACCCTTGACCATGAATCAAAAGAAGGGTTGCTCGCTAAATATCACGACCTTCCCAATTCCGAATATGATTTGTCAAAGGTGGAAGATGTCGACTTCGTGTGGCGGGGCGAGCCGTACGCAGATTTGGTGGGACATGAACGGTTTAACTGGATATTGGCTTCTCATGTTGCCGAACATACTCCTGATTTTATTGGTTTCATAAATGAATGCGCCTCAATTTTAGATGCCGATGGAGTGTTGGTTTTATTCGTTCCTGATAAAAGGCGGACTCCCGATTATTTTCGACAGAATTCAGAAGTGCTCCCTAAAAATCGGACAGATGTGATAGCTACTCAACCAGACGAGGAGAACACAGATGTCCAAACGAAAGAATCACGCCCCCGCCTTCAAGGCCAGGGTGGCCCTGGCAGCCCTTTCCGGCGAGAAGACCATAG